>CAYSYK010000003.1:138569-144048 GCA_964435375.1 uncultured Oscillospiraceae bacterium | reverse complement strand
AAGAGACCACCAAGGAAACTTGGTGGTTTTTTATGCCTGCAAGTGTCCCCCGGACACTTGCGGACGGCATGACGATAGTTGCCCTAACCGTGAAAATAGGTAACGCAAACACAAGAGACCACCAAGGAAACTTGGTGGTTTTTTATGCCTGCAAGTGTCCCCCGGACGTTTTAATGCAAAATGCATAATGAAAAATTATGTCGTAGGGCGGGGGACTCCCGCCGTTTTTTGCGTCGCACTTACCATTATGTCATTCCGAGCGATAGCGAGTCGAGGAATCTACGCACCTTTGGGAAAGGACGACCCTCATCCGTCGCCGGCGGCGACATCTTCCCCAAAGGGGAAGTCTGACGCGCACGGCGCGGGATGGAATACGGATTGCCACGGCGCTTCGCGCCTCGCAATGACAAAGGGGGAGCCGCGCGCCTACGGCGGCGACACCTTTTCCAAAGGGGAAGGTAGACAGAAAAAAGAACAAATAGTACTAGATTTTTTGCCTTGAATATGATACAATCAATCAAACGGTCGGTCTGAATATTTTGCGCTGCGAAGTCGGACGATCCAACCCCCTCGGAACGCAAATCCACAAATTCAACTGCGGGAGGTAAACCTATGAAAAAACACACTCTGAACATCCGAAACATTCTACTGGTGTCGCTCATGGTGCTGGCACTCGGCGTGTCGGCCATGGCGGTCACACCCGGCACCCCGGCGGTGCAGGCGGCAGCGGCAAGCCCGGCAAGTCCTGCCACTCCGGCGGCAGGCACAGCGACCGGTTCGGCGACAACGCCAACGCCCGGCAGCACCGTAGTGTCCGTCACGGACGGCTTCGCCGTCATGGGCGATGCGGCGGGCTATGATTATGACCAAACGAACGGCGTGCTTACCGTCAAGGACGGCGCGGTGCTTCAGATCGCGAACGCCGCGAGCGCGGCAACCGCACACAAGATCGTGGTCGAGAGGGACGCGAGCGTTGACCTCATTCTCGCGGGCGTGAACATCGACGTGTCGAGCGGCGATGACAACTGCGCGTTCCTGATCACCAAGGGCAGCACCGGCTCGGTCACCCTGACGCTTGCCGACGGCACGACCAATATCCTCAGGAGCGGCTATAGTCGTGCCGGACTTGAAAAAGAGGGCACGAGCGGCAGCCTGACTATCCGCTGTGCGCACAGCGGCGAGAGCGGGCACATCTGTGACCCCGCAACCTGCGGCGCGCTGGAGGCAAGCTCCTATACCAGTAATGTGGGCCAGTTCGCCTCTGGCGCCGGCATCGGCGGTGGAACCAGCCCTGTCGGCACCTCCTATAGCGCCGCGGTAGCGAACATCACGATCTCGGGCGGCAACGTTGCGGCAAGCAGCTACAGAGGTGCCGGCATCGGCAGCGGATTTGCGAGCGAAAGCGGCGCGGTATCGAACATCACCATCTCGGGCGGCAACGTCACGGCAAGCAGCAACACCGGTGCCGGCATCGGCAGCGGGCGTTGCAACGGTAGTAACAGCGGCGCGGTATCATGCATTACCATTTCGGGCGGGTGCGTCACGGCGAGCAGTACGGATAGCGTTGGTATCGGAAGCGGATTGTCTTCCGCTTCAAGCGGTGCGGTATTGAGCATCGCTATCTCCGGCGGTTCGCTCAAAGCAAGCAGCACAAAAGGCTGCGGCATCGGCAAGGGAGGTGGCGGTAGCGCGCCCGAAACAGCCTCCCCCGTCACCCCCACCGACGGAAAGGGCATCCCGGTCTACCTGTGCAAGATGGCCATCTCCGCCCCCGCTACGAGCGTCACTGTCAACGGCACGTCCTACGGTAAACACATCTATCACGACGGGTCCGGCTGGACGACCGAGGACAATGCCTACATCTACCTGCCCAACGGCTTCTATCCGTATGGGGAGAGCGGCACGCTGATGGCAAACAACGGTACCGTGACCCTCGATCCCATACCGACGACCGTCGATGGCGGCTTCACTGTCTGGGGTGATGCGGCGGGCTATGATTATGACCAAACGAACGGCGTGCTTACCGTCAAGGGCGGCGCGGTGCTTCAGATCGCGAACGCCGCGAGCGCGGCAACCGCACACAAGATCGTGGTCGAGAGGGACGCGAGCGTTGACCTCATTCTCGCGGGCGTGAACATCGACGTGTCGAGCGGCGATGACAACTGCGCGTTCCTGATCACCAAGGGCAGCACCGGCTCGGTCACCCTGACGCTTGCCGACGGCACGACCAATATCCTCAGGAGCGGCTATAGTCGTGCCGGACTTGAAAAAGAGGGCACGAGCGGCAGCCTGACTATCCGCTGTGCGCACAGCGGCGAGAGCGGGCACATCTGTGACCCCGCAACCTGCGGCGCGCTGGAGGCAAGCTCCTATACCAGTAATGTGGGCCAGTTCGCCTCTGGCGCCGGCATCGGCGGTGGAACCAGCCCTGTCGGCACCTCCTATAGCGGCGCGGTATCGAACATCACGATCTCGGGCGGCAACGTTGCGGCAAGCAGCTACAGAGGCGCCGGCATCGGCAGCGGATCTGCCATCGGCCGTGGCGGCGCGGTAGCGAACATCGCCATCTCCGGCGGCAACGTTGCGGCAAGCAGTTACAGAGGTGCCGGCATCGGCGGCGGATTTAGCGTCGACGATAATGGCGCGGTATCGAACATCACGATTTCCGGCGGCAATGTCACGGCGAGTAGCCAACTCGGCCCCGGCATCGGCAGCGGATCTACCGACGGCCGTGGCGGCGCGGTATCGAACATCGCCATCTCCGGCGGCAATGTCACGGCAAGCAGCGACAGCGGCGCCGGCATCGGCAGCGGATATGCGAGCAACAGCGGCGCGGTATCGAACATCACGATTTCCGGCGGCAATGTTACGGCGAGTAGCCAACTCGGCGCCGGCATCGGCAGCGGATATGCGATATCCAGCGGCGCGGTATCGAACATCACGATTTCCGGCGGCAATGTCACGGCAAGCGGCGACAGCGGCGCCGGCATCGGTAGCGGATTTGGCAGCAATAGAGGCGCGGTATCGAACATCACCATCTCCGGCGGCTCGGTCAAAGCAAGCGGCAAAACCGCTATCGGTAAGGGCGACGGCACGGCTGTTCTCCCCACCGACGGAAAGGGCAATAACGTCTACCTCTACGAGATCGACAACCCCGAGGGTAAGCCCGTGACCATAGGCGGCGTGGCCTATCCGCCCAAGCACATCTACCACAACGGTACGACGTGGACGAGCGAGGGCAAGCTCTATCCCTATTTCCCCGGCGACGGCTCGGCGCAGATCATCACGGTCGACGACACGACCACCGTCAAGGTATACAACAGCGTGACCAACGCCTTTGAGGATCCGATTATCCTCCTGCTGGACAGCACCGGCGCGACCAAGGGCGGCTATAGCGCCCTCGCGGCGGCGGTCAACGCCGCGGCGAATGGCGATACCATCAAGCTGGTGGACAATGTCACCACCACCGCGACGGTCAATATCGGTAAAAAGCTCACGCTTGACCTAAACGGCAAGACGGTGTCGTGGGCAGGGATCTCCAAGGAGCAGATGATCATGGTTGAGACAGCCGGCGACCTGACCGTCCGCGACAGCGCCACCGGCGGCAAGCTATATTCCGGATCTGGGTATACAGTTTACATAGTGGGTAAGTTCACGCTGGAAAGCGGCATACTGGATTCCGATACAGCCGGCACGCTTGCTACTGACACCGCCGGTAGCGCGACGCTGAAGGGAGGCACGGTGAGCGGAGGAATCAAAAACAATGGAACGCTTTATGCCGACGGCGGCGAGGTGATCGGTGGAACAAGTGCAAGTACGAATTTGGGCACCATTACGCACCATGCCGATGCGGCCGGAATGACCAAGTTTTATGGGATGCTTGGAAACCTCGTGCAAGGGGGCAGTGGCTTGTGTGGAACCCTTGCAGCCGGCGAATTTTACGGAGAGGTGATGAATGGGCTCTCAGGTTCTTCACGGGCAGGACTTATCAAGCCCGTGTCCCCCGGCAGCATCGTTATCAACGGGTCGCTGATCTTTGGGGGCGGCAAGAACGGCATCGACAGCTCGACAACTGTTGACGTTACCAAGGAATACCTGACCGACACCCTCAAGCTCGGCGGCACGGGCTATGTGCAGGTGGACGACACCCGCTATGTCTATGGCGCATCGGGACTTTCCGCGGCGGCGACAAGCGGCGGCACGCTCGTGCTGATGAAGGATGTGTCCATTCCCTCGACCCTCACGATCAGCGGCACGATCACCCTCGACCTGAACGGCTATGCGCTGAAATACGAAAGCGAGAACAAGGGCGGAGTCATTGCGGTCATGTCCGGCGCGAACTTCACGCTCAAAGACTCCTCCGCAGCCCGAACCGGCAAGATCACCGGCGGCTGGGGCGGCTATAGAGGTGGCGGTGTGTGCAACACCGGTACCTTCACCATGGAGGGCGGCACCATCTCCGGATGCTCGGTAGCCTCCAACTACGCAGGCGGCGGCGTGTTCAACGACGGTACCTTCATCATGAAAGGCGGCACGATATCCGGCTGCGATGTATACTGTGGGTCGGTGCTGAAAAACGATTCCGCAACCGATGCCACGATCGTATACGGGGCGCTGAAAAAAGATCACGGCTCTATTACCGGAAAACTCGTGGAATTCATTTTCGATGAGAATATCTATGCATGGGAGATCGTCCCGAGCGGCAGTAAGGTCGTAAAACCCGTCGATCCCGAAAAGACGGGATACAAGTTCCTCGGCTGGTACAACGGCGACGAGAAATTTAATTTCGACACCGACATTGTTGCCGACAACCTCGTCCTGACGGCCGTGTGGGAGCGACCCGATTACGTCGGCACGCTGCAAGACGCGCAGAATGATCTGCAAAACAGCATCGACGCGCTCAACACCGCACTGGCAGGAAAGGCCGACGCGGATACGATCAACGCCGCCATCGCGGCACTGCAAAGCTCCGTAAATAACCTGACGAACCTGCTCAACACCAAGGCTGCACAGGCCGACCTCGAAACCCTTAACCAGACGGTTTCCAACCTGAGCACAGCACTGAGCGTGCTCGACGCGGCCAAGAATAACTACGTCGATGCCGACGCGACACTCAAGGCGGAACTGCAGGACATCATCGACGATGCGAACGAAGCGCAGAATTTGGTCATCGAAGCGCTGAAAACCCGCCTGACCGAGGCGGAAACCAAGATCACCAATCTGACCAACAGTAAGGCCGATGCGACCGAGGTCGCCGAGGCGTTGGAAGACCTGAATGACATCATTGATGCGGTCAAGCTGGCTTATAAAGATGCCGACGACGCACTCAAGGGCGAATTGCAAGATGCCATCGACGGTGCGGTGGAAACCATCAACACCACCATCAACGGCCTGAAAGATCGCCTGACCGAGGCGGAAACCAACATCACCAATCTGACCAACAGTAAGGCCGATGCGACCGAGGTCGCCGAGGCGTTGG
>CAYSYK010000003.1:84732-138469 GCA_964435375.1 uncultured Oscillospiraceae bacterium | reverse complement strand
CGGTGGAAACCATCAACACCACCATCAACGGCCTGAAAGATCGCCTGACCGAGGCAGAAAACGACATCATCGACTTGATCAACAACAAGGCCGATGCCGCGGAAGTCGCCGAGGCATTGGAAAATCTGAACAACATTATCGAGGCTGTCAAGCAGGCTTACCAAGATGCCGACGGCGCGCTCAAGGACGAATTGCTCGACTACATCAACCGCGCCAACGACACGCAGGACGGCACGATCATCGCCCTGAGATACCGCCTGACCGAGGCCGAGAAGAATCTCGAAGCATTGACCGAGAGCAAGGCTGACGCGGCCGAAGTCGCCGAGGCTCTGAGCGAACTGAACGAGCTCATCGAGGCCGTCAAGCAAGCCTATGCGGCCGCCGACGACGAGCTCAAGGAAGAACTGCAGGCGTCCATCGACAGTGCGGTAGAAACCCTGAACGAAACCATTGACGATATCAAACAGCGCCTGAGCACGGTCGAGGCGAGCGTCGCCGAACTGCTGGAGTCCAAGGCCGACGCGCTGGATGTGTCGAACGCACTGAACGAACTGCGCGAGAGCATCGCGGCACTGGAAGCCGTCAAGGAAGCCTACAAGGGTGCCGATGAAGAACTCAAGCAAGCACTGCAAGCGTCCATTGACGGCGCGGTCGAAACATTGAACGCGACCATCAACGGCTTGAAAGACCGCGTGAGCGCGGCCGAGCAGGACATTGCCTCGCTGATCGAGAACAAGGCAGACGCGTCCGAAGTCCAAAAAGCACTGGACGAACTGAGTGCGGCAATCGACGCGCTGGAGGCGGTCAAGGACAACTACGCTTCCGCCGACGAGTCACTCAAATCCGAGCTGACGCAGAAAATCACCGATGCACAGAGCGTCCTGCAGGAGTCGATCGGCAAGGTTTCCGCCGATCTGACCGCGGCGCAGGAGGCACTCAACAAGGCCATCGCCGACGGCGATAAGGACTTGGCCGACAAGATCGCGGCACTCAACGAGCAACTCGAACTGGCGAAATCCGCCCTGAATAAGGCCGACGCGGACAGCAAAGCGGCCATCGAGGCACAGGTTTCCGCCGCGCAGAGCGCACTGTCCGAGGCGGTCGACGCACTGTCCGAGGAATTGGCGGCACTGAAGACCGAACTGACGGAAAAAGACGACCAATTGCAGACCTTCACGACTGTCGTGTGCGTCATCGCAAGCTTGTCGTTCGTCGGAATCGCGGTATTCGTGATCTGGTTCTTCTTGGATAGAAAGAAGCACATCTGATCGAACAAAAAATCCCTTGCCCGCCCGGGCAAGGGATTCTTTAATGCAAAATGAATAATGAAAAATGAAAAATGATGCCGTAGGGCGGGGGCTTGCTCCCGCCGTTTGCTGTTTTTTGTGCTGCACTTGCCGCTTTTGTCATTGCGAGGCGCGAAGCGCCGTGGCAATCCGCATCCCGCGCCGCAGGCGCAGCAGCCCTCTCCTTGAGGAGAAGCCGCCTGTCGACGTAGTACTCGGAAATCAGGCATCGTGCAATGCGGCATCGTAGACGACGTTTTTCGGCAAATTCAGCTCCGCCGCCGTCTGACGCACGGCGTCCTTGCGCGAAAGCCCCTGCGCAATCAGTTGTGCGACGCGCGCGGCCGCATCGGTCGCGTCGGCCTTTTCCTCGGCGACTGGCTCCGCACCTGCGACCACCAACACAAATTCCCCGCGCGGGGGCGTTTGCGTGTAGTGCTCGACGGCCTCGCCCAGCGTCGTGCGATAGACCTCCTCGTGCAGCTTCGTCAGCTCGCGGCAGAGGCTGATCGGCCGTTGCGCACCGAAAACGTCGCGCATATCCTCCAGCGTAGACAGCAGCTTGTGCGGCGCTTCGTAAAAAACCATGGTGCGCGGCTCGGCGACCAGACTTTCCAAATGCGCCCGACGGCTTTTTTTCGCCGTGGAGAGAAAACCCTCAAAACAGAATCGCCCCGTTGCCTGCGCGGAAATGCTCAGCGCGGTGATCACGGCGCACGGCCCGGGAATGGCGCAGACGGTGATCCCGTTTTGCGCGCAGAGCCTGACGAGATCCTCGCCCGGGTCGGATATGGCGGGACTGCCTGCGTCGGATACCAGCGCGCAGGTCTCGCCGTCGAGAATGCGCTGCAAAATCACATCGCCTTTGAACGCCTTGTTGTGCTCGTAGTAGCTGACGAGGCTTTTTTTGATGCCCAAATGATTGAGCAGTTTCAGCGTCACGCGCGTGTCCTCCGCGGCGATAAAGTCGGCATTTTCCAGCGTTTCGCGGCAACGGGCGGAAATGTCGCCAAGATTGCCGATCGGCGTGGGAACGAGATAGAGCATTCCGGCCATGGGTCAGTCCTCCTGAAGATGATAAATACTGCGGTATTGCGCCGACGGCGCACCGCTGCGGTCAAATAAAAACAGTTCGTCGATTTGTACGCCGGGTTTCCCGCCTTTGCGGCATTGCAGCAAAATCAGACTAATCGTGCCGCCCTCGCGGTGGCGCACGAGGCGCAAACGTTTTGCCTCCAGACCGTATTCACTACCGCAGGCGCATAACTGTGCGAGCTTTTCCGGTTTGTGCACGAGAAAGAAGTCACCGCCGCAGCGCAATGCCTTCGCCGCCGCGCGAAACAGGTCGGCCGTGGTGCAGGTGTCCTCCCGCCGGGCGGTAGGATGGGCGCGGCTGGCGGGGCCGCCGGAATAGTAGGGGGGATTGGAAACGCAGACATCGAATTGCCCCGCGGGAAGTGAAACACTGCGTAGGTCGGCGCATATACTGGACAATCGGGCATCGAGCGCATTGCGGCGGATGTTTTCCAGTGCCAGCAGGTGTGCCTGCTGTTCAATTTCCACGCCCGTGACGCGGCAGTGCGCGTCTGCGGCACAAAGCAGAACGCCGAGCGTCGCACAGCCGGAGCCGAGATCGAGCACGTGCGCGTTTTTCGGCAGACGCGCGAAGTCGGACAGGAGCATCGAGTCGGTGCTCAGCGGGAAAGCGGAAGTATCAAGCGTGAAACCGTTATGCAGGTGTTCCAAAGAAAAACCTCCCGATATGAAATCGGCCTGTGCAGCCGAAGCGGGCTGCACAGGCCAACAGCGGATTCGACTGGAATCAGCCTTCCTCGATTGCTTCGACGGGGCAGTTGTCGGCGCAGGAGCCGCAGCTGACGCAGACATCGGCATCAATGACGAACTGATCGTCGCCCTCGGAGATCGCTTCGACGGGGCAGTTGTCGGCGCAGGTGCCGCACTTGACGCAGGCATCGGTAATCTTGTAAGCCATGGTATGTTCCTCCCAATTCGTGTTTCTCATTGGCGTGTATCCAATGGATATCTTTATTCTAGCATGGATTTCGGAAAATGCAATTCCTAATTTTCGCTTTTTTCGTATATTTTTCAAATGGGACGGGGAAAATCCCCGGAGATGGGAGGGATTTCCATGGGCTATCGGTCGGACGCGACCAACCTGATACTCGATGCGGCCGCATATGCCAGACGGATGGGGCACAGTTGCGTGGGCACGGCGCATCTGTTGCTTGCTTTGAGCGCACCGCAAAGCCACGAGGGACGGCTGATTCGATCGTTTGGCGTGTCGCAGACGCTTCTGCACGATCTGGCGGTACTGTATATCGGCCGCGGAGGGGAAAATATGCCCTTGCGCTACGCGCTGTCCGAGCGGATGCAGGGCGTGCTGGCGTGCGCGGCGCAGGAGGCCGAGCATTCCGGTGAACGGGAAATTTCCCCGCACCACATTCTGCTCGCACTGATGCGTGCGGAAAATTCGACGGCGGCAGTATTGCTGCGCTTTTGCGGCGTCGAGCCGCAGGCCGTCTTTTCCCGCGCGCTGGAATACAAATTCTCCGGGCGTTGCGAGCCGGTCAAACGAAAAAAGGAGGGAATCAGCACGAAATTACTCGAACAGTTCAGCGAGGACATGATCGCCAAGGCATCCGAGATGGAGCCGGTCATCGGCCGCGAGCGCGAGATCGACACCGTCATCGGCATTTTGTGCCGCAAAAACAAGAACAATCCCGCGCTCATCGGCGAACCGGGCGTGGGCAAGACCGCCATCGTCGAGGGCTTGGCACAGCGCATGGCCTTGGGGGAAGTTCCGCCGCAGCTAAAGGAAAAGCGGCTGTTCAGCCTGAACATGGCAAACCTCGTCGCGGGCACGAAATACCGCGGCGAATTTGAAGAGCGCCTGCGCGACGTGCTTGCCGAGATTCGCCGCAGCGGCGACGTGATCCTGTTTGTGGACGAAATGCACACGATCGTCGGCGCGGGCGCGGCCGAGGGCGCGATCGACGCGGCCAACATTTTCAAGCCCGCGCTGGGCAGGGGAGAACTGCAGATCGTCGGCGCGACTACGCTGAACGAATATCGCAAACATATCGAAAAAGACGCGGCGCTGGAACGTCGTTTTCGCCCGATCCTCGTCGAACAGCCGAGTCAGAATGACACGCTTGCGATCCTGCGCGCGCTCAAGCCGGGCATGGAAATGCACCACCATATCCGCATCGGCGAGGATGCACTGCGTGAGGCGATCCGTCTGTCGGTGCGCTATCTGCCGGACCTGTTTCTGCCCGATAAGGCGATCGACCTGCTTGACGAGGGTGCATCGCGCGCACACCTTTCCGAGCGCAACCGCGGTGTGTCCGCGCCGCGCAAGGAATTGGAGCAGGCACTGCACGAGGCCGTGCGCGAGCACGAGTACGAAAAGGCGGCACTTTTGCGCGACCGTATGCAATCGTTGATCGGAAGCCGTGGTCGCGGCCACGGCGTGACGGGGGAGGACATCGCATGGGCGGTATCCGAGCGCACGGGCATTCCCGTGTATCGTCTGACGGCCGACGAGCGTGAACGCCTGTTGTCGCTTGAGAACATCTTGTCCGAACGCGTGATCGGGCAGGATGAGGCGGTCAACGCGGTGAGTGAGGCGGTGCGCCGCGGAGGAAGCGACATTCGCGACGAAAACCGCCCGATTGCCTGCCTACTGTTCGCCGGACCGACGGGCGTCGGCAAAACGGAGCTGTGCCGCGCGCTGGCGGAGGAACTGTACGGAACGCAACGTGCGTTGATTCGGCTGGACATGACGGAATACGTCGAAAAACAGGCCGTTGCCCGCCTGATCGGCGCGCCGCCGGGCTATGTCGGCTATGAGGAGGGTGGCAAGCTGACCGAGGCGGTGCGCCGCCGGCCATACAGCCTCGTGCTGTTCGACGAGCTGGAAAAGGCACATCGGGACGTGACGGGGATTTTGCTGCAAATCATGGAAGAGGGCGTGCTGACCGACTCCGCGGGGCGGCAGGTCAGCTTCAAAAACGCCATTGTCGTGATGACCTCCAACATCGGCGGTCACCATCGCAGCGACGGATTCGGATTTTGTCCCGCAGGAAAGAGCAGCTTAACGGACGGGGAACTGCAGCAGGCGTTTTCACCCGAATTTTTGGGACGACTGGACAAAGTGGTGCATTTTAAGCCGCTCGGCACACAGGAAATGGAGCGCATCGCGCACAGAGAGCTGGAAAAGCTCGACGCGCGTGCTCGTGCGCTGGAGGTGCATCTGCAGTTGCCGCAGGAGCTTGCGCCGACGCTCGTGACGGCTTGTCGCAAGCAGGAGGGAGCGCGTCAGCTTCGCCGATTGATACAGGAAAAGATCGAATCGCCGCTTGCGAGCCTTCTTTTGAAGGCGGAAAAACGTCCTGTGGAGGTCAAAACGCGTTTGGAGGCGGGGCAGATTGTGCTCAGCCTGTGAGGCGACAAATTTTTCGGAAAATTTTTTCTTTTTTCCGAAAAAAAGGATTGATTTTTGTCGGAAGTGCTGATATACTGTTGTTACGTGGAGCAAAGTGGAGAAAAAGTGGAGCAAAATGGAGGAGGTGAGACAGAATGATCGGCAAATACCCTGCAAAATTGGACGATAAGAACCGTCTGTTCGTTCCGGCGAAGCTGCGCGAGGAGCTCGGCACGGCTTTTTATGCGACTTTGGGCGTCAACTGCGGTCATCGTTGTCTCGCCGTCTACACCGCGCCCGATTGGGAGGAAATGAATGATAAGTACAACCATCTCCCGCTGGCACAGCGTTCCGGCCCCGTCAGCCTGATATTTATCAACGGTCTGGAATGCACACCCGATAAGCAAAATCGCTTCGGCCTGACGCAGAATCTGATGAATTACGCCGGCATTACAAAAGACGTCGTGATCGTCGGCCGCGCAGGACAGGCGGAGATCTGGGACGCGGCGGAGTTTGAAACCTTCGAGACCGAGAACCTCACGCCCGAGAAGCTGCTGGCCTCCTTGGAGGCAATTGGCCTATGAGTCCGTTTCACCATGTTTCGGTGCTGTTGGAAGAATGCATCGACGCGCTGAATATCCGCCCCGACGGGATTTACGTCGACGGAACGCTTGGCGGCGCAGGGCATTCGACCCGCATTGCGCAGAAGCTGACCACGGGTCGGCTGATCGGCATCGACCGTGACCGCGTCGCGCTGGAGGCGGCGGGCGAACGGTTGCAGCCGTATGGCGATCGGGTGACGCTGGTGCACGCGAATTTCTGCCAAATGCAGCAGGTGCTGAACGAGCGCAACATCGACGGTGTGGACGGAATTTTGCTCGATCTGGGCGTTTCCTCTCCGCAGTTGGACGACGGCGCACGCGGCTTTTCCTATATGGCCGATGCTCCGCTCGATATGCGCATGAACCGCGACGATGCGCTGACGGCACACACGATCGTCAACACATGGCCGCAAGAGGAGCTAAAGCACATCCTCTACACGTACGGCGAAGAGCGTTACGCGCCGCAGATCGCGGCGGCCATTTGCCGTCGCAGGGAAGAAAATCCCATCGAAACGACCCTTCAACTGGTGGATGTCATCCGCGCGGCAATGCCGTCGGCGGCTTTGCGCGAAAAGCAGCATCCCGCCAAGAGAAGTTTTCAGGCAATACGCATTGCCGTAAATGATGAGCTGGGTGCCGTGGAACAGGTCATGAAACAGGCCGTTTCGTTGCTTAATCCCGGCGGGCGACTGGCGGTGATCACCTTCCATTCGCTTGAGGACAGGGTGGTCAAACAGGCAATGGCCGAGGCGGCCAAAGGTTGCACCTGCCCACCGGAATTTCCGGTGTGCGTATGCGGGAAAAAGCCGCAGGTACGGCTGGTCAACCGAAAGCCGATCCAATCCGGCGAAACGGAATTACAGGAAAATCCAAGAGCAAGGAGCGCAAAATTGCGCGTTTGCGAGAAAATATAGACAGAGAGGAAGTCAGACCCATGGCATTGCGGGCAGATGTACAATATGTGCGCTACCGTGTAGACGGTACCGCGGCACGGAAGATCCGTTCCACCGAGGAAACGGTCACGCCCGTATACACCCGCCGCAAGGCGGAGCGTAAGGTCATTGCCGTGGATCCGATTGCCATCATCGGCATCGCGCTGGCGGCCATTGTGCTCATCGCGATGTGCGTGGGGCTTGTGCGCTATCAGACCTGCCTGCGGCAGAGCCGGCAGATGAGCGACTACGTCAACCGACTCGAACAGGAAAATGCACAGCTTTCCCAGACCTATCAGGACGGCTACGACCCCGAGTTGATCGAACGCATCGCGTTGGAAGCGGGCATGGTTCCTGCGGAAAACACCCAAAAGGTGACCGTTTCCGTGGAGCAACCCGCACCCGAGCAGAGCGAACCGAGCTTTTGGGAAACGCTGACCACATTTTTAGCGGGATTTTTTGCATAATATACCTGCCGGCCCATAATATTAGGATAGTTACTGCAATGGGCAGTGAGGGATTCCCTTGCTGCCCATTTACACCATCCTGAGGAGGGCTTCGTTTGAGCGGAAAATCCACCGTACATTACGAAAGAGCACGCGTTAATTCCGGCCACCACAAACGCATCCTCGCCGTGATGGCGGCGCTATCGCTGGTCGCGTTTATCCCGGTCAGCGTGCGGTTGTATCAGTTGATGGTCGATCGCTATGCCTACTATTCCGATCGCGCGTTGCGCAATCAGACGCGCACTACCGCCGTCATGGCAGACCGCGGCACGATCTACGACGCAAACGGAACCGTGCTTGCGTGCAGCGTCAGCGTGGAAAACGTCTATCTCGATCCGCACGAACTGAAGCAGACAAAGGCAGATATTGGCGACATATCCGTCCGTTTGGGGGAAATACTGACTCTGGAGCCGGATTGGATCGCCGAACAGGCTGCGGACATACGAATGCGCTACAAACAGCTTGCTTCCGCAGTCGATACGCAAACGGCGCAGAAAATCCGCGACTATATCAACGAAAAGAACATCTCCGGCATACACCTCGAACCGAGCAGCAAGCGTGCCTATCCGCTTGCGACGCTCGCGGCGCAGGTCATCGGCTTTACCAACGCCTCCAACGTCGGTGCGGAGGGCATCGAGGCGGCGTACAACGACTTTCTCGCCGGAACGGCGGGAAAGGTCATCACGACCAAGGGCAACAACGAAATGGATATGCCCTTTTCCTACGAAAAATATGTCGGCTCCGTCGCCGGGTGCGACGTGACGCTGACGCTCGATACAACCGTGCAGGCATGCCTCGAAAAGAGAATGGAGGAGGCCATCGCCCGATACGACGTGCAAAACGGCGCGTTCGGCATCGTGATGGATGTCAACACCGGCGCGGTGCTGGCTATGGCGACGCTGGGCGGCTACGACCCGAACGCCTATCTGGAAATATACGACGGCGAACAGGCGAAACAGCTTGAGCTGTTGCGGCAAAAGACCCTGCTGTTGCCGCAGGGGAGTGCGGAGCTGGAAAAAGCGACGCAGACCTATCGCAATGCGTTGCAGACGGCGCGATGGAAGCAGTGGCGCAACCGCGTCGTTTCCGACGGCTACGAGCCGGGTTCGACCTTCAAGGTGCTGACGCTGGCCGCCGCGCTGGACAGCGGCGCGATCACACTGAAAAATCACTTCTCGTGCAGCGGCTCGGCGCATATTTCAGGCCGCGCACAGCTCTTGCACTGCTGGAAATCGGCCGGTCACGGCACGCAGACCACGGCGCAGGCACTGCAAAACTCCTGCAACATCGCTTTCGCCAACATTGCCCTACAGCTCGGCGGCGAACGGTTCTACGAATACGTGGAAAACTTCGGTATTCTGGAAAAAACCGGCCTCGACCTGTTCGGCGAAAGCAAGGGCGTGTTTTTCGACAAGTCTTTGGTGACGGATACGAAAAAATGGGGCACGGCCTCACTGACCTCAGGGTCATTCGGGCAGACATTCAAGCTCACGCCCATCCAGCTCGTGCGTGCAATCTCGGCCGTCGTCAACGGCGGCAACCTGACCGTTCCGTATCTCGTGTCTGAGGTCGTGAACGCGGAGGGGAAAACGGTGCTCAAGCAGCAACCTACGGTTGCGCGTCGGGTCATTTCGGAGCAGACCTCCGAGACAATGTGCGCCCTGCTCAAATCCGTCGTAACCGACGGCACGGCGAAAAATGCCGCCGTCGCGGGATTTTCCATCGGCGGAAAAACGGGCACGAGCGAAAAAATTGATGTTCTCGACGAAAACGGACAGCCGACACTTGATAAAATAGTATCGTTCGTCGGCGTTGCGCCGATGGAGGATCCGCGCTATATCGTGCTCGTGGCGCTCGACACCCCGTCGCGCAGCACGGGGATCTACATTTCCGGCGGTGTCATGGCTGCGCCGACGGTCGGCGCGGTGATGGCGGACATTTTGCCGTATCTGGGCGTTGCGCAGACGGAAACGGAGCAGGCAACCGTCACGATGCCCGACCTGACGGGCATGACGGCAAGCGAGGCAACGGCCGCGCTCAAGGCGCGAAATCTGACGGCGCAAATGCTCGGCACCGACGCACGCGTCACCGATCAGATACCCGCCGCGGGGCAGACGGTACCCTCCGGCAGCCAAGCCATTCTATATTTTGGACAACAGGCGCAGGCGCGCACCGTAAAAATGCCGAATTTTTTCGGCATGACGCGCGCACAGGCCGCGGATGCGGCAGGGAAGCTCGGGCTCTACATCTGCGTGACGGGAAACGACGCGCCGGAGCCGAGCGTCAAGGTGATCGACCAGAGCATTGCGGTCGGCACGGAGGTCACGGTCGGCTCGACCGTGGAATTGAGATTTGCGGACGGAACGATCCGTGACTAGCGGGGGAGCGGTATGAAACTGAAAACTTTGCTGCAAGACGTTGCGGTTTTGGAAAGCAACGTGGATGAAAATACACCCATCACGGCGGTCGTCAGCGACACGCGAAAGGAGATCCCGGCCGGCAGCCTGTTTGTGGCCTTGGGCGGCTTTGCATTTGACGGCAACCGTTTTATCCCGACGGCCATGGAAAAGGGTGCGGCGGTCATCGTTACGGAGAAAAAGCCCGACGGTAACGTTCCGTATGTGCTCGTGGAGGATGATCGGCTGGCACTGGCGCGTATCAGCGCCGCGTTCTACGGCCATCCGGCGGATGCGATGCAGCTTATCGGCGTGACCGGAACGAACGGAAAGACCTCCGTCACATGGATGCTCAAGCAGGTTCTGGAAGCGTGTACGGGCGAAAAGGTCGGCCTGATCGGTACCATGGAAAATCACATCGGCGATTGCGTCGAGATCAGCGACCGCACCACACCCGAGAGCATCGAGCTGCAGCGTCTGCTTGCGCGGATGCGTGACGCGGGATGCCGCTACGTCGTGATGGAGGTGTCCAGTCATGCCATCGCACTGCACCGTGTGGAGGGCATTTCCTTCGCCGTCGGTGCGTTCACGAACCTGACCGAGGATCATCTGGATTTCCACAAAACGATGGAAAACTACGGCCAAACGAAAGCGAAACTGTTTGAGCACTGCGCGTGCGCGATCATCAATGCGGATTCTCCGTGGGGGCAACCGATGGTTGCGGGGAAGAATATCCCCGTGCTGACGACGGCGGTGGACGGACAGGGCGAGATGAAAGCCGAGTCCGTTTGCTACAGCGGCGAGGGACTGCGCTTCACCGTGGCATATCGGGGGGAGAAAATCCCCGTCCGCGTGGCCATCCCCGGGAAATTTACGGTGTACAACGTGTTGACGGTGCTTGCCGTCGCGGCGCAACTGGGGGTTGCGCCTGCCGATGCGGCACGGGCACTGGAAACCGTGCGCGGCGTGAAAGGCCGTGTCGAGGTCGTGCCGACCCCGGGACGTGATTTCACCGTCCTCATCGACTACGCGCATACGCCCGACGGCCTCGAAAACGTGCTCAATGCCGTGCGCGGGTTCTGCAAAGGGCGTTTGATCGCCGTTTTCGGCTGTGGCGGTGACCGCGATCGGACGAAGCGGCCGATCATGGGTGCCATCGGTGTGAAAATTGCGGATATCGCGATCATCACGTCGGACAATCCCAGAACCGAGGCACCCGATGCCATCATCCGTGACATTCTGGCGGGCGTCGGCGCGGCGGAAAACTATGTTACCATCGAAAATCGCATCGAGGCGATCCGCTACGCCATACGGATCGCGCAAAAAGATGACATTCTTGTTTTGGCGGGGAAGGGACACGAAACGTATCAGGAAGTGATGGGCGTGAAGCACCACATGGACGAGCGGGAGATCGTGGCAAGCTGTTTGGAGGAACTGTAATGGCAAGCATCACATTGGCACAGGCCGCGGCATGGTGCGGCGGCACGGTGGAAACGAAATATGCCGACGTCTGTTTTGACGGCGCGAGCAACGATACCCGCACCATCCGCGCGGGACAGCTTTTTGTCGCCCTCATCGGCGCACGCAACGGCAACGACTATGTTGATGTTGCGTTTGAAAAAGGAGCCGTTGCGGTGCTGACGTCGGAAATGCGCGGCGATTATCCGGCCATTTTGGTGGACAATCCCCGTATTGCGCTGGGGCGGATCGCGGCAGGTCTGCGCCGTGCGCGGGAGATGAAAATCGTCGGCGTGACCGGCTCGGTCGGCAAGAGCACCACAAAAGAAATGATTGCCTCCGTTCTGGAGGGCGACTATATCGTCGGCAAAACCCCTGCCAATTTCAACAATGACCTCGGCCTGCCCATGGCCATTTTGGGTATGGACGATGATACGCAGGTCGGCGTTCTGGAAATGGGCATGAGCCATTTCGGCGAGATTTCCTACCTGTCGGAAATCGCCGGACCCGACATCGGTGTCATTACGAACATCGGAACGATGCACATCGAAAATCTCGGCTCGCGCGAGGGCATTTTACAGGCAAAAATGGAAATCCTCGACGGCATGGCCGACGATGCGTTGCTGTGCCTGTACGCGGACGACGATCTGCTCTGGGGCAGCCGCGAAAACCTGCCCGCAAACGTGTGCTATTTCGGCAGCCGTAACGGCGCGTCCGACGTACGCGCGTCCGACGTTCACCAGAACGGCGGATTGTCGTTCGCGGTACACACGGAAAAAGAGGATTTTTCCGTCACGCTCCCGGTCGAGGGTGAGCACTATGTCAGCGATGCGCTGGCCGCCATCAGTGTCGGACTTTCCCTCGGTGTTGCGCCCGAACGAATTATCGACCGCCTCAGCCGTTTTCAGAACATGGCAGGACGGCAGGAGATCTTCGAGGCCAAGGGCTGTACGATCATCAAAGACTGCTACAATGCCGGCCCCGAGTCCATGGAAGCGGCGCTGAAAGTGCTCGGCAGACGAAAAGGCCGCCGTATTGCCGTTCTGGGCGATATGCTCGAGCTCGGCGCGCACACGCGTGAGGCGCACGAGCGCGTGGGAAGACTTTCCGCGCAGTATGCCGACGTACTTCTGGCCTACGGCCCGAACAGTGCATTGGCCGCGCGCAGCGGCAACGACGCGGGTCTGAAAGATGCACTCGTGTTTGACGACCGTGAATCCATGGCGAAAAAATTGCGCGCGCTGTGCCTGCCCGGTGACGTGTTGCTGTTCAAGGGCAGCCACGGTATGCACATGGAGCTTGTGCTGGAAAAATTCCTGAATGAAATGTAAACCCGATCAAACCGCGCAACGAGAGAAAGAAAAGGGGAGGAAACCACATGATCAAGGTGATTGTTACAGGCGTGTTGTCGTGCATTCTGACGGCGGGAATCGGCTACCTGCTGCTGCCCATTTTGCGGGCACTGAAAGCCGGCCAATCCATCCGCGAGGTCGGCCCCACGTGGCACAACAGCAAGCAGGGGACACCCATGATGGGCGGCATTATGTTCATCCTCAGTGCGTTGATCTGTCTGCTTTTTAACATCGGCGCGGTAAGCGATTACACCGTTTATTACGTACTGGCGCTGGCGCTGTGCTTTGGCCTGATCGGATTTCTCGATGATTTCTGCAAGCTGCGCCACAAGCGCAACCTCGGCCTGACGGCCGCACAGAAAGCCCTGCTGCAAATGGCGGTCTCGGCGGTCTATATCTACATTCTCATCAAGCAGGCGACCCTCACGACCGAGATCTATATCCCGTTCGTGGACACACGGTTCCATCTGCATCCGATCGTGCTGGTATTTTTCTCCATGTTCGTGATGGTCGGCTGTGTCAACGCGGTGAATCTGACCGACGGCGTGGACGGGCTGTGCGCGAGCGTGACGATTCCCGTGATGGTGTTTTTCACCGCCGCGGCGATCGTAAAGGAAAAATTCGATCTGGCGTTGCTGCCCGCTTGCTTGATCGGCGGCCTAATCGCGTATCTGTTTTATAACTGGCATCCTGCCAAGGTGTTCATGGGCGATACCGGGTCGCTGTTTTTGGGCGGCGTGGTCTGCGCGCTGGCCTTTGCGCTGGATATGCCCCTGATTTTGATTCCGGTCGGATTCGTTTATATCGTGGAAACGCTGTCGGTCATTTTGCAGGTCGGCTATTTCAAGCTGACGCACGGCAAGCGCCTGTTCAAAATGTCACCCATCCACCATCATTTTGAAATGTGCGGATGGAAAGAGGTCAAGATCGTCATCGTCTTTGCGGCAGTGTCGGCACTCATGTGCGTGCTGGCGTGGTTCGGCGGCGTGGTGTAAAAACGCGCGAAAGGAGCTTCTATGGCAGGGAGGAAAAAGTTCCCTCATGCCAAAGATAACCCGCTCGGGAAAACATCCGAGCACATGACAATTGACAAGCCGTTTACGGTTCTGGTATTGCTGCTGTTGGGCGTAGGACTGCTGATGTTATATTCGGCAAGCTACGCCCAAAGTGAATATGATACGGGATATACCGATTCAACGAAATATTTGCAAAAACAGGCACTGTGTGCTATGATAGGATTAGGCGCGATGTTCGCCTTCAGCCGTATTTCCGCGCGGCACTGGGAGCGCCTTGCATGGCCGATCTACGCGCTGAGTATTGTTCTGCTTCTGAGCGTTCTTGCCGTCGGTCAGTCGGTCAACGGCGCAAAGCGCTGGATTAATATCGGCGGCATTCAGTTCCAGCCGTCGGAAATCGCAAAATTTTCCATGATTTTGTTGCTCGCGCGCCTGACGAAGCAATACGGCGAGGACGCGAAAAAATTTCGCTACGGCGTGATCGGTTTCGGCTGTGCCATGCTGGGGCTGCTCGTGCCGCTGGCACTGGAAAAGCATTTGTCGGCCATCATGCTCATGGGTATGGTGGGCGTTGTGATGATGTTCGTGGCCGGAACGGGGACGAAATGGCTGGCCGCAGGTGCGGCCGCGGCAGGCGCGTTCGTGCTCATCTACATCAGCTTCATGGGCTACGCGGGCGACCGCGTTACGGCTTGGCTCCACCCGGAGCAAGACCCCGGCGACACGGGCTACCAGATTCTGCAATCGCTCTACGCCATCGGCTCGGGCGGCCTGTTCGGGCTGGGATTCGGCAAATCGAGGCAGAAATACCTGTACTTGCCGTTCCAGTATAACGACTATATCTTCGCCATCGTCTGCGAAGAGCTGGGGCTGGTGGGCGCAGTGCTCATTATGGCGCTGTTCGCCTCGACCGTTGCGCGCGGCTATCGCATCGCACTCAAAGCGGCGGATCGGTTTTCCACCGTCTTGGCCTCTGGGCTGATCACACTCATCGCCGTGCAGACCGTACTGAATCTGTGCGTCGTGACCAATTTGCTGCCGTCGACGGGAATTGCACTGCCGTTTTTCTCCTACGGCGGCACGGCGCTTGCCATGAATCTCGGAGAAATGGGGATAATTTTGAGCATTTCGCGTGAGCAAAATCGCGAAAAGCGACAGGAGGATTTTTCATGAATGTGATTTTTACCTGCGGCGGCACGGGCGGCCACATCAACCCTGCCATTGCCGTTGCGGATGTTTTGAAACAGCGGCATCCCGATTGCAAGATTCTTTTCATCGGCGCGACGGGAAAAATGGAGCAGACGCTCGTACCCAAGGCGGGCTACGAGCTTAAATGCCTGAGTGCATCCGGCCTGAGCAGAAAGCTGAGTTTTCGCGGCCTGAAGCAGAATGTCCACGCTGTGTCGTGCACGATCAATGCCGTGAAAGCGTGCAAGAAGATTTTTCGTGACCTTCAGCCCGATGTTGTGGTCGGGACGGGTGGATATGCAAGCTTTCCGGCGCTGCACGCCGCGCAGAAACTGCACATCCCGACCTGCGTGCACGAAAGCAATGCAGTGCCCGGCGTAACGACGAAAATGGTCGCCAATCGTGCCGACAAGGTGCTCGTTGCCTTTGCCGACAGCGCGGCGCACTATCGCCACGCCGAACGCGTCGAAACGGTCGGAATGCCTGTGCGGCAGGAGTTTTGCACCCTCACCCGCGCCCGCGCCAGACAGATGCTGGGTATCGACGAGCATACGCCCTTGGTGCTGTCAACCTTCGGCTCGCAGGGCGCAAAGGCCATGAACGAGATGACGGCGGAGCTTTTTGCCATCGAAAAGAAAAACGGTTATCCCTTCCGCCACATCCACGCAACCGGCTCGTTCGGCGCGGCATGGATGCCGCAAAAGGTGGCGGAGCTGGGCGTTGACCTTGCCGACAATCCCGCGCTGGATATGCGCGAATACGTTTACGATATGCCCGTCGTGCTTGCCGCGGCGGACGTGGTGCTCGGACGGGCGGGCAGTGGTACGTGCAATGAAATCGCCGTGACGGGCACGCCGTGTATCCTTATCCCGTCGCCGAACGTTACCAACGACCATCAGACGAAAAACGCGCGTATTTTGGAGCAGCGCGGCGGTGCGATCCTCATCCCCGAAAAAGAATGCACCGCGCAGGGAATTTACGATACAATCATGCGCCTGCTTTCCGACCCGACGCGCTGTGCGCAAATGTCCGCGGCACTGCGCGCCATGGCCGTGGCCGACTCGGCGGAGCGAATTTGCGACATCGTGGAACAATTGGCAAAATGACGATTTCCGGGAGGAACTACCATGGGAAATGACCGCAGAAAGAGAAAAAAGAGCTTTTTCGGGCACAAAGACAACACCACCGAACAGCAGACCGACATCGTGCCGCCCAAGCCGTTTGTCCGCAAGCGACTGATCGTGCGCCTGCTGACCGTCGTGGCCGTTGCATTGGCCGTGGCCGTCGGCACGTCCGTTTTCTTCAAGGTCGATACGATCTTGGTCGCGGGCGCGGGAAAATACACGGAGCGTGCGGTCGTGGATGCGGCCGGTATTTCCGTCGGGCAGTCGCTGCTGTTTTTCGGAAAGGGCGAAGCGGCGGCCAATATCAAATCGCAACTGCCGTACGTCGGAAACGTCCGCTTTGAGATCCGTCTGCCCGGCACGGTGAAAATCGTGATCGAAGAGAAAACGGTCGCCTATGCGCTCGAAGCAACCGACGGCACGTGGTGGAAAATCACGTCGGACGGCGTCGTGGTCGAAAAAGGGGAGGGCACGCTGTCTGCCGTGCCGTCGATCGAGGGCGTTTTGCTCAAAGACCCGGCCGTCGGAGTGTCGGCCGTCGCGGACGATACACGGCAGGAGGGAACCGCCACGGCCGCGGAGCGGCTGGATGCGGCGGTCGAAATTCTGCGACAGCTTGAGCGCAATGCGCTGTTTGCGCAGGTGACGCACATCGACGTGTCCGACCTGTACGCCATAAATCTGTCCTGCGGCGAGCGCTACCGTGTCGAATTGGGGGACATGACGGATGTCGAAACGAAAATGCAACTCATCCGTTCCGCCTTAGCAAACGACGATCTGCCCGACAGCGGCGTGCTGACGCTGTATTATGAGGACGAATTATGGAAGGTTCTGTATAACCCGTGGGCGTAAGACGGATATTTTCAAAAAAACTTTGCCGAAATTGCAGAATTTCTATTGACCAAATGAGAATTTCAAGATAGAATATACAGGTAAAGGAAAATATCTGCACGAGGGCGAAGCCGTCGTGGGAGCTTACATAGGAGGAAATAGTATGCCAGACTTTCAGGAACGTGTTGTGAAGATCAAGGTCATTGGTGTCGGCGGTGCCGGTAACAATGTTATCAATCGAATGATTGACGCCGGTGTTCAGGGCGTTGATTTCGTGGTCATTAACACGGACAAGCAGGACCTGAACAAATCCAACTGCCCCTACAAGATCCAGATCGGCGAAAAGCTGACCGGCGGCATGGGCGCAGGCTCCAAGCCGGAGATCGGCCGTAAATCCGCCGAGGAATCCCGAGTCGCCATTTCCAAGGTGCTCGAGGGTACCGATATGGTGTTCATCACCGCGGGTATGGGCGGCGGCACCGGCACGGGCGCGGCTCCCATCGTGGCTGACCTTGCGCATGAGGCCGGTATCCTGACCGTGGGCGTCGTGACCAAGCCTTTCAAATTTGAGGGCGCGAACCGTATGCGTCAGGCCGAGAAGGGCATCGAGGAGCTGTACGGCAAGGTCGACTCCCTGATCGTCATTCCCAATGATCGTCTGAAATACGTCACCGATCAGAAAATCACCTTTGCCAATGCATTCGGCATTGCCGACGACGTGCTCAAGCAGGCCGTCGTCTCCATTTCCGAACTGGTCGGCTTCTCCGAGCGCGTGATCATCAATCTGGACTTCGCGGACGTTTCCGCCGTCATGAAAGACGCCGGCCGTGCGCACATGGGCGTGGGCACCGCTTCCGGCCGCGAGAAGGCCGAGCAGGCCGCTCTGGCTGCCATCGCCAGCCCCCTGCTGGAGACCGCCATCACCGGCGCGACGGGCGTTCTGGTCAACGTGACCGGTTCTTCCGAACTGACGCTCGACGATGTGGAGACCGCCGCGAACATCGTGCAGGAGAATGCCAACCCCGACGCGAACATCATCTTCGGTGCGACTTCCTGCGAAGATTTTGAAGACGAGATGCGCGTGACCGTCATCGCCACCGGCTTTGAGCAGAAGCAGGAGCAGGCCGCTCCCGCCGCCAAGCCCGGCGCATCCGAGGCCAAGGCCGCCGCAGCCGGCAACAATATCGACGATATTTTCGAGCTGTTCCGCCGCTAACCGTTAACAACAAAGTCCCGTCCCGACCCGGGACGGGATTTTTTACGAAAAGCGCGTGCCGTGCGGCACGCAGGGGAGAGACGCAAATGGATGCTTATCATGCACTGGCCGTCAGCTACGACCGCCTGACCGATGACGTGGACTACCGCGCCGTCGTGGATTTCTACGGCGAAATACTCAAACGCGAGCAGCTTCGTCCGCGCACGGCGGTCGACCTTGCCTGCGGGACAGGCTCCGTGTCCGTGTTGCTTGCCGAACGCGGCTTGCGCGTCACGGGTGTGGATATGTCGTGCGAAATGCTGACCGTGGCCGCGCAAAAGGCTGAGGGGATGCACAACAGGCCTCTTTTCGTCCGCCAAAGGTTGCAGCGTCTGAGCCTGCCGCGCGGGGTCGATCTGGCCGTGTGCGCGCTCGACAGCTTGGACTATATCACAAATCCGGCCGATTGCGCCGAGGCCATACGCCGCGTCTATCATGCACTTAATCCCGGCGGCATTTTCATTTTCGATGTCAACACGCCGCAAAAACTGCGCGCGATGGACGGACAGATTTTCCTTGACGAGGACGATGACGTCTACTGTGTCTGGCGCGGCGCGTTCGACGCGCAGACCAATATTTGCTCCTACGGCATGGATCTGTTCCAGCGGCAAGGGCGGACGTGGCAACGCAGCTTTGAAGAGCACTGCGAGTACGCCTATTCGCAGGCGGAGTTGACGGAATTTCTGAAAGCCGCGGGCTTTACGGACATCGCCGTCTATGCCGACCGCCGATTGGAACCACCGCGCCCCGACGAACAGCGCATTTATTTCAAAGCCCGAAAAGGCAAAATCAAACGCAAGGCGTAATGCATAATGAAAAATGCAAAATTTCCGTTTTCTCTGCAGGGGCGATCATCGATCGCCCGCTTGCTCCGCACGAACTTTCATGTCATAGCGAGGCGCAAAGCCCCGTGGCAATCCTTTCCTCAAAAAACCAACAAAAAGCCTCTGAACACGCGGTTCAGAGGCTTTTCTTATTGCGCAATGTTGGTGCGGCGGGAATCGAGCAGGTCGGTCACGTCCAGAATGTCGCGGAACCATTCGCCGTGGTAGTAAACATTCGAGGCGGTGACCATCAGGCGATTGTGTCGCACATAGCGGTCGCTGGTTTCTTGAAACAGCAGCGAACTGTTGCCGAGGAAATAGCGATAGCCGTACTCGTACAGAACGTCGAATTTCTCGTTGTTTTCGTAGCTTCCGATGTCGGCTGCCTCCTGTGCAAAAACGAGGATGTCGGTCGTGCCGACGATAGGCGCGATTTTCTCTTTCCAAAGCTGCACGTCGGTGCTGATTTGTGCGGCAGATAATTCGGCATAACTTTTGTTGTAGTAAGTGTAGCAGGCGACGGTATAGCCCGTTTCGCGCAGAGCCGATACCAGCGCGGCGGCGTCCGCTTTTTCGGCCTCGGTTGCACCGTCTTTGGAGATGCGGTAGCCGAAAATGCCGTCATAGCCGGAAAATGCAAGAATCGCTCTCGCACCGCGGTAGGAAAAATCGGGATGATCCTGCAGGAAATCCTCCAAAATCGGGACAAGATCGAATGCGCCCGTAACGGTTTCTCCGTCGGAGAGGGTCAGCGTATTGTAAAATCCGTCCTCTCCGTGCAGGAGCTTGGCGGCAAATGCATCGGACGCTTCCATGTATCCATAGTAATTGCAATGGGTCTGCGTCAGCAGCAGGGGCTTTTTGCCTGCGGGAAGCAGGAGCTGCTTGGCGACATAGGTTTGCGCGGATGCATCGTATTCGTACAGATCGTCCAAATCGACCAGAACGTAGTCGCCTTCATACAGCCGCTGCAGAATCTTGGAAAATTCGTTGACCGTGATGAAATTGCGGTTGTATTTTCCCTTGCCCGAGCCGCTTGCATTCTGGCCGTAGGTGGGGTCGGACAGGGCATTGCCCAAATCGGCGATGAGCGTGTGGAACGAAAGATTCGGCACCTGCTCGGCCGTCCATGCGACCATGCTGTTGCGGATGAGCGTATAGGTGTCCATTGCCTCCTTGATTTTCGGATAATCGTCGAGATTTCCCTCAAAGCCGCTCAGAAGCGCGAGCGCCTCGTCGTATTCATAGCGAACGGCCAGCGCCTCGGCTCGTGAGAGCAGATCGTTCGCCTGCGAGAGCAGGGGATAGCGGTCGTGTGTGCCGGAGGTGTTATCGGTGGGGTCGGAACCCGTGGCGACGCTGATGAAAATGGCAAGGATCACAAGAACGGAAGTGGCAACAATAATAAAAGGAAGATACGATTCCTTGAACTTGTCCATGGTCGTCCGCTTTCGACGGCGCGGATTGGAGGGACGATTGCTTTGCGCAGGCTGGTTTTCCATATTCAGCCCTCCCTTTCAAATCATGCTTACACACATTATACCGCAAAAGGGAGATAATTGCAAGTATATTTATTTCCCACGGCACAAGTGATAGGTTTCTCTTGCATTTTCCCGAAAAATGGGATATGATAGCGAAAGAAAACAATGCCGATCAGGGCAAAACGGGAGAATACCATGGAAAAAATCGCGAGCTTTACCGTCAATCACATTCTGCTACAGCCGGGGCTGTACGTGTCGCGCAAGGACGCCGTCGGCGCGGAAACGGTCACGACGTTCGACCTGCGCATGACCTCGCCCAACGAAGAGCCGGTCATGAACACCGCCGAGGTGCACACGATCGAGCACCTTGCCGCAACCTACCTGCGAAACGACGCGCAATGGGGCAGACGCGTACTCTATTTCGGCCCTATGGGCTGCCGCACGGGCTTTTACCTCCTGCTCAAAGGCGATTTGTCGTCGCACGACGTTGCGCAATTGGTGATCAATTGCTTCCGATTCATTGCCGATTACCGCGGCGAAGTGCCCGGTGCGTCGGCCAAAGACTGCGGCAATTATCTGGACATGAATCTGCCGATGGCAAACCTGCTGGCAGAAAAGTATGCACGCTTGCTGGAATGTGCGGACGACAGCCGCCTGACCTACCCCGAATAAGGAGAAACGGATGAAAAAACTGGGAATTATCGGCGCGATGGACGTCGAAGTGGAAACGCTGAAAGAAAAAATGACCGAAAAAACCGTAACGCACCTCGCCGCGATGGAATTTTGCGAGGGCTGTCTCGAGGGAATGCCGGCCGTGATCTGTCGGTGCGGGGTCGGAAAGGTCAATGCGGCCATGTGCGCGCAGATTTTGTGCACCCATTTCTCTGTCACGCATCTGGTCAACACCGGCGTTGCCGGGGCACTCAGCGCGGAGCTGGAGATCGGCGATCTGGTCGTCAGTCAGGACGCGATCTATCATGATTTCGATTGCAACGCGTTCGATTATCCGGCGTGCAAGGTGCCGGGCATGGACGTTATCGCCTTCCCGGCGGACGAAAACATGATCGAGCTGGCGGTCGCGGCCGCCGAGGGCACGCATGGCGGCCGCGTAAAGCTCGGCCGTGTCGCCACGGGCGACCAGTTTATCTGCACCGGCGTGCAGAAGCAGACCGTCGCCGCGCGCACGCAGGGACTTTGCACGGAGATGGAGGGCGCGGCCATCGCGCACACGGCGTACCGCAACGGCGTTCCGTTCGTGATCCTGCGCATCATTTCCGACAAGGCGGACGAAACGGTCGAAATCAATTACAACGATTTCGAGGCCGAGGCCGCGCACCGCTGTGCGGCCGTGACCGAGCGTCTGGCGGCGCTGCTGCAAAAATGCGACGCGTAACGCCGCGGCAAAAAACCGAAAAAATCACAAAACTTCCTCTTGCAATTACATGACCGCTATGCTATAATGTCTCGCATAAGGGAGTAGTCGGCACGGTTTGTGCGACAATATCAACACGCGGCCGTTTTCGGTCTGGTATTGCCTGAAATGACGAGACTTGTCTGCAAATGCGGATGAGCCTCGTTTTTTATTTCGGTACATCCCTAACAAGGAGGAATCTATTTGATCTGGCACAATATGGAAACATCCGCAGTGGTCGAGCGGCTCGGCTCCGACGCGGCAAACGGCCTGAGCGATGCACAGGTCGCGGAAAAACGGGCGCAGTTCGGTGAAAACAAACTGCGCGAAAAGAAACGCAAGAGTATGCTCCGGCGTTTTCTGGATCAGTTCCGGGATACGATGATCCTGATTTTGCTGGCTGCGGCCGCCGTGTCGCTGGTCGTGACGATCGTCGAAAAAACGGGAGAGTTTTTTGAGCCTGCGCTGATTCTGGTGATCGTGGTGCTCAATGCCATCATGGGCGTGATGCAAGAAAGTAAGGCCGAAAAGGCACTCGATGCCTTGCAGGGCTTGTCCGCGCCGCACGCGCGCGTCATCCGCAACGGCATGGAGCAGATCGTAGCCGCGTCCGAGCTGGTACCCGGCGACGTCATCCGTCTGGAAGCGGGCGACTTCGTCCCCGCCGACGCACGTCTGATCCGTTCGGTCGGCCTGAAAAGCGAGGAATCGGCGCTGACGGGAGAATCCGTGCCCAGCGAAAAGGATGCCGCCGCCGTCGTGGCGGAACGCGCGGCACTGGGTGATCGCAGCAATATGGTCTTCTCCGGCTGCAGCATTACCTACGGCACGGCCACCGCCATCGTCACCGCGACGGGCATGGACACGGAAATGGGCAGAATTGCCAATTTGCTCGATGCCGAGCAGGATGGGCAGACCCCCTTGCAACAGAAGCTGGCACAGCTCGGAAAATATCTGGGCATTATGGCGCTGGCCGTGTGTGCGATCATTTTCGTCATCGGTGTCGTCAATCAGACACCGCCGCTGGAGATTTTCATGATCGCCGTTTCTCTGGCGGTTTCGGCGATCCCGGAGGGACTTCCGGCCATCGTGACGATCGTGCTATCGATCGGTGTGCAGCGTATGGTCAAGAAAAACGCCATCATTCGCCGCCTGCCCGCCGTGGAAACGCTGGGCAGTGCCTCGGTGATTTGCTCGGATAAGACGGGCACGCTGACGCAGAACCGCATGACGCTTGTGCGCGCCTATGTCGATGGCGCGGCGCAATGTGAGCAGATTTCCGGCACGAACAGCGCCGAGGTGTGCAAACTCTTGCAATACGGCACGCTCTGCTGCGATGGCAGTGTGGTCTTCAACGGCACGCAGGAGCAGCACATCGGCGACCCGACGGAAACTGCGATCGTCTATGCCGCGCACCGCAACGCAATGCCCAAAGAGGAATTGCAGAAAAAATATCCGCGTCTGGCGGAAATCCCGTTCGACTCCGACCGTAAGCTCATGAGCACGGTGTGCCGAATCGACGGGAAGAACGTCGTCATCGTCAAGGGCGCGTTCGACATGATGGTGCAGCGCTGTGTGGCGGGCGATCTGGAAAAGGCGGCCGAGCTGACACAGCAAATGAGCGCCGATGCCCTGCGCGTTCTGGCCATTGCCTATAAGCAGATTGACGAGGTGCCCGAATCGCCGACATCGGAGGAGCTTGAAAACGGCCTGACGTTCATGGGCTTGGTCGGCATGATCGACCCGCCGCGTCCCGAGGCGAAAGAGGCGGTCGCGATTTGCCGCCGTGCGGGCATACGTCCCGTGATGATCACGGGCGACCATGTGGCGACGGCCTCGGCCATCGCGCGCGAGCTGGGCATTCTGGCCGAGGACGACCGCGCAATCACTGGCGCGGAGCTTGATGCCATGACCGACGCGGAGCTGGACGATCAGGTCGAGCATATCGCGGTCTATGCCCGCGTGTCGCCGGAGAATAAAATCCGCATCGTCAAGGCGTGGCAGCGCAGGGGACAGGTCGTTTCCATGACGGGCGACGGTGTCAACGACGCGCCCGCGCTCAAGGCGGCCGACATCGGCTGCGCCATGGGCATTACCGGAACGGACGTTGCCAAGGGCGCGGCGGACATGACCCTTACCGACGATAATTTTGCCACCATCGTCGACGCGGTTCGCGAAGGCCGCGGCATTTACGCCAACATCAAGAAAGTGGTCGGCTTTCTGCTCGGTACGAACATCGGCGAGGTCATCACGGTGTTTGTCGCCATGCTCCTGTGGCAGAAAAGCCCGCTGATCTCCATCCAGCTTTTGTGGATCAATCTGGTGACGGACAGCCTGCCCGCCGTCGCGCTGGGCATGGAGCCGGTGGAAAAAGACGTGATGGAGCACGCACCCAAGCCGAAAAACGAGGGGCTTTTCGCCCACGGCTTCGGCCTGCGCACGGTACTGCAGGGCGTGATGTTCGGCGCGCTGTCGCTTGTCGCGTTCTGGCTGGGACATGACGTTTTCGACTACGGCGAGGCCGGCGGTCAGACGATGGCCTTCCTCGTGCTGGCACTGAGCCAGATCGTTCAGGCGTACAATATGCGCTCGGTGCATTCGCTGTTCCGCATCGGCGTATTCCGCAATCGAAAGCTGAATCTTGCGGCACTGCTGTCACTGGCGCTGATGCTGCTGGTGACGCTGACACCCGTGCGCATTGCCTTCGGCCTGATTTTGCTCGAGCCTGTGCATTATCTGGTCTGTCTGGGCTTGATCGTCACGCCGCTGGCGGTGATGGAATTTTCCAAAGCATTCGGCCTGATTCACAATGGCCAGCAATAGAATCAGCCCCCGTCGGAGACCCGACGGGGGCGATTTTTGTCAGTGAATGTCGCGAATCAGGGGCGTGCGCCCAATGTAGGCGATGAGGTAATGGACAAAGGAGATGAGCATAAATACGCCGTCGATCGCGGTGATGACGTACACGAACGCCTGCGTGATCTTTTCGTGGAACAGAACCAGCGAGATCAGGCTGACGAACAGCACGGTGGTGCAGATCTTGCCGGACAAAAGCGCGCCTTTCATCATTTTCCCCTTGCGGTAGCACAGCCAGCCCGCGCAGAATTGGAAAAGCTCCTTGACGGCGAACAGCGCCATCAGCGCCCAGACAATCGGGTGTTCCAGCGCGATGCAGATCATCAAAACGCCCTGCGTCGCCTTATCCGCCACGGGGTCGAGGACGATACCGATATTAGAAACCATGTGATATTTGCGGGCGATCCGACCGTCGAGCATATCGGTGATGCACGAAACGGCCAGAATGACACCGGAGAGAATATAATCGGCGGTGGAGTCCGCATTCAGATATAAAATAACATAGACGGGGATGATCAGCAGGCGAAAAAAGCTGATCAGGTTGGGAATGGTCAGAATTTCCCTTGTGCGGTCTTTCATGTGGTCGGTATCCTCCGAAATACGTTGGCGTAATGTAAAGTCTGCGCACGCGGCGCGCAAATGGATTAGCTTATATTATAGGAGAACGGCGCGGAGAAATCAAGCGTTTTTCACGCTTTTTCTTCGCTCATTTTTTTCGTTGTCCGATGCTGACGGCCAGCGGATATTGCAGCGCAAGATGCTTCCATGTCACCTTGTCGAGATTGCCGCTCTGCGGCAGGGCGCACAGGCATTGGAAAGATGCGAGCGCGTCGGCGGTCATCTCATCAAGAACGCTCGTCAACTGCGGCGCGGTCACGCTCCCGTAGACCTCGGCCAGCGTGACAAGCATACTCTGCACGATCAAAAGATACGGATGCTTTTCTCCGCGCCGAAAAACCTTCCCGGGATTCAGAATCAGCCGCAACGGCTCGGCCGCAAGCAGGCGCGTGCGCGCCTGCGTTTGTTCGGCGACGATGCGCTCCCAAGTCGCCTGATCGGTCACGCCCGTCACGGGAATGCCGAATTTACGCTGGAACGCGGAAACGGCATTGCGCGTCTGCGTGCCGTAAATGCCGTCGGGGATGACGGCGGGCAGGGTCGGATCGTCGCGCGAAAGAATGCGCAACATGGTTTGCAGGGCGCGCACGGGCTGCGCGATAAACGATTCGTTCGGTCTCATCGTACAACCTCCTGACTGACGGCGTCGCGGCTCCCGGTCTGCAAATTTTCGCCGGGAAACTGCGTCATGGTGGATGTTTGGGCGTAGCGGTTGCGGTTGGCATTTCCGCCTGCGGTGCGTCCGCTTGCGCCGGGGAAAATTTCCGCGTTGCGCAGGGAGGTGTTCTCAATGCCGGAGAATTGGTCGTAGATGGCATCCCATGTCGCGGCATCGGCCGCGCCTGTGATGGGAAGCCCCAGAAACAGTTGCGCCGCACGGACGGCGGCCGCGGTTGCCGGGCCGAAAATGCCGTCGACGTTCACGGAGGGGATCTCGTTGATATATTCCGCCAACACGGCCAGCATATATTGCAAAAGCCGCACTTTCTCGCCGCGGTTTCCCTGCACGATCGCGTCGGGATATTCCCAGTTGACGGCATAGAATTGCTGTCCCTGACTGCGAAGCTCCGAAAGGCGCGTGACGGCGGTGTATAGCCGCACCAGCGCATACCATGTTCCTTTGCCGACAACACCGTCGACCGCCAGATCGAAAATCTGCTGAAATGCGCGCACGGAGGCCTCCGTCCGACTTCCGAAAATGCCGTCGACGGAGGCCAGCTTCGGAATTGCGGGATAGTTTTGCGCGACGCGATTGAGCGCGACCTGAATGATGACGACATACGGCCCCGAACTTCCGCGCCGCAGCGGCGTGCCGGGGTAGGAGGAGGTAATGCCCATGATCGGCGCGTCGTAGACGATTTCGATGTTTCCGTAATAACTGCGCAGAATTTCCAGAAAACCATAGCCCTGCGCGGCCAGATTCTGGCTGCCCCATTGGCTCAGTCCCTCGCAGGTGACGGTCGTGCCGTTGCAGAACTTGGCGGCCAGCGGTTCGACAAATCCGGGGCGGCGCAGATAATCGTTGAACAGCTCGTCAACAAGCCGCGCAACATTCCCGAAAAAACTGCGCCCATTGACGAAGGCCTGATCGATGGCCGTGGAGGAGGTGATGTCAAAATCATATCCGCGACTGCGGTAAAATTCCGTGTAGACGCGGTTGAGCGCGAACGAAACGATGGCAAAAATGTTCGCGCGCAGGGCACTTTCTTCCCACGTCGGATAGATTTCGCTGCAGGCGACGTTTTTGACGTAATCGGAAAAGGGGACGGTCACGTTCGCCGCGGCAGACGAGGGACTTCCGAGATGCACCGTGATGCTTTGCGGGACGTAGGGGATAACGGTCGGCATACGATCCCTCCTTACAGATTTTGCGGCGGCGTGTTGAAAATTTCGGTTTTGTCCCATGCGGCGGGCAGTTCCGCCAACGGGATCATTTCCAAATTCAGCCGCGTGACGACCTCGGGGAAAACCTGCGCGTTTTCGCTTTCGACCTGCTCATAGCCGTCGAGATAGGCGTAGATGTTGACGGCGGTAAAGGGTGTTACGCCGCTGTCCGGCGTTTGCCCCGCCGCGGGTGCGGGGACAGGGAGGGAAATGCGTTCGATCAGACCGTTGCGATCGGTCAGGCGCATGGCAAGCGCCGTGCCGTCGGCGGCGGTCACGGTCACGGCGACGTTTTCCAGCGGGAGTTGGGCAACGGCGGCGTAGGCCAGTACCTCTATGTAGCCGACATCTGGCAGAATGATCACTCCTTTCAAAACATTACGCTTTTATTGTATGCGCGCGGCGTGGGAATGTGCCGCCGAAAGGAAATTTGCAAGCCCTCTTTTTACGGAGGGCTTGCCCGTTACAGATACGCCTGCACCTTCTGAATGTTGATATTTTCGCGATCGAGCAGTTTTTCCGCCAGCGCATGAATGTGCCCGTCGGCATCGGCAACGCGGTGCAGGTCGCGAATGCCGAGGATCATGCCGCGCGTGTTGCCCTGAATCAGCATTCCCGCGATTTTTGAGTCGCAGTCGCCGCCCACGAGCCGCGCCCGTGACATCAGATCGGAAATTTTTCGCACGGCGGGATTGACATCCGACAGCGTCCAGCCGTTTGCCTTTGCCAGATACAGCGCCTCTTTTTCGATGGCATCGTATTCGTGCAGTTGACGCGTCAGCTCCTGCTTCAGACCTGCGCCGACGGCGCGGCCACTGACACTTCGGATCCCGCTTTGCCCCATCTGGACGGTGTGGAGCAAGGAGGCCAGCAGCGATTTGTTGTTTTTCATCTTCATCACCCGTTGGCAGTATGGCCGAAAATCGGCAAAACCATACGCACAAACGCGTTCGCACGCGCATAAAATTCCAGAGAAAGGGGATGGCGCCCATGTGTGCGATTGCGGGAATTTTCGATTTGCCCGCCGATGAGGAAAGCAAACAGCGTTGGATGCGCTCCATGATGCGCCGCGCCGCATACGACGGCGCGTGCGTGTCGCAGGAGGATATGACGCTTTTCCACCGCCGTCGGAACGAAAACACGTGCGTGCAGCCGTACGTGCTGCGGCGCGGGGATGAGGAATATACCATTGTATGTGACGCGGCAGTATACAACGCGTCCGAGCTGCACGCCGCGCTGTGTGCGGCGGGGGAGCAGCCGCAGCAAAGCGGCGACGCGCCGTTGCTGTTGCACGCCTATCTTGCGTGGGGCGAGCGAATGCCGGAGCAGATCAACGGCACATTTGCGCTGATGATTCTGTGCCGCCGCGCGCGAAAGGTCTTTCTGGCGCGCGATCGTATGGGAGTCAAGCCGCTGTTTTACAGGCGGCAAAACGGCGGCCTTCTGGTCGCCTCCGAGCAAAAGACGATTCTGGCATATCCCGGCGTGGAGGCGCAGATCGATGCCTGCGGTGCAAGCGAATTGCTGTTGCTCGGCCCCGGACGCACGCCCGGAAGCGGCGTATTTTACGACATTCACGAGCTTGAACCGGGCTGGTGCGCCAGTTATCAAGGGGGCAACCTGCGGTTGCGTCAGTATTGGAAACTGCGCGACCACCCGCATACCGACAGCTTCGAGGAAACGGCCGAAACCGTGCGTTTTTTGGTGGAAGATGCGGTTGCGCGGCAGTCGCGCGGCGTGAAAAATCTCGGCACTATGCTCTCGGGCGGGCTGGATTCGAGCATCGTCAGCGCACTGTGCGCGCGGCAATGTACACAGTGCGGCGAACGCCTGCAAACCTTCTCCGTCGACTATGAGGACAACGACCGCTATTTTGTCCCCGGGCGTTTTCAGCCCGACACGGATGCGCAGTATGTCCGGCTGATGCAGGAACGGCTACAAAGCATACACCGCACCAGCGTCCTGACGCCGGAGGAATTGGCCGCGGGCATTCGCGACGCGACCTGCGCCCGTGATCTGCCGGGCATGGCGGACGTCGATATCTCATTGCTGGCATTTTGCCGCGAAATTCGCCCGCACGCGACGACCGTGCTCTCGGGCGAATGCGCCGACGAGCTGTTCGGCGGCTATCCGTGGTATCGCGACGCGCAGATGCGCGACGTGCACACTTTCCCGTGGGCGCAGACGACGGCGGAGCGCACGGCTTTCCTTGCACCGTGGATCACGCAGCAGGTTGCGCCCGAGGCATTCGTGCAAAGCCGCTATGCCGACACGATCGCCCATGCCGATATCCTTCCGGAAACGAACGCGACCGATCGGCGCATCCGCGAGCTGGTCAATCTGAATGTCCGATGGTTCATGCAGACGCTCATTGACCGCGGCGACCGCATGGGTGCATACGGCGGCGTGGAAATTCGGATGCCGTTCTGCGACGATCGGATCGCGACCTACCTGTACGGTGTGCCGTGGAGCATGAAGGATTACCGCGGCAGGGAAAAGGGACTTTTGCGCTATGCCATGGAGGGCTTGCTCCCGCCCGAGGTGCTCTATCGCAAGAAAAGCCCGTACCCGAAAACCTACCATCCGCGCTATTTGCAGATCGTGTCGGAGCTGCTTCGCGACGTTCTGGCCGACGAAAATGCGCCCATCTTTGCCCTCGTTCGACGCGATGCGCTGGAGAATCTTCTGACGCAGGATCTTGCATGGCCGTGGTACGGTCAGCTCATGCGTCGCCCCCAAACGATTGTGTATATGCTGCAAATCAACACGTGGATGGAGCAATATTCGGTGAAAATTCGGTAATTGACGAATTGCAAAAAATATGGTAGTATAAGCGCGAAAATAATCCCGACAGGAGCGCTTGCCATGAGAAAGACAAAAATCATTTGCACCATCGGCCCGGCCAGCGAGGACGAGGCCGTTTTGACAGCCATGTGTCAGGCGGGCATGAACGTCGCTCGCCTGAATTTTTCGCACGGCGACCATGAAGAGCATAAGCGAAAAATCGACCTGATCCGCCGCGTGCGTGAAAAGCTCAATATGCCCATCGCCATCATGCTCGACACCAAAGGCCCTGAGTACCGCATCGGAACGTTCGCAGGCGGCCAGATCACCGTTCGCACAGGCGACGCGTTCACCTTTACCACCGATGAGGTGGAGGGCGACGAAACGCGCGTAAGCGTCAACTATAAAGACCTTGTGCACAATCTGAATGTCGGCGACCGCGTGCTGGTCAACAACGGTCTGGTCGTGTTCGAGGTGACCGCGCTTTGCGGCAACGATGCCCAATGCCGCGTCGTGACCGGCGGCACGCTGAGCAACCGCAAGAGCATGAGCTTCCCCAATAAAGTGATGAGCGGCCCGTACCTGTCGGAAAAGGATAAAGCAGATCTGCTGTTCGGCATCGAGAATGACGTGGATTTCATTGCCGCATCGTTCGTCTCCGGCAAGCAGGATCTTCAGGAAATGCACGATTTTCTCAATGCCAACGGCGGCGGTGACATCGACATCGTCGCGAAAATCGAAAACCGCGCAGGTGTGGACAATATCGAGGAAATCTGCGAGCTGTGCGAGGGCATCATGATCGCCCGCGGCGATCTGGGTGTGGAAATTCCGTTCGTGGAGGTTCCGTCCATTCAGAAATTCCTGATCAGCAAGTGTCGCCTGCTGGGCAAGCGCGTCATCACCGCTACGGAAATGCTCGAAACCATGATCTATAACCCCCGCCCAACCCGTGCGGAGATTTCGGATGTTGCCAACGCCGTTTACGACGGCAGCTCGGCCATCATGCTTTCGGGCGAGTCCGCCGCGGGCAAGTACCCGGTCGAAGCGGTCAGAACCATGTCGCAGATCGCCGAATACACCGAGCAGCACACCTCCTATCGGCATCGCTTCCTGACCTCCGAGTTCCAGATCCAGAACACCCTCGACGCCATTTCCCACGCGACGTGCTCCATGGCCATTGACGTGGATGCCAAGGGCATCGTCGTCAGTTCCGTTTCCGGTAAGACGGCCATGATGGTCAGCCGCTTCCGCTGCCCCGTGCCGATTGTCGGCATTACCACGAACGAAAAGGTCTGGCGCAAGCTGGCAATGAGCTGGGGCGTCTACCCGGTGTGCTCCGACCAGTTCAATTCCATGGACGTGATGTTCTATCACGCGCTGGCCGCGGCGCGCAAGACGCTGGGACTGCAAAAGGGCGACCGCGTCGTGCTCACCGGCGGGCCGATCAACGGCAAGACGGGCAACACCAACACCATCAAAGTCGAGGAAATTTAAGAAAACCCTGCATTTTTGTGCAAAACTACCTTTGAAAAAAGCACGAAACCGTGCTATTACGAGAACACGATGTGTGGCTGAAATGCGCAATTCCGGTTGCGCATTTCGGCCACACGCTTTTCTTTTTGCCCGTTTGCCGATGGCGCGGGCGAAAAGATCGGCATAAGGCCGTTTTCGGGATGGACATTTCATGCGCCGTGTGCTAAAATGGGCATATCTTGAAAAAGGAGCGAACGATATGCACAGCGTAAAACTGGCAGGTCTGGAACCTGCGTCGGTATTCGGATATTTTGAGGCACTTTGCGCCATCCCGCACGGCTCGGGCAACACGAAACAAGTCAGCGATTGGCTCGTTGCCTTTGCGCGCGAGCAGGGGCTGGAATACATTCAGGATGAATGGAACAACGTCATTCTTTTCGTACCCGCAACGTGCGGCATGGATGCCTCTGCACCCGTGATTTTGCAGGGGCATATGGACATGGTCTGCGAAAAGGACGCCGATTGCCCGCTCAATATGGAAACCGACGGCTTGGACATTACGCACGACGGGCAGTATGTCTTTGCCAACGGCACGACCTTGGGCGGTGACGACGGCATTGCCGTAGCGTTTGCCATGGCACTTGCGGCCGACCGCACGATCGCGCATCCGCCGCTGGAGATCGTCATCACCGTCGATGAGGAAACGGGAATGTACGGCGCGGCGGGCATCGACCTGTCCATGCTCAAAGGGCGCACGCTGCTGAATCTGGACTCGGAGGACGAGGGCATTTTCACCGTCGCGTGCGCGGGCGGTGCGCGCGCGACCATCCGTTGCGCCGCGGCGCGTCGGCCGGTATACGGCCCGTGCGTGAAGCTGGTGGTCGACGGCCTGCGCGGCGGGCATTCCGGTGTGGAGATCGACAAAAACCGTGCCAACGCCGTCAAGGCAATGGGCGAATTTCTGCGCCGCGTTCACGAAAAGACCCCGCTTGCGTTGACCGCGCTGAGCGGCGGCGCGAAGGACAATGCCATCCCGCGCGCGTGCGAGGCGACGTTCGTCGCACTGGGCAATGACGTGGAGTTCATCAACGATGTGGCGGCGCAGCTCCGGCAGGAATTGCGCACGAATTACGACGAGCCGCAGGCGCGTGTCGAGGCATTTCCCGTCGAAGCGCTCGGCGGCAACGCCGTGTCTGCGGACGACAGCGCACGTCTGATCGAACTGCTGTGCGCCGTGCCCAACGGCGTGCAGGCGATGAGTACGCAGATTCCCGGCCTTGTGCAGACGAGCCTGAATCTGGGAATTTGCGATCTGGGCGAGGACTTGCGCCTGACCTTCTCCGTGCGCAGCAGCGTCAACCGCGAGAAAGAGCAGCTCCTGCAATCCCTGCGTGACCTTGCGCAGACCTACGGCGGCACGTACAGCCAAAAAGGGGAGTACCCGGCGTGGGAGTACCGCGAGCAATCGCGCCTGCGTGACACCATGGTCGCCATCTACGGCGAGCTGTTCGGTGCACAGCCGCAGGTCGTTGCCATCCACGCGGGACTGGAATGCGGCCTGCTCGGGGAAAAACTGCCGGGGCTGGACTGCGTTTCCATTGGCCCGGAGATGCACGACATCCACACCAGCAGCGAAAAGCTCGGCGTTGCGTCCGTCGGCCGCACGTGGGAATTTGTCAAAGCGGTGCTCGCCGCTTTGTAAAAAAATTTTGAGAAAATCCCGTCATTGCGAAACCGGTCGGAAAACCGGTTGTGGCAATCCGTTTTCCCACGGCGGCTGCGCCGCCGCGGAGTGATAGAGAAAAAAGCACATCGGCGGTATGCGTCCGCCGATGTGCTTTTTCTTATTTGTAAGTCAGAACCTCTTTTGCGATATACACGGGGCGACCCTTGCTCTGCTCGAAAATGCGCCCGACATACTGCCCGATGATGCCGATGCACAGAAGTTGAACCGCGCCCAGAAGCAAAATCAGCACGATGATGCTGGCATATCCCGGCACGGAAATGCCCCAGATCAGCTTTTGCAGCACGACGATGAGCAGATAGATCACGGACGCGGCGGCCGTCACCACGCCCAGACAGGTGGCCAGACGCAGCGGCGCGGTCGAAAATCCGATGATGCCGTCGATGGCATAGTGCATCAGCTTGCGGAAGCTCCATTTTGTCGTGCCCGCGTTGCGCGCACAGGCGGTGTAGGGGATATACTCCGTATCATAGCCGACCCACGAGAAAATACCCTTACTGAATCGGTGATACTCCGTAAGCTGTAAAATGCTGTCGCGCACGGAGCGGCGGAAGGTGCGAAAATCGCTGGCATCCGGGCGGAGCTTGACCGTTGACAAACGATTGATGATGGAGTAAAATGCTTTTTTGAAGAAAGAAAGCACTTTGCCCTCGTTGCGGCGATCCTGATAGGCGGCGACGATGTCCACATCGGGCTTCTCGTCGAGAATGCGCACCATGTCACGCACCAGCTCCGGGCGCTGCTGCAGATCCGCGTCGATCAGGCTGATGTATTCGCCGTCGGCGTGTTCCAGCCCGGCGAACAGCGCCGATTCCTTGCCGAAATTGCGTGAAAAGGAGATCACCTTGATCGGGCAGGCTTGCTTGGCGTGGAGCTTTTTCAGGTTGTGCAGCGTCGCATCGCGGCTGCCGTCGTTGACAAAGACAATCTCGTAGTCGTATCCGCAGCCGTCAAATGCGCCGATCACGGCACTGTGAAAATCGGCGACGTTTTCGGCCTCGTTGTAGCATGGGACGATGAGGGAAAGTTTCATACGCTTGCGCTCCTCAAATATCGGTAGTTATCACTATTATACCACGTTTTGGGATGTCGTCAAGCCGAGAATAGGAGAAAGAATTATGTTTAAAATCGAAACCCACTTACACACGCGCGATGTCAGCGCCTGCGCCATCATCTCGGCGGAGGAGATCGTCGACGGATACCTTGCCGCGGGCTACGATGCGCTGATCGTCACCGACCATTACAGCCGCGACACATTCCGCTATCTGAACCTCGATACCGCGGCGGGGCAGGACAAGGTCGACGCATTTCTGACGGGCTATCGCAAGGTCAAGCAGGCGGGCGAGGCGCGCGGGCTGAAAGTCTACCGCGGCGCAGAGGTGCGCTTTGACGGGAGCTGGAACGACTATCTGCTCTACGGCTTTTCCGATGCGCTTCTGCGCGACCCCGAGGCGATTTTCACCATGGGCGTGGAAAAATTTTACGAGCGTTGTCGCGCCGACGGCGCACTGCTGTTCCATGCGCATCCTTTCCGCAACGGCGGCAGCCCCACCACACCCGCTGCGCTCGACGGCGTGGAGGTGTTCAATGCCAACGTCGACCACATCGAGCGCAACGAGCTTGCGCTGGAATTTGCCGAGCAAAACGGCCTGCTTCACTCGGCAGGCTCGGATTGCCACGGGCAGAAACAGCTCGGAAAAGCGGGGATTCTGGCCGAAAAACTGCCTGCCGACGAGCACGAATTGGTGGCTATGCTTCGTTTTGGGACGCACAAGTGTTTTTTTGCGAAAGACTTTGACATTCGCTGAAAACGGTGTTAGAATAACGCCGAGGGAACAGACTGACATTCCTCCTCGGTGCAAAGATACGCCGCCGCGAATCGCTTCCGACAAATAAAAAACGGAAAGGAAGGTATCATCTTCCGCAGAGTTTCTTGGATGCGCTTGCAAAGCCGGTTCCGACCGAATCGGGCTTGGACGGCCTGTATGAGCGGCTGAAAAATTCCAAAACCGTCACCGTTTCCGCTTACTCCTACGAGATAAACGGCGGGGAGGGACTTGTCGCTTCCTACGATAAGTCGATCGCGAGCCTTGCAAATGCACTACACGACTGGGATGCGCAAAAAATCGCACCGAGGCGCAGGACACGGCCTGCCGGTGGACGGTTTGTTTCGACGGCGTTGAGATTTCCTGCTCGTTCCGCAATTCTTACAGCGTCGTGCATATCGATTCGGAGGTCTATTTCTGCTATCTGCCGGAGGGATTCTACGCCGTGCTGCGGGATTGGATTCTGAGCTGACGCGGTTTCCAAACAAAACAGTTGACAAAATTGCGCAAATGTGGTATTTTTGAGGCGTGAAATGCGCAGATGGGGAAGTTTGTCATCCCGCCTTTTCAGAGAGTGGACGGTCGGTGCAAGTCCACATCGGCAGATGGCAATGGTCGCCCCGGAGCACGCTTGCCGAAACGCAGTAAGCAGGTGCGGGTAAGCCCGTTACAGCGAAAGAGTGTCCGCCTAGGCGGAAATTCAGGTGGTACCACGGAAAATGTCAATTTTTCGCCCTGAGAGCAAAGCTCTCGGGGCGTTTTTCATGCAAGGAGTATGGTTATGAAAGAATTACCGAAAATCTACGAGCCGCAGCAGGTGGAGAATGAAATCTACCGTATGTGGGAACAGGGCGGCTATTTTAAGCCGCAGGGCAAGCCGGGCGCAAAGCCGTTCACCATCGTCATGCCGCCCCCGAACGTCACGGGGCAACTGCACATGGGGCACGCCATGGACGCGACATTGCAAGATACCCTCATCCGCTTCAAGCGTATGCAGGGCTACGATGCGCTGTGGGTGCCCGGCGTCGACCATGCCGGCATCGCCACGCAGATCAAGGTCGAGGAAGAGCTGCGCGTCAAAGAGGGGCTGAGCCGCTATGACCTCGGGCGCGAGAAATTCCTCGAGCGCGTCTGGGATTGGAAACACAAGTACGGCAACCGCATCGTCGAGCAGCAGAAGAAGCTCGGTGCGTCCTGCGATTGGGACAGAGCACGCTTTACCATGGACGAAGGGTGCTCCAAGGCCGTGCGCGAGGTATTCGTTTCCCTGTATGAAAAAGGGCTGATCTACAAGGGCAGCCGTATCATCAACTGGTGCCCGCACTGCGTAACGGCACTGTCGGACGCGGAGGTCGAATACGTCGATAAGCCCGGCCACCTGTGGCACATCCGTTATCCGCTGTCCGACGGCAGCGGCGAGGTCGTCGTCGCCACCACCCGCCCCGAAACCATGCTGGGCGACAGCGGCGTGTGCGTCAACCCCAACGATGAGCGCTACAAATCCATCGTCGGCAAGACTGTCATTTTGCCGCTCGTGAACAAGCACATTCCCGTCGTCGCGGACGACTATGCCGAGATGGAGTTCGGCACGGGCTGCGTGAAAATGACCCCCGCGCACGATCCCAACGACTTTGAGGTCGGCCTGCGGCACAATCTGGAGGTCATCCGCGTCCTAGACGATAACGGCCGCGTAAATGCGCTGGGCGGAAAGTACGAAGGACTCGACCGCTACGAGGCAAGAAAGCAGATCGTCGCCGACCTCGAAAAAGAGGGCTATCTTGTCAAAATCGACGAGTATTCGCACAATGTCGGCACCTGTTACCGTTGTCACAATGACGTTGAGCCGATCATCTCCGCGCAGTGGTTTGTGAAGATGAAGCCCTTGGCCGAAAAGGCCATCGAGGTCGTGAAAAACGGCGAAACGAAGTTCGTGCCCGACCGTTTCTCCAAGACCTATATGAACTGGATGGAAAACGTCCGCGACTGGTGCATTTCCCGTCAGCTTTGGTGGGGACATCAGATCCCCGCATGGACGTGTGCCGATTGCGGGCACATCACCGTTTCGCGTGAGGATGCGTGCACGTGCGAAAAATGCGGCTCGGCGAATATCACGCGCGAGGAAGACGTGCTCGACACGTGGTTCTCTTCCGCACTGTGGCCGTTTGAAACGCTCGGCTGGCCGGAGGATACTGACGACCTGAAAAAATTCTATCCCACGAGCGTGCTCGTCACGGGCTATGACATAATTTTCTTCTGGGTGGCGCGCATGATCTTCTCCGGCTGTGAGCACACGGGGCAGACCCCGTTCCACACCGTGCTCATCCACGGCCTTGTGCGCGACAATCAGGGACGCAAAATGTCCAAATCGCTCGGCAACGGCATCGACCCGCTGGAAATGATCGACAAATACGGCTGTGACGCACTGCGCATGAACATGGTCACGGGCAATTCCCCCGGAAACGATATGCGTTTCTTTGTCGAACGCTGTGAGGCCATGCGCAACTTCGCCAACAAACTGTGGAATGCCAGCCGTTACGTCATGATGAACCTGAAAGACGATGCCGTCAATCGTTTGCCCGCATCCGACGAGCTGGAGATCGCCGACAAATGGGTGCTTTCCAAGCTCAACACACTTATCGCCGAGGTCACGGAGAATCTGGACAAGTACGAGCTGGGTGTTGCCGTCCAGAAAATCTACGATTTCATCTGGGACACCTATTGCGACTGGTACATCGAGCTGACGAAGGCGAGACTGTACTCCGATGACGAGCGCCGCAAGCAGGGCGCACTGCAGGTGCTGGTGTACGTGCTCGATCAGACCCTGCGCCTGCTGCATCCGTTCATGCCGTTCATCACCGAGGAGATCTGGCAGAGCCTGCCGCATGAGGGTGAGGCGCTGATCGTGGCGCAGTGGCCGCAGTATCGCGCCGATCTGGCGTTCAAGACCGAGGAAACGGCCATGGAGTCGGTGATGGAGGCTATCCGCTCCATCCGCAACCGCCGCACCGAGATGAATGTGCCGCCGAGCAAGAAAGCCGCACTGTATATTCTGGCAAACGACCCCAAGATCTTTGTCGAGGGCGAGGGCTTCATGCAGCGTCTGGCCTATGCCGACAGTGTGACCCTGCTGGACAAAGAGCCGGAAAATCTTGACGGCATGGTGACCTGTACCACCGCCGACGCGAAGATTTATATCCCCTTGGGTCAGCTTGTGGACGTGGGCAAGGAGTTGGAGCGCATCGGCAAGGAGCTGGAGAAGGCGCGCAAATTCCAAGCCTCGCTGGAAGGTAAGCTCAATAACGAGGGTTTCGTGTCCCGCGCGCCCGAGGCCGTGGTCGCCGCCGAGCGCGAAAAAGCGCAGAAGAACAAGGATTTGATCGCGCAACTGGAAGCGTCCTATGAATCCATGCAAAAACTGGTGTAACAGGCAGTGAAAAATGCACAATTCATAGTGAAAAATGCAAAATTTTGCCATTCTCCAATATAAAAAGCCGCTCGGCAATTCGCCGGGCGGCTTATCTTATGCTTTTGCGCGATTTTTCCAATCCAGAACGGCCCGTATCCCATCGAGGAGCGCGACGACATCGTCGTGCGTCGTTTCGCGGCTGAGCGAAATGCGGAACGCGCCGTCGATCACCTCCGGCGGGCAATTCATTGCGGTCAGCACATGACTGCGGTGCCCCTTGGCGCAGGCGGAACCCGCGGAAACGTAAATTTCGCGATCCTGCAGGAGGTTGAGAATGTTCTGCGTCGGCACGCCGGGCACGGATAGGCTCAAAATATGCGGCGCATCATGGCAGCCGTTGATTTGCACGCCGTCCGTCTCGCCGATTTTGCGCACGATTTCGGCCAAATACGCCGTTTCACGGGCAAGATCGTCCGAAAGCGTTTTACTGACGGAGGCACAGGCCGCGCCAAATCCGAAAATGGCGGGCGTTGCCTCCGTGCCGCTGCGCAGGCCGCCTTCCTGACCGCCACCGTGCAGCAGCGCGGGGAAGGATTTGAGCTTCGGGCTAATGTACAGCGCGCCGCAGCCCTTCGGGCCGTGCACTTTGTGCGACGAAACGCTGATCAGATCCGCGCCGAGCGTTTTGGCGCAGAAGGGGACTTTCAAAAAGCCCTGCACGGCATCGGTGTGAAACAGTGCCTCGGGGGACAGACGGTGCGTCAGGCGTGCCATCTGTGCAATGGGCATGACAGAGCCGACCTCGTTGTTGACCATCATCACGGAAACGAGGATGGTATCCGGCCGCAAGGCGGCCTTGAGTTCGTCGACGCAAATGCGCCCGAGCGCGTCGGGCTGCAAATACGTTACCTCAAAGCCTTGCGCCTGCAGTTGCTTCATGCTGTGCAGCACGGCATGGTGCTCGATGGCGGTGGTGACGATGTGCTTGCCGCGCTTGCCCTGCTTTTTTGCCGTGCCGAAAATCGCCCAGTTGTCAGCCTCAGTACCGCCGGAAGTGAAGAAAACACGGTCGACCTCCGCGCCCATTGCGGCGGCGACCTGCGCCCTTGCGGTGCGCAGTGCCTTGGCCGCGTCGAACCCGAAGTGATACAGCGCACTGGGATTCGCCCAGTTGACGTTCAGCGCGTCGGTTACGGCGGCCACGGCGGCAGGGCAGGGGCGCGTCGTAGCGGAATTGTCAAAGTAAATCATATTATTTTCCCACACAAAAACGTTCGAAAATTCGCGCGGTGATATCCTCGCGCACTGTGCCGCCCGTGACTTCGCCCATGGCCTCCATGGCATTTTCTACGTCGGTGAGCACCGCGTCCGGCGTCAGAGCGCACGACAAAGCCTCCAGCGCACGCGTAATGGCCGCGTGTGCGCGGCGGATGGCATCGACCTGACGGGCGTTGGTCAAAATCGACCCGTCGCAGGGCGCGTCATGCGCAAAGATCGTGTCGACCGCCTGCGCGAATTGCTCCAGCCCCGTGCCGTCCTTGGCGCAGATTTCCGCCACGTGCGGAAACGGCAGATCGGCAGGGAAGACGCATTGCCCCAGATCGGTCTTGTTGATGAGCGCGACGGCGTTTTCGTGCGTCGTGCACAGGTCGATGATGGCGCGATCTTCCTGCGTCAGCGGAACGCTTCCGTCGCACACGAAGATCACGAGATCGGCATTTTGAACGGCCTGCTTGGAGCGCTGGACGCCCATGGCTTCGATTTTGTCGTCCGTGTCGCGAATGCCCGCGGTGTCGATCAGGCGCAGGCGCGTCGAGCCGACGGTCACGCTTTCTTCAACCGTGTCGCGCGTTGTGCCCGCGATTTCCGTGACGATGACGCGCTCATAGCCCGCCAGCGCATTGAGCAGACTCGATTTTCCGACATTCGGGCGGCCGACGATGGCCGCCGCCGCGCCTTGGCGCAGGATGCGTCCCTGTGCGTAGGTTTGCAGCAGTTGCGACAGTAGTTGCGCGTCTTTTTGGAGGGGCAACCGATAGTTGACAAGCCCGAAGTCCTCAATATCCTCGTCGGGATAGTCCAAAACGGCGTGAAAATGGCTGCAAAGATCGACCAATCCGTCGTAAATTGGCAGGAGCTTGCTTTTCAGCGCACCGCCGACCTGACCGGCCGCATTGGCCGCGGCGTCGGCGGAGTCGGCCTCAATCAGGTCAATGACGGCCTCTGCCTGCGTCAAATCGAGCCGCCCGTTGAGGAAAGCGCGCTTGGTGTATTCGCCGCGTTTGGCCGGCTGCGCGCCCGCGGCATAGAGGGCATCAAGCCCTGCGGCGAGGACGGCAGGGGAGCCGTGGCAGTGAAATTCCACGGTGTTTTCGCCGGTATAGGAATGCGGCGCGCGGCAATATATGGCGCAGCATTGGTCGATGACGCGCCCTTTCCGGTCTTTCAGTTCGCCAAGTATCAGCCGATGATCCGGCACATCGCGCAGGTGCTTTCCGCTTGCGGGCGCAAAGACCGCACCGGCGATTTCGGCGCAGTCGTCACCCGACAGGCGCAGAATGCCGATTGCGCTGACGCAGTTGCCGGTGGACACGGCGGCAATGGTGTGGGACATGAAATGCCTCCCGTTTTCTTACATTTTCTCCGGTGCGGAGAAGCCCAGAATGTCGATGCAGGTTTCCAGAATGTTCTTGGCCAGTGCGATGAGCGCAATGTGCCCGGCTTTCACCGTCTCGTTCTCTTCCTTGAGGATGGGCGTTTCGTGATAGAACTTGTTGACGGCGGAGGCCAGATCGTAGATATACGCGCAGATCATGTTCGGCGCGGCGTTGGTCAGCGCAGATTCCAGCGCCGGCGCAAAGGCGGTGACGGCGATCATCAGATCTTTTCCGCAATCGCTGACGGGTGATTGAATGGGCAGACGCTCCCATGCGCCGTACTTGCCCAGAATGGACTTGATACGCACGATGGTGTAGAGGATATACGGGCCGGTGTTGCCCTCGAAGGCGGCAAAGCGCTCCATGTCGAAATTGTAGTCCTTGGTCGGCTGGTTGCTCAGGTCGCCGTATTTCAGCGCGCCCATGGCAATTTTCGCGGTGGTCGCCTCGACCGCGCTTTCCTCGACGATCTTGTTCTCCACGACCTTCGCGCGGACGAAATCGGTCATGTCGGCGATGAGCTGCTCCAGACGCAGGACGCCGCCGTCACGCGTCTTGAACGGTTTTCCGTCCGCGCCGTTCATCGTGCCGAAGCCGACGTGCGCAAGCTCCGTGGTGTCGTGCACAAGGCCGGCCTTACGCGCCGCGCGGAAGACCTGCTCAAAGTGCAGATTTTGCCGCTTGTCGGTGACATAGAGGATTTTGTCGGGGTTCCAGTCGCGCATGCGCTGCACGATGGTGGCGAGGTCCGTGGTCGCATAGATGGACGAGCCGTCGCTCTTGACCAAAATGCATGGAGGCACTTCCTTTTTGTCGCCCGCTTCGGCCACGGGAATGACCCATGCGCCCTCGGATTGGACGGCAATGCCGCGCTTTTTCATATCTTCGACCATGGCGGGAATGTAGGGGTCGGCATCGCTTTCGCCCAGCCATTTTTCAAAATGGACATCCAGATTGTCGTAATTCTTTTTCAGGTCGGCGACGGATACGTGCATGATGTGATCCCACAGTGCGCGGTAGCCGCGACGGCCTTGCTGCAATTCCAACGTTGCCTGATGCGCCTTGTGGGAAAATTCGGGGTCGGATTTTTTCGCGGACGCGGTGGGGTAGATCTCTTCCAGCTCGTCAACGGTGAACGGCGCTTGCGTGGGATATTCGCCGGTGAAATCGGGGTCGAAATAGGGAAGCTCCGGCTGACGCTCGTGAAGCTCGGCAATGATCAGACCCATTTGCAGACCCCAGTCGCCCAGATGCACGTCGCCGATGGTATGGTAGCCCAGATATTTGTGCAGCCGCTTGAGCGCTTCGCCGATGATGGCGGGACGCAGATGGCCGATGTGCAGGGGCTTTGCCACATTCGCGCCGCCGTAGTCGACGACGATGGTCTTGCCCGCGCCGATTTTTTCGATGCCGAAGCAGTCGGCGGTGCGCATTTGTTCCAGATAGCTCTGCAGGAAATGTCCCGACAGCTTCAGATTGATGAAGCCGGGCATGACGGCTTCAATCATACTGTAATCGTCCGCGTCGAGCTTTTCGACGACGGCTTTGGCAATCTGAATGGGAGCGCATTTGTATTGCTTTGCGGCAGAGAGCGCACCGTTGCACTGGTATTCGCACAGGTCGGGCCGATTGGACACGGTGACGCGCCCGAACGCGGGGTCATAGCCTGCATCGGCAAACGCCTGCTGCATTTTTGCTGTGATCATATCCAAGATTTTATTCATATGCTTTCTCCTTGATGTCTGCACAAAAGGCGATTATTTATGTTCGGCCATCCAAGCCAGATAATCGTCGTACGTGCCGTACTTGTCGATGATGGTACCGTCGGGCTGGAAGGCGATGACGCGGTTACACGTTGAGGTCAGCATCTCGTGGTCGTGCGAGGCAAGCAGCACGACACCGGGAAAAGCCTCCAGACCTTTGTTCACGGCCTGAATGGACTCCATGTCCAGATGGTTGGTGGGCTGGTCGAGCAGAACGACGTTGGCACCGCTGAGCATCATTTTTGAGAGCATACAGCGCACTTTTTCGCCGCCCGAGAGGACGTTGACGTGCTTGAAAACATCCTCGTTGCTGAACAGCATTCTCCCAAGGAAGCCACGCAGATATACGTCGTCTTTTTTGACGCTGTACTGACGCAACCAGTCGACCAGTTCGTCCTCGTTGCCGTCGAAATAGGGGCTATTGTCTTTCGGCAGGTAGGAGCGGATGGTGGAAATGCCCCATTTGATGCTGCCCTCATCCGGCTCCAGTTCGCCCATGAGGATCTGGAACAGTGCCGTCTGCGCCAGCTCGTTATCGCCAACGAAGGCGATCTTGTCGTTGCGGCCGACGGAGAAATAGACCTTGTCGAGCAGCTTCACGCCGTCGACGGTGAGCGAAACATCTTTCACGGTCAGAATGTCCTTGCCTAGTTCGCGCTCCGGCTGGAAGCCGACAAAGGGATAGCGACGCGTGGAGCAGGGCATTTCCTCGACCGTCAGCTTGTCGAGCAACTTGCGGCGGGCGGTTGCCTGCTTGGCTTTCGATTTGTTGGCGGAGAAACGCTGGATGAACAGTTGCAGCTCTTCGATCTTCTCCTGATTTTTCTTGTTCTTATTGCGGATCATGGCCTGCACCATCTGGGACGACTCATACCAGAAATCGTAGTTGCCGACATACATTTTGATTTTGCCGTAGTCGATGTCGACGGTGTGGGTGCAGACGGTGTTGAGGAAGTGGCGGTCGTGCGACACGGCGATGACCATGCCGGGGAAGTCCAGCAGGAAATCTTCCAGCCAGTTGATCGCCTCAATGTCGAGGTTGTTGGTCGGCTCGTCGAGCATGATGATGTCGGGATTGCCAAACAGCGCCTGCGCGAGCAGAACCTTCACTTTCAGACGCGGGTCGGTGCTTTCCATCATGTCATAATGCAGTTCCGTGGGGATGCCCAGACCCTGCAGAAGACGGCTTGCGTCGGATTCGGCCTCCCAGCCGCCGAGCTCGGCAAATTCCGCTTCCAGGTCGGCGGCGCGCAGGCCGTCCTCGTCGGAAAAATCTTCTTTTTCGTAGATGGCGTCCTTTTCTTTCATCACGTCATACAGGTGTTGGTTGCCCATGATGACGGTGTCGAGGACGGTATATTCGTCATATGCGTTCTGATTCTGCTTCAGGACGGACACGCGCTTGCCCGGCTCGATGGAAATGGTTCCGTTGGTCGAATCCAGTTCGCCGGTCAGAATGCGCAAAAAGGTGGACTTGCCCGCGCCGTTTGCGCCGATGATGCCGTAGCAGTTGCCGGGCAGGAATTGCAGGTCTGCGTGCTGGAACAGCCATTGGCCGCCGAATTGCATACCGAGGTTGTTGACAGTGATCATTTCGTACTCCTTACATTCTCCGTTTTCCATAATGGCGCCCTTAGGCGCATAAAAATACAGCTTAATTATATCACATATTCCCAAATAATCAATGCTGTTTTTGGCAAAATTGCAGATTTTCTTGCCCCATTTTCCGCGCGCAACGGCAAAAATTCGCCCCGTGGAGGCGGCCGCCGGCCATACTTGTGAACAAACCGAGAACTTTTCAAAAAAGTGCTTGCATTTTCCGACAGGTGCGCTATAATATTAGCACTCGGCAAAATAGAGTGCTAAAATCAAAATTCATGAAAGAAGTGTTTACCTTATGGAAAAAATGCAATTCAAAGCGGAGTCGGCGCGCTTGCTCGACATGATGATCCACTCCATCTATACGCATCGTGAGATCTTCCTGCGCGAGATTATCTCCAACGCCTCCGACGCCATCGACAAGCTGGCCTACACCGCCCTGACCGACGACAAGGTCGGCCTGAATCGGGACGATTTCGCCATCACCATCACCCGCGACGAGGAAAACCGCATCCTGACCGTTTCCGACAACGGCATTGGCATGAGCCGCGAGGAAATGGAAGAAAACCTCGGCACGATCGCAAAATCCGGCTCTCTGAGCTTCAAGCAGGCCATGGAAAAGCAGGACGACATCGACATCATCGGCCAGTTCGGCGTCGGCTTCTATTCTGCGTTCATGGTGGCCTCGTCCGTGACGGTCGTATCGAAAAAATACGGCTCCGAGCAGGCGTGGAAATGGGTGTCCGACGGCGCGGACGGCTACACCATCGAGCAAACGACCAGAGATTGCCCCGGCACCGATGTCATCATGACCATCAAAGAGGATACCGAGGAGGAAAAGTTCTCCGAATTTTTGGAGGAGTACGAGATCCGTTCCCTCGTCAAGAAATACTCGGATTATATCCGCTATCCCATCCGTATGGAAGTTTCCAAATCTCGCAAAAAAGAGGACGACGACGGCTACGAGTCCTACATGGAGGAAGAAACCCTCAATTCCATGATCCCGCTGTGGCAGCGGCCGAAAAAGGATGTCACGCAGGAGGAATACGAGGCGTTCTATCGCGAACGGTTCTATGATTACAACAAGCCCTCCGCCGTCATTCACACCAGCGCAGAGGGAAGTGTGTCGTTCAAGGCGCTGCTGTATATCCCGTCGAAAGCACCGTTCGATTTCTACTCCCGCGAGTTTAAGCCGGGGCTGCAACTGTATTCTTCCGGCGTGATGATCATGGAAAACTGCGAAGATCTGCTGCCCGATCATTTCCGCTTTGTCCGCGGCATTGTCGACAGCCAAGACCTGAGCCTGAATATCAGCCGCGAAATGCTGCAGCATAACCGCCAGTTGACGGTCATCGCCCGCAACATCGAAAAGAAGATCAAGTCTGAGCTTACCGCGATGCTGGAAAACGAGCGCGAGAAATATGAGCAGTTCTATGCCGCGTTCGGGCGTCAGCTCAAGTACGGTTGCGTCGCGCAGTACGGTGCGCACAAGGAGACCGTGCAGGATCTGCTGCTGTTTTATTCGCATCGGCAGAAGAAACTGATCTCCTTGGGAGAATACGTGGCGGCCATGCCCGAAGGACAGGAAAAAATCTATTACGTCCCCGGCGACAGCCGCGAGCGTCTGTCCAAGCTGCCGCAGGTCGAAGTGCTTGCGCAGAAGGACTACGATGTCCTGCTGTGCACGGAGGATGTCGACGAGTTCATCCCGCAGACGCTGATGACCTATGCGGAAAAATCGTTCTGCAACGCCGCGGTCGAGGATCTGGGCCTGCAGACGGAGGATGCCAAGAAAGAGCTGGAAACCAAGGCCGAGGAGCTCAAAGGCATGCTGACATTCGTCAAGGAAAGTCTGGGCGAGAGCGTCAAGGAAGTGCGCCTGTCCGCAAATCTGGGCACGCATCCCGTGGCCATGGTGCCCGACGGCGGCATGAGCTTCGAAATGGAAAAGTATATGAAAAAGGCCAATCCCGAATTTGCCTACAATGTCGACCGCATTCTGGAGCTGAACCCCGAGCACGAGGCCGTGCAGGCATTGCAACGCGCCATGGTGTCCGACCCCGTTCTTGCCAAGGACTACGCCGAGCTTCTTTGTGCGCAGGCGCAGCTCATGGCCGATCTGCCGCTGGCCGACCCGGTGGCATACACCGAATTGGTCTGCAAGCTCATAAAATGACAAATTTCTTGCCAATGCGCCGCACCTGTGCTATAATGCGGACAGAATCGTTTGCTTAAGGAGGCAATGACTATGGAAAATTTCCGTTGGCTTACCGAATTGCTCGGCGACAGCTCGTTTTCTCTGGACTTGGGCGGCGGATTGGGCGTCGTGTCCTATGTGCTGACCGCGTGGGCACTGTATACGATCGCCAAGCGGCGCGGCCTGTCCTCGCCGTGGATGGCGTGGGTGCCGCTCGTTAATGTGTGGACGCTGGGCGCGGTTTCCGATCAGTATCGCCTTGTCACAAAAGGGGAGAAGAAAAACAAGCGCAAGTGGCTTCTGGGATTGTCCATTGCCATGTGCGCGCTGGTCATGGCCGTGATCGTCTGGGCCTGTGTGCTTATCGCCATCGGCTTCAACGCCGTGCCGTTCGCTCCGGACTCGGTCGAGCAGATCGTGGAAGGGCTTCTGCCCGAGATTTTGGGCGGACTGCTGGCAGGTGTTCCGATCCTTCTTGCGCTCGCGGGTGTCGCGATCGCAAGTGCCGTGCTGACATGGATGGCAATCTGGGATGTCTTCAAATCCTGTGACGTGGGCAATGCGCAGAAGTATTTCCTCATCAGCATCCTCACGTCGCTCGTCGGCATAGCCGGCTTTGACGGCGCGTTCCTGTTCGCCGTCAAGGACTGCGATGCGGGCATGACGCCGTTGCCCCCGGAAGAAGAAACCGTATAACCGAGAAGGGAAGACCTTGCGTATGATCACACCGATTATTTTGTTGTTGATGATTTTGACGTTTTTCGCCGGCGCGATTTCCGTTGCCGCGTACGTGCTGCAAAGTCTGGCGCTTTATCGCATTGCCAAACGCCGCGGCACGACGGATAAGCCGTGGCTGGCGTGGATCCCGTATGCCAACGTTTGGCTGCTCGGCCTGATTTCCGACCAATATCAGACCGTGGTGCGCGGGAAGAAAACGTCCAGACGCAACGTGCTGCTCGGCCTGCAAATCAGCGTCAGCGCGTGCGCGATGGTCTATGCCGTGATATGCGTCGTGGCGGGACTTGTCAGTACCAAGACTGCGACCTGCGGGGATTGTAGCGGGCCGCTGCTGGCCATCATGCTTTGGCTGCTCGGGATGATCCCGGTGCTTGTGCTTTTGATCGTGCAGAGCGTGTATACCTACGTCGCACTGTATGACCTCTATCGCTCCTGCGACCCCGACAACAGCGTGCTCTATCTTGTGCTGGGCATCGTCGGCCAATTGGTGCTGGGCTTGCCTGTGCAGACGGTCATGATGTTCATCTGCCACAAAAAGGACAACGGAATGAAGCCGATCGAACCGGAACCCGAAATCTGCGAACTTCCCGAACCGTAAAAACCAAACGCCCCGACATGCGTAATTCGCCTGTCGGGGCATTGTATATCGAATCGGCGCGCACGACCCACTATGTCATTGCGAGGCGCGTAGCGCCGTGGCAATCCGCATCCTATCCCGCGCCCGTGGCGCGTGGCTCTCCTTTCAAGGAGAGCTGGCAAAAATCTCTGATTTTTGACTGAGAGGTCGCCAGCTTTTTTCTCCCGCCCGCAGGCTTCCCCAAAGGGGAAGGCTCGGCGGGAGCAAGCCCCAGCCCTACATCCATATTCTCGTCACTTGCACATCCCCAAAAATCACGCCCCGCCGATGGCGGGGCGTTTGATATGTTACAGCTCGCAGTTGCCGACGGTTCTGGGGAAGGGGATGACATCGCGGATGTTGCCGATTCCCGTCAGGTACATGACCATGCGCTCGAATCCGAGGCCGAAGCCCGCGTGACGGGTCGAGCCGTATTTGCGCAGATCAAGATAGAAATCGTAATCCTCCGCTTTCATGCCCAGCTCCTCGATGCGGTTTTTGAGCAATTCGTAATTGTCCTCGCGCTGGCTGCCGCCCGTGATCTCGCCGATACCGGGCACGAGGCAGTCGACCGCCGCGACGGTCTTTCCGTCGGGGTTGAGCTTCATGTAGAAAGCCTTGATCTCCTTGGGATAATCCGTGACGAACACGGGCTTTTTGAACACCTGCTCGGTCAGGAAGCGCTCGTGCTCCGTCTGCAAATCACAGCCCCACGACACGGGATATTCGAACCGATCGTTGTGCTTGCTCAGCAGTTCGACGGCCTCGGTGTAGGTGATGCGGCCGAACTGATTGCTCACGACGTTATTCAGCCGCTCAAGCAGACCATTGTCGACGAATTGGTTGAAAAATGCCATTTCCTCCGGTGCGTGCTCCATCACATAGCGGATGATATACTTGATCATATCCTCCTCGACACGCAGCAGATCGTCCAGATCGGCGAACGCCATCTCCGGCTCGATCATCCAGAATTCTGCGGCATGGCGCGTGGTGTTGGAATTTTCGGCGCGGAAGGTCGGGCCGAAGGTATAGATGTTGCGGAAAGCCATGGCGTAAGTCTCGCCGTTGAGCTGGCCGGAAACGGTGAGGTTGGTGGGCTTGCCGAAGAAATCCTGCGTGTAATCGACGCTACCGTCCTCGGTCAGAGGGACGTTTTTCAAATCCATGGTGGTGACTTGGAACATTTCGCCCGCACCCTCGGCATCGGAGCCGGTGATCAGGGGCGTGTGCACATAGACAAAGTCCCGCTCCTGAAAGAACTGATGGATGGCCATGGCCGCCAGCGAACGGACACGGAACACGGCTTGGAAGGTGTTCGCACGGGGACGCAGGTGGGGGATGGTGCGCAGAAATTCCATGGAATGCTTTTTCGGCTGGAGCGGATAGTCGCCCGAAGAGCTGCCCTCGACGGCAACGGAGCTTGCCTGAATTTCAAACGGCTGCTTGGCATCGGGGGTCAGCACCACGCGGCCTTTGACGATGAGCGCCGCACCGACGTTGATTTTGGATATTTCGGAAAAATTCTCAATACTGTCGTTGTACACCACCTGAACGGGGGTGAAGTAAGTACCGTCGTTCAAAACGATAAAGCCGAACTGCTTGCTCGGACGCTTATTGCGTACCCAGCCGCCGATCTCGATTTCGCGGTCGACATATTTGTCGGTGCATTTGAACAGTTCGCGGACAGTGATAAGCTCCATAATGGTTTCCTCTCGTTTCATGAAAATCTCTGATTATTATATGTCAGTTCGGCTGATTTTACAAGAGGGAAAAGCCTGTTTGGTGAAAAATTCATGAATTTTTTTACAATACTCTGTACAATCGCGACGCGAACTGCTATAATAAGCGCAGTTTTTGCGAAGGAGTGTTTGCACCATGCATCAGGTTTTGCCCGTGTTGGGAAAGAAGCTGTCACGCGTCAAGCCCTTGCTGTTCGTCCTGCTGCCGCTGTCGCTGTTTGCCGTCGAGCTGTTCGGCTTTGCCTTCCTCGGCGCACAAAGTACCTGCTGGCCGCTGGCGTTTGGCGCGATCTGGGCGGTGCTGTTGAGCGCCATCGTGTTTTTCCTGCCGCCGCTGGCCGCGCGGATCGCCTATGGCGTGTGCTATTTTGTCGCCGTGGTCTATGCGGGATTCCAGACGGGGTATTTCCTGATTTTCGGGGAGATGATGTGGCTGTCGGATTTCCGCTATGCCTCCGAGGGCGCGGACTATATGGACGTGTTGCTCGGCTTTCCCGTGATGTGGTGGATAAGCCTTGCCGCGCTGATTTTGCTCGGTGTTCTGCTTTTGTGGAAATTCCCGCGCTGGACGCGCAAAACGGGCGGCATCATCGCAGCCGCGGCCGTATGCACGATTGCCGTCGCCTGCGCCGTGGCACTGCCGGAGGCGGAATTTTATTTTGACTACCAAAAGCTAAAAAACGGTTCCTATGCCGATACGCTTGCCGGCGGCGATTACGGCCGCATGCAGTCGGCCGAAGCGGCGTACGAAAATATGTTCAACGCCCGCCGATTGTACAAAACCTGCGGCCTGAGCCAGATGCTGTGCAAGGATATCTGCACGCACTATCTCTATCCGCTGACGCCCGCCTATGCCTTGCGCCAGAAAGAGGCGATGCAGGAGCTTGACGATTATTTTGCCTCCCGCGGCGAACACGCCGACAATGACATGACCGGCATTTTCAAGGGCAAGAACGTGATTTTGGTGCTGATGGAGTCGATGGATGATTGGATGGTCGGCGAGCATACGCCAACCATCAGCCGCCTGATGTCCGAGGGCATCAACTTCACGCAGTTCTACACCCCCGGTTACGGTGGTATCCGTACGTTCAATACGGAATTTTGCATTAATACCGGCTCGTTTCTGTCCAGCGACGGCGGATATGCCTTCGATTACGTGACCAATTCTTTCGATCAATCGCTGGCCACGCTGCTGCGCGCCGAGGGATACAGCGCGAAAACCTTCCACTATAACGACCCCGCCTTTTATTCGCGCGGCGTTTTTTCTCCTGCCATGGGCTATGAGCAGTACGTATGTTACGCCGATTATTTCGCGGCGGATGCATGGACGAATGCGCAGTACGACGATACCGTCCTGTTCACGAATGAGGCACTGTGTGACGAATTTTTCCGCGGCGGACAGACCTTCAATTTCATCATCACGCGCTCGGCGCACCTGAGCTATACCTATAACGAAGTGCTTAGCTGGTGGGGACTGAAAAAATATCCGCGATACCGCGGCCTGACGGGGGAGGAGCGCACCGATTGCGCTCTGCTCAAAGCGCGTCTGGTCGACGATATGTTTGCGGCTCTGCTCGATGAGCTGGAAGCGCGCGGAGAATTGGAAAACACGGTCATTATCGGTGTTACCGACCACTATACCTACGGCTATCGCGTGCCCGGCAGCTTGGAGCTGGACTACAAAACCATGTATCGCCTCTCCGGTGTCGATCAGGCACTGCTGCTGGAAAAAACGCCCTGCTTTATCTGGAGCGCGGACATCGCGCCGCAGGAAGTGGATAAAACACTTGGCACGGCCGACTTTTTGCCCACGATTTTGAATATGCTGGGGGTCGACAGCCCGTATTCCTACCTCGGGCACGACGCATTCGACGAGAGCTACGAGGGCTATGTCCTCTTCTCCGAGGGGAGCTGGATCTGCGGCAATCTTGCCTTTGACGCGTCGAAAAATCTGCTGTTCACGCTCGACGGCTCCGACCCGACGGCCGATGCCCGCTACGCCCGCGCCGCCGCGGGAGAATACGACGATCTTCTGGCCGAATTTGTCCGATACAACAATTTGATTCTCAAAACCGACTATTACAAATGACCCGACAGGGCGTGCGCGAATGCGCCGCCCTGTTTTTCGGTATTTGCTCCTTGGAAATGCTTGACATTCCGTACCGTCGCTTATATAATGAGGGGGAAAGTTTACGGAATGTTAACAAACGGAGCTTTCGGAATGTGAAGAAGATAAGGAGAACAGTCTATGAATTGTCCGGCATGTAATCAACCGATCAGCGACAATGCGTTGTATTGCCCCGAATGCAAGACACACGTCGCAGAGCGCATCCAACAGGGGAAAATTCAGAACGAGCAGAGGAAAATCTTCGACGGCACCAGAGCGGTGTTTTCGTCCCCGCTTTTCCTCCTTGCGGCCATTGCCCTGAGCCTGATCACGCTTGCGCTCGGAGCAGGTCTAATTCTGGATTTCAGCGTCAGCAATCTGATCGTCAATGCGGCACCGTTTATTTGTGTGATCGTGTCCATGATCGCGGCGTGGTGCCTGTATGCCAAGCGTGACGCGATCAATCCCGCCATGCTCAGAAAAATGCGCGCATTTCCCATTGCTATGAAGGTGCTCGGCATCATCGCCACGATTCTCGTTGGCATCGTGTGTGCCGTAGTCCTGATATTGATCGTGGCGGCCGGTTCCGCATTGGACTCCATCGGTGACACCATCGGCGAATTCGGCGCATATGCCGGCGAACTCGGCGTGTCCGAGGAGGAGCTGGAAGCGCTGATCAGCCAGATGAGCGGCATCCTCAGCGGCGGCGCGGCAATCCTCATCGTCATCGGCATCGTGCTTGTCGCGCTGGTGATGTTCGTGATGATCGCCTATGTCGGCGCCTACGGCAAGACTTCGAGATACTATGCCGCGCTGGCCGGATACATTGAGAAAAACACCGTCTTTTCCGCAAAGCCGCCCGTCGTTTCGCTGTGGATTTTCGGCGTGCTGTACGCGCTGTCATCCGCGCTGAGCTTCCTAGGCAAGGATTTCGTGCAAGGCGGCCTGAACCTCGGCTACGCGCTGTACATGATCTTCCATGCGCTGGTTTTCGCAAAACTGAAGAAGAATTTCTCCGTTTCGCTCCAGAACCTCCAACACGAGAAGGCAAAACTGGAAAAAATCAAGAAAGATACCCTGACCCAGATCACGGCCGACGAAGTGGCCGAGCGTAAGCGTCAGGAAGAAGAGCGCCGCCGTCAGGAAGAAGAACGCCGTCAGCGCGAGGAAGAGCGTCGTCAGCGCGAGGAAGAGCGCCGTCAGCGTGAAGAAGAGGAGCGTCGCCGTCAGGACGAGGAGCGCAGAAAACAGGAAGCCGCGATGCAGAACAATCAGACGATCATGATGCAGGCCATGATGGCGCAGATCATGAACAGCATGATGAATGCCAACGGCAATGCGGCGAATCCCTTTGCACAGGCTGCACAGGCGTCGCCCGAAGCACAGGCAGCGCAGGCGGCGCAGTTTGCACAGGCCGTTCAGGCCGCACAGGCGTCGCAGGCGGCACAGGCAGCGCAGACGGCACAGGCAGCCGTTCCCGCCGAGCCGGTCGCGCCCGTCGAGGAAGAGATTCCCGCCGAGCCGGTCGCGCCCGTCGAGGAAGAGATTCCCGCCGAGCCGGTCGCGCCTGTCGAGGAAGAGATTCCCGCCGAGCCGGTCGCGCCTGTCGAGGAAGAGATTCCCG
>CAYSYK010000003.1:84506-84632 GCA_964435375.1 uncultured Oscillospiraceae bacterium | reverse complement strand
CCGAGCCGATTGACCTGCCCGAGTTTGTAAAAGAAGAGCCTATCGTCGAGGCAGAGCCCGTCATCGAGGCCGAGCCTATCGTCGAGGCCGAGCCTATCGTCGAGGCCGAGCCCATCGTCGAGGCAG
>CAYSYK010000003.1:0-84406 GCA_964435375.1 uncultured Oscillospiraceae bacterium | reverse complement strand
CAGAGCCCGTCATCGAGGCCGAGCCTATCGTCGAGGCCGAGCCTATCGTCGAGGCAGAGCCTATCGTCGAGGCCGAGCCTATCGTCGAGGCCGAGCCCATCGTCGAGGCAGAGCCCGTCATCGAGGCCGAGCCCATCGCCGAGGAAGACTCCGAAGAATAAACCGACCGAAATGCGGGAGGAATTGCGCGCGTCGCAGTTCCTCCCGTTTTTTTGCGAAGAATTTGAAAAAAGCTCTTTTCAAAGCCGAAAAAATATAGTAAACTATCCCTATGAAACCATTGGGAGGGACACAAATGGAACCGGAGATCTTGCAGGGCACCATCGGCGCCGTGGTCTATCAGAATTATGACAACGGCTATGCCGTCCTGCGCCTAAGCTGCGGGGGCGGACAGAGCGTGACCGTGGTCGGCACGATCCCGATGGCCTGTGTCGGCGAACGGCTGATGGTCACCGGCCATTGGACGAGCCATCCCAGCTTCGGCCGCCAATTCGAGGCGGAATTTCTCGAGCGGCTCATGCCGCAGACGAGCGTGGAAATCCTTTCCTATCTATCCGGCCGCATCGTCAAGGGCATCGGCCCGCGCACGGCGGCGCGTATCGTCGAGCGTTTCGGCGAGCAGACGCTGCTGATCATGGAGCGCGAACCGCAGCGTCTGGCGGAGGTCAGCGGCATTTCCGCGGCCAAGGCCAAGGCCATCGGGGAGGAATTTCGCCTGCGCGTCGGAATGCGGCAGTTGATGGAATTTTTCACCGCGCACAGTTTGCCGGCCGAGCTTGCCCTGCGCGTTTACAAGCGCTATGCCGAGCAGGCAGTCGAACTGCTGTACGACGACCCCTATCTTCTGATGGACGACGGCATGGACGCGCCGTTTGCGGCGGTCGACCGCTTTGCCATTGAGCTGGGCGTGGCGGGCAACGATCAGCGCCGCGTCGAGGCGGGAATTCTGTTTGAACTGCGCTATAATCTGCAGGTCGGGCACAGTTTTTTGCCTGAGGACAAGCTCATCGGCGCGACGGCGCAGCTTTTGTCGATCGAGCCGGAGGACATCCACACGGGCGTGCAACGCCTGCAAGACGCGTCGCGTCTGGTGCGCGACACGTTGGCCGGCCTGAATGTGCTGTATCTTCCTGAGCTATACGAGGCGGAAACCTACATATGCAAGCGCCTGAAAGCGGGCGCAAAGCAGACCTACGATGCGCACGGCGACATTGAGTCGATGCTGGAGCTTGCCCAGCGCGAATGTGGTCTGCGCTACTCGGAAAATCAGCTTCAGGCCATTCGCGACGCGATCTCCTGCGGCGTGCTCCTGCTGACCGGCGGCCCCGGCACGGGCAAAACCACCGTTTTGCGCGGCGTGCTGTCCGTATTTCGCCAGATGGGGCTGCGCTGTGTGCTGGCCGCGCCGACGGGGCGTGCCGCCAAGCGGCTGAACGAGGTGACGAGGGAGGACGCCTCCACCATTCACCGCCTGCTTGAGGCGACCGTCGACCAGAGTACGGGCGAGATGTTCTTCGTCAAGGACGAAAATAACCCCATCAAGGCCGACGTTGTGATTGTCGACGAGATGAGCATGGTCGACGTTTTGCTGCTGCACAGTCTCCTGCGCGCCGTCGCGCCGAAGGCGAGGCTGATTCTCGTCGGCGACCCGGATCAATTGCCGCCCGTCGGCCCCGGTTCGCCGTTCGCCGATTGCCTGACGGCCGACGTTTTGCCCGCCGTGCGTCTGACGGAGATTTTCCGTCAGGCACAGCAAAGCCTGATCGTCATGAACGCGCACCGCGTCAATCAGGGACAGGCGCCGCAACTGCGGGACGTGAAGAACGACTTTTTCTTTCTGCGTTGCCGCTCGGAAGAGGAAACGGCCAAAACCGTACAGGAGCTTTGCCATACCAGACTGCCGAAAAACATGGGCATTTCGCCCGATCAGATACAGGTGCTGAGCGTGACGCGCAAGGGCGGTATCGGCACATGGTCGCTCAACGCCCGCCTGCAACAGGCACTCAATCCGCCTGCACCGAACAAAAAAGAGCGTCAGTGGGGCGAATTTACCTTCCGCGAGGGCGACCGCGTCATGCAAATCCGAAACAACTACGACATTATCTGGAAACGTACCGACGCGACCGCGGTCGGCAGCGGTATTTTCAACGGCGACATCGGCACGATCACGGTCATCGACCATCAGGCCGAGACGATGACGGTCGTCTTTGACGAGCGCGAAGCGGTCTATGATTTCGCTCAGCTCGGTGAGCTGGAACCGGCCTACGCCATGACCGTGCACAAAAGTCAGGGCAGCGAATACCGCGCCGTCGTCATGCCGGTTTGGGGCGGATCGCCGTACCTGCTCAGCCGCAGTGTGCTCTACACCGCCATCACCCGCGCCCGCGAGCTGCTTGTGATGGTCGGCAGGGAAGAAACCGTTGCGGCCATGACGGAAAACGCAAAGAAAAACCGCCGCTACACGGGTCTGCGCTTCCGCCTGCGAGGAAACGGCGTATGATGAAACGGCTGATTGCTTGGCTGTTTCCGAGCAAGTGCGTGCTGTGCGGCCGCGTGCTGGAAAAAGACGAGACGGATCTCTGCCGCCGATGCCGCATCCATGCGCCGCAGTGCCCGGTTCCGCGCACATCGTATCCGTATCTTGCACAATGGCTCGCGCTGTGGTATTATGAAGACACGGTGCGCAAGAGCCTTTTGCGCTTCAAGTTCCGCGGCAAGCGCAACTATGCCGAGGCATACGGTCGGATGCTGGCCATGAAACTGATGACCGAGCAGCGGCTGGATATGGATATTCTGACATGGATCCCGATCAGCGATAAGCGCAAGCGCAAGCGCGGATTTGATCAGGTGGAGCTGATCGCCGCGTCGGTCGCGCGGGAGCTGGGCATCGAGGCCGTGCCCTGCCTGAAAAAGACGCATGACAATCCGGCGCAGTCCGGCATTTTCGGTCAGGCGGAGCGCCGCGCGAACGTTCTGGGTGTGTACCGTGTGCTCGACACGGCGCAGGTAAAAGGAAAGCACATTCTTCTGCTTGACGATATCGTGACCACCGGCGCGACCGCCGGCGAATGTGCCCGCGTTCTGCTGACGGCCGGGGCAAAACAGGTGGATCTGGCCGTGATCGCCGCGGCGCGACAACATAAAAAAGGAAAAAGGTGAGGCATATGCAACTGTTTGCAAATGATTTGGGTGTGGATCTGGGCACGTCAAACGTGCTGATTTACGTCGACGGTCAGGGTGTGACCGTGCGTGAGCCGTCCGTTGTGGCGGTGGATAAAAATACGGGGCGCATTTTGCAGGTGGGCACGGAGGCCAGAAATATGCTCGGCAGAACGCCGGGCAACGTCGTGGCCATGCACCCGCTCAAAGAGGGCGTGATCTCCGATCACGGCATGACCGTCAGAATGCTCCAGACACTGTTTCGCCGCGCGGGCAACCGCTCGTTGCTCCTGTCCAAGCCACGCGTCATCATCTGCGTGCCGAGCGGCGTGACGGAGGTGGAAGAGCGCACGGTCATCAACGCCGCCATCGAGGCGGGCGCACGGCGCGTCTACCTCATCGAAGAACCGCTGGCCGCCGCGCTGGGCGCGGGGTTGGACATCAGCGGCCCGAAGGGGCAGATGGTCGTCGACATCGGCGGCGGCACGACCGACGTTGCCATCCTGACGCTCAACGCCGTCGCGGTGTCGTCCTCTATCAAGGTCGCGGGCGACAGCTTTGACGAGGCCATCGTCCGCTATGTGCGCCGTCGGCACGGCGTGGTCATCGGAACGACCACGGCCGAGGATATCAAAATCAAAATCGGCAGCGTCTGGGAACGCGCCGAGGAAATCAGCGCGACCGTACGCGGGCGCGACTCCAAAACGGGAATGCCCCGCGAGCTGACGCTGACCTCGTCGGAAATTTTCGAGGTTTTGCGCCGCCCGGCGCGGCAGATCGGCGACGAGGTCGTCTCCGTTCTGGAAGATGCCTCCCCGGAACTGGTCAGCGACATCGCCGAAAGCGGTATCACCCTTACGGGCGGCAGTAGCCAGCTCTGGGGTATGGCGGAGCTGATCGAAGCGCGGACGGGCTTGCCCTGCACCATCGCGGACGATCCTGATTCCTGCGTGGCCTACGGTTGCGGCAAGAGTCTTGCGTGGATGAACCACATGACCGAGGGCGCGATCAACATCGCGAAAAGACGCCTGCTGAGAAAGGATTGACCATGGAAAAGAAAGTGAAAATGGGAATGGGCGCATTGTGGATCGTCGGCTTTACGTTCGGCCTGATCGGGCTGTCGTTTCTCGTGGTCGGCGCGGGACTGTATTTTGTCCCGTCGGATGCCGACGCGCGCATCGTTGCGCTGGTATTTCTTCCCATGGGTGCGGCCTTCTTGCTTGGGGGCGGCGTTGCCTTTCTTGTCCGACGCGCCGAGAAAAACCGTGCACAGCGCATGGTGGATGCGGGGCGTTACCTATGGGCGGAGATCGTCGAATTTCGCCCGAACTACAATGTGCGCTTTAACGGCCGCAATCCCTATATCGTGGTCGTTCGCCATACCGACACGCAGGGCAGACATCACCTTTTCAAAAGCGAAAGCACGATGAAACTGTGTCCCGATCCTGCGCTTTATGGCAAGCGCGTGAAAGTGTATTATGAGGACACTTCCTTCCGCCACTATTATGTGGACGTGTCGGAGCTGTCGGAAAACGTCATAGAGCATTAAAAATGCGCCGGAGGGAGCACCTCCGGCGATTGTTCAGAACGTGGTGTAGCCGCAGTCGCTGCCTTTGTCGCAGCCGCCGGAGGTGAATTGCTGCGTGGGGAAAGGAATGCGGCTGAACAGCTCGCACGGATCCTCCGCGCATCCGGGGTCGGCACAGCATTCGCGGCAGGGAATGGCATAATCCGTCACGGGAATGACGACCTGCGCGTCGCGCTCCAAGCGCACGACGGAGAATTGCCCCAGCGTGACGAACATCCGCCTCTGGTCGCCCGAGAGGACGAGATCGCCGTCGAACATCTCCCGAATGGCGGGCGGGATCTGCACCACGCCTTGCTCCGTGCCGCATTGACACACGTCCAGCACGCGGCTGGAGAGCACCATCGGGTCAAGCACCTCCACCACGGCGGTCGGACGACCGACGGCCGCAATGTTCAGCACGCCGTCGTCCTGACTGCGAAATACGTGCGCGCGGCTGTCCTCGCCGCACAAAACGACCCGCTTGGAGAAGACCACCAGCCCGCTGAGCGCAGCGGGACGGACGGCACCGACCATCGCGTCGGCGAGAATGCGGTAGTAGAACGTGATGTCGATGCAGTAGTGGTTGCGGTCAAAGGCGACCGGCTCGACATCCAGCGCGGCATACAGCAGATCCGCGCAGCGAACTTTTGCGCCCGCGGCGGTGTCGAGCAATGCCTGCGAATTGGCCGTCAGATAGACGCGCAGATCTTCGATGCAATCCTTGTCGCGACACGAGTCGGTGATTTTTTTGGTGTGTATGGACATTGTCTGCGGTGCGCTGTCCGGGCAGCAGGAATTTTCCGGTATACGTTCAGCCATATCAATAACCTCCTATTTCGATATAAGCAATGGCGCTTACAGGACATTTTATGCAAAACCGCCCGATGCGTGCCAATGTACGGCAAAAGCGCACCGAACGGCTTGCGGTGGAGAAAACTATGCTTCAGAAATTGCCCGAGGCACTTCTGCCTTGGTTTGACCGAAACAAACGCGACCTTCCGTGGCGACGCGATCGCGAGCCGTATCACGTGTGGCTGTCCGAGATCATGCTCCAGCAGACACGCGTCGAGGCCGTGAAAGAATATTATACGCGCTTTTTGCGCGAGCTTCCGACGATCGCAGACCTTGCCGTGTGCGACGATGCGCGGCTGTACAAGCTTTGGGAGGGACTGGGGTATTACAGCCGCGTGCGCAACATGAAAAAGGCCGCGCAGACCATCCAAGAGCGTCACGGCGGGCAGTTCCCGCGCGATTACGAAGCCATCCTTGCTCTGCCGGGCATCGGCGCGTATACGGCCGGCGCGATCTGCTCGATCTCGTTCGACCAAAAACGCGCCGCAGTGGACGGAAACGTCCTGCGCGTTTATGCGCGCTTGCAAAACGACGCGACGCCCATCGACGATCCGCGCTTCCGCGCGCAGGTGAGCCGTGCACTTGAGACCGTCTATCCGCAGCGGGCGGGGGACTTTACGCAGGCACTGATGGAGCTTGGCGCGACCGTCTGCGGCCCGAATCGTGCGCCACAATGCGCGCTGTGCCCATGCCGCGATTTCTGCCGCGCGTATCACGGCGGCACGGCACAGGATTTACCCGTAAAATCCCCGAAAAAGGAGAAAAAACAGCAAGCGCGCACCGTGTTCATCCTCGAATGCGACGACCGATTCGCGCTGGAGAAAAGGCCGGACAGCGGCCTGCTTGCGTCGTTGTGGCAATTTCCGAACGTGGCGGGGACACTGGATACGGCGCAGGCCGTCGCGTGGGCGCAAAGCCACGGCATGGCCGTGCGCGACGTATGCCGTCAATCGGAGAAAAAGCATATTTTTACGCATATTATCTGGAATATGCGCGGATTTTACCTCCGCGTCGCACAGGAAAATGACGATTTTTCGTGGTTTACGGCCGCGCAGATCAACGAAAATGCGGCACTGCCGACGGCATTTCGTCAATTTTGGGAGGCAGGGGAGACATGATCGAGATTCTATACAGCGATGCGTCCATTGCCGTGTGCATCAAGCCGCCGCGCGTGCTGTCGACGGACGAGCCGGGCGGTATGCCCGCGCTTGTACGCGAGGCGTTGAGCGTTTCGGATGTGCGCAGTGTCCATCGGCTGGACCGTGTGGTCGGTGGGGTGATGGTGCTGGCACTGTCGCCGCAGGCGGCCTCGGAGCTGTCTCGGCAAATTCGCGCGTCGGAATTTGAAAAAGAATACCTTGCCGTCGTCCACGGTACGCCGCCCGACGAGTCGGGACGGCTGACGGACTTGCTTTATCGCGACAAGGCGCGAAAAATGACCATGGTCGTCGAAGAAGTGGGAAAGGACGTTCAGCCGGCCGCGTTGTGCTATCGCGTCACGGGGCGCAACCGTGAGTTGACAAAGGTGCGCATCCGTCTGGAAACGGGACGCACGCATCAGATACGCGTGCAGTTCGCGTCGCGCGGCTTGCCGCTGGTCGGTGAACGGAAGTACAGCACGCGCGACGACCCCTGCGAAATCGCGCTGTGGTCGTATCGGCTGTCTTTTTGCCACCCGATAACGGGGCAACGAATGGAATTTGTCAAAGAGCCACCGGAAACCTATCCGTGGACAGAAATTTGAAAAACGGAGGAATTTCTATGCATTACGACTTTTTTCAGCACAAAGAGTGCGAATTTTTCCCTTGCCATGAGGGCGCGGACCCCGCAACTTTCAGTTGCCTTTTCTGCTACTGCCCGCTCTACGCGCTCGGCGAAAACTGCGGCGGCAACTATACGTACACGCCCGACGGCATCAAGGATTGCTCGCGCTGCATGAAGCCACACCGTCGGGAAAATTACAACGGCATCTGCCTGCAAATGTGCGATGTGCTCGACCTCGTGCGCAAAAAAGACGAAAAGAACGATACATAATGCAAAATGCATAGTGCATAATGTAAAATGGAAGAGTTTGCCTCCCGGGTAGGGGCAATCATCAATCGCCCGCTTGCACCGCACCACCCACTATGTCATTGCCGGGCGCGCGGCTCCCCCTTTTGGCAAATTTATAATTTGTTTTTTCCTGTCCGTAACAAAATCCGGCGGGGTGTCCGATAGGACACCCCGCCGCGCTTTTTCTCTCAGCGTTCGTTGCGGTTTTCTTTGCAGCCGCTCTTGCAGCCTTCGCCGCGATTTTCGTTCTTTTCCTGATTTTCGGTCTTGTTCTGATTCTTGTTGTTCATGTGTTCTTCCTCCGATTTTTCTCTGCGGCGGAGCCGCTACCATAGAATGCCCGAAAAATCAGGATTTATCCTTCGCACGGAACAAAAATGCCGCCGCAAGTCCCGCCAGCACCGCCGCCGTGATGCCGCCTGCCGCGGCGGTCAGACCGCCCGTGAAAATGCCGAGAAATCCGTCCTCCGTCACGGCCTTTTTCACGCCTTTGGCAATCAGATTTCCGAATCCCGTCAGCGGGACGGACGCGCCTGCGCCCGCAAATTCCACCAGCGGCTCGTAGATGCCGACCGCGCCCAGCACCACACCGACGACCACATAGCTGACCAAAATACGCGCGGGGGTCAATTTCGTGCGATCAATGAGAATTTGCCCGATCAGACACAGCAGCCCTCCGACGACGAATGCTTTTAAATATTCCATTTTACCGTCCTCCCGTGATTTCGACCGCGTGGCAGATGCCCGGAATGCTCAAGCCCTGTTGCGTTGACGTCGGCGAGAGCAGTGCGCCCGTCCCACAGAACAAAATGCGCCGCAGAGCGCCTTTTTTTACTTCGTCGAGCAGACGGCCGCACAGCGTGATGGCACTGCATCCGCAGCCCGAGCCGCCGCAGTGAACGTCCTGTGTGTTGCGGTCAAAGATCATCGTCCCGCAGTCGAACAATTTTCCGCCCAGCGCAAATCCGTCGCGCCGTGCCATTTCCAGCACGAGTTCTTCCCCGAGATGCCCCAGATCGCCCGTGACGATCAGGTCGTAATCCTCCACGCGCCGTTTCAGATCGGAAAAATGCGCCCGAATGGTGTGATAGGCGGCCGGTGCCATGGCCGCGCCCATGTTGTTCGCGTCGCGGATGCCCAGCTCCATGACGGTGCCGATGGTCGCGCTTTCGATTTTCGGCCCGTCGCCGCCGTTTTCGATCAATGCCGCGCCCGCGCCTGTGACCGTCCATTGCGCGGTAGGCGTGCGCTGGCTGCCGTAGCCCAGCGGAAAGCGATATTGTCGCTCGGAACCTGCAAAATGCGACGAGGTCATCGCAACGACACGGTCGGAAAACCCGCCGCAGACCGTCATGGACGCAAGCAGCAACCCCTCGGCCATGGTCGAGCACGCGCCGTACAGGCCGAGATGGGGAATGCCCGTGTTATTGAGCGTGAACGACGAGCCAATGCATTGATTGAGCAGATCCCCCGAAAAAACGAGGCCGAATTGCTCTTTCGTAATGCCTGCCTTGGACGCGAGCGTTTCCAGTGCAAGCTGTTGCATCCTTTTTTCGGCCTGTTCCCATGTTTTCTGGCCGAAGAGGGTATCGGTCGACGTATGATCGAAAGAGGCGGCCAGCGGCCCCTCGGATTCCTTTTTTCCGGCAATGCTTGCCCATGTCGTGACGGTCGGCGGCGTGGGCAGAACGAAACTCTGCTGACCGCGCTTGTGTATCGCGTTCATAACATTCCCCCTTGCGTTTTGACTAGTATGCCCGAATTGTGCCGCATTATTTTTCCGTTTTCGATGGCGAAGCGTTATTGTTTGTTCGCACGTGGCATAAGCTGAGGCGAGGGGGGAGCACCGTGCGTCGAAACCATTCCATTTTTTACAATGCGCTGATGCTGACGGGGGTCAATCTGCTGTTGCGGCTGATTTCGACCTCCTTTCAGGTCTTTATTTCCGCGCGCATCGGCTCGGGCGGCGTGGGACTGCTGCAGCTCGTGCTGTCGGTCGGTTCGCTGTCGCTGACGGCGGGCATGGCCGGCGTGCGGACGGGCACGATGTATTTGACGGCGGAAGAACTCGGAAAAAAACGCGGCGGCAATGTCGCGTGGATCCTGTCCGCCTGTATGCGCTACAGTCTGATTTTCAGCATTGCGGTTGGCGCGGCCGTCTATGCCTTTGCGCCGCAGCTTGCCCGCGGCTGGATCGGCGACCTGCGCACGGCCGGCGCGATCCGCCTGCTTGCGGCATTTTTGCCCGTGAGCTGTCTCAGCGGGGTCATGAGCGGCTATTTCACAGCCGCGAACCGAATCGCGACTTTGGCCGCCGTGGAAATCGCCGAACAGCTTTTCTCCATGACGGTCACGGCGACGGGATTGATTTTCTGGGCGGGAAACGATTTGGGGCGTGCCTGCCAAGCGGTCGTGCTGGGTGGGTGCATGGGCGGCTGCCTGACGCTTGTCTGTCTTGCGCTTGCGCGTATGCGCGAAAGGGCGGCTACGGGTGCGCGCATCGCCGTCGCGCGGCGGCTGGCCGGTGTTGCTCTGCCGCTGGCACTGGCCGACGACGTAAAGGTCGGGATCAACACCGTCGAAAACCTGATGGTGCCCAAACGTCTGGCGCGTTACAGCGGCACACAGACCGCGCTTGCTCAGTTCGGTACGGTGTGCGGGATGGTTTTCCCCGTGCTGATGTTCCCGGCGGCGATCTTGTACGGCTTGGCAGACCTGCTGATTCCCGAAATGGCGCGTTGCAACGCCGCTGGAAGTCGGCGTAGGATCGGCTATCTGACGCGGCGCAGCCTTCGTCTGGCACTTTTCTACGGCACGGTCTGCGGCGGCGTGTTGTTTTTGCTGGCGCAGCCGCTGTGTCGCGCGCTCTACAAAAGCGACGAGGCGGCCATCTACCTGCGCCGTTTTGCCCTGCTTGCGCCGATGCTGTATTCCGATGCCGTGATCGACGCGATCAATAAGGGGCTGGGCGAGCAGAGGAAATGCGTACGTATCAATATTTTCACATCGGTCATGGACATCGTCGGCCTGTTTTTCCTGTTGCCGAAGATGGGTATGCGGGGGTATTTTCTCAGCTTTTTGCTGAGCCATGCGGTCAATGCCGCGCTGAGCCTTGCACTGCTGCTGAAAATGACCAAGGTGCGCATCGGCGTGCGCGTGCCGCTGATGACGGCGCTGACGCTGGCCGCGTCGGTCACACTGCTGAGCCTGATGCGAGCGGTGCCGGCGGGGGTGCTGTTTCCGCCCGTATGCCTCGCGGGGCTATATCTGTGCGGCGTTTTGCGCGGGGAGGACATCCGCTGGCTGTGGAGCCTGACCGGCATCGGAAAAAAGAAAGAAAAAAACGGATTTTTCGCAAAATAACATTTGACAAATCGGAAGAAAGCCTATATAATATCTTAGCATGACTGTGGAGAAGGGGGATACTATGCTGTTAGGACTGTCGAAAGTCATTGATTGTCCGGGCGCACGGGTTCCGTTTTCCGTCAGTCTTGATCTGAGCGATCTTCAATACGGAAACTCCAGACCGGTGTCCGAGCCTGTCAGGGCGGAGGGTACCGTGCGCAACACGGCGGGCGTGCTGATGATGAAAGGCGCGATCTCGACCTGCTTGCACGCCGTCTGCGACCGTTGCGCCTGCGCGTTCGAGCGTCAGGTCGAAATGCCGCTGGATGTCGTGCTCGTGACGGAGCTGGCCGACGAAGAGAACGAAGATGAATGGGTATTCCCTCTGGAGGGAGACAGCGCCGATTTGGAGGACATTGTTCGTACGGTTTTTGTATTGAACATGGACACCAAACTGCTGTGCAAGGAAGATTGCAAAGGACTTTGCTTCCGTTGTGGCAAAAACCTCAACGATGGCCCTTGCAGTTGCCAGAAGGAGCTCGATCCCCGTTTTGCTGCTTTAAAGCAGCTTCTGGAAAAGTAAAAACATTATGAAAGCTGTTTAAAAGCAGTTCGACCAAGGAGGTGTCATCCATGGCTGTCCCTAAGTGTAAAGTGTCCTCTGCCCGCCGTGATAAGCGTCGTGGCTCCAACTGGAAGCTGTCCGCTCCCAGCGTCGCGGTTTGCCCCAAGTGCGGTGCGACGGTTACGCCGCACAGAGCCTGCAAGGCCTGCGGTAACTACAATGGCCGTCAGGTTCTGGCCGCCAAGGCTGACTAAGGCAGAAAAGCAGGAGGAAGGCGCGTTGCCTTCCTCTTTTTTCTGTGTACGGGAAACGAAAGCAGGTTTTTGTTGCTTTTGCGCAAAATCTGTGGCATAATATAGACAAAGATTCCGACGGAAAGGAAGTGCGTTCATGGCAAAACCCCTTGTGGCCATCGTCGGCCGACCCAATGTGGGAAAATCCATGCTTTTCAATAAATTGACGGGGCACCGAACCTCCATCGTCGAAGATACGCCCGGTGTGACCCGCGACCGTATTTACGGCGATTGCGAATGGTGCGGGCACCAATTCTCCGTGGTGGATACCGGCGGCATCGAGCCGAACACGGAAAACGATATGCTCAAATTCATGCGCCGTCAGGCGCAGATCGGCATTGAACTGGCCGATTGTATCATCATGGTGACGGATGTCCACAGTGGCGTGACCGCTGCGGACGAGGACGTGGCCGCCATGCTGCGCAAATCGGGCAAGCCCGTCGCGCTGGCGGTCAACAAATGCGATGCCGTCGGCCCGATGAATCTGGGCGCGTACGAGTTTTACGGTCTGGGCATCGGCGACTTGTTCGAAGTGTCGGCACTGCACGGCCACGGGACGGGCGATTTGCTCGACTGGTGCCTTGCGCAATTCCCGGAGGACTATGAGCAGGAGCAGGAGTGCGATTTTATCAAAGTCGCCATCGTCGGCAAGCCGAACGTCGGCAAATCCAGCCTGCTCAACCGTATTCTGGGTGAGGAGCGCGTCATCGTGTCCGACGTTGCCGGAACGACGCGCGATGCCATCGACTCGTGGTTTGAAAACGAGACCGGAAAATACTGCCTCATCGACACCGCCGGTATGCGCCGCAAGAGCAAGGTGGACGATGCCATCGAGCGCTATTCCAACCTGCGCTCCATCAACGCCATTGAGCGGGCAGACGTGTGCCTGATTCTGATCGACGCGAACGACGGCGTGACCGATCAGGATACCAAAATCGCCGGACTCGTGCACGAGGCGGGCAAGGCCGCCATCATTGTCGTCAACAAATGGGACGCGGTGGAAGATAAGCAGACGAACACCATGCGCGATCAGGAGCTTGCCGTGCGAGACGGCCTGAGCTACATGACCTATGCGCCGGTCGTATTTCTGTCTGCCTTGACGGGGCAGCGCGTGGACAAGCTGTTTCCGCTGATTCAGGAAGTGAATCGGCAAAATACCAGCCGTATCACGACCGGTGCGCTCAATTCCGTTCTGGCAGAGGCGACGGCGCGCGTCCAGCCGCCGTCAGACAAAGGCCGTCGCCTGAAAATCTATTACATGACGCAGGTCGGCACGAAGCCGCCGCATTTCGTCATTTTCTGCAATGACGCGCGATTGTTCCATTTTTCCTATCAGCGCTACCTCGAAAATCAGATTCGGGAAGTATTCGGCCTGCAGGGGACACCGGTGCGCATCACCATTCGGCAAAAAGGCGACAAGGAGGAATAAGCCATGGGCTTTGCTCTGTTCATTGCGATCATCGGTGCGTACCTGCTGGGAAACCTGAACGGTTCGGTCTGCGTGTCGAGCCTGATCGCAGGCGATGACGTGCGCCGCCACGGAAGCGGCAACGCAGGTCTGACCAATTTCTTCCGCAGCTACGGCGGATGGAGCACCTTGCTCGTGATCGCGGTCGACGTGATCAAAACCGTCGCCGCGGGGTACGGCGCGGGTATGATTTTGACCTCTTTCGGACATTATCGCGAGGGACTGGTGCTCGGCGTTGTGACCGTGTCGATCGGGCACGATTTTCCCGCGCTTCTCGGATTCAAAGGCGGCAAGGGGATTTTGTGCGGTTTTGTCGCCGCGCTGATTCTGGATTGGCGCATTGCGCTGGTCATGCTGGCGGTATTCGTCATCACCTTCGCGCTGACGCGCTATGTTTCGCTCGGCTCGGTGCTGGGCGCGCTGACTTGCAGCATCGGCTTCGGCATCGTCCATTGGGACTGCCCGAGCGTATGCATCGGCGGCATCGTGCTCGGGGCGCTGGCCGTTTTCATGCATCGCGGCAACATCCGCCGCCTGATCAACGGCACGGAGTCCAAAGTTCATCTGATTCATAAGGATTTAAACAAATGAAAGTTGCAGTTGTTGGAAGCGGTGCATGGGGCACCGCGCTGGCGCTCTGCCTGTGCAGAAACGGCCACGACGTTACCCTCTGGGTACGCGATCAAAGCAAAGCCGATACCATGGCGGCCGAACGGCGAAATCCACGCCTGAGCGGTGTCGATTTGCCGCCGGAGCTGGAAATTTCGGCGGCGATCTCCTGCGTGGCGGAAAAGGACATGGTTGTCATGGCCAGCCCGTCGTTTGCACTGCGTGAGGTCAGCCGAAACGTTGCACCGTACCTGAATCGGGACACGCTGCTCGTCTGCGTCACCAAAGGCATCGAGCAGCAGACGTTGTTGCGCATGAGTCAGGTGGTCGAGCAGGAAACGGGGCACGCGGTCGTTGCTATGACGGGGCCGAGCCATGCCGAGGAAGTTGCCCTCGGCATCCCGACCGGTTGCGTCGCCGCCGCCGACGATCAGACGGCTGCCGAGCGCGTGCAGGATGCATTCATGTCCGATTTCTTCCGCGTATACACCTCGCCCGACGTGGTCGGCGCGGAGCTGGGCGGTGCGCTGAAAAACGTCATTGCGCTGTGCGCCGGTGTCAGCGACGGGCTTGGTTTGGGCGACAATACCAAGGCAATGCTGATGACCCGCGGCCTGACGGAAATCGCGCGGCTCGGCGTTTCAATGGGCGCGAATCGCGATACTTTTGCGGGACTGGCGGGCGTCGGTGATTTGATCGTGACGTGTACCTCCGTCCATTCCCGAAACCGCAGGAGCGGCGTCCTGATCGGGCAGGGGAAGACCCCGACCGAGGCGATGCAGGCCGTCGGAGCGGTCGTCGAGGGCTATTACGCCACGCGCGCGGCATACACGCTGAGCAAGCGGCAGGGCGTGGATATGCCGATCGTGGATGCGGCCTACGCCGTGCTCTACGAGGGCGTTGATGCCGAGCAGGCCGTGCGCAGGTTGCTGGCACGGCAGAAAAAAAGCGAGCTGGAAGACTCCCGCTGGCTGTAATTCCATACGAAAACGACCCTCGGGGAATCCCCCGAGGGTCGTTGCACGCCTGAAAAGGTCAAAGAAAGTGAAGAGGACCGACACTTTTTGTTACAGGCCGAAGCGGTAGGTCGTTTCACTGCAATAGACCTGCCCGGCGCGTGTGATCGGCTGTTTCCACGCCGCATGATGCAGTGCGTCGGGATAAAACTGCGTTTCCAGACAGACACCGCTGCGCCGGGGATACGGCTGTCCGCCCTTGCCGCAAGTGTCGGTATAGTTGGCGGTGTAGAGCTGCAGACCGGGGCAATCGGTGCACACGGACAGCGTCCGTCCGCTGACGGGGTCGGACAGCGTGGCGCAGGGATTGCAAAATACCTCGAAATTGTGGTCATAGCCGTGCTGCAAATGCAGTGGCTCGTAATCGGCGGCGATGTCACGTCCAAGGGGCTTCGGCTCACGGAAATCCATAGGTGTCGCGTCCACGGGGCAAAGCTCGCCCGTCGGAATGCTCTGCGCGTCGGCAGGGGTGAAGAAACGCGCGGGCATGGACAGAAGCTGCTGCATGGCGCGCTCGGGATGCGTGTGTCCCGCCAGATTGAAATAGCTGTGGTTCGTCATGTTGAACACGGTGTCGTGGTCACAAACCGCCTCATAGCGGATGACCAGCCGATCGGCGTGCAGGGTGTAGGTGACGGAAATGTCCGCATTTCCCGGGAAACCCTGATCCAGATGCGGGGAGTGGAGCGTCAGGCAGAGGCTGTCGCGTGTGTGTTGCCGCACGGCCCACATCCGCAGATGGTATCCCGAAAATCCGCTGTGCAGGTCGTTCGGCCCGTCGTTGGCATCGAGCATATAGGTCTTTTCGCCGAGGACGAAGCTCGCACCGGCGAGGCGATTGGCATTGCGCCCGATGGTCGCGCCGAAGCAGGCGTCGGAGGCGGCGTATTGCGCGGCACTGTCATAGCCCAGAACGATGTCGTCGAGCTTGCCGTCGCGATCGGGCACGAAAAGGCGCACCAGCGTCGCACCGAAATCGGAGATCACGGCCGTGAGTGCGCCGTTGGTAATGGTGTACAAAAATGCTTGCGCACCGTCGGGGGTAAGTCCGAAAAATTCCTTCATTTTTGTCGATTTCCTTTCATCGGCGGCTGTTTTTTTCCGTCGCCGCAGTTTTGATTTTTTCTGAATTATACCACATGAATGCCGCCATTTCAATCCGTTTGGCGCATTTTGTCGAAAAAAGAAACCAAATTGCCTCGTGTGCACCGTGCGCGAAAAACACCGAAAAAGTTGCACAAATAAAAAACGGAAATTTTTCACATTATTTTGTGATTTGCACTTGACCTTGGCACAAGATATAGTATATAATGAATGCACTGAGCGCTTTTAGCCCAAGTACACGGGGAGGAATAGAGATATGAAGATCATCAAAAGAAGCGGCGCGGAAGCCATCTTCGATGTGAATAAAATCGTCGTTGCCGTTCGCAAGGCGAACGAGGCCGTAGAGGAGAAAGTGCGCCTGACACCGCTGCAGATCAGCCGCATCGCCCAGAGCGTCACCATTTCCTGCGAGGAGCTTGGGCGTAGCCCGTCCGTCGAGGAAATTCAGGACCTTGTCGAGAAGGCGATCATGGCGCACGGCGCATTCGAAGTGGCCAAGCAGTACATTACCTATCGCTACACGCGCAGCCTGATCCGCCGCGCGAACACCACGGACGACCGCATCCTGAGCCTGATCGAGTGCAACAACGAAGAGGTCAAGCAGGAAAATGCCAACAAAAATCCCACTATCAACGCCGTTCAGCGTGACTATATGGCGGGAGAGGTGTCCAAGGACATTACCAAGCGTATCCTGCTGCCACAGGAGATCGTCGATGCGCACGAGGCGGGCATCATCCACTTCCACGATGCGGATTACTATGCCCAGCATATGCACAACTGCGACCTTGTCAACCTCGAAGATATGCTGCAAAACGGCACGGTCATTTCCGGCACCCTGATCGAAAAGCCGCATTCTTTCTCCACCGCCTGCAACATTGCCACACAGATCATCGCGCAGGTCGCCTCCAATCAATACGGCGGCCAGTCCATTTCGCTGACGCACCTAGCACCTTTCGTGCAGGTCAGCCGTGAAAAGATCCGCAAGACGGTCGAGCGCGAGCTGGAAATTCTGGGCGTTGCCGCAGATGAGGAAAAAATCAACGCCATCGTCGAAGACCGCTTGCGCGACGAGGTGCGCCGCGGCGTGCAGACCATCCAGTATCAGGTCGTCACGCTCATGACCACCAACGGTCAGGCACCGTTCATCACCGTGTTTATGTACCTCAACGAGGCACGCAACGCGCAGGAGAAAAAAGATCTCGCCATGATCATCGAGGAAATGCTCCGCCAGAGAATCGACGGCGTGAAGAACGAGAAGGGTGTCTGGATTACCCCTGCATTCCCGAAGCTGATTTACGTTCTGGAGGAGGACAATGTCCGCGCCGGCACGCCGTATTGGTACCTGACCCGTCTGGCCGCAAAATGCACGGCCAAGCGCATGGTGCCCGATTACATCAGCGAAAAGAAAATGCTCGAATTCAAGGGCGACGTGTATGTCTGCATGGGTTGCCGCTCCTTCCTCACGCCCGACCGCTTCACCGACGCGGGCGCAGGCAACATCGCCAACGCCGGCAACTATGAGCCCGGAAAGCACAAGTATTACGGCCGGTTCAATCAGGGCGTCGTCACCATCAATCTGGTGGACGTGGCACTTTCCTCCGGCAAGGATATGGACAAGTTCTGGAAGATTTTTGACGTCCGTCTGGACCTTTGCTATCGCGCGCTGATGTGCCGCCACGAGCGGCTGAAAGGCACGCTTTCCGATGCCGCACCGATCCTGTGGCAGTATGGCGCACTGGCACGACTGCCCAAGGGCGAACCGATCGACAAGTTGCTCTACGGCGGCTATTCGACCATCTCTCTGGGCTATGCGGGACTCTACGAGTGCGTCCGCTATATGACGGGCAAATCCCACACCGATGCCGAGGCGAAGCCTTTCGCCCTGCGCGTCATGCAGTACATGAATGATGCCTGCAAGAGCTGGAAAACCAAGCACAACATCGACTTCTCCCTGTACGGCACGCCGCTGGAGTCCACGACCTATAAATTCGCGCAGTGCCTGCAAAAGCGGTTCGGCCTGATTCCCGGCATTACGGACAAGAGCTACATCACCAATTCCTATCACGTTCACGTGACCGAACAGATCGACGCATTCACCAAGCTGAAATTCGAGTCCGATTTCCAGCAGCTTTCGCCCGGCGGCGCGATCAGCTATGTGGAAGTGCCGAATATGCAGCAGAATCTCGATGCGGTGCTCGAGCTGATGCAGTTCATCTACGAGAACATCATGTATGCCGAGCTGAACACCAAGAGCGACTATTGCCAGTGCTGTGGATTCGACGGAGAAATCGAGATCTGCGAGGACGACGGCAAGCTCATCTGGCGCTGCCCGCAGTGCGGCAACACCGACCAGAGCAAAATGAATGTCGCCCGCCGTACCTGCGGCTACATCGGCACCCAGTTCTGGAACCAAGGCAGAACACAGGAGATCAAAGACCGCGTCCTGCACCTGTAACGCAAAATACACGAGCCGACCGTCGATAGAATCCGACGGTCGGCTTTTTGTCCGCTAAGTTGTCGAAAACTGTCGATTTTTAGACATTGACCTGCCCGTTTTTGTCGTTTATAATCGAAAACGGGGGTGAAACTGTGAAAAGACGCTCGATTATTCGCCGCGTGGACAATTTGGGTCGTGTCGTTATCCCCGTGGAATTGCGGAAACTGCTCGACATGGACTGCGGACAGGACGTGGAAATGACGATGCGCGACGATTTTCTGATTTTGCGGCGATTTGCGCCCGGCTGCATTTTTTGCGGACAGTACGGCCGACTTCTGCTTTTTGAGGGGGAGTATGTCTGTATGGATTGCCGCCGCCGTCTGGCGGCGGAAGCAAAAAATTCCCCGACCTGAGAAAGCAGGTCGGGGACACGCTTATTTCACGGCGATTGCCTCGATTTCCACGCGTGCGGCCTTGGGCAGCGCGGCCACCTGAAATGCGGCGCGTGCGGGGTAGGGCGCGGCGAAAAATTCGGCATATACGGCATTCATCGCGGCAAATTCACCGATGTCGGCGAGCAGAACGGTCGTCTTGACCACGTCGGCCATCGTCATGCCGTTGGCCTGCAAAATCGCTTTCAGATTTTGCAGGGATTGGCGCGTCTGCGCGGCGATGTCCGCGCCGGCAAATTCGCCCGTGGCGGGGTCAATGGGGAGCTGACCGGAAATATACAGGGTGTTTCCCGCGGCGATCGCCTGCGAATACGGGCCGATGGCGGCGGGAGCGTGCTCGGTGTGAACGGATTGGTTTGCCATAAAAATTCTCCTTTTCTTTCGTTCGATTAAACGCGGCTGTGTCCTTGCGCGCAGATCACATCCACGACGGTATCTACCAATTGCTGACATTGCTGGCGTGTTGGTGCCTCCACCATGACGCGGATGACCGGCTCCGTGCCCGATTCGCGCACGAGAATGCGTCCCGTGTCGCCCAATTGAGCGGCCACGTCCTCGATGGCCTCCTGAACGGCGGGGTCGTTGCGCGCGGCGAATTTGTCGTGTACACGGACGTTTTTCAGCACCTGCGGATAGACGCTGAACCCGTTGCACAGCTCACTCAGCCGTTTTTTACGCGCTACCATGACCTCGATGACTTTCAGGCTGGTCAGAATGCCGTCGCCCGTGGTGGCGTATTTGGAAATGATGATGTGCCCGCTCTGTTCGCCGCCCAAGCTGCAGTGGTTTTGCACCATGTAGTCATACACGTATTTGTCGCCTACGGCGGTTTTGGCGTATGCGATGCCGGCCTCATCGAGTGCCTTGTACAGGCCGAAATTCGACATTACGGTGGTCACGACGGTGTTGTTGTCCAGACGACCGCCGTCGCGCATATACTTGCCGAGAATATACAAAATATGGTCGCCCGAAACGAGTACGCCGTTTTCGTCGACGCACAGGCAGCGGTCCGCGTCGCCGTCAAAGGCGAAGCCGACGTCGAGCGCGTTGTCCACGACGAATTTCTGCAGCGGCTCGATGTGGGTCGAACCGGCGTTGTCGTTGATGTTCAGGCCGTCGGGGTCGACGTTGAGCAGGTAGGTTTTTGCGCCGAGCGCCTCAAACACCAGCCGCGCCAGATTCCACGCCGCGCCGTTGGCGCAGTCGAGGCCGACTTTCATGCCCTTCAGCGAGAACATTCCCAGCGAGATCAGGTAGCCGAGGTAGCGGTTTCGTCCTGCCGAGTGGTCGACGGTGCGGCCGATCTCGTCGCGTTTGCTGTACGGCAACTCCGTCCATGTTTCGCCGAACAGCTCCAGCTTTCCGTCGAGGTAGTGCTCGACATGGGAAATGGTCTGCTCGTCCATTTTCTCGCCCTGCGAATTGATGAGCTTCAGCCCGTTGTCATAGTAGGGATTGTGGCTGGCCGAGATCATCACGCCGCAGTCGAAATCCTCCGTGCGCGCAACGAACGCCACCGACGGCGTGGTGGTCACGTGCAGCAGGTAAGCGTCCGCGCCGGAGGCGGTGATGCCTGCGGCCAGCGCGTATTCGAACATATAGCTTGAGCGGCGGGTGTCTTTCCCGATGACGATTTTGGCGTGCGCGTCGATGCCGTCGCGGCGCTTTTGCTCCGTGTAGTACCAGCCGAGAAAACGCCCGACCCGAAATGCGTGATCGGCGGTCAGATTTACGTTGGCTTCTCCACGGAAGCCGTCCGTTCCGAAATACTTGCCCATATCAGTTCTCCTTTTTCACGATAACGCCGCCCGTCTTGTAAATGCTGTCCGGCGGGACGATGCCGCGGACACACGACAGGGGATAGATCTGACTGTTTCGCCCGACGATCGTGCCCGGATTGAGCACGCTGTTGCAGCCGATTTCCACGCCGTCGCCGAGGAATGCGCCGACCTTTTTCAGACCGGTCTGCGTCGGCGGGCAGGTGTGTATGACCACGGGTTGCTTGTCGGAGCGGACGTTCGAGGTGATCGAACCCGCGCCCATATGCGCTCGATAGCCGAGAATGCTGTCGCCGACGTAATTGTAGTGCGGGACTTGCACGCGGTCAAACAAAATGACGTTTTTCAGCTCCACGGAGTTGCCGACCACACAGTTGCAGCCGACAAGGGCGCTGCCGCGAATAAACGCGCCGTGGCGAACCTCCGTTTCCGCGCCGATGATGCAGGGACTGCCAAGATATGCGCTCGGCGCAATGACGGCGGTCTTGTGCACCCAGACGGCGGGCGCGATCTCATCGTATTGGTCGGCGGGCAGGGAAGCACCGAGGCGCAAAATGCAGTCTTTGATGCCGCGAAGCGCCTCCCACGGCGCGCGGAAGTCGCGCAGGTAATCCGCGCCGAGCGTATGCGTCAGATCAAACAGGGTATCCATATCATACATAATGTCACAACCTTTCGCCAAATGCTCTCTATATGCAAAAAGTATAGCACAGGCGACGGGGAAAATCAATCATTTCGTCGCGCAGAAAAGCAACATCGGGCGGTTGATTTTTTAACATTTTTCTGTTATGATAACAAAAGAATACGAACAGAGGTTATGCTATGCAGGATCTGAAGCCGATTATTGCGAAAAATATCACCGCCCTGCGCCAAAGCCGAAAGCTGACGCAGATCGAGCTGGCGGAAAAATTGAATTATTCCGACAAGGCCGTGTCCAAATGGGAGCGCGGCGAGTCGATCCCCGACGTGATGGTGCTCAAGGCGATTGCCGATCTGTTCGAGGTCAGCTTGGACTATTTGCTCGAAGACGAGCACGCGCAGCCCGCCGCTCCGCAGCAGAAGGCCGTTTTCAGCCTTCGCAACCGCACGGTCGTCACGCTTTTGAGCGAGCTGATCGTCCTTTTCTTGGCGACGGTGTGCTATGTCGTGATCGACATGATCTGGCCGGGGCTGAAGATCCGCTGGCTTCCGTTCATTTATGCCATTCCCGTGGGGATGATCGTGTGGCTGGTGTTCAATTCCATATGGTTCAATCCGCGGCGCAACTATCTCATCATTTCGCTGCTCATGTGGTCACTGCTGCTGACCGCAACGCTGACGCTTTACGCCCGCTCCGTAAACGCATGGCAACTGCTCGTGCTGGGCATCCCGGGGCAGATCGCGATCCTCATCTGGTCGCGCTACAATACCTACCGCACCGAACAGGAATAAAAAATGCCGCCCGCGGGCGGCATTTTTGCATGAAACGCCCCGCGTCGGGACATAATGCCCGACAGGAGGGGATGAGATGGTAAAAGGTGTGTCGCGTCAGGTGATCGTCGTGCAGTCGCCAGACAAAAAGCTCTTCGAGCAGGCAATTTTTATTTTGCGCGCGGATATGCCCGAGGATGGCGTGACCGACGAAATGCTCCTGCGCGAGGCGAAAAAAGCCGTCCGCCATCCGAAAAGGCAACCGACGGTTGCGTCACGCATTTTCTGGACGATGAGCGGCGCATTGGCGACGGCGGCCGTCTGGCTTGCAACCGTGCTGGCGTGACATTTTTTGTTGCATTTTTGCGTGAAATGTGCTATCGTGTAGCTATGAATGTATTTCATACAAAAACAAGGAGGGGCATCTTATGGAAAATCGCAAGATCATGGAGCTGTTTCATCAGACGGCGTACATCCGCATGGGCGGCACGGACGAGGAGCTGCGCTGTGCCGAATACCTCAAGGCGCAGTGCGCAGAGCTTGGGCTGCAGGCTACCATCGAGCCGTTCGAGGTGCAGATGGCCAATATCCAACAGGCGCAACTGCTGGTTGACGGCAGGGAAGTGCCCTGCGAGGGCTATTTCAACGCAGGAAGCGCCGAACTCGAAGCGCCGCTTTACTATCTTTCGTCCAACGACGATTACAGCCTCAGCCTTTGCCGCGACAAGATCGTACTGATCGACGGTTATCTCGGCTACTGGATGTACCAAGATCTGCTGGAAAACGGCGCACTCGGCTTCATTACATACGACGGCAACGCCAATTATGCCGATTTCGACATTGACCGCCGCGAACTGCGCGCCCATGTCAGTCAGGGCAAAAAAATCCCCGGTGTCAACATCAACGCCAAATCCGCCATCGAGCTGATCCGTTCCGACGCGAAAACGGCGAAAATCCTTCTCCGTCAGGACGAATACACGGGCAATTCGCGCAACGTCATCGTCGATTTGCCAGGCGAAACGGAGCAGACCATCGTCTTCACCGCGCATTACGACTCGACTTCTCTGTCGCAGGGCGCATACGACAATATGTCCGGCTCCGTTGGCATTTTGGGCATCGCGGCGTATTTTGCCGAACATCCGCACCGCTATGGCCTGCGTTTTATCTGGTGCGGCAGTGAGGAGCGCGGCCTGCTCGGCTCGAAAGCCTACTGCGCCGCCCACGAGGAGGAGCTGAAAAACGTCGTGCTGTGCATCAATCTGGACATGATCGGTTGCATCATGGGCAAGCTGATCGCCTGCTGTACGTCGGAAGAAAAGCTCGTGCACTATCTTGAGTATTTTGCGCAGGAGCAGGGCAGAGGGCTCAAAGCCTATCAGGACGTCTATTCCAGCGATTCGACCCCGTTTGCTGACAAGGGCATCCCGGCCGTATCCTTTGCGCGCATCGCGCCGGGCAATACCGCTACCATCCACAACGGCTACGATACCGTCGCCGTGATGAAAGCCGAGCATATGGCGCAGGACATTGCCTTCATCTGCGCGTTTGCCGATCGGATGGCCAACGCCGCGCGCTGTCCCGTGGAGCGCAAAATGCCCGATAATATGAAAGAAAAACTGGACATTTATCTCTGCCGCAAGCGCGTCAAAAAGTAAAATTTCACAAAACGCACCTCGTTCTTTTCAAAAACGGGGTGCGTTTTTTGGTAAATATCACTTGATTCCCGACGAAAACGGTGGTATACTGAAAGTGAAAAGGAGGTGAAATCATGACGTATGAACAAATCAAAAAAGACGAGGCCGTGCGCGTGTACATCACGCAAGCCGACGCATCGCTCAAGGCCCTCGGCTACACGGAGCACAGCTTCGCGCACGTGACAAAAGTGGCGCAGACCGCGGGAGACATTCTGGCGAAGCTGGGATATGACGCGCGGACCGTGGAGCTTGCCAAAATCGCCGGATACCTGCACGATATCGGAAATCTCGTCAATCGCACGGATCACAGCCAGAGCGGTGCGGTGATGGCGTTTCGCATCTTGGACAGGATGAATTTTCCGCCCGAGGAGATCGCGACCATCGTTGCGGCCATCGGCAATCACGACGAGGGGACGGGTGTCCCGGTCAACGCGGTCGCCGCGGCGCTGATCTTGGCCGACAAATCCGACGTGCGCCGCAGCCGTGTGCGCAACGTCAACAATCCGAACATGGACATTCACGATCGCGTGAACTATTCCGTCACGGATTGCGACCTGAAAATCGACGGACGGAACATCGTTCTTTCGCTGGCGGTCGATACGCAGGTAAGCCCCGTAATGGAGTATTTTGAAATCTTCACAAAGCGGATGCTGCTGTGCCGTCAGGCGGCGCAGCGGCTGGATCTGGTGTTCCATCTTTGCATCAACGGGCAGCAGTTGGTGTGACGGGGAACATTTTACAACAAAATAAAATGTTCCCGGCAGTGATGCACTGCCGGGAGTTTTTGTTATTTTCTGTCGTTTTCGTCGAAGCGGTCGCCGCATTCCGGGCAGAATTTCGGGGGATTTTTCGGGTCCTCCGGCTCCCAGCCGCATTTGTCGCAGCGGTACAGAGGTGCGCCATCGGGCTTTTTCGCGCCGCAGTTGGAGCAGAATTTCCCACGGTTGACACTGCCGCAGCTACACGTCCAGCCGGCGCTCGCGCCGCATTCGGTGCAGAATTTGCCGGTGTTTACCGCGCCGCAACTGCATTTCCATGCGTTTTCCGCCGACGGCTGAGGTGCGGCGGCCTGCTGCTGTCCCATCCGGAACAGGTCGCCGGCGTTCAGCCCGCCGGCCTGCTGTGCCATGTTCACGCCCATGAAGCCCATCATCGCGCCGTTTTTGTTGTTGGCGGCGGCCTTCATCGCCTCGGCCTGCGCGTCGACGATGGCGGCACCTGCCATATTCGCGTTGCGATAGACCGCGGTGCGCTGCAGGTTCTTGATCATGGCCTCGTCCTCGGCATTGGCGTTGACGGCGTTGACACCGACCGACACGATGGAAATGCCGCGCAGTTCGCTCCATTTTGCGCTGAGCGCGTCATTCATGGCCTGCGCCAGCTCGGTGGTATGGCCGGGCAGGGCGGAGTAGCGAATGCCCTGTGCGGAGATCTTCGCGAAAGCGGGCTGCAGCGCGGTCAAAAACTCGGATTTGAGCTGGCTGTCGAGCGCGTCGCGGGTGTAGTCGGCCGAGACGTTGCCGCAGACGTTTTTGTAGAAAAGCATCGGGTCGGAAATGCGGTAGGAATACTCGCCGTTGCAGCGGATGGAAATGTCCATATCCAGCCCGATGTTCGCGTCGACGACGCGGAACGGGACGGGCGTGGGCGTGCCGTATTTGTTGCCGATAAGCTCCTTGGTGTTGAAGAAGTAGACGCGCTGATCTTTTCCGGTGTCACCGCCGAAGGTGAAGCGGCGCTTCAGATTTTCCCAGCTTCCTTTCAGGCCGCTGCCGAATCCGCCGTAGAAAATCGTGGATTCCGTGGAGCTGTCCCATGTAAATTCGCCCGCCTCGGCGGCAAATTCCACGATCTGTCCCTGCTGGACGATCATCATGCACTGGCCTTCGTTGACGGCGATGACCGAGCCGTTGGAAATGATGTTTTCATCGCCTTTTTTGTTGCTGCTGCGCTTGGAAGTGCGCTTTTTGCCTTTGGATACCAGAGTGTTGGCGCTGAGCGCGTCGCAGTAAAAATATTCTCTCCACTGGTCGGCCAGAACGCCGTTAAATGAACCGAGTGCGGCTTTGATAAGTCCCATATTGTTTTCTCCTTGTTTTTAAAATTTTCCACTCCGGCCGTGGCCGCCACCGCCGCCACCGTGTGAACCGGAGGAATTTTGCTGTTTGCGGATTTTTGTGACACGGGAATACAGATACATATCGAAATTCCCATACGGACGGAACGAGCCTTGACGGACGTATTCCGTCGCCGAGGGCTTGGGCTTTGCCGTGTTCATCATGCCGCGCATGATGGCAATGGCGATCGCGCCGACCACGATGCCGATGACCAGTGCAATGAGCACGTGCGTCATGCCAAAATGTTCGTCGATCGTATTGTCGCTGCGATATGCCTCGCAGTAGTCGGGGATCGCGCTTAAAAAGGCGCCGAACGCGGCTTTGTATCGATCGTTGCGCAGATCGGGAAGAAAGCTGTCTTCCAGAACCTCCAACCCGTAGGGCGTGAAGATATCCGCGCCTTCACCGAATGTGTACAGCGCATAATCGCGCTCGGCCATGGAAACGAGCAAAATGATGCCGTCTTTGGCGTAGCCCTTGCGCTGGTAGAATTTTCGGGCAAATGCCTGCGGCTGCGTGTCGATGGATGCGACGGTCGCGATGACGACGTCGATGGCGTATGTATCGCGGAGCTTTTGCGCGGATGTTTCCAGTGCCGCTTCCTCCGCGGCCGTTAAAATGCCCGCCTCATCCGTGACGAGCGGCGCACTCGCGTCGGCCGCGCCGCACAGGCAGAGCAGACACACGATGCACAATAGGACGCTTACTGTCTTTTTCATACCGCAACCTCCTTACAGGCACAGGGCAATGATGCCCGCGACCAAGGCCGCCACACCCGCGGCAATGCCGCCGAACCACGCCCAGCAGCGTTTCGCGCTGATGGGGAGCGAGCCGGTCATACGTCCGGTCTGGCCGTTCATGGCAAAGGTGTAGGATTTGCCTTTGTACTGTGTCGTCAGTATCCAGACGGGGAGCAGGACGTATTTGGCTTTGCTGTGGTGGATGTTGGTCTTTTTGACCTTTGGAATGACGGAGGTATAGCCAATCAGCGACGGCGCGATCAGATCCTCCATGGAAACATTGACGCGCTGACGGATGCGCCCTTCGCCGTCTTTGGCCTCGACATCGTATTTGTCGGCCAGAAAGCCGGAGAGATAGGCCGTTTCGAAATCGACCATCTGCCCGTAGTCGAACGGCTCGATCGACTCCATCAGACTGTCGTCCATTTTGGTGCTGCCGTCGACGGGAATGCGGTCAAATTCCGCATAGGCGCGTCGCACGACGTGATAGTAGCTGGTTCGCGTGTAATGATACTGCGAATCCGACCAATGGCGAACGCGTGTCGCGCGGTAGCTGGCATAGAAATCGCTGTCGCAGTCGTAGAGCCAGAACGGAACGTACATGCCCGTGATTTTTTCGATCTGCTGATCCCGAGCGAAAAATTTCGGAAGCAGTGGCTTGCCTTTGCACAGCCGCAGAAACGCCGCTTTTGCCTCGTCCTTGCCGAGCTTGAACGGAATCACGCCGTCCGGCCGCAGACCGCCGGAAAGTCGCCCGGGCAAAATGGTGGGATTGCCGCAATAGGGGCAGAATGTGGCGGCGGTCACATCGTCGGTCAGAAGAACGCCGGCGCACGACGGGCAGGTGAAGGTGCGCAGATTTTCAGCCTCCGCATCGTCCCAGTCTGTATGCGACGTTTCGTCCCAGTCGATCGTTTCCGCTTCCTCTTGTGCGAGCTTTTCGTGAAAACTCAGAACTTCTTCCGGATCAAATGCCGAATCGCAGTACGGACAGGTCAGCTTTTGGCTGTCTTCCTGAAAGGGAAGCCCTGCGCCGCAGTTCGGACATTTGTACTCCAAAACCTGTGCGGTTTCTTCCATGAAAATCACCTCCGATTGATAAAATAGTAGCACAAACCATACGGAAAATCAATGAAAAATATAAAAAGTTTATGCCCTCCCGTGCGGGGAGGGCATGGTAATTACAGTTGTGCCACGGCTTGTTCGATTCTTTGGAACGAGCGAGCCTTGCCCAGAATCTGCATGACGGTGTACAGATCGGGGGAGTTGGTTTTTCCGGTGATGGCCAGACGCACGATGTTCGAAACGTCGGCGACCGTGCCGGGGAAGGCGGTGGGGGCTGCCTTATAGGCTTTCATGTCGCAGGTAAAGCCGATGCTTTCCGTAATGGCCTTGACCTTTTCAAACCATACGGTCGCGTCGTCGGAAACGTCATAGCTTGCCATGAATTTTTCCAGCACGGTGCGGACGGTTTCGGCGGGGATTTTCTCGTCAAAGACGGGTTTTTCCAGATATTCGTCATAGAAAAATCCCATGTATGCCTTTGCCTCCGTCCAGACGGCGATGTCTTTTCTGGGCTTTTTTCCGCCGCGGCCGATGGCCAGAACGGAAACGGCATAGTCGCGGTCGGCGGCGAGCTTTTCACCGAAATCGGGGTCAAATTCCTGCGCCCATGCGGTGAGCTGCTCGTACACGTCCTCGGCGCGCATCCGGGAAATCACATTTTTGGAAACGTCGACCAGCTTGGCGTAGTCGAAAAGACTTCCGGCCGGGTTGAGCTTCTTGGGGCTGAATTTGAAATCGTCCAGCGGTGCATCGGGATTGGCTCTGCGCCAATCCTCGAAGTTGGAGTTGAGGATGGTCATGATATATTCACGCACGGCGGCGATGGGAAAGCCCTCGGCCTTATAGTACGTCAGCGCAAGCTCGGGGTCTTTGCGCTTGGACAGCTTGCGCTTGGAATTGCCGTCCATTTTCATCAGCGGGCCGATGTGTACATATTTGGGCAGCTTGAAGCCCAATGCCTGAAAAAGCTGAATGTGGAACGGCAGCGTCGCCATCCATTCGTCGCCGCGGACGACGTGTGTCGTGTGCATCAGGTGGTCGTCGACGGCGTGCGCGAAGTGATAGGTGGGGATGCCGTCGGATTTGAGCAGCACGTGGTCGATGTTGTTTTCGGTGACGGTTAGCTTGCCTTTGACGAGATCGTCAAATTTGAACTGATTTTCGATCGAGCCTTCGCTGCGGAAACGCAGCACCCATTCCTTGCCTGCGGCGATCTGCGCGCGGATGTCGTCCAAGGGACGGTCGCGCCAGACGGCGTAAGGCCCCCAGTAGCCGAAATTGTCCTTCGTGGCTTCCTGCTTTTCATGCATGGCGGCCAGCTCTTCCTCGGTGCAGAAGCAGGGGTAGGCCTTGCCCTCAAGTACGAGCTTTTTGGCAAACACGTGGTAAATCGCGGCGCGCTGACGCTGACGGTACGGGCCGTAATTTCCGCTGTCGCCGTCGATGATCGCGCCCTCATCGAAGCAGATGTCATAGTGCTTGAGTGTGTTGATGAGCACTTCCACCGCGCCGGGGACTTCGCGCTTGGCGTCGGTGTCCTCCACGCGCAAAAAGAGTATGCCGCCGCTTTGGTGGCTCATGCGCTCGGAGATCGTGCCCTGCACCAGATTGCCCAGATGGACGAACCCGGTGGGCGACGGCGCCATACGTGATACAACAGCCCCCTCGGGCAGATTGCGCGCGGGAAAACGCGATTCGACCTCGTCGGGCGTTTCGGTCACGTCGGGGAACAAAAGCTCGGCCAATGCCTGATAGTCCATAACAGATACCTCTTTATCAAAAAATCTTACAAGCAGTATAGCACAATTCTTTCCATAAATCAATTGCTTTCGCCGGAAAAATCCCTTGCATAATCGCCACGCCTATGCTAAAATAAAGCAAATATCGGAAAAGGATGCATTTTTATGAGCGAGATCATCACGGAAACACCGAAAAAACGAATGCTCTCCGGCATTAAGCCGTCGGGCGATCTGACGTTGGGATCGTATCTCGGCGCGGTGAAGAACTGGGCGGAGCGCGCCGAGCAGTTTGACTGCTTCTATTTCATGGCGGATATGCACGCCATTACGGTGCGCCAGAACCCTGCCGACCTGCGCCGCCGTACGCTCGAGCAGCTTGCGCAGTATATCGCCTGCGGCCTCGACCCGGAAAAAAATACCCTCTTCATCCAGAGCCATGTCCACCAGCACGCGGAGCTTGGCTGGGTGCTCGATTGCTATGCCATGTTCGGCGAGCTGAGCCGCATGACGCAGTTCAAGGACAAATCGGCGAAAAATGCCGACAATATCAACGGCGGCCTGTTTACCTATCCCGCGCTGATGGCGGCGGACATTTTGCTCTATCAGCCGGACCTTGTGCCCGTGGGCGAAGATCAGAAGCAGCACGTGGAGCTGACGCACGTCATCGCCCGCCGCTTCAACGGCATCTACGGCGACGTGTTCAAGCTGCCCGAGCCTTTTGTGCCGAAGGTCGGCGCGCGCATCATGAGCCTGACCAATCCCACCGCGAAAATGTCCAAATCCGAGAACGAGGACACGGGACGCGTCCTGCTGATGGACGATCCCGCCGTCATCATGAAGCAGTTCAAGCGTGCCATCACCGATTCCGACACGGAAAACTGCGTCCGATACGACAAAGAGAATAAGCCCGGCGTGGCGAACCTGATGACCATCTATTCCGCCGTCACGGGCAAGTCGTTCGAGCAGATCGAGGCCGAATTTGCCGGCTGCGGCTATGGCGTGTTCAAGCCCGCCGTGGGTGAGGCCGTGGTGGAGACCCTGCGTCCCATCCGCGAGGAGGCACAGCGCCTGATGAAGGACAAGGCGTATCTGGAAAACGTGTACAAAGCCGGCGCGGAAAAGGCATCCTATGCGGCCGAAAAGACCTTGCGCAAAGTCTATAAAAAAGTGGGCTTCGTCGCCCGATAAGAAAAAAGCTGCCCATGTGTTCATGGACAGCTTTTCATATCTTTGACGCGTAATCCGGAAGTCCGTAACCGCGGATCCGTTTGTCGCCGACTTTTATGGTGCGATACTTTACCTGATCGTCGTAATTGCCCTCGATGACCGTGATGGTTTTTCCCGAAACCGACACCACGATCCCGACGTGGTCGGACCAGCCGTTGTTGTCGCGCCGTTTGGAGCCGTCGGTGGAATAGTAGAGAATATCGCCTGTGGCGGGGACATAATCGTCGTTTTCCTCCCAGCGCCCCAAGTCTTTGAAAAGCTCGATCTGCCGCTGACAGCCGCATTCCGTGGGGATAATATCCGTAAAATCGCACGCTATGGCGACCGCGCTGACGAAAGTGGCGCACCATGCATCGTCATATTGCACGCTGTAGCCGCGCGCGAGCGGCGTGTGGCTGTTGTACAGGTCGATGATCGGACGATGTGAACCGTCAGCCTCGTTCGCGCCGAGCCATTGCACGGCCGCGTCGACCGTTTCCTGCCGCATGGCAAGCTCCTGCGCGCTCGGCGCACACGGCGGCTCGCCCTCGGGAAGGAGCATCGCCACGGCCAATGCGCACACGGCAAGCACCGCCGCCGCAAGCGCGAGCAGACGAAGCCGTTTTTTCTTTTCCGTGACCATGTATACACCTCCCTTGGGTCTCCCGTATTTTACCACATTTCTTGCGGGAACGCAAGGGCATTGTTACAGAAACAGATACAGCGCAAGCGTCAGCAGGGCGTGCGTGCGATCTTCCTCGCAGTCGCCCGCCAGAAGCAGTAGGAGCAGTACGACGATCAGATCGCCCGTGTCGAATCCCGCGGGGATCAGACTGCGCAAAAAACCGGGCACGGAACCGTGCACGGGCGGCTCGGGCGGCGGAGGAGGCAACGGAGGTGGCGGACAGGGCGGCCGATGCTCCGGCGGCGGTGGCGGCTCAGGCACGTGCGCACGTTGAAAAGAACCGTCCGGCTGAGGAATGTAGCGGTTGTACATACGATCACCTGCCTGCATGAGATGGTTGCTTGCCGATGGCGGCGGAAGCGATTTTTGCCAGCTTTGCCGCCCGCATGGCCTTTTCCAGTTTCCCGATGCGCTCATGGCTGAGATAGCCGCCCAACGCCTGAAGCAGTGCCCGTTCGCGCTTGTCGATGTTGCTGTTTTGCGCAAATCCGGCAAGTCGCTGCAGCATGGCTGCATCCACGGCGGGCGGTTCCTGCGGCGGTTGCGGCGGGGCGGGGGAGGCATCGTTTACCTGCGCGCCCATGGCCTGCGCCATGGACAGGATCTGGCGCATCATCTGCGGGTCGTTGAGAATGCCGCCGATCTTTTCCTCCAGTTCACTCATGGTACTGCGCCTCCAGTTGTTGCAGCAGGGCACGCGCCTTGGGGTCGGACAGGAATGCCGATATGGCTTTTTTCGCATCATCCATATTGCCGCTTTGTGCGCCGCGCTGCACGGCATTGGCGGCCTCGGTGTTGCGCAGCATCGCCATCAACTCGCGTCCGACATCGCTTTGCGCGAGCTTTTCAAGCGCCTGCGGGGAAATATTGTCCTGATTTTGCTTCATAAACGATTGCCTCCCGTCAAAAAACCTGCTATACTATACAACAGTATATGCGACGAAAGAACAGGCGGTGAACCATGAAAATACTTGTTCTGTCCGACTCTCACGCATCGCTGTATTTTATGCGGCAGTGCGTCGGAATGTTCCGGCCGGACGCGATCATTCATCTGGGAGATTATTTTGAAGACGGCATGGTCGTTGCCGCGGAAAACCCGGACGCCCTATTTTGCGGAGTCCCGGGCAATTGCGACCGCTATCGCGCCTGCTCCGAGGCCGAGACAAAGCTGCTCACGCTCGACGGCGTGCGCCTTCTCGTGACGCATGGACATCTGCACCATGTCAAGCAGACGCTTGCGCCGCTTCTGGCCGATGCGCGCGCCATGCGCGTCGACGCGGCACTTTTCGGCCATACGCACGAGGCATACTGCCACCATGAGGACGATGGCCTGTGGGTGCTCAATCCCGGCTCATGCGGCTATGGCGGCGGCAGTGCGGGGCTCATCGAAACGCGCGACGGAAAAATCACGGACTGCAAAATCGTCAGTCCGTGATGTGCTTGCGCGGCGGGAGCTTTTGAATCAGGCCGATGATCTGCCCGGACAAAATGACCGTCAGCAGGGAATAGCCGATGCGCCGCAGGGGAATGTAGGTCAGCGAAAGCAGAAGCACGAATAAATCACTGATAAGATACAGCCGCTCGATGGGGATTTTCGTGAGTTTGGTCAGGCTCATGGCCAGCGCATCATCGCCCGAGGTCGCGCCGCCCGCGCGGACGCATAGCCCCGCGCCGATGCCGATGAACAGTGCCCCGACAAGCGAGGCAAGCAGGGGAAGGGTCGCGATTTGCGGCCACAGCGGCGGAAATTGCTCGCACACGGCATAGCAAAGCGCGTAGCCCAGCGTGGCGACGGCGGAATAGCCGATAAATTCTTTGCCGAGTGTCCGCCATCCAAGGACATAGCACGCGCCGTTGAGCAGGATGCTGGAGAGGGCAGGCGAGAGGTGCAGCCAGTGGTCGAGCAGTAAGATCAGCCCGAAAATGCCGCCTTCCGTCACGCCGGACAGGGCGTGAATGTTGTACATACCGAATGCCTGAAACGCCGCTGCAAAAAAGGCGATCAGGCAGTTTTTGTTTTTCAGACGTGGCATGGAAGCTCCTTTATTTTTGATAGTAAATGCGATAGCGGGCTTCCTTGCCGGGAGGGTCGAGCGAATTGGTGGCGAACAGACTGTGCAGGTCGCTGCAGCGCGATTCCATATCCCAGTACGGATGGGCATAACGCTGCCCCGCGTTGAGAAATACACCGCTCACGCGGGCATTTTTCAACACGCGACGGCCGTTGTCCGTCAGGGCAAGCACGCGCACATACGGTGGCTGCTGCGCAAGCGTATCCGCGCTTATGCCCAGAAATGCGCACATCGCCATGCGGTCAAGGCGCGAGCGGGTATAACGCTTGGATTTCGTCGCCGTCAGAATCTGCTCCGGCGTTGCCTCTTTTCGGCAGGCGTGCATGAATCTGCGCCACAGCCCTTCGCCGCCGAATGGCAATGCTTCAAATTCGGCATCCGTCATGGTGCGCAGGCGCGAAAGCATCGCTTTTTCGCCGCTTTTCAGGGTATGCACTGCGGCGTTGGCAACCGCAGGTTGCGCCTTTTCGGGGATGAACGGCAACCATGGGTTGCCATGCTCGATGCGCGCGCGGATGGCGGTCGCGGATGGATTTTTTGCGTCGATTTCGGTATCATGATAGCATCCGCCGCGTAAGATCGGCAGCCGCTCCAGCGGCGCATTTTGCGACAAAATCGCCTTTACGTATTCTACGGCGAGGATGGTATTCGGCGCTTCGAGAATACTTCCGTCACAGCCCATGGCGGCAAGTGCCTGCTGACGCGCGGCGGGGAAAGACAGCCCTTTGTCCAGCTCCACACGCAGAGCCGCGGGAAACCGCGGCGACAGAAGTGCCTCGGCAACGTTGCAAATCGCGCCGTCGTCGGCCGTCTCCGTGCCGTAGCAAATGCTGTCGCACAGCATGGACAAAATGCGCACGCCGCCCGCGGCGAACCCCTCCGCGGAGGAGAGAGCATAGGTGATCGGGAGTTCCAACACGAGGTCTGCGCCGCACGCGACGGCTGCCTGTGCACGGCACATTTTGTCGAAAACGGCAGGGTATCCGCGCTGGACGAAATTGCCGCTCATCAGGCAGACGATGGCACCGTCCGCGCCGACCTGCTCGCGGACGAAAGACAGTTGTTTCTCGTGCCCGAGATGCAGGGGATTGTATTCGCAGATAATTCCCGTTGTACGCAAAATTTGACCCTCCTTTGCGGAAAAAATGTGAAAAAGGGGTTGAGAAATCCCGAATAATCATGTACAATAGATACGCTATGAACATCGTACCACAAAATCACCAAAAAGGAAACACTTATTTTTAGGAGGAATCATTTCACATGAATGTACTGGTTATCAATGCCGGCAGCTCTTCTCTGAAGTATCAGCTCATGAACCCCGAGACCGGCGACGTGTCCGCAAAGGGTCTGTGCGAACGTATTTATATCGACGGCCGCCTGACGCACAAAGTCGGCGACAATAAGGTGGTCAAGGACATCCCCATGCCCACCCATTCCGAGGCCATCGAAGCGGTTTTGAACATTCTGGTCGACCCCGAGTACGGCGTGATTAAGTCCGTCGACGAAATCGACGCCGTCGGCCATCGCGTCCTGCACGGCGGCATGGAGTTTTCCGATTCGTGCATCATCAACGATGACGTTATCAAGGCCATCGAAAAGTGCATCCCGCTCGGCCCCCTGCATAACCCTGCCAACCTGATGGGCATTCGCGCGTGTCAGGCCGTCATGCCCAACACGCCGCAGGTCGCCGTGTTCGATACCGCTTTCCACATGACCATGCCCCCCAAGGCATACCGCTATGCCATCCCCACCGAGTACTACGAAAATGACGACATCCGCCGTTACGGCTTCCACGGCACGTCGCACAAGTATATCGCCCGCCGCGCCGCCGAGCTGTACGGCTCCAAGGACTTCAAGCTCGTCAACTGCCATCTGGGCAACGGCTCGTCCATGTCCGCCGTGCTCAACGGCAAATGTCAGGATACCACCATGGGCCTGACCCCTCTGGCCGGTGTGCCCATGGGCACGCGCAGCGGCGACATTGACGCCGGCGTTGTCCAGTTCCTGTGCAACAAGTACGGCTACTCCGTCGACGAATGCCTGAACATCCTCAACAAGAAGTCCGGCGTTCTGGGCATTTCCGGCGTTTCCTCTGACTTCCGCGATCTGGAAGCGGGTGCTGCCAAAGGCGACGAGGGCTGCATTCTGGCGTTGGAGAAGTTCTATTACGAAGTTGCCAAGTACGTCGGCGCATACGCCGCCGCGCTCAATGGCATTGATATGCTGACCTTCACCGCCGGTGTCGGCGAGAACGGTCCCGCTACCCGCGCCGCCGTGTGCGAATATCTGGCCTTCATGGGCGTGAAGATCGACCCCGAGCGCAACAACGTGCGCGGCAAGGAAACGAAAATCTCCGCGGACGATTCCAAGGTGCAGGTCTGGGTCATCCCCACGAACGAGGAACTGATGATCGCGCAGGATACCGCCGAGCTGGTCAACGCCGCCAAGTAAATGCACAGAGGAAAGTGCCGTCGCGTTTGCGGCGGCACTTTTTACAGGAAAGGAAAATTTATGGAAACCGTTATCGAGCGCTTTTTGCGCTATGTGTCGTTCGACACGCAATCCAATGAAGAAAGCGAAACCTGCCCGTCCACGGCAAAGCAGCGCGTTCTGGGCACGGCGCTGGTGGAGGAAATGCGATTCATGGGCATTGCCGATGCCCATATGGACGAAAACGGCTATGTCTACGGCACCGTCCCCGGAGACCTGACGAAGCCCATCGTCGGCCTGATCGCCCACATGGATACCGCGCCTGACTGCTCCGGCGAGAATGTGAAAGCGAAAATTGTCCCCTTTGACGGGCAGGACATTTGCCTGAACGAGGAAAAGCAAATTTTCCTCAGCGAAAAGGACTATCCGGAACTGTCCGCGCATCGCGGCAAGCACCTGATCGTAACCGACGGCATGACACTTCTGGGCGCGGACGATAAGGCGGGCGTTGCCGAGATCATGACGGCCGCACAGCGACTGCTTGCCTCCGACGGCACGCACGCGACGCTGAAAATCGCCTTCACGCCCGACGAAGAGATCGGCCGCGGCGCGGATCGCTTCGACGTGGAAAAATTCGGCGCAGACTATGCCTACACCGTCGACGGCGGTCTGATCGGCGAGCTGGAATATGAGAATTTTAATGCCGCGTCGGCAAACGTTGTGTTCCACGGCCTGAATATCCACCCCGGCTCCGCCAAGGATAAAATGGTCAATTCGCAGCTGCTTGCCATGGAGTTCAACGCGATGCTTCCCGCTGCCCAGCGCCCGGAGCATACCGAGGGCTACGAGGGCTTTTTCATGCTGCACGGTATGCACGGCGAGGTCGAGCGGACGAGCCTGCATTACATCATCCGCGATCACGACATGGAGAAATTCCTGCAAAAGAAGCAGCTTTTGGCAGATGCGGCCGCATTTCTCAATGCCAAATACGGCGACGGCCGCGTAGAGCTGACCGTGCGCGACAGCTATTTCAACATGAAAGAGAAAATTCTGCCCCAGTGGTACATCGTCGAGCGTGCACAGGCGGCCATGCGCGCCGTGGGCATCACGCCGATCACCGTACCCATCCGCGGCGGCACGGACGGCGCACGATTGAGCTTCATGGGCTTGCCGTGCCCGAATCTGTGTACCGGCGGCGCGAATTTCCACGGCCGTTTTGAGTACATCAGCGTCGAGGACATGGAAAAAATCACCGATTTTCTCGTCACCCTGCTCACCGATGCAGAAGCATGAACAATGCAAAATGCATAGTGAAAAGTGAAAAATTATGGCGTGCACCTTGGCTCTCCCTCTGGGAGAGCTGGCCGAAATCTCCGATTTCAGCCTGAGAGGGGAAAATTATAATTTGTAATTCCTCCATGTCATTGTGAGGCGCAAAGCGCCGTGGCAATCCGTATTGTTTGCACTGCTCCTGCCACGCCTTCCCCCTTGGGGAAGGCGGTGACGGATGAAGTTTCGCGTCCGGTCCAACCGTATCTTTCGCCGACAGCCATGCTGTCGGTTTTCTTTTTTCTGTGCGTCGGTTCGACAAAAAATCAATTTCCGATGGTTTATACTGAAAGAAAACAACAAAAAGGAGGGCATTTATGCAATTTACCAGCTTCTTGCAAAACGGCAATCTCACTGTCGCACTGACCGGGGAAATCGATCATCACCGTGCAAAAAACTACATTCAGGCCATCGCCGCGAAAATCGAGGCGTACACGCCCGAGGTCTGCATTCTTGACTTCACGGATGTGACGTTCATGGATTCTTCCGGCATCGCGGTGGTCATCAACGCGTTTCGCGAAATGAAAAAACTCGACGGCTCGATCGTCCTGACGGGCATCGCGTCGCAGCCGATGAAGGTGTTTCGCGCCGCCGGAATCGATAAAATCATTGAAATGAAGGAGGTCGTCCTATGAAATTCAACAATTACATGATCTTGGAATTTCCGAGCAAATCGGCAAACGAGGCGTTTGCCCGCTCGGCCGTATCCTGCTTTGCCGCCCAGCTCGACCCGACTATGGAAGAGCTCGGAGACATCCGCACCGCGGTATCCGAGGCCGTGACGAACGCCATCGTCCACGGCTATCCCGACGCGCTCGGCGTGATCACACTGCGCTGCCGCATTCTCAAAGACAACGTTCTTGACATCGTCGTCAAGGACAAAGGCGCGGGCATCGCCGACATCGAACAAGCCAAGCGTCCGATGTTTACCACGGGCGGCGCGGAGCGCAGTGGCATGGGCTTTACCATCATGGAGAGCTTCATGACCGATCTGGAAATCACCTCCGCGCCCGGCAAGGGAACAACCGTCCATATGCGCCGTAAGGTCAACCGCCGCAAATGACGCAGGACTTGATTTGCCGCGCACAGCAGGGGGACAAGGAAGCGGCCGAACGGCTCATCGCGGAAAATGCAGGTCTGATCTGGTCGGTGACGAAACGATTTCTGGGCAGAGGCGCGGAGCCGGACGATCTGTACCAGCTCGGCTGTCTGGGCTTTATCAAGGCGGTCGAGGGGTTTGACCCGGCATTCGGGACGCAGTTTTCGACCTATGCCGTGCCGAAGATCGCAGGGGAGATTCGCCGCTTTTTGCGTGACGACGGTGCGGTGAAGGTGTCGCGCACCATCCGCGAACAGGCCGTCACCATCCGCACCGTGCGCAATGCGCTCACCGTGTCGCTCGGCCGCGAGCCGACCGTCGGCGAGATCGCCGCGCAGACGGGGCTGACGCCCGAAGAGATCGCACTTGCGGAAAACGCGACTGCTTGCACCGAGTCGATCAACCGCCAGAGCGGAGAAGACGGCTTCACGCTGGAAAACGTTCTGACGGACACACAGTCGGAGGAAACACTTGTGGAAAAAATTTCTCTGCGGCAAGCCATCGAGCGTCTGCCCGAGCGCGAACGCACCGTGATCAAGCTGCGCTATTTTCACGGTCTGACGCAGGACAGGGCATCGCGTGTGCTCGGCGTCAGTCAGGTGCAGGTGTCGCGCATCGAGAAAAAAGCCTTGAAAATTTTGCGGCAACTGATGGATTGAGTGCAAATAGTTCTTTCCTTTTTCGAGCGATTGTGATAGAATAGAGCCATCTTGAAACGGATGGACAAAACTATGACCGAAGAAATGAATGTGCGCTTTGTTCGGGCGCGCCGCGCGTATATCGAAAGCCAATTTTCCAATCTCAATTCCATGCAGCGTCAGGCCGTTCTGACCACGGAAGGCCCGCTTTTGCTTCTGGCGGGCGCGGGAAGCGGCAAGACGACCGTGCTGATTCATCGTATCGCCAATCTCCTGCGCTTCGGCCGCGGGAGCGACAGCACCGAGGTGCCCGCCTACGTCACGGAAGACGATGTCGTGTTTCTGGAAACGCTCTGCCCGCCGCTGACGGAGGATGCACGCTCGCGTGCCGAGCGCTTGTGCACACTTGAGAGCGTCGCGCCGTGGAACATCATCGCCGTCACCTTTACCAACAAGGCCGCGGACGAGCTGAAGCAGCGCTTGGTCAATATGGTCGACCCCGAGGCATCACAGGTCTGGGCAATGACCTTCCATTCCGCCTGCTGCCGCATTTTGCGCCGCCATGCCGAACGCCTCGGCTATACGGGCTCGTTTACCATCTATGACACGAACGACTCCGAGCGCGTCATGAAGCAGATCATCCGCGACATGGGGCTGGACGATCGGACATTCCCCGCAAAATACATTCTCGGCGCGATCAGCAAGGAGAAAGACGCGATGGTCGACCCTGCGCAGATGCTGGAAAACGCGCAGTGCAACAATGATTACCGCGGCGCGACGGTCGCGCGCGCCTATCAGGTCTATCAGAAAAATCTGCGCGAGAGCAACGCCGTCGATTTTGACGACATCATTCTGCTCACCGTCAGGCTTCTGCAAGAAAACGAGGACATTCGCCTGTACTATCAGCGCAAATTCCGCTACGTTCTCGTCGATGAGTATCAGGACACGAACCACCTGCAATTTTTACTGACCGGTCTGCTCGCCGGCGGATACGAAAACATCTGCGTCGTCGGCGACGATGACCAGAGTATCTACCGCTTCCGCGGCGCGACCATCGAAAACATTCTGAATTTTGAAACGCACTATCCCGCCGCGCGGACGATCCGCCTCGAACAGAACTACCGTTCGACGGGGCATATCCTTGACGCGGCCAACGCCGTCATCCGCAACAACAGCGGGCGTAAGGGCAAGACTCTCTGGACGGAAAACCCGCAAGGCGACCCGATCACGGTCTACGAAGCATCCGACGAGCGCGCCGAGGCGCGATTCGTTGCCTCGCGCATTCTTGCAGAGCGCCAAAAAGGGGAGCGGTTCAATGACCATGCCATTTTATACCGCACCAACGCGCAGTCCAACGCGCTCGAATCCGAGCTGCGGCTCAACGGCATTGCCTACCGTGTTATCGGCGGCCACCGCTTCTTCGATCGCGCGGAAGTCAAGGATATGCTGGCGTATTTGTGCGTGCTGAACAATCCCGACGATGATTTGCGCCTGCGGCGCATCGTGAACAATCCGCCCCGCGGCATCGGCGACAAAACCGTCGAAATCGTGCAGCGCCTTGCGCGTGCGGAGGGGACGAGCCTGTATCATGTGATGTCGCATTGCGACAGCTACGCGCCGCTGGAAAAGGTCGCCGGAAAGATCAAAAAATTCACCGACGTAATGAAAGCTCTGCAAAATCTCCTGTCCGACGGCACGGAACTGCCCGCGTTTTACGAGCAGATGATGGCCGTGACGGGCTATGCACATATGCTCGAATCCAAACAGACGCAGGAAGACCTCGGCCGTTTGGAAAATATCAAGGAATTGAAATCGAGCATCGTTTCCTATGTTGAAAACGCCGAAACGCCGACGCTGGCGGGCTTTTTGGAGGAAATCGCGCTCTACACCGACATTGAGGAATACGACGCGTCCGACGATACCGTCGCGATGATGACCATGCACGCGGCCAAAGGTCTGGAATTTCCGAACGTATTCCTCGTCGGTTTTGAAGACGGCTTGTTCCCCGGTACGCGCGCTATCGGCGACCGCGAAGAAATGGAGGAAGAACGCCGGCTCTGCTATGTCGCCGTCACCCGCGCCAAACGGACGCTTTGCATTTCCTACGCGCATCAGCGAATGCTCTACGGCCGCACCGCGGCGTCGCTCCCGTCGCGGTTCCTGTCGGAAATTCCGAGCGATGCAATCGTCCGCCGTGGCGACCACTCGAATGCGTCGGGCTATGCGCCGCGCACGCCGCGCACTTACGACCGTCAACCCACGGTTGCGCCCACCCATATCTGGCAACCTTCGGTTGCGTCAAGCACGCCCGTGCCTGATTTTCAATGCGGCGATATGGTCAGCCATACCGCTTTCGGCAACGGCATGGTGCTCTCTGTGCTGAAAATGGGCGGCGATGCACTGCTGGAGGTCGCCTTCGATCAGGTCGGCACGAAAAAGCTCATGGCAAAATCCGCCGCCGCGCACCTGAAAAAACGGTAATATTCCGTGCCCCACGCGCATAAACCTAGCCGGGGGGATGGATATGCAGCGATGGATACGCATCGGATTTCGGGTATTTCTGGTCGGCGTGGTCGCCGCACTGATCGGCTTTTTCGCCGTGCGCACGCGCTATTACGATGTCATCATCTCTTTGGCGCAGACGCGTGTGACCAATGCGACCTCCGACCTGATCAACGATGCCGTTGCCCGTCAGATCGCGTCGGGGCAGATCGCATACGAAAACGTCGTTTTCTTTGAAAAGGACATAAACGGGCGTATCACCGCCCTGAAAACCAATGTCGCGCAGGTCAATATGCTCAAGACCGAAACGCTGCAATACGTCAACGAAACGCTGCTCGACACGGACGAATTTGCCATCGGCGTTCCGATCGGTAGCATGGTTTTCCCGGAATTTCTCTCCGGGAAAGGGCCGCAGATCCCGGTGCAGATCGTTTCCATCCGCAATTCGGACGCGACATTTCACAGCAATTTCCTTGAGGCCGGTATCAACCAGACCCTGCATCAGCTCAAGATGACGGTGCTGGTCGATGTAACGGTGCTCATTTTGGGAAAAACCGTCGATTTCACCGTGACGAGCGACGTGGTCGCGGCCGAGACGGTCATCGTCGGGGAAGTCCCCAACACATTTTTACAGGCAGGAGGCTAATTATGCAGGCCAGAGAGAGAATCATGGAATTGTGCGCGATTTTGACCGAGGCGGGGCACCGCTATTACGTGCTCGACGACCCGACCATGCCCGACTTCGAATACGACCGCCTTTTGCGCGAGCTGGAGCAGTTGGAGGCACAATATCCGCAATTTGCGCAGGAAAATTCCCCGACCAAGCGCGTCGGCGGTGAGGCACTGAGTCGATTTGAAAAGGTGGTGCATCCCGTGCAGCTCAACAGTCTGCAGGATGTTTTCTCCGTCGAAGAATTGACCGACTTTTTGCACCGCATCCGCGAGGACGACCCGAGCGCGGAATTTTCCGTCGAACCAAAGATCGACGGATTGTCCGTCGCGCTGGAGTACGTGGACGGAAAATTTGTGCGCGGCGCGACCCGCGGCGACGGCAACGTCGGCGAGGACGTGACGCACAATCTCAAGACGATCCGCTCCATTCCCATGGAAATTCCGAACGCGCCTGCCCGCCTGATCGTCCGCGGCGAGGTGTTCATGCCCAAGGCGAGCTTTGAAAAGCTCAATGCGCGGCAGGAGCAGCTCGGAAAGCCGCTTTTTGCCAATCCGAGAAACGCCGCGGCGGGGTCTCTGCGTCAGCTTGACCCGAAAATCGCCGCGCAGCGCGGCTTGGATATTTACGTGTTCAACATCCAGCTATGCGAGGGCGTGGATTTTCGCACGCACGACGAGACTTTGCAATATCTGGCCGAGCACCGCTTCAAGGTGATCGATCGCCGTCTCCTGCCCGATGATGTGCAGATCGTCGACGAGGTCATGGCGATCAACGAGCGCAGAGAGCAATATACCTGCGACATTGACGGCGCGGTCATCAAGCTCAATTCGCTGTCCGCGCGCGAACGCCTCGGCGCGACGGCAAAATTCCCGCGCTGGGCGGTGGCGTATAAATACCCGCCGGAGATCAAGCCGACGGTTGTGGAGGACATTGTCGTGCAGGTCGGCCGCACGGGCGTGCTGACACCGAAAGCCGTTGTTCGTCCCGTGCGTCTGGCGGGGACGACCGTGACCAATGCCACGCTGCACAATCAGGACTTTATCACCCAGCGCGACATTCGCATCGGCGACACGGTCAGTATCCGCAAGGCAGGGGAGATCATCCCCGAAATTCTGGAAGTCGACCTTTCCAAGCGTCCTGCGGATGCCAAGCCGTATTTCCTGCCCGATACCTGCCCGGTGTGCGGCGCACGTGTCGAGCGCGACGAGGACGGCGCGTTTACGCGCTGCACGGGCGCGGAATGCCCTGCACAGCTTGTGCGCAACATTGCCCATTTCACCGGACGCGACGCCATGGACATTGACGGTCTGGGCGAGGCGATCGTGGAGGCTTTGGTTGAAAACGGCCTTATCCGTTCGCCCGCGGATATCTATTATCTGACGCTCGACGATGTCGCCTCGCTTTGGAAATCCGGCGAAACGGCCGCAAAAAAACTGCTTTCCGCCATCGAAAACAGCAAAAAGCAGGATGTCAGCCGCCTGATCTATGCGCTCGGCATTCGTCAGGTGGGCGCGAAAACGGCCAAGGTTCTCTCGCGCCATTTCGGGTCGCTGGACGCGCTGGCCGCGGCCTCGGTCGAGGAACTGACGCAGGTCAGCGATGTCGGCGGCGTGACGGCCGAGAATATTGCCACATGGTTTGCCCAGCCGCAGAGCCGCCATCTGATCGAGCGTCTGCGTCAGGCACAGGTGAATTTTGAGAGCCTTGTGCAGGCGCTAGATACGCGTTTTTCAGGGAAAACCTTTGTCCTGACGGGCACGCTCGCGAGCATGACGCGCGACGAGGCAGGGGAGAAGATCGAGTTGCTCGGCGGCAAGGTCTCCGGCTCCGTGTCGAAAAAGACGGACTTCGTCGTCGTGGGCGAAAATGCCGGCTCGAAAGAGAAAAAAGCCCGCGAACTGGGCATCTCCATATTGAGCGAAGAGGAATTTTTGCAAATGCTCGAGTAATGAAAATGCATAATGAAAAATGCAAAATTTTCACCACTCCTGTAGGGGCGATCATCGATCGCCCGCTTGTCACCATTCGCACCGCACCTATCTCCATGTCATCCCGAGCGAGCGAACGCGAGCCGAGGGATTTACGCACCAAAGGCAAAGTGGAAGGTGAAAAGTGAAAAAACCATGTCATTGCGAGGCGCGAAGTGCCGTGGCAATCCGCGTCCCCATCCCGCGCCCGTGGCGCGTCAGCCTTCCCCTTTGGGGAAGGTGTCGCCGCCGTAGGCGGTGACGGATGAGGTTTCGCGCCCGCAGGCGCGTGGCGCTCCCAAAGGGCGAGGCACGAGGGAAACATCCACCATTTCCGCGGCGCAAAATTCCATATCTTACTTCTGCAACTCCTCAGCAAGACGCAGAATTTCGGGCGCGATTTTTTCGCGCTCTTTTTTTAGTGTGCGTTGATACAGCGGATATGCACACGCCAGCAGGGCAATGCCCGCCACGCCAAGGCCGATCCCGACGGGCAATGCCGCCGCGCCGAGCAATTTCGCAAAATCCGCGGCCATCGTCAGACTCATGCCGATACCCATGATCAGCGTCCCCAGAATGCCGACGACGAGCGAAAGCACCGTCGCCTTGCGGGTCACACCTGCGTCCAGCCGCCGAAGCAGTTCCATTTTGTCCTCGCTCTTGGGCGCATATTTCTGCCGAATGGCGGCAATTTCCTCCTGCTGCTGCGCTGAGTAGGTCATTTTGAATGTTTCTTTATTTTCCATTTGAAAATTCCTCCGATTTGATTTGTTTGCCAGCCCGGACGATCATATACACCGCCATTGCGACGATCCATGCGGCGACGGCCGCACCGCTCAGCCCCAGATACAGTGTCAGCGTCCGTGCGGAAAGTGTTCCGTCGCTGAACGTGGCAAGCATCGTGTTTTCCAGCGTCAGCATCGACACGCACGCCGCGGCCAGAGAAATAGCTTTCGACGCAGAAAAAACAGGGCTATTGTATTTCCGATAACGAACGAGGTTAATAATGGCCATCGTCAGCGAGGTGAAGGTATACGCGGCAATGGCGATGGTGGTGATTTCATTGTGCGCGACGGTGCGCCCTTGCCGCACCATGTAGAGAATCATGCCCGAAAGTGCCAGATTCAGCAGCAGGAAGATCCGGCCGCAGGCGCGATAGTGCCGAAGCTCCCGCCGCATCTGCGTCCCCGGCGCATGGCGCAGGGTGTGGCACAGCAAAAAAAGACGCATGACGGATATGCAGGTGTAGTAAGCGGCCAGCGAGCAGAACCACAGCGAACGGTGATACAGCCCCAGACCGAGCTGCAACGCGGCATACGCGCCGTTCCACAGCACATTCGCCCCCAATGTGACCGAAACGCGCAGGCGGGTATCGCGCAGCCAGCGGTCGGCATATTTGTTGCGATGGCGAAAGCCTTTCCAGTAGCGGACGATCGACGGAATGCGGATGCACGTTACCATTGTCGCATAAAACGCCAGCGCACAAAATGCGATGGTCAGCACGTGCGCCTCACCGAGCGCAATCATCCCGTAGAGCATAAGCCCAATCGACAGCGGCAAAAGGGCGATGATCACGGCGATATGCGGAAACAGCAGTGCTTTTCCGAATTTTCTCCATGTCATATCACGACCTCCGAATGCGCACGGTAAACGCCGTGCCGACGCCGAGTGTGCTTTCCACGGAAATTTCGCCGTGCAGGATGTCCACGACCCGCCGCACCAGTGCCAGACCGAGTCCATTGCCCTGTGTGCCGTGCGACGTGTCGCCCTGATAGAATTTTTCAAAGATATGCGCGCCGACCTCGGCACTCATGCCGCAACCACTGTCGCGCACGCAGACGGATGCAAAGTGCGCATCGGCGGTCATTTCGACGCGGACGGTGCCGCCGTCGGGCGTGAATTTGAAGGCGTTTGAGAACAGATTGCTCCACACAAGCCCCAGAAGCTCCGCGTCGGCCGTGACGATCACGTCGTCCGCCAGCGCCGTATCCACCGTAATGTTCTTTTCCTCCCAGACGGACTCGTATTGCAGCAGGCTTTCGCAGATGTGCTCGCCGAGGTCGAACGGCGCGGCATTCGGATAGATGCGCTGATTTTCCAAGCGATTGAGCTTGAGAATATTGGAAATCATTTCCGATGTCCGACGTGACGCGGCGGCAATGCCCGCGGCATATTCGAGCCGTTTTTCGTCCGGCAGGGAAGGAGCACGCAGAAGCGTGGCGTAGTTCTGCATAACGGCCAGCGGCGTTTTCATTTCGTGCGACACGTTCGCGATGAAATCCGAACGCAAGGTCTCAACACTTCCGAGTTCGCGCGCCATTTCGTTGAAACAGTCGATGATCTGCCCGTAGCTCTCGTCCAGACCGAATTTCCCGACGGCGGGAATGCGCGTGTCAAAATTGCCGTTGACCAGCTCCTGCGTGGCCGCGACGATGCGGCGCGTGATGCGCTCGGTGGTGATTTTTCGCCGAACGGTGTCTACTGCGGTGATCAGCAGACTCAGCAGGAAAACGGCCAGAAGCGTCAGCTTAGCCGCGCGGTTGAGCGTGTCGCCGGTCAGATTCAGGGCAAGATCGTCCGCCAACGTGTTGACAAACAGCACCATCGTGCACGTGACGAGAAGTGCCACCAGCAGGAAAAAAATCAGACATCGACTCAGCCCGCGCAGAAAATTTTGCCACAGATCACTCTTTTTCATTTCAGCACCGCCTTGTAGCCCAGACCGTGAACGGTTTTGATTTCAAAATCGTCGCAATCGGCCAGTTTTGCGCGCAGTTTCGTCATATATACGTCCACGGCGCGCGGCGCGGTCTGCGTATCGACATCCCAGAATTCGTCCATAAGCTGTGTGCGCGTGAAGGTCTTTTTGGGGTAGGACAGCAGCTTGTAAAGAATCGAAAATTCCCGATTGGTCAGATTGATCTCCCGGTCGTCGAGATAGGCGGTGTGCTCGTCGGCATCCATGCGGAAATGCCCGATCTCAAGCTGCCGCGAGGCGGCAATGCGTGCCCGCCGCAACAGCGCGCCGATGCGCAGAAACAGTTCGTCCGGATCAATGGGCTTGACCATATAGTCGTCCACGCCGATGCGGAATCCGCGCTGCTTGGATGCGATGTCGTCGCGCGCCGTCATGAACAGAATGGGAATTTCCCGATCGGTCTGCCGCACCGTCCGGGCAAATTCAAATCCGTCCGTTCCGGGCAGCATGATGTCGGACACGATCAGATCCACGACCTGCTCGTAAAGCGCGTCGTATGCCTCGTTCGCGTCCATGCAGCCGATGGCCTGATACCCGTTGGCATTGAGAAAGGTGCACACGGTTCTGTTCAGCGCAGGGTCGTCCTCCAGTACCAGAATTTTAAACATGATTCATCCTCCCGCAGTTTCTTGTGCCCAGAATACCACGCAAATGTTAAAATTATGTTTCCGTTTGAAAAACGCGGGACGTTTTTTCACGTCCCGCGTCGCAAATTCCGTTACGCCTGCATGATCGCGTCGCTCAGCGCGATGATCTGTGCGGCGTATTTTTTGCGCCGATTGCCCAGCACTGCCTTGTACAGCGGATAGTTGGCAATTGCACCCAGCATTCCGACAATGCCGAGAATCAGACCCGGCACGAGGGGAGCGGACAGGCCGATGGTCTGCGCAATGTCCGTCATGATCAGGCTCATGCCCGCGCCCATGACCAGTGCGCAGACGGAGCCGAGGACGTAGGCAAGCACGTTTGCAGGCTGCTTCACCTTTTTGTCCAGCGCCTTGAGCGCGTCAAGTTCGGTGTGCTCTTTTTCGGTGTACTGTGTGCGGATTTTCTGCACCAGATAGGTTTGATCGTTTTTGTTCATGGAAATTCTCCTTTTCGATTTTGTATGGCCGTATTCTAACGGCACGATGTTTGGGAATGTTTTGTGAAATGTTTGCGTTTTGTTAAACGTCAATTTTTTTCGGACAGACGCTTTTTCGCGTCCTCGACGGACTCACCCTCTTTGGCGAAGAGGGCTTTCACGCAGCCGTCGGAAATTTTTTCAAATCCCGTGACGACACCGTGTTCGATTTTTTTGTACCCGTTGACTACGCCGCTTTCAATCGTTTGGTAGCCCTGCGTGACGGCCGTGGCGATTTTCTCGTTTGTTTCTGCGATTTTGGACATGCTTTTTTCTCCTTTGTTTTGTTGTATGGCCATATCCTACACGGAAACTGTTTTCGATTCTTTTCGGCAATGTTTGCGTTTTGTTAAAAATGTGCCGAAGGCGGTGACGGATGAAGTTTCGCGCCTGCGGCACGGGATGAGATGCGGATTGCCACGGCGCTTCGCGCCTCGCAATGACATGGAAGAATTTTCCGCTTTCCTCTTTCAACTGCGCCTTTGGTGCGTAGATTCCTCGACTCGCGTTCGCTCGCTCGGGATGACAAATGGGGCGGTGCGGCGAAACGCCGCGGCAATCCGCATCCGACAAAAAGGGGAGAAAGGCAAAAAACCTTTCTCCCCACGCGATCGGGTCTGTAAGCCGGGTTCTGTCTTGACAGCCATCTATCTAGACCTGCGGTTGCCCACAGGTTCCAGCCACCTCCTCGGAACGGCAAGGCGAGCCGTCTGTTCCTCCACGGTGTTGCTTCAGGATAGAGTTTACATCGTAAAACCCATGTTACCATGGGCCGAGTGGGCTCTTACCCCACTTTTTCATCCTTGCTTGCACTGCAAGCAGTGCGTCAGCGGTATCTCTCTGTTGCACTTGTCCTAGGGTCACCCCCGGCGGGCGTTACCCGTTATCCATCGCCTTATGAAGCCCGGACTTTCCTCACGCTCTGCCTTTCGGCATGAGCCCGCGGCTGTCCGACCCGGTCGCGTGGATATTGTACCGCAAAGAAAGCAAATTGTCAAATGTCTTGCAAATTCTTTTTGAATTGTATATACTATAAGCGGAAAACAAAAACGGAGGCGTTCGCATGACGACGGCATTTGACGAATATTTTCTGCAATGGAAAGGGAAGCGGGCGGCGGTGCTCGGCTTGGGCGTGAGCAACCGACCTTTGGTGCGCCTTTTGCTGGAATACGGCATTGAGGTCATCGGCGGGGACAGAACGCCGCGCGAAAAGTTGGACGACGAGGTGCTCGCACTGGAACAATCCGGCTGCAAGCTCTTCCTCGGCGAAGATTTTTATAAGGATATGCAGGCACAGGTCGCCTTTCGCACCCCCGGAATGCACCCCGACCACCCGGCGGTTCGCCATTTGCGCGATGGCGGCGCATACATCACGAGCGAAATGTCCGCATTTTTCGAAGTCTGCCCCTGCCCGATCATTGGCGTGACCGGCTCGGACGGCAAGACCACGACTACCACCTTGATTTCCGAAATGCTCAAAGCCGCCGGCAAAACGGTCTGGCTCGGCGGCAACATCGGCACACCCTTGCTTGCACACGCACGGCGGATGCGCCCGCAGGACATTGCCGTGGTGGAGCTTAGCTCCTTTCAGCTTATGGATATGCAGAAAAGTCCGAATCGCGCCGTGGTGACGAATCTCGCGCCTAACCATCTGGACATCCACAAGGACATGGACGAATATGTAAACGCCAAAAAGAACATTTTCCGCCATCAGGGGCACGACGGCCTGCTCGTTGTCAATGCCGACAATGCCTTGACCGCGCAACTGCGCGGAAACGGCGTGACCCACGATTTTTCCCGCAAAAAAGATGCCTACGTCCGTTTGGAAAACGGCGCGATCGTGCGCGGCGGCAAAATTGTCCTTCGCCGCGACGACATTCTCCTGCCGGGGGAACACAATGTCGAAAACTATATGGCGGCCATCGCCGCGGTCGAGGGATTGGTTTCCGATGCGGACATTTGCCACGTGGCACGTACGTTCGGCGGTGTGGAGCACCGCATCGAGCTGGTGCGCGTCAAAGACGGCGTGCGCTATTATAATGATTCCATTGCCTCCTCGCCCAGCCGCACCATCGCGGGGCTTCGCGCTTTTGCGCAGAACGTTCTGCTCATTGCCGGCGGCTATGACAAGCACATTCCCTATGACGTGCTCGGACCGGAGATCTGCGCCCACGTCAAAAAGCTCTATCTGTGCGGCGCGACCGCACCGCAAATTCGTCGCGCGGTGGAAGCGTGTGCGTCCGCGCAGCCGCCGATCGCGGAGTTTGATAACCTTGCCGATGCGGTGTACGCCGCCGCACGGGAGGCGCACGACGGCGACGTGGTGTTGTTAAGCCCCGCTTCCGCGTCGTTCGATCGCTTCAAAAACTTTATGGAACGCGGAAATTACTTCAAAAAGCTGGTAAAGGAGCTGTAACCATGAAAATCCGAACGCTCGAAAAGGCGGTCAAGCACCTGCCGAAACTCAAATACTGCGGTGCGGTCGTCGTGGCCGCCGGCAGCGCACAGCGCATGGGCGGCATTGACAAGATCATGGCGCCGCTCGGCGACGAGCCGGTCATCGTGCACAGCGTGCGGCAACTGCAAAACTGTGATGCCATTCGTGAGATCGTCGTGGTGACGCGGGAAGATCTGATGGTGTCGGTCATGGCACTGTGCCACCGATTTGACAAGCTCAAAGCCGTGCTCGTCGGCGCGGATACGCGCGCGGAGTCCGTGCGCATCGGCTTGGAGGCTATGTCCGCGCGGGTAAAACTCGTTGCCGTGCACGACGGCGCGCGCCCGCTTGTCGATTGCGCTCTGATCGACCGCACGGTTCGCGCGGCCAATGCCTACGGCGCGGCCGCACCCGCCATCGCGCTCAAAGACACGGTCAAGGCCGTGCAGGGCGGCATGACGAGCCAATCGCCCGACCGCGACGCTCTGTCCGCCGTGCAGACTCCGCAGGTGTTCGATTATGACCTGCTGTCCGCCGCGCTGACACAGGCAAAAAAAGAAAAATGGAAAATCACGGACGATTGCAGTGCCGTGGAAAAAATGGGAATGCGCGTGCGTCTCGTAAAAGGGGAGGAGCGCAACATTAAGATCACCACCCCGCTCGACCTGAAAATCGCGCAATTGGTGCTGGAGGAAAACGCATGAGAATCGGACACGGATACGATGTGCACCGCCTGTGCGCGGGCAGGGCACTGATTCTGGGCGGCGTGACGATCCCGTTCGAGCTTGGACTGGACGGACACAGCGATGCCGACGTTTTGACGCACGCGGTCATGGATGCACTTCTGGGCGCGGCAGGTCTGCCCGACATCGGCGTTTGCTTCCCCGATACCGATATGCGCTATCACAATGCCGATTCCATGCGGCTCCTGGCGCAGGTGATGCAAAAAATCACCGCACTGGGCTATCGCGTCGGAAATGTCGACGCGACCCTGATCGCCCAGCGTCCGCATCTGCGCACCCATATCGCCCAAATGCGCGAAAATCTGGCCGCGCAACTGCTGGTTGACACCGATCGTGTCAATGTTAAGGCCACGACCGAAGAGGGATTGGGCTTCACAGGCGCGATGGCGGGCATTGCCTGCCACGCCGTGTGCCTGTTGGAGCGGACGGATGTCTAATCGAAAGAAAGCGTTGATCGCTTTGTTTTGCGCCTATTGCGCCATGCTGCTGTGGCTGCTGCTCCTGCGACGCATCGGCGGCAGTGCGTCACAGGCGGGGCTGAACCTGCGCCCGCTGGAAACCATCCGCACCTTTGCCACGATGCTCGTGCACGGCAGCAGCCGAAAACGGCGACTTTATGCCGCGGCAAATTTGTTGGGAAATGTCGGGCTTTTTGTGCCGATGGGCGTGATTTTGCCGATTTTATTTACAAAAATGCGCCCGTTTTTGGCAACAACACTGTGCAGCACGGTCGTGATTTCCGCTGTGGAATTGCTTCAGGTCGTGAGCGGCCTCGGCGTGTGCGACGTGGACGATCTGCTGCTGAATTTACTCGGTGTGTGGCTCGGCTGGCTTGCGTGGAAGCTGTGGCAGTGGCAAAATAATCGAAGAAAGAACAAAATTCGCCTCCCGGACATAGATTGATCCGGGAGGTTTGCCGTATGAATAGGATCTGTATCACATTTCGCTCCATCACGCTTGCCCAACGTGCACAGAGTTTGCTGCGTCAGGGCGGCGTGGAGACACGTTTGCAAAGGACACCGCGCACCATGGAACAAAAAGGTTGCGGCTACTGCCTTCGCCTGTACGCCGACAGGCGCGAGCGGGCGACGGCATTGCTCGACCATGCCAAAATTCCGTACCGCTCGGTGGAAAACGTCACAACGGAAACGGGGGGAGGGCGTTGATTTATCTCGACAACGGCGCGACCTCGCTGCATAAACCGCCCGCGGTTCGGCAGGCGATGGTGCGCGCGATGCAGCGTTGTGCCAATCCCGGCCGCGGCGGGCACGCGGCGGCCATGAACGCCGCGCAGACGGTCTATCACTGCCGCGAAACCGCCGCGCACCTGTTTCACTGCGACCCGGAACAGGTTGTTTTTACCTCCAACTGCACCCACGGCCTGAACATTGCCATCCGCACGCTGGTCAAGCCGGGTGCACGGGTGCTCATCTCCGGGTTCGAGCACAATGCCGTCACGCGGCCGCTGCACGCGCTGGGCACGCAGACGGTTATCGCGGGCGACCGTCTTTTCGACCCCGACGGTCTGCTTTCACAATTTGAAGATGCTCTGAAATCGGGCGTCGACGCGGCCGTTTTTACGCATATGTCCAATGTTTTCGGGTATATTTTGCCTGTCGGGGAGATGGCGCGGCTGTGCAGGCACTATCGCGTGCCGTTTGCCGTCGATGCGGCACAATCGGCCGGTGCACTGGAAATCCGCCCGGATATCTGGGAGGCGGATTTTATCGCCATGCCGGGGCACAAGGGCTTACTCGGCCCGCAGGGAACGGGGCTGCTGGTGTGCCGTCGCACGCCGCAGGTTTTGCTCTATGGCGGCACGGGCAGTCAATCGCTCCTGCAGGAAATGCCCGACGACTTGCCCGACCGCATGGAGGCAGGGACGCTTAACGTGCCGGGCATTGCGGGATTGGATGCGGGGATGCGTTATGTCAACCAAATCGGCAACGATCGGTTGCTCCGCAGGGAGCAACTACAGGTTGCGGCCTGCGCAAAAGGCTTGAAAAATCTGGGCTTTCGCGTATTTGACGGCGCGCCGCAGGGCGGTACACTGTCCTTCGTTCCGCCGCTTGACTGCGAGCTTGCCGCAGACCGTCTGGCGCAACGCGGGGTCGCGGTGCGGGCGGGATTGCACTGCGCGCCCTTGGCGCACCGCACGGTCGGAACGCTCGAAACGGGGACGGTGCGTGTCAGCTTCGGACATGACGCCTGCGCCGAGCAGACGGCCGCACTGCTTGTCGCGGCACGCGATCTTCGATGAAGCCGTCGCACGGGAAAAGTGCCGTTATTCGCCACACGGAGAAAAATTCCCCCGTTGCGAAAAATATTTTATATTTTTCTATTGCCAATAACGGCAAAATCCGTTATAATAGATGAAATTGTAAGGTCATCGACGATGACATCGGATACGCAAGACAAAGGGCGGTGAATCTTCGCTATGGAATTTTACGAAACCATGCTGCACGAGCTGGCAAATATGCGCTGGACGGATTATCTGGATATTCTTGTGGTTGCATACCTGATCTATCGGTTGCTGCCGCTGCTTCGCTCTGCGGGTTCTTTGAAGATCGTCCGTGCGTTGATCACCGTTCTGGTCGTCTATTGGCTGACGGATATTCTCGACATTTACACCTTGCATTATCTGCTCGAGCAGATGCTTTCCGTCGGTATTATCGCGCTCGTCATCATATTCCAGCCCGAGCTGCGCCGTATTCTCGAGCACGTCGGCAATGTCAAATTCGGCCGCCTTTTCGGCGTGGAGGCCAACCACGGGCAGGAATACGAGACCGTCATCACCCAGACCGTGCTTGCCTGCGAACAGCTCAGCCGGGATCGCATGGGCGCACTGATTGTTTTCACGCGCGACAATGAACTGGAAGAATACTGCAAAACGGGCACCACCGTCGACGCGCAGGTATCCGAGCAGTTGCTTCGCAATATTTTCTTCGTCAAGGCCGCCTTGCACGACGGTGCCGTCATCATCGGCAACTGCCGCGTGACTGCCGCGGGCTGTGTGCTTCCGCTGTCGGAAAGTAAGCGCCTGAGCGCCGATCTGGGCACGCGCCACCGCGCGGGTGTCGGAATCAGCGAGGTGTCGGATGCTGTCGTCGTGATCGTATCCGAAGAAACGGGCACAATCTCGGTCGCCGTCGGCGGAATGCTCAAGCGCCACCTTGCGCCGCAGATGCTCGAAAAGCTCCTGCGCACTGAGCTGATGCCCGAAGAAACCAAGCAGGAGAGCCTGATGGTGCGCCTGCGCCGTATGTTGCACAAGGGAAAGGAATGATCGCATGAAAAATAAAGTCCTGATGGTGCTTTTGTCACTGCTCATTTCCTTTGGCCTGTGGCTGTACGTGGTCACGGCCATCAGCCCCGAATCGGAAAAAACCGTCGAAGACATTCCCGTCGAACTGACCGGCGCGAGCCGCTTGGATGCCAAAAATCTCATCGTCGTGTCCGGCACGGAAAACCTCAGAATGAATCTGACGCTGAAGGGCAACCGCTCCGACCTGCGCCTGCTCAACAGCTCCAATATCATCATCACCGCAGACCTGTCCGGCATCAAAGACGCGGGCGAGCATCGCGTCAGTTGCGCCGTTTCCTTCCTGTCGGGTACCGCCGATGCCGAAGTGCTGACGCAGGAGCCGGAATACATCACCGTCGTGGTCGCCGAGCAGGATGCCAAAACCGTCGATGTCAAAACCACCTTCATCGGCAGCGTGCCCGAGGGCTACGAGGCCGATCGGAAAAAGGTCGAAATGGATCACACCAGCGTCACGGTCAAAGGCCCAAAAGACATCGTCGAGCAGATCGACCATGTCGGTATCACCGTGGACATGACCGACCAGCAAATCGCATTCCGTCAGGAGTGCCGCCCCATTCTCTACGGGAAAAACGGCATTCCCATCCTCAACGACAAGTTCATTTCCATGAACGTGGACAAAATCACCGCGACCGTTCATGTCTACCGCGCGAAAAAAGTTTCGCTTGTGTATGACTACCGCTATGCCGGCAGCGGCATGAATGCCGACATGGTCACCTTGATCCCGACCCGCGAGGTCACCGTGCTCGGCAGTGACGAGGCACTTTCCCGCATTGAAAGTCAGTACACCATCCCCGTCGACCTGAGCAAATATACCGAAAGCACCACCGTGAAAATGCAACTTCCGATCTCGGACGAGCTGCTCGGCAGCGTCACGTGCAAGGAAGACATTTTGCTTGAGATCCAGATCAACGGCATGGATCGCACGAAGCTGACGCTCAGGTCAGATCAGCTCAAGCTGCTCAATATCCCATCAGAACTCGATATCCGCATTCCCGAGAATGTTCAGGTCGAGATCGTCGGCGCACAGAAAGACCTCTCGTCGCTCGGCGAGGTTCAGATTGCCGTCGATTGCACCGACGTGACGGTCGACAGCGGATTTACCCATGCCGTTTGCAGTGTGCAGGGATACGAATACATGAAGATCATCATCAACTGGAGCGGCGCGACGATCGAGCCGCATGCGCAGGAGGGATGAATGGAGCAGATCGTTCTGGTGCGTCGCCTGATCGACGCGCGGACGGCGGAGGTTTCGCGCGTGCGCGAAAGTGCCTGCTCGGGAGATTGCCACCATTGCGCCGGATGCGGTGCGGCGAAAGAAACGATCGTCTTTTGCGCGGACAATCCGATCGGCGCGAAGCCCGGCGACGTCGTGCGCGTGCGCTCGCAGTCCGGACCGCTGCTCAAGGCGGCCGCCGTGCTGTATCTGCTGCCCGTTGCGGCATTTCTGGGCGGCTACATTCTGGGCGAAACGCTCTGGGAAAAGGGCATTTTGGTCAGCCTAGGTGCTTTCTGCCTGAGCATGATTCCCATTCGCATGATCGACCGCCGCCTCACCGTGCGGATGCACCACACCATTACGGATTTTGCGGGGACACCCCCTGCTGAAAATGAGAGAAAAAGGGGATAATCGAATTGATAAAAAGTATGACCGGCTACGGCCGCGCCGTCGAAACCGTCAACGGACGGCAGTACACGGTGGAGATTCGCGCCGTTAATAACCGCTATTTGGATTGCACCGTCAAGCTGCCCAGAATGCTCTCGTTTGCCGAGGATGCACTCAAGCAGGCCGTGAAAAACGTCATTTCCCGCGGTAAAGTCGACGTGTTCGTCACCGTCTATGCCGAGGGCGGAACGGAGGCGAAGGTCACACTCAATACCGCCATGGTGGAGGGCTATCTGGCCGCCATGCGGAAAATGGCGACGGACTATGCCGTCCGCGACGACATCAGCGTCGCGCTGCTTTCCCGGATGCCGGAGGTATTCACCGTCGAAAAGCCCGAGCTGGACGAGCAGGCATTGCAGGAAGACCTTTTGCAGGTAGTCGCGCAGGCGCTGCGCGGATTCGATGCCATGCGCACGACCGAGGGCGCGGCACTGGAAAGCGATCTGCGTTCGCGCGGCAAGACTATCGAAGCGATCGTTTCGCAGGTTGAGGCGGGCAGCGAGCAGACGCTCATCGACTATCGCACCCGCTTGGAAAACAAGCTCAAAGAGGTGCTTGCCTCCACGTCGATCGACGAGAGCCGTATTCTGACGGAGGCGGCCATCTTCGCAGATAAAATCGCCGTCGACGAAGAGACGGTGCGCCTGCGCAGCCATCTCAACCAGATGGACGCCATGCTCACTTCCGGCGGCGCGATCGGCCGCAAGCTCGATTTCTTGCTGCAGGAGATGAACCGCGAGGCCAATACCATCGGCTCGAAATGTACCGATGTCCGTCTGGCAAGGCTTGTGGTCGAGATCAAGGCGGAACTGGAAAAAATTCGGGAACAGACCCAGAACATCGAATAAGAGGTGGCGCGATGAAGCTCATTAACATCGGTTTTGGAAGCATGGTCTGCGCCAACCGCGTGCTGGCCGTGATCGCGCCGGACTCTGCGCCGATCAAGCGCGTCATTCAGGATGCGCGTGACCGCGCCATGCTCATCGACGCGTCGTTCGGTCGCAAGACGAAGGCGGTCATCTTAATGGACACGGATCATGTCATTTTGTCGGCCGTCACACCGGAAACGCTCTGCGCCCGATGGGACGAAGAGCCCGAAAACGGGGAGGAAACGTGATGGACGGACACCTTTTTGTCGTTTCCGGCGCATCGGGTGTCGGAAAAAGCACGATTTTGAAACGTGTGATGGAAAAAATGCCGCAGTTGCGTTTTTCCGTTTCTGCGACCAGCCGTGCGCCGCGCCCGGGCGAGGTCAACGGCGTGCAGTATTATTTCGTGACGGAAGAGGCTTTCCGTCAGATGATTTTGCAGGGCGCATTCGTCGAGCACGATTACCACATGGGCAATTACTACGGCACGCTCAAATCCGAGATTATCAACAAAACCAAAGACGGTGCCATGCTTCTGGACATTGAGCCCGTCGGCGCACTGCGCGTGCGTGAAATTTTTCCCGAAGCGACGCTGATCTACATCGCGCCGCCATCGCTGGAGGTGCTCGAGCAGCGCCTTCGCGGCCGAAACGACACGTCCGAGGAGCAGATGAAACTGCGCCGCGAGCGTGCGGCATGGGAAAGCACCCAAATGGGGAAATATGACTATGTTGTCGTCAACGACGTTCTGGATGAAAGTGTGGAGCAGGTTCTACATATCATCCGCAGCGAAATGAAAGAATAAACTTTGGAGGAAATTATTATGCTGTATCCACCCGTAGCCGATCTGCTGAAAAATGTCGAAAGCAGATATCTGCTGGTTAATGTCATCGCTTATCGTGCGCGCCAGTTGGCCACGGAAGCCGAACTGTGCGGAGAAGAATTGAAAGAAAAGCCCGTGACCACGGCCGTGAAGGACGTGGCCCACGGCGAGCTGATCGCAACGCTGAAAGAAGAGTATATGCACTAAGGGAAAGGGGAGGTTGTCGTGATTGCAAAAATTGCCGTTGCCGCGGCCACTTTTGCCATAGACAAGCCCTATTCCTACCGCGTCGGAGAGAAAATGCCCCTGCAGCCGGGTGTTCGGGTGCAGGTTCCTTTCGGACGTGGAAACCGCCGGACGGAGGGCGTCGTCCTGTCGATCGAGGCAGGGGACGATTCCGATTTGAAGGCAGTCGATTGCTCCTTGGATGAACAGCCCGTACTGACGCAGCAGATGCTGCGTCTTGCGGCGTTTATGCGGGAGCGTTATTTTTGCACGCTGTATGAAGCACTGCGTGCCATGCTCCCGGCCGGCATGAATATGCGCACCAAGGAAACCGTCCGCCTGACGGACGACCGCGGCTGGACGCAAAAACAGATCCGTCAAGCCGATGCCCGCGCCCTGCTGTCGTATCTTGACGACTTGGGCGGAGAGGCGGACGAGAATGCCCTACGCCGCTGCATACCCGATCCACAGCGGCTGGAATCGGCGCTGGAATACCTGCGCCGCAAAAAATGGATCAGTGCGCAGACGGATTTTTTGCGCCGCGTCGGGGACAAGAACGAACAGATCGCGACCTTGGCCGCACCCGCGGAGGAGGTCATGAACATCGCGTCGCGCCTGCCAAAATCGGCGGCCATGCAGCGCGCCGTTTTGCAGCTTTTGTGCACGGTCGGCACGGTTTCCGTCAAGGAGCTTTGCTATTTCACCGGTGCGAAAAGCACCACCGTCCGCCGCCTTGCCGAACTGGGCTATCTGACGCTGTCACAGCGTTCTGTCCTACGCTGCAAGGAGATTCGCCCCGCCAAGCTCGACGGCCCGCTCGTGCTCAATGCCAAGCAGCAAGCCGTTTTCGACGCGCTGGCGGCACAGGCCGGACGCGATACGCCGGGCTGTGCGCTGCTGCACGGCGTGACCGGCTCGGGAAAGACCTCGGTCTACCTGAAGCTGATCGCCCATGTCCTTGACCAAGGCAAGACGGCACTGCTTCTCGTCCCCGAAATCGGCCTGACGCCGCAGCTTCTGAGTTTGCTTGCCGCCCACTTCGGCGACACCGTGGCCGTGCTCCACAGCAGCCTGACGGCCACGGAGCGATATGATCAATGGAAGCGCGTGCGCACGGGCGACGCCCGCGTCATTGTCGGCACGCGTTCGGCGATTTTCGCGCCGAGCGAAAGCCTCGGGGTCATCATTCTCGACGAGGAGCAGGAGCATTCCTACAAGTCGGAGAATAACCCGCGCTACTGCGCCCGCGAGATCGCGCTCTGGCGCGGGGCGAAAGAACATTGCCTCGTGCTTTTCGGCTCGGCAACGCCGAGCATCGAAACGATGTATTACGCCCGCACGGGTCGCTATACGCTCTATCGCCTGACCGAGCGCTACAACGGCAAAACCCTGCCCGACGTGTCGCTCGTGGATATGCGCAGCGAGCTGGAGCGGGGAAACGATACCGACCTGAGTAACCCTCTGCGCGAAGCACTGCTGCAAACATGGCAGGCCGACAGACAGAGTATTCTCTTTCTCAATCGCCGCGGCAACAGCCGCGCGCTGGTGTGTGTCGATTGCCGCAAAGCGCCCGAATGCCCGCGCTGCAGCGCACGACTGACCTATCACAGTGCCAACGAGCGGCTGATGTGCCACTATTGCGGCTATTCGCAGACCGCCGTGCGGCGGTGCGACTGCGGGGGCCGCCTGAAGCCGATCGGTACGGGTACGCAGAAAATCCAGCAGGAGCTGGCCGCACTTTTCCCGAACATGGAAATTGCTCGCATGGACGCCGACACCGTGACCGCCTCCAACACCCATGAGGACATCCTGCGCAGATTTCAACAGGATAAAATCCCGATCCTGCTCGGCACGCAGATGGTGGCCAAGGGCTTGAATTTGCCGAATGTCACCCTCGTCGGCGTGCTCGACGGCGACCTGAGCCTCTATAGCGGCTCCTATCGCGCGGCGGAAACGACGTTCAATATGCTCACGCAGGTCGTCGGCCGCGCCGGCCGCGGCGACGCGGCGGGGCGTGCCCTCGTTCAAACGCTTGTTCCGGAGCACCCGGTGCTGAAACTTGCGGCGAAACAGGATTACGAGGGCTTTTACGAAACGGAGATACGAATGCGCGAAATGCTGCACAATCCACCGTTCGGCGATCTGGTTGAGGTGACTTTCACCGGGCAGGATGAAACCCAGCTTTTGCGCGGCGCGGCACGCTACCGCGACAGTTTGCTTGCCTGCCTGCAAATGCCCGATTATCGGCAGGAAATTTGCACCGTGCTCGGCCCAGCGCCGTGCCCGGTACCGAAAATCAACTATCATTTCCGCTATCGGCTGACCCTGCGCTGCCGCATGAGCCGCACTCTGCGGCGACTTCTGGCGTACCTGCTCCAACAGTTCGGAAAAGATACCGCCAACCGCGGTGTGACGGCGTTCATCGATACCAACGGATATGACGGATAAGGAGAAAAAGAAATGGGACTACGTAAAATTCTGACCGATCGCGACCCGGCACTGCATAAGGTGTGCCGTCCCGTGACCGACTTTGACAAAAAACTCCATCGTCTGCTCGACGATATGCGCGAAACCCTGCTCGATGCCGACGGCGTTGGGCTGGCCGCGCCGCAGGTCGGCATTTTGCGCCGTGTCGTGCTGGTCGATACCGGGGACGAAATTCTGGAGCTGATCAACCCCGAACTGCTGGAAACCTCCGGCGAGCAGGAGGGCGCGGAGGGTTGCCTGAGCGTACCGGGCAAGTACGGCCTTGTCAAGCGCCCGTACCGCGCGAAAGTGCGCGCGCAGGATCGCAACGGCAACTGGTACGAGGCCGAGGGCGAAGAGTTGATCGCGCGCTGCTTCTGTCACGAGCTCGATCATCTTGACGGAATTATGTATACACAGGTGATGGAACGCTTTTTGACAGAAAAAGAGCTGGAATCGTATTAAAATAAGCCTTAGAAATGCACAAGCATCCAAGGCTTCCGATTGCCGCGTCATTCCGATGCGGCGTAGCCGCCGTGGGAATCCGTCTTTTCAAAACCTTTTTTGGAACGGATTGCCACAGCCGGCTTGCGACCGGTTTCGCAATGACGGTGGTTGACTGAGAGATTGCCAATCCATCCAAACATTTTTGCAATCCCAAACAAAATGACATCCAAAGGGGGAGAAACCATGCGTGTTGTGTTCATGGGCACGCCGGACATTGCGGCAACCTGCCTGAAAAAAATATCGGACGACGGATTCCGGGTGGTCGGTGTCTATACCCAGCCCGACCGTCCGAAAGGACGCGGCATGAAGATGGCCGTTTCTCCCGTCAAGGAGCTGGCGCAGTCGGTCGGTATTTCCGTGTATCAGCCGCAGACGTTCCGTGATGAGGAAGTTGTCGCGCAGCTTCGCGCGTTGCAGCCGGATGTGATCGCCGTCGTCGCCTACGGTAGGATCTTGCCGCAGTGCGTGCTCGACATTCCGCCCAAGGGCTGTATCAACGTGCACGCGAGCCTCTTGCCGCAGTACCGCGGCAGTGCGCCGTATCAATGGGCGGTGCTCGACGGACAGGGCAAAACGGGCGTGTCCGTGCAGTTCATGTCCGTGGGCGTGGACGAGGGCGACGTGATCGCTGCGACCGAAACGCCCATCGGCGAGAATGAGACGGCGGGGCAACTGCTCGACCGTCTGGCCGTTTTGGGCGCGGATCTGCTGTCGCGCACGCTGACGGATATTCAAAGCGGCACGGTCTCGGCCGTGGCGCAGGATCCCGCTTTGGCAAGCTATGCGCCCATGCTCGGCAAAGAGCTTTGTCCGATCGATTGGACGAAAACCGCCCGTCAGGTGCACAATCATGTGCGCGGCCTGAATCCGTGGCCTTGCGCCACGGCGAACCTCGGCGGCACGAATTTCAAAATCCACGAAACCGTCCTGACCGACGGCAGCGGCGCTCCCGGCCAAATCCTCGGCCTGACGAAGACCGGCCTGCGCGTTGCGTGCGGCGAGGGCGCGGTGGAAATTCGCGTTTTGCAGGCCGAGGGCGGCAAACGGATGCCCGCCCCGGATTATTTCCGCGGTCATCCGCTGGAGGATTGACCATGGGCGCAAGAGAAACGGTATTGAATGTCCTGATCGGTATGCGCCGCGAAGACGGCTGGTCGAACGGCCTGCTCAAATCCGCCATCGCCCGCGACCGATTGGATCGGCGCGATGCCGCACTGGCCACGCGATTGTGCTATGGCGTGGTGCAAAACCGTTACAAATTGGATTTTTTTCTGCAGCAGCTTCTGACGGGCAAGGTCAAATCCCTGCATCCCGTCGTGCGCGATATCCTGCATCTGGGGCTGTATCAGATTTTTGAAATGGATCGTGTGCCCGATGCGGCCGCGGTCAACGAATCGGTCGCACTGGCGAAAAAATACTGCCCGGCACAGCGCTTTGCGCCGGGGCTGGTCAACGGCGTTTTGCGCAACGCCATCCGCCGACGCGACACCATCGAACAGCCGACGCAGTGGCAGGAAAAATACAGCCATCCGCAGGAGCTGATCGACCTACTCAAGGCCTACGTGGGGAAAGAGCACATCGAGCCGATGCTCCGCGCGAACAACGAAGTGCCCAAGACGGTCGTGCAGGTCAATACCTTAAAAATTACGGCCGATGATCTTGCCGCGCGGTTGGAGCGCGAGGGCGTCGCAGCCTGCGCGCATTCGTGGATGCCCGATTGCCTTGTGCTCTCCGGCACGGGCAATCTGGAAACACTGCCCGCATTTCGCGAGGGACTTTTCTACGTGCAGGACGCGGCGGCCAAGCTGAGCGTGCTGTGCGCGTGCCTACCGTCGGACGGTGAGGCGCAGGTGCTCGATTGTTGCGCCGCGCCCGGGGGAAAAAGTTTCGCCGCGGCCATCGCCATGCGCGGCCGCGGGACGGTCACCTCCTGCGACGTTTACGCGCACAAAACGGACCTGATCGCCGCTGGCGCGGCACGCCTCGGGCTGGAGAACGTCCGCGCGACCTTGGCAGACGCGACCGTGTTCCGCCCCGAATGGGAAGAGCGGTTCGATGTCCTTTTGTGCGACGTTCCGTGCTCCGGCTACGGAATCATCCGCAAAAAGCCCGATATTCGCTACAAAAGCGTGCGACAGACGGCCGACCTGCCCGCACTGCAAATGAAAATTCTCGAAAATCAGGCGAAATATGTTCGCCCGGGCGGCCTCTTGCTCTATTCCACCTGCACCTTGGTGCGCCGCGAAAACGAGGACATTGTGGCGCGGTTTTTGCAAAACAACGGCGAATACATCGCCGAAGCCCTGCCTTTGCCTGCGTCTTTTGCCGAAAACGGATGCACGTCGCTGGCATTGGTGCCGGGGCAGTACGACACGGACGGATTCTTCATTGCCGCCCTGCGGAGGAAACTATGCACGTAAAATCCATGACCCTTGCGGAAATGACGGAACTCTTTTCCCAAATGGGACAGCCGGCCTTTCGCGCCAAGCAGGTATATGTCTGGCTGCATCGCGGCGTGCGAAGCTACGACGAGATGACCAACATTCCCAAAGCTCTGCGCGATCGGCTTGCGCGCGACTATCCGCTCTATGCGCCGCGCGTGGTGCGCAAGCAGCAGTCCGCGCTTGACGGCACGATCAAATATCTCTGGCAGCTATCGGACGGGAATTGCGTCGAAACGGTGCTCATGCGCTACCACTACGGCAACACCGTCTGCATCTCCACGGAGGTCGGCTGCCGGATGGGGTGCGCATTCTGCGCCTCGACCATCGGCGGCCTCGTGCGCCGCTTGGAGCCGCACGAAATGCTCGACGAGGTGCTTTTCACACAGCTCGATTCCGGGCTGAGCGTGTCGCACATCGTGTTGATGGGCATCGGCGAACCGCTCGATAATTTTGACAATGTCATGCGCTTTCTGGAGCTGGTCAACAGCCCCGACGGTATGAACATCTCCATGCGCCACATCAGCCTTTCCACCTGCGGACTAGTCCCGAAAATCGATGCACTGGCCGAGCGCAAGCTGCAATTGACGCTGTCGGTATCCCTGCACGCGCCGAACGATGCCATCCGCGACACAATCATGCCCGTCAACTGCGCCTATCCGTCGGCGCAGCTTATCGAAGCGTGCCGCCGCTATTACGCGGCAACGTCACGGCGCATTTCCTTTGAATACGCCATGATCGACGGCGTGAACGACCGCGAGGCCGACGCGCGCGAGCTTCTGCGCCGTCTGAAAGGACTTCCGGCGCATTTCAACCTCATTCCGCTCAACCACGTGGACGAAAGCCCGCTCAAGCCCAGCAGCAAAAAAGCGGTCGCCGCGTTCCAACGCATTTTGGAAGAGGGCGGTATCCCTGCCACCGTCCGCCGAACCCTCGGCGGCGACATCGACGCATCATGCGGCCAGCTTCGCCGCAAACAGACCGAACAGGCCGCGTGCCTCGCGAAAGGAGAGAAACCGACATGCAAAGCTGGGGAATGACCCATCCGGGATGCGTACGCACCCAAAATCAGGACGCTTATCTCATCGAACAGTTTCACGAGCATTGTACGCTCGGCGTGGTATGCGACGGCATGGGCGGCGCAAAATCCGGCAACGTCGCCAGCACGCTTGCGGTCGAGGTCTTTTCGCAGGAGATCCATACCACATGGCGACCCGGCATGACGGACGAGGAAGTGGACAATATGCTCCGCTGCGCCATTAAGCTCGTCAATTTCGCCGTATACGATCAGGCGGCGCAGTTTATCGACTTTGCCGGCATGGGCACGACGCTCGTCGCCGCATTGGTTGAGGAAAACCGCGTCACCGTCGTCAACGTCGGCGACAGCCGCGCCTATTGCGTGCGCTCGGACGGCATCCATGCCGTGACGCAGGATCATTCCATCGTCCAGCTCATGCTCGACCGCGGAGAGCTGACCGCCGAGGAGGCCAGAAGCTATCCCGGAAAAAATCTGATCACGCGCGCCATCGGCACCGACCCCGCCGTGGAGTGCGACTTGTTCCGACCCGAAACGGAGAGCGGCGATTGCATCCTTTTGTGCACCGACGGCCTCTCAAACCTCGTCGACGAGCAGGAAATTCTGTTTGAAGTGGTACACGGTACGTGCCGTGAAGAATGCTGCCGCCGTTTGCTGGACATTGCCATCAACCGCGGCGCGCCGGACAATGTCACCTGTCTGCTGATGCAGCTTTGACGCACGGAGGGAATAATCTATGGACAGGTATATCGGACGGCTTCTGGATAACCGATACGAAATCTTGGAAGTCATCGGCACCGGCGGAATGGCCGTTGTCTATAAAGCCCGCTGCCATCGGCTCAACCGTTTGGTGGCGATCAAAATACTCAAAGACGAAAACCTTGCCGACGAGGAATTTTGCCGCCGTTTCCATGCGGAAAGTCAGGCCGTCGCCATGCTCAGCCATCCGAACATCGTGTCGGTGTACGACGTGTCGACCACGGAAGATCAGGACTATATCGTCATGGAGCTGATCGACGGCATCACCCTCAAGCAATATATGGAGCGGCGCGGCGTGCTGAGCTGGCAGGAGACCATTCATTTCGCCACGCGCATCGCTCGCGCGCTCGAGCACGCGCACAGCCGCGGCCTTGTGCATCGCGACATTAAGCCGCATAACGTTATGGTCTTGAAAGACGGTTCGGTCAAGGTGGCCGATTTCGGAATTGCCCGCATGATGGAAAGCAACAACACCATGACCAAAGAAGCACTCGGCTCCGTCCACTACATATCGCCCGAGCAGGCGAAAGGGCGGCGAGTCGATAATCGCTCGGATATTTACTCGCTCGGTGTCGTGATGTACGAAATGATCACGGGCAGAACGCCATACGACGGCGACTCTCCCGTGGCGGTTGCCATCCAGCATATCAACGGCGGCGCACCGCTACCGTCGTCGATCAATCCCGGCATTCCGAAGGGCTTGGAGCAGATCATCATGAAGGCCATGGCAACCGACCTTCAGGATCGCTACATCAGTGCCACGGCACTGCTCGAAGACCTAGACAAACTGCGTAACGAGCCGACTACCACCTTTCAGACGGTCGACTTGCCCTTGATCGCGGAGCACCGCCCCGAATTGCACGTCCACCGCGCCACGCCCGACGAGGAAACGCCGCCGCGCGAAACGTCACGCGACACGCCGAGCCGAACGGAGCGGCGTGACGACCCCTACGAGGCAGACGAACCGAAGCGTGACAAAGCCGGCACGCTCGCCATCATTTTCTGCTCGATCGCGGCGATCATTGCCATCATCATTTTCATGATTTTGCTGACCGAGGAGGACTATCTCTCGGCATGGACACCCGACACCGCACAAACCGCGTGCCAAACGGAGAATACGCCTGCCGCTCCGCTTGCCGCGTCGACGGAAACTTCCGCACGTGCGAGCGAATCCGTGGCCGTGTGCATGGAAAAGCTCGTCGATCTCAGCCGAGAGGAAGCCGCCGCGCGTCTGGATGCGCTGGGCGTGCGCAACGTGCAGTGGACGGAGCAGGAAAGCTCACTCCCGGCCGGGACGGTGATCGCGCAGAGCGTCGCCCCGGGGCAGACGCTCGAACCGACGCAGACCGTTCGACTCGTCTGCGCCGCAGGCACACAAACGCTCATGTGCAACTTCGAGTTGCCTTTTCGCACGCAGGATTTTTATCTGACCGTCCTGCTCGACGATCGTCCGGCCGTGCTGGAGCGGCGCATGGAGCGCGGCAGCACGAGCGTGTCACTTTCCCTGAGCGGAAAAGGACGGCAGATTTGCCGACTTTACCTCGACGGACAACTTTATCAAACGGTAACGGTGGATTTTGATGCAGGAAAATGAAAGACAGACAGGCCGCATTCTTCGCTCGCTGAGCGGCTTTTATGACGTACAAACGCCGACGGGCGTAGTGACGTGCCGTGGCAGGGGACACCTACGCCGCGGCGCGCAGATGCCTTTGACGGGCGACATGGCGGAAATCTCGGTTGAACACGGCAAGGGAATGGTGGAAGCCATTTTGCCGCGCAAGAATGCCTTTGTCCGTCCTGCGGTCGCCAATTTGGACATCCTCGTGATTTTCGCCTCCAATGTCAACCCCGTCACGGAGCCGTTTCTGATCGACCGTGTTGCGGCGATCGCCGGCGATCAGGGCGTGGAGGTGTGCATCTGTGTCAACAAATACGACCTTGACCCGGGCACGTCGCTTGCCGAGATTTATCGGCGGGCGGGTTTTGCCGTCGTACAGACCAGTGCCGAAACGGGGGAGGGGGTCGCGCAGCTTCGCGCCATGCTGCAGGGCAAGCTTGCGGCATTCACGGGCAATTCCGGCGTCGGAAAAAGCAGCGTGCTCAACCGGCTTTCTCCGGAGCTGTCGCTGGCGACGGGGGAAGTGTCCGAAAAACTCGGCCGCGGCCGCCACACCACGCGCTGTGTGTCGCTGTATCGGCTCGACGCGGATACCTACGTCGCCGACACGCCGGGCTTTTCCTCCTTTGACACCGATCAAATGGAGGTCATCTTAAAAGACGATCTGCAGTACGCCTTCCCTGATTTTGCGCCGTATCTCGGCAAATGTCGCTTCCGCGACTGCACGCATCGCAAAGAACCCGATTGCGCCGTCCGCGCGGCACTGGACGCCGCGCAGATTGAGCCGACACGCTACGACAGCTACCTGCGCCTGTATGAAAAGGTCAGCCGCATTGCGTCGTGGGAAACCGCGCCGTAAACGGCCGCCGGCGCGAATCTCGTTTTGAAAATATCTGCCGACAGGCGTGGACAAACGCGGTCGGATGTGCTATCATATCCACAGCTTTTTGCGGGAGGAAAGAAAAATATGGGGAAACTCATTGTGATCGAGGGGACTGACGGATCGGGAAAATCGACCCAGTTCCGTCTGATGAAAGAGCGTCTGGAGCGGGAAAACATTGCGTTTCGTAGCTTGGTTTTTCCTCGCTACAGTGAGGAAAGCTCTGCGCTGATCCGTATGTATCTGGGCGGTGCATTCGGCACGAAGCCGGACGATGTCAATGCCTATGCCGCGTCGGCGTTTTACGCCGTCGACCGTTATGCGTCGTACAAGCAGGATTGGGGCAAATGGTATGAAGACGGCGGGCTGATTTTCTCCGACCGCTACACCACCTCCAACGCCGTCCACCAATCGGCGAAAGAGCCGCACGACGCGCGCCCCGCATTTTTGCGCTGGCTGGGGGAATTTGAATACGATCTGCTCGGCCTTCCGCGTCCCGACCTTGTGATCTATCTGGACGTTCCGACTTCGTTTACCGAGCGTCTTATGCGTTCGCGCGAAGCGCAGACGCATACCAAGGCGGACATTCACGAGCAAAATTCTTCCTATCTGGCCACCTGCCGCGAAACCGGGCGCATGGCCGCGCAGTATTACGGCTGGTCGGTCGTCAACTGCGTCCGCGACGGCGAAATGCGTGCCATCGAGGACATCCACGAAGAAATCTACGGCTTGATCCGTACCTGTCTGGAGGAATGAACCATGGTCTACCTGCTGCTCGGCAACGGATTTGAAGAAACCGAGGCCGTCGTGCCCGTCGATCTTATGCGCCGCGCCGGAATCGGTGTAATAACCGTCGGCATAAACGGGCAAACTGTCTGCGGAAGCCACAATATCTCCGTCGTCGCCGATATCACCATCGAGTGCGTCGATGCATCCGACGTGGATATGCTGATTTTGCCCGGCGGCTTGCGCGGCGTGCGTTCCATTTCCGAATGTCCGCAGGCCATGCGCCTGATCCGCCGCGTGTACGACGACGGCAAGTTCCTTGCCGCCATCTGCGCCGCACCGACCATTCTGGCAAAACTGCACATCACAGACGGCCTTGCCGCCGTGTGCTATCCCGGCTGTGAAAACGAAATGGGCACGGCCGACGTGCGCGCACAGGCTTGCGTGCGCGACGGTAAGATCATCACGGCAGCCTCTGCGGGCTGTGCCGTGCCGTTCGCCCTTGCGCTCATCGATGCGCTGAAAGGGGAGCAGGACGCACGGCAGATCCGCGAGCAGATCGTCATCCGATAACGGGAGGAATTTCATGCACGAAAACGCCGACTTTGCAAATTCTGAATTCCCCACGCCCAAAGACAGAAACAAAGGCGGTAAAACCAAGACCGTTGCGCCGATTTTGTGGCTGACGGCCGTTTTCCTCTGCGGCATCGTGGTCGGGAACCTTTTGTGGATTTTCGCCTCCGATGTTCTTGCGTTCGGCCGCGCGGACAGTACGGTCAGCTTCACCGTCTCCGAAACGGACGCGCTTGCCGACGTTTCGCGTGCGCTGAAAGAGGCCGAGTTGATCGACCATCCGTGGCTGTTTCGCTTGTACGTCCGCCTGACCGGTGCACAGAGCAAAATTCGCCCCGGCACTTACGAATTGCACGGACGCTATGATTATCACGCGCTGGTCAAGGCACTTTCCGCTGGGAAGGTGCAAAAAACAAAGACCGACGAAACCAACCGAGGAGATAGAACATGGCAAAACTCGAATTATTAAGCCCTGCCGGCGATATGGAACGCCTGAAAATGTCCGTCCTGTACGGCGCGGATGCCGTCTACCTTGCGGGCACGGCATTCGGAATGCGTTCTTTTGCCGGCAATTTTTCTTCCGAAGAATTGCCGCAGGCCGTCGCTTTTGCGCACACGCATGGGGTACGCGTGCACGTCACCGTCAACACTATGCCCCGCAACGACGAGATCGCCGTCTTGCCCGCCTATCTGGAGCAGCTTGACGCGATCGGCGTTGATGCGCTGATCGTGGCGGATCTGGGCGCGTTCACGCTGGCAAAAAAATACGCCCCGCATTGTCAGCTTCACGTTTCGACACAGCAGTCGATCGCCAACTACGAATGTGCAACCGCATGGTACGATTTGGGCGCAAAAAGAGTGGTTTTGGCGCGGGAATTGAGCATTTCGGAGATAAGTTGCATCCGCGAAAAATGTCCGAAAGCGTTGGAAATTGAGACTTTTGGTCACGGTGCGATGTGCGTCAGCTATTCCGGACGCTGCCTTTTGAGCAATTATATGACCGGCCGCGACTCCAATCGCGGCGCGTGCGCCCAGCCATGCCGCTATCAGTACGCGCTGATGGAAGAAAAGCGTCCGGGCGAATATTTTCCGGTTTTCGAGGACGAAAAGGGTACATACATCTTAAATTCCAAGGATATGTGCACGATCGACCACCTCAAGGAGCTGTCCGACGCGGGCATCGACTGCATCAAAATCGAAGGCCGTGCGAAGTCGGCATACTACGCCGCCATCGTCACCGGCGCATACCGCCATTGCATCGACGATCTGGCCGCAGGCCGCCCGATCGACAAAATCTGGCGCGATGAGGTCGATCATGTGTCGCATCGCATTTATTCGACAGGCTTTTATTTCGGCCAGCCGGGGCAGTACACCGAGCATTCGCGTTATCTGCGCGAATGGCAGATTTGCGCGAAAGTCCTTTCCTGCGACGAAAGCGGCCTTGCGCTTTGTAGCCTGAACAACAAATTTGTGCAGGGCGACGCATTGGAAGTCGTCGGCCCCGATTTGCGTCCGTTTTCCGTCGTCGCCGAAAGCATGACCGATCTCGACGGCAATCGTCTGCTCGAGCCGCGTACACCGCAGATGCAATTCTATCTACGCCTGCCGCGGCAAGTCCCTGCGTTTTCCATCCTCCGCCGCTGTGTGAATTTGCCGGAATAATCACCAATGCCCATAAAACAGGGAGCAGGAATTTCCTGCTCCCATTTTGCTGTTTATTTCTGAATGTCACCGTCGGTGCAGTGAATGGTGTAGTTTCCGGTATTGTAGTTCCAATCGTCAACCTTTTCAATTGCATCCCACTGCGCTTTTGTCCCCGAGAACGTGATGCTCGTCAGGCTGCTGCAATACTCGAACACATACTGGTCAACGCTTGTCACGCCGTTGCCGATCATCACGATCCATTATTTGATTCGTTTGGCATGATTACAGTATCATACGCGGTTCATTTTTTCAATATCCGCAGCCGGAAGAATTTCGGATGTATTTCCCGATGCCACGAAACGGAATCCCGGGAAAAGCGCATTTTGACGGAAAAATGAAAAATGCGAAAAAAGTTTGAAAAAAGGGTGGACAATTTGAAGAATGTCTGGTAGAATAGAACAGCTTAGGTAAAAAGACAGGCCGCAAAGCGGTCGACATTTTGGAGGATTATCATATGACTGTCAAGAGCATTGAAAGAAAAGGCAACGAAACAACGATCATCGTTGAGATCGACCGCGATCTGATGGAGAAGGGCGTCAGCGCCGCTTATCAGAAACAGCGCAAAAATATTCAGCTTCCCGGCTTCCGCAAGGGCAAAGCGCCCCGCAAGATGATCGAGGCCATGTACGGCGCGCACGTTTTCTATGAAGACGGCATCGAGGAAATTTTCCCCACCGTGTACGACGAGGCGGTCGTCAAGCAGCAGATCAAGGCCGTCGGCCGTCCCAGCCTGACGGATATGAGCATTTCCGACGACGGTATCGTCACCCTGACGCTGACCACCGAGGTCTATCCCGAGGTCACACTCGGACAGTATAAGGGCATCGAAGCACCCAAGGCAGAGGTCAACGTGACCGACGAGCAGGTCGAGGCAGAGCTTGCGACCATGGCGCAGAACGTTTCCTCCACCGAGACGGTTGAGCGTCCCGCCGAAATGGGCGACACGGCCAACATCGACTTTGAAGGCTTCGACAACGGCGTCGCATTCGACGGCGGTAAGGGCGAGAACTTCGACCTGAAGCTCGGCTCCGGCTCGTTCGTGCCCGGATTTGAAGAGCAGGTCGTGGGCATGTCCGCGGGCGAGGAGAAAGACATCGACATCACGTTCCCCGAGGATTATCATGCAGAGCTGGCAGGCAAGGCCGTCGTGTTCCACGTCAAGTGCAACAAGGTCTCCACCGTGATCGTGCCCGAGATGGACGATGAGTTTGCCAAGGATGTGTCCGAATTCGACACGCTCGATGCCCTGAAAGACGACATCCGCGCCAAGGCACTGGAGAACGCCCGCAAGCAGTCCGACTCCGCGTTCGAGCAGGCTTGCATCGACAAGGCGGCCGAGAATACCACCGTCGATATGCCCCGCGCGCTGATCGAGGCCGAGCTTGACAATCAGATGGAGCGTTTTGCCTATCAGCTTCAGATGAGCGGCTACTCCGTCGAGCAGTATGCCAAGATGATGGGCGGCGACATGAACACCATGCGCAATGCGTTCCGTCCCGCCGCGGAGAAGCAGGCGAAGGTCAACGTGATGCTGGCCAAGATCGTTGAGCAGGAAGCGCTGACCGTGTCCGATGAGGAGATCGCCGCCGAGTATGAAAAGCTCGCCGCCGACTACTCCATGGATGTGGAGAAGGTCAAGTCCATGGTTCCCGCGGACGAGATCAAGACCAGTCTGGAAGTTCGCAAGGCGGTCAAGGTCATTGTCGACAATGCCGTCGCCGTTGCACCCGAGGCAAAGGCCGAGTAATTTTCCGGAATAACCCCTCCGACAAGTGGTTAGAATGTTTTAAGCCCCATGAAAGGAGACATCACCATGAGTTTTATTCCTTATGTCGTCGAGCAGACCAGCCGCGGAGAGCGCAGCTATGACATTTTCTCCCGCTTGCTCAACGACCGCATCGTATTTTTGTCCGAGGAGGTCAACGACACCACCGCGTCGCTGATCGTCGCACAGCTTCTGTATCTGGAAGCGCAGGACCCGGACAAGGACATTCAATTCTATATCAACAGCCCCGGCGGCAGCGTGACGGCGGGCATGGCGATCTACGACACCATGCAATACATCCACTGCGACGTGGCGACCATCTGCGTGGGCATGGCGGCATCCATGGGCGCATTCCTGCTCGCGGCCGGCACGAAGGGCAAGCGTATGGCTTTGCCAAACAGCGAAATCATGATCCACCAGCCCTCGGCCGGGACACAGGGTCAGATCACCGACATGGCCATCCACATGAAGCGTTTGCAGGTCATCAAAGAGCGCATGAACCGCATCCTTGCCGAAAATACCGGCAAAACGCCGGAGGAAGTGACGGACACCTGCGAGCGTGACCACTTCATGACGGCGCAGGAAGCACTGGATTTCGGCCTGATCGACCGCGTGATCGAGCGTCATTGATGCATGGAAAGGCGGTGCAACTTTGGCGAACAATCATGAAAAACCGATTTGTTGCAGCTTCTGCGGCAGAGACGGAACGCAGGTTCGGCTGATCACCGGGCCGGGCGTCTACATTTGCAGCGATTGCGTTCAGACCTGTTGCGAACTGCTTGCCGCGGACGAGAAGCAGGCGGATCGCCCCGAAAAACTGCCCACTCCGATGGAGATCAAGACCTATATGGACGGCTACATCATCGGGCAGGATGCGGCCAAGATTGCACTTTCCGTTGCGGTATACAATCACTATAAGCGCATTTATCTGGCGAACGATTCCGACGTGGAGCTGCAAAAGAGCAACATTCTGCTTATCGGCCCCACGGGCTCGGGTAAGACCCTTTTCGCGCAGACTTTGGCGAAAATTCTGAATGTTCCGTTTGCCATCGCCGATGCGACGACCCTGACCGAAGCCGGCTATGTCGGCGACGATGTGGAGAATATCCTCGTGCGTCTGCTGCAGGCGGCGGATTTCGATCTGGAGGCCGCCGAGCACGGCATCATTTACATTGACGAAATGGACAAGATCGCCCGCAAGAGCGAAAATACCTCCATTACGCGCGACGTTTCCGGCGAGGGTGTTCAGCAGGCACTGCTGAAAATTCTGGAAGGAACGGTCGCGGGCGTGCCGCCGCAGGGCGGACGGAAGCATCCCCAGCAGGAGCTGATCCAGATGGACACGTCCAACATCCTGTTCATCTGCGGCGGCGCATTCGACGGTCTGGACAAGATCATCGAAAGCCGCACGGAAAAATCCGGTCTGGGCTTCGGCGCGACGATCGAAAGCAAGAAAAAGCGCGACGTCGGCCAAATTTTCTCGCAGGTGCAGCCGCATGATCTGCTGAAATTCGGCATCATTCCCGAACTGGTGGGACGATTGCCCGTGATCACCACGCTGGAAAGCCTGAAAAAGGAGGACCTCGTGCGTATCCTCCGCGAGCCGAAAAATGCGCTCGTCCGGCAGTATACCAAGCTGCTGGAGCTTGACCACGTGGAGCTGGAGATCCCCGACGAGGCGCTCGACGCGATCGCGCAAAAGGCGCTTGACCGTCAGATCGGCGCAAGAGGGCTCCGCGCGGTCATGGAAAGTGTCATGACGGATGTCATGTATCGCATTCCGTCCGATCTTTCCATCCGCAAGGTCATTATCACTGCCCAATCCATCGACGGCGAAGAGCCGATCATCATCCGCGACGCGCAGACGCCGCGTTTGCCGCTGGGCAGTCAATAGATGTTTCGGAAGGGGGGTAGGCGACTACCCCTTTTCCTGCTATTACGAAAGCAGGTGAAAAAATGAGTGAAAAACTGATCTCCGGACGGTTGCCTGTGCTGGCTCTGCGTGGACTGGCGGTTTTCCCCGACCAGACCGTCCATTTCGACATCGGCCGCGCGCAGTCACGCAAGGCGTTGGACATGGCGATGCAGGGCGCGCAGCAGCTTTTGCTCGTCCCGCAGAAAGATCTGACGATCGACGAGCCGAAGCCGAGCGATCTCTATCCTGTCGGAACGGTGGTCAAGGTCAAGCAGGTTCTGAAAACACAGGGGGAGACTCTGCGTGTGCTGGTCAACGGCCTTTGCCGTGCACGCGTCACGCAGATGGAACAGACCGACCCCTTTTTCTATGCCACGGTGGAAGCCGTTGCCGAACAGGAAATAACGGATTCCGTCCGCAATCAGGCGCTTTGCCGTCAGGCGAATGTGCTCTACGGTATTTACTGCGAGCTGGCCGAGCAGCCGGCGCAGGCCGTTCAGCTTCGTATGCTGGCGAGCAACAATGTCGGCTTTATTGCCGATGCCATCGCACAAAATTCCGGCATGGACTATGCCGACAAGGCGAAGCTGCTGTGTCAGCTCAATCCCGTGCGCCGTCTGGAACAGGCGATCCGCCTGCTCAACCGCGAGGTTGAGATGTTGCAGCTTGAAGAAGAAATACAGGAAAAAACGCACGCAAACATCGACCAGAGCCAGAAAGACTATTATCTGCGCGAGCAGATGCGCGTCATCCGCGAGGAGCTGGGCGAGGGCGACGAACAGGAAGAATACGACGAATACCGCGCGAAAATCACGCAGTTGCGGCTGTCGGACGATGTCAGCAAGAAACTGCTGAAAGACGTCGACCGCCTGCGCAGACAGCCGTTCGGTTCGGCGGAGGCATCCGTACTGCGCAATTATCTCGATGTCGTGCTGGAACTGCCGTGGAACGTCAAAACGCGCGAAAAGGTGGACGTTGCGCAGGTACAAAAGGTGCTTGAAAAAGACCATTTCGGCATGGAGAAGGTCAAACAGCGCATTTTGGAGACCATTGCCGTGCGGCAAATGGCACCGCAGATGCCGCCGCAGATCATCTGTTTGGTCGGGCCTCCCGGTGTGGGTAAAACGTCGATCGCGTATTCCATCGCGCGCAGCCTGAACCGCAAGCTTGCGCGGATTTCTCTGGGCGGCATCCACGACGAGGCGGACATCCGCGGACATCGCAAAACCTATGTCGGCGCCATGCCCGGACGCATCATGGCCGCCGTTTCCGAGGCGGGGAGCTGCAATCCGCTCCTGCTGCTCGATGAAATCGACAAACTCGGCACCGATCACCGCGGCGACCCGTCTGCGGCACTTTTGGAGGTGCTTGATGCCGAACAGAATAAGACCTATCGCGATCACTATCTGGAAATTCCGTTCGATCTGAGCGACGTGATGTTCCTGACGACGGCCAACACGCTCGACACCGTGCCACGGCCGCTGCTCGACCGTATGGAGGTCATCGAACTCGGCTCATATACGGACGAGGAAAAGCTGATGATCGCAAAAAATCATCTCATCCCCAGACAGTTGACCAAGCACGGCCTGAAAAAGACGCAGCTTCGCATCACGGACGAGGCCATTCGCGAGATCATCCGCGGCTATACGCGTGAATCCGGCGTGCGCAACCTCGAACGCGGCATCGCGACCATCTGCCGCAAGACCGACATCCGCCTGTACGACGGACGGGTGAAGAAAATCACGGTCGATGTTGCCGATTTGGAGGAATATCTGGGCGTGCGCAAGTTCCTGCCCGATCATACGTCCGCCAAGGATGAGATCGGCCTCGTGACGGGACTGGCATGGACGAGTGTCGGCGGAGAAACGCTGGAAGTGGAAGTCAATGTGATGGACGGCTCGGGAAAGCTCGAACTGACGGGCAATCTGGGCGACGTGATGAAAGAATCGGCGCACGCGGCACTGAGCTATATCCGCGCGAACTGCACACGCCTCGGCGTTGCACCCGATTTCTACCGCACGAAAGACATTCACGTCCATTTCCCCGAGGGCGCGGTCCCGAAAGACGGCCCGTCTGCCGGCGTGACGGTCTGCACGGCCATCGTGTCGGCTCTGACCGGGACGCCCGTGCGCCGCGATGTGGCAATGACGGGCGAAATATCCCTGCGTGGACGTGTTCTGCAGATCGGCGGGTTGAAAGAAAAGACCATGGCCGCGCTGCGCCACGGCGTATCGACCGTCATCATCCCGCAGGACAATCTGCGCGATCTGGAGGAAATTGACCAAACCGTACGTAACGCGCTGCACTTCGTGACGGCGAAAACCATGGACACCGTGCTCGAAACGGCACTTGTCCAACCCGCCGCCGTTGCAGCCGCAATCTTGCCGGAGCTTTCGACGGAACATAAGCCCATGTCGCGCAAGCCGAGCATCCGCCAGTGAGGGAGAGCATGAACTTTAACAACGTCGATTTTTTGATTTCCGCGGCGTCGCCGAAGGATTTTCCGGGCAATCGCCTGCCGGAGATCGCCTTTGCGGGCAAGTCCAACGTGGGAAAATCTTCCGTTATCAACCGCATCCTGAATCGGAAGAATTTTGCCCGCGTAGGGGATAAGCCCGGAAAAACCATCCATGTCAACTACTTCGTAATCGACAAAAAGGCGTATTTCGTCGACCTGCCCGGGTATGGTTACGCGAAAGTTTCGCAATTGGAAAAGGAACGCTGGGGCAGGCTGATGGAGGCGTATTTCGCCGCGGGGCGCATTGATTTGGGCGTGATGATCGTCGACGCGCGCCACGCGCCGACCCAAAACGACATCGTCATGGCAAATTGGTTCATCGAAAGCAATTGCCCGTTCGTTGTGGTGGCCAACAAGCTCGACAAGCTAAAAAAGAGTGAGATCGAGCCGAATCTGGAAACCATTCGCGATGTGCTTGCCTTGCCGCAGGAATGCGTTGTCATCCCGTTCTCGGCGGAAAAGGGGACAGGCAAGGAAGAATTGGTTCGCATGATCCTAGCTGCCGTGAAGGAGTAAATCGAGACCTCCGGGATTCTCCGGAGGTCTTTCTGTCAAAAAGTTAATAAAATATATACCTATTTGAAATGCGGTGTGTTATACTAATGACAGGAAACGGATGACGGGAGGGAAATCGCATGACACAGACGCACAAGAAAATCGTCGCGGCGGTCGCATTTCTCATTTTTTTGCTGTTTTGCGCGCTGGTCGGATATTTTATCGGCGTGCCGATGATCCGTCTCGCCAAAGCGCAGGAGGATTTTCGGGAATTGGTCGACTCCTACGGCGTTTGGGGCAGACTGATTTTTGTCGGCATGGTGGTACTGCAGGTCGTGGTCGCGTTTATTCCCGGTGAACCGATTGAGCTGGCGGCAGGCTACGCGTTCGGATTTTGGGAGGGAACGCTCCTGACCCTCGCGGGCTTTTTGATCGGAAGCTGGCTGATTTTCCTGCTGGTTCGTCGATTCGGCGTGAAATTGGTCGAAGTTTTCTTCTCGACGGAGAAAATTCACAGCTTTTCTTTCCTGAAAAATCCGAAAAAAACGCAAACACTTGCCTTTCTGCTTATGCTCATTCCCGGAACACCGAAGGATTTTCTCAGCTATTTTGCGGGTCTGACACCGCTGACGATGGGAAAATGGTTGCTCATTGTCGCCATCGGGCGCATTCCGTCACTCGTGACCTCCACGGCCACGGGCGCAGCTGCCGGCTCAAAAAACTATGTGCTGGCGGCGATCGTCTTTGCCGTCACACTCGTGCTGACCGTCGCGGGCATCGCGTATTACCGCTATATTTGCAAGCAGCAAAAAGCGGAGGAGGAACGCACCGCGCAAAATGCCGGGCAAGAACGGCCGTAAACGGCGATATTTCCGATTTTTTCTGCGAAATACTTGCGCAAACAGGAAAAAGGTGGTATACTACAAGTGAGAAATTGGGTAAGCTGAGGACAGTGCCATGGGTGAACCGCGCTATCGGCTGGAGGGAATCGTCCATACCCGTACCGAGGAAATGGAGGATTTCGACGGCCCGCTGGACGTTATTTTCCTGCTTTTAAGTAAGAACAAAATTGAAATTGAAGATGTGTCGATCACTGCGATTCTGGAACAGTATCTGGCTTATCTGGATGAAATGAAGCGGATGGACATGGAAGTTGCCAGCGAGTTTATCACGATGGCATCCCACCTGATGCTCATCAAGACGAAAATGCTCCTGTCGGCCGCCGAGCAGGCGGAGGCGGAGTCAGAGCTTGACCAACTGCGTCAATCGCTGATCGAACGCCAGCGCAGAGAGGCCATCGAGCAGATTCGCTTGGCCGTGTCGTTTCTGGAGCCGCGCAACGAGATCGGGCGCAGTATGTTCACGAAAGACCCCGAACCGTTGCGCCGCGAGCAGGGCTACCGCTACCAGCACGACACGAAAGACCTGATTCGTGCGCTGGATACCATTGCCGAACGCAGCCAGCAGCGTCTGCCGCCGCCGACCACGAATTTCCGCGGCATCGTCGGCAAGGAGCCGTACTCCATCAGCCGCAAAACGGGCGAGCTGATGCGCCGATTGCTGCTGCGCGGTGTGGAAAAATTGAAAAATCTCTTTCAGGGGAACAAAAGCCGCTCGGAAATCGTGGCGACGTTCATCTCCCTGCTGGATATGTGCAAAAATCATGCCGTTTCGCTGGAAGACGACGTAAACGGCGACGATCCGACCGTTCGGCTCATCAACAAAGATTGGAAACAGGAGGACTGAATATGGAACAGAGCGATTTGCAGCGTGCCATTGAGGCGATCCTGTTTGCCGCCGGAGAACGGGTGGAGGTCGCGCGTCTGGCTATGGCACTGCAAACGGACCCCGACGAGATCGTCAAAGCGGCCGATGCGCTGGCCGATTCGCTTGCGTTTGACCGCCGCGGGATCCGCATACTGCGGCTGGATGCGGGCTACCAGATGGTTTCCTCGGGCGAAATGGCGGAGTATATCACCACTGCGCTGGAAACGAGAAAGCCGCCGAAGCTGTCCTCGTCCCAGCTTGAAACGCTGACGATCATTGCCTATTATCAGCCTGCTACGAAAGCCATGGTCGAGCAGATCCGCGGTGTGGACAGCGCGTATTCCGTGTCGGCACTGCTGAATAAGAAGCTCATTACGGAGGCTGGGCGCCTCAACGTGCCCGGCCGTCCGATCTTGTATCGTACAACACCCGATTTCTTGCGCACGTTCGGCATTTCGAGCTTGGAAGAAATGCCGCCGATCGAAAAGATCGACTTCGGCGAGCCGCTTCGTCTCGTGGAAGAGAGCGAGGCACAGCCGCCGCAGGAGGAAACGTAATGGGTTGGCTGATCGTGCTTGCCGTGGTGGCGGCTCTCGTGCTGATCGCGCTGATTCCGATCGGCGTGTCCGTCCGATATGACGCAAGCCGCGAAAGCGACGGCTTTGGCCTGTACGCGCTGATCGGACGAATCCAGATTTCACTCGAACGTCTTATTTCCGGGGAGAAAAAGAAGCCCCAAAAAGACAAATCGGCGAAAAAAGCGGAAAAAAAGGCGACAAAAAAAGCGAATGCCGATGCCGAGAAAAAGGGCGGCTCGTGGAAGGATTTCCTGCCGCTGATCAAAATCGCGTTGCAGTTTCTCAATTCCTTCCGAAAAAAACTACGCGTGCGGAATTTGCAGATGAAGCTCATCCTTGCGGCCGACGATCCGTGCGACCTTGCGCTCAATTACGGGCGTGCGTGGGCGGCGGTCGGATCGCTGATGCCGCTGCTGGAGCGTTGCTTCGTTATCAAAAAGCGCAATGTTGAGGTCGAATGCGACTTCGAGGCCGCGCAGACGCTTGTCGTGTTTCGCCTCGATCTCGCTATCCCCGTTTGGGCGGTGCTTTTCCTGACGGTAAAATATGGCCTGCGGGCGTTAAAAAAGTATTTTGAACAACAAAAAATGAAAAAAGGCGGTAGCGAACATGAATAACACTCTTCCGAATATGGTTGAAAACACGATTTCCAAGATCCGCGAAATGGTCGATGCCAACACGGTCATCGGAACCCCCATCACAACGCCCGACGGCGTGACCATCCTCCCGGTGTCGCGCGTGAGCGTCGGCTTCGGCGGCGGTGGCTCGGATTATCCGTCGAATAAGCCCGAAAATCCGTTCGGAGGCGGTGTCGGCGGCGGCGTAAAGGTCAGCCCCGTGGCGTTTCTCGTGGTCAAAGAGGGAAGTGTGCGCGTTCTGCCCATTCCCGTGCCCGCCAATTCGACGGCTGACCGCGTGATCGAGCAGATTCCCGATCTGCTCGATAAGATCGCCGCATTCATCGACGAGCGCACGGAAAAGAAAAACGCATAATTTTGCGCGTCTCATCCATACTAGCAGCGGGTGAGAATATGAAAAAGTTATTTGCCGGGACGGCGGCTGCACTGGCTGCCGTCCTGCTTTTATCGTGCCCCGCAGGGGCAATTTCGGCGAGAAACGCCGTGCTGACGGACGGGCTGACCGGGCGCGTGCTCTACGAGCGGCGCGCGGACGAACAGAGCCTCATTGCCAGCACGACCAAGATCATGACGGGGCTGATCGTATGCGAAACGTGCAACGTGCTTGACATCGTCGTGGTTCCGTCGCAGGCGGTCGGGGTGGAAGGCTCGTCTTTGTATCTGCGCGAGGGCGAGAAGATCACCGTGCAGGAGCTGCTCTACGGCATGATGCTCCACTCCGGAAACGATGCCGCCACGGCACTGGCCATACACTGCGCCGGCTCGACCGAGGCGTTCGCCGAACGGATGAACACGCGTGCGCGGCAACTTCGACTCAGCGGCACGCATTTTGTAAATCCGCATGGGCTGGATGCACCGCAGCATTATTCGACCGCGCGCGATCTGGCGACGCTGGCGCGCTACGCTATGCAAAATCCGCTTTTCGCGCAGACGGTATCGACGAAAACCACCCGCATCGGAAACCGCACTCTGACCAACCACAACCGCCTGCTGTGGCGTGTGGAAGGCGCAGAGGGTGTGAAAACCGGATATACGCGCGCGGCGGGACGAATCTTGGTGTCCAGCGTTCGCCGCAACGGGCGACGCCTGATCGCCGTCACGATCGATGATGGCAACGATTGGGCAGACCATGCCGCGCTCTATGAAAGCGGATTTTCCCGATTTCGGATGCAGCGCGTCGTTTCACGCGACGACATGGTCGGAACCGTTTCGGTGTTCGGCGGCGAACGTGAATCGGTCTGCCTGACGGCGGCGGAAGATTTTGACTTTCCGCTGGCCGCTGGGGAGCGCGTCAGTTTCCGCTTTTCCGTGAAAATGGCTTTTGCGCCGGTCGTAGAGGGCGCGCAGGCGGGAGTTGTGTATATCTGCGTGGACGGCCGCCCCGTCGGAAAAGCCGCACTTCGCTATGCCCAGACCGTAGAACGGCAGCCTTCGACGGAGAAAAAGAGCCTTTGGCGGCGACTATTTGGAGAGAAAAACGATGGAGCGATTGCAGAAAATACTTTCCGCGAGGGGCGTGGCATCGCGCCGTGCGGCGGAGAAAATGATTCTTGACGGCAGGGTAACGGTCAACGGACGCTTGGCCGTGCTCGGCCAGAGCGCGGATGCGCAAGCCGACGACATCCGACTCGACGGGAAGCAACTCCCGACCGGCGATGCGCCGGTGTACATCATGTTGAACAAACCGCGCGGCTTTGTCACGACGGTATCCGACGAACAGGGCAGACGCACCGTTATGCAGCTCGTGGACGACTGCGGCGTGCGGGTCTATCCCGTCGGCAGGCTTGACCTCAGCTCGGAGGGACTGCTGCTGATGACCAATGACGGGGAATTTACGAAAAAAATGACCCATCCGAGTCATGAGATCGACAAAACCTACCTTGTCTGGGTGACGGGGTACACGCCCGAGCGCGCCCGCGCACTGGCGCGCCCAATCACGCTTGACGGCTACGTACTGCGTCCGGCCGACGTGCAGATCTGCACCGTCAACGGCGAACAGGCGCAGCTTCGCGTGACGATCCATGAGGGGCGCTACCGTCAGGTTCGGCGTATGTGTGAGGCGGTCGGACTCCACGCGACACGCCTGCGACGTATTGCGCAGGGTGGCGTGTATTTGGGCGATCTGCCCGTTGGAAAATGGCGGTATCTGACGCAGGAGGAGAAAAAACTGCTCATGGGAGGCGAGCGTTGACATGAAAAGCTATGACGGGGTTGTGATCGGCGGCGGCGCGGCGGGAATGTTCGCGGCCGTTACGGCGGCACGCGAGGGGCAAAGGGTGCTCCTGCTCGAACGCAACGGCCGCCTCGGGAAAAAACTGCTGATCACGGGAAAAGGCCGCTGCAACGTGACCAATGACTGCACGGTCGAGGAAGTGCTGAAAAATGTGCCGCGCAACGGCCGCTTTTTATACAGCGCAATGAACGCCTGCCCGCCAGAATCGGTCATGCATTTTTTCGCAACCGGCGGTTGCCCCCTGAAAACGGAACGCGGAAACCGCGTTTTCCCGACCTCCGACCGAAGTGCAAGCGTTCTGGAGGCGCTGGAAAGGCAACTTCGCGCGGCGGGCGTGGAGATCAAGGCCGGGCGCGCGCGGGAAATCATGACGCGCGACGGCGCGGTCTGCGGCGTCAGAACCGAGGACGCAACCTATGGTTGCCAATGGGTCATCCTTGCGACGGGCGGACTGAGCTATCCCGCGACCGGCTCGACCGGGGACGGCTATGCGATGGCGCAGGCACTCGGACATACCGTCACGCCGACGCAAGGGTCGCTAGTGCCGCTGGAAACACTGGAGGCGGATGCCGCACGGATGCAGGGACTGTCGCTGCGCAATGTCGACGTCAAATTACTCGACGCGAAAGGGAAGAAGCTGTACGCGGATTTCGGCGAACTGCTCTTTACCCATTTCGGCGTTTCCGGGCCGACGGTGCTCTCGGCCAGCGCGCACCTGAAGGGGGAGAGCTGCCGTCTTGTCATCGACCTGAAGCCCGCGCTCGACGAGGCGACGCTGGATGCGCGCATCCTGCGCGATCTGGAACAATACAAAAATCGAAGCATGGAAAACGCGCTGACTGATCTCCTGCCGCGCAGTATGATCCCCGTCGTGCTCGATCGGCTGCAAATCGATCCGAATTTGCAGGCCAATGCCCTGACGCGGGCGCAACGCCGCGCGCTTGGGGCACTTTTGAAAGCATTCGACTTTACGATCACGAAAAAACGCCCCGTGGAGGAGGCGATCGTGACCGCGGGCGGCATAAAGGTGTCCGAGATCGACCCGAAAACGATGCAATCGAAAATCGTGCCGGGGTTGTACTTTGCAGGCGAGATCATCGACTGCGACGCGTACACGGGCGGGTTTAACCTGCAAATCGCGTGGGCGACCGCCTATGCCGCCGGAAAGGCCGCGAAAGAAAGAAAAATCGGTCATTGACAAATCCGCGGATATGTAATAAAATATTCAATGCTCAGATTGTGAAAAGCCTGTCACGAACATATTTCGCAAACCGACAGAAAAACATACGGAGGAATGAGTTATGTACGATAAACTGGTATCCTATGCTGCAAAGCAGTTGGAGCTGGATCCTTCCGAGATCACCCCGGAATCTACGTTTGAAAGCCTCGGAATCGACTCGCTGGACATAGTGGAGATGATCATGGATCTGGAAAGCGAACTGGGTGTGGAGCTGGAAATGGAAGACCGCCAGATCACCACGTTCGGCGAGCTTGCGGCTTTTATCGAATCGAAGGTAAACTGATTTCAATTATAAACTTGTTACGGCAAACCGGCTCGTAACAAGGTCGCACTAGTCGGGGAGATAGCGGTGCCCTATGCCTGCAATCCGCTACAGCAGGGATGAATTCCCACACCCGGGCTTGTCTGTGTATCGTCAGGTTCTTATAAGCAGTGTTGATGGGACGGTCTTGCGCAACGGAAACCCGTGAACCATGTCAGGTGGGGAACCAAGCAGCATTAAGCGGATCTTTCCGTGT
>CAYSYK010000002.1:0-197853 GCA_964435375.1 uncultured Oscillospiraceae bacterium | reverse complement strand
GTTAAAACTCCTGTTTTTACCTAACAAAAACAAGGGTTCTTTGACAGACTGAAACAAAAACCCATCCGAGTGGATGGGTTTTTGTTTCTGGTGGAGACTACGGGACTTGATGCAATCATGGTGTCGTCGCCGTCGAGCCGGCGGCGAGCAACAGCCCCCCGGGCTGTTGCATTGGATCCGTTCGAGTCCCGTAGTCTGAATGCCGATACCAAAAACAAAAACCCATCCGAGTGGATGGGTTTTTGTTTCTGGTGGAGACTACGGGACTTGATGCAATCATGGTGTCGTCGCCGTCGAGCCGGCGGCGAGCAACAGCCCCCCGGGCTGTTGCATTGGATCCGTTCGAGTCCCGTAGTCTGAATGCCGATACCAAAAACAAAAACCCATCCGAGTGGATGGGTTTTTGTTTCTGGTGGAGACTACGGGACTCGAACCTGTGACCTCATGCGTGTGAAGCATGCGCTCTAACCAGCTGAGCTAAGCCTCCGTGGAACGCAATTCATTATACCATAAATCGGTGCTTTGTCAAGACCCGATTTTCCCTTTTCGGGAAAATCGGCGTTTGCGCGGCCGTCGAATCGTCGTGTGCGGTTCGACGGCCGCATATTCTCGCCTTAGTTTGCGGCAGGGCCGTAGTGGAAGGTGATCTCGATCGTCTTGATCTGCGGGATGACGCTGTCGTTGCGGTCAAGGATGCACGCGGACGCGCCCGTCAGATCGCCGTCGGCCGTGCGCGCGCTGTCGGGCAGCTTCGTGACCCATTCGTTGAACAGGTTCACGCGCGTGGTGATGCCATTGTCGGCCGTGGTATACGGTTTTGCGCACATGGTGTAGGTTTCGCCGTTGATCTTGATTTCCACGATGTCGATGATCCAGCCCGGATGCATGGTCTCGCCGTTCGTGATCGCAAGCGCGCCGAACGCGATGCCCGCGGAATAGCCGCCGGCCGTGCCCGTGAAGTCAAGCGCGACGGTGTAATCGCCCTCGCCATTGATGACGACGGTGGTATCCTTCAGGCCCTCGGAGATCTGGTCGGGGTCATAGGTATCGCCCACGGAGTACGAGCAGGTATAGTCGCTGCTGTTCCACATGATCCACGCCAGATTGGTGGTATCCGTAATGTCCACGGCGTCCTCGCGGAAGCTCTCGGGCGCATCATTGATGGCGGCGTTGATGCGGCGGTCGGCCATGATGGCTTCCTCCTCCGGTGTCATCAGGCTGTGCGATTCCACATTGTGCTGCTTGTAGTAAGATGCCAGCTCGCTGACCATGGTCAGCTCCTTGCGCTTGAAGAACGCGCTGCAATCCCACAGGCAGGACGTGAAATTGTACTTGTCGCACAGCGACAGGAAGATCTGATGATACAGGCTCGTATTGTCCTGCACCTTGGTGGCGTACAGCACGCCGTATTCGCCGATCACGATGCCCACGCCCTGCTCGGTGAACTTATTCATCTGCGCAAGGGTCTCGACCATGTAGGTGATGTCCTTTTTCGTGCCCCACTTGATCGTAGACTGTCCGTCGCCGCAGAACGCCCATGGGTCGTAATAGTGAACGGACAGCAGCAGGCGGTTTTTCACGCTGTCGGTCGGCATATGGAAGCGCTCGTCACAGGTATTGGCGATGTTCGTGCCGAAGCCGGGGATCAGCAGGAAACGGCTTGCATTGTTGCCGCCGGTTGCGCGCACGGTGTCGACAAACGCCTGATTAACCTCGTTGGCCAGCGCATACTTTTCGTCGTCCGTCAGATAGCTCTTGATGGAGTCGGAGCAGTAAATGGAATTTTCGTCGAAGCGCGCGCCGATTTCCTCGTTTGCGCCCTCGAAAATCAGGTGGTAATCGTAGTTGGCGAAGCGTTCGCTCAATTGCTTCCACATTCCCTTGTACGCTTCCATGGCCAACGCACGCGTTTCGGCGCTTTCCGAGCCGAACATGCCGTACCAGCCGCCGTCCCAGTGGTCATTGACAATGACGAACATATCGGCCTCGATCGCCCAATCGACGATCTCCTGCACGCGGTCAAGGTATTCCGGGGCGATGGTGTAGTCGCCGTCCGTCGCCAGCGTAGTGGCGTTGGTCATCCACGCCACGGGAATGCGCAGGGTGTCGAATCCGGCATTTTTCATGCCCCGAATCATTTCCTGCGTGGTTTCGGGCTGACCCCAGAGGGTCTCATAATAGGTCGGATTGTCGGAAAATTTACTGCCGACGCCGGTGTCGCAGGCTTCCATCGTGTTGCCGAGGTTGGTGCCGTTGCCCATCAGGCGCACCAGCTCCAGCGCGGTCAGCCCTTGATTCATAACGTCCGGTTCGGGCTCGAGCGTATTGTTCTTGGTCGTCGTATTCGGAGTATCGGTCGATGCGGTCGTGCTCTCCTCGGGTGTGCAGCCGGCAAACAGCGTGCACAGCAGCGCAACCGCCAGAATCAGGCTAAATACTTTTTTCATGTTCGTTCTCCTTGTTTATTCGGCAAAGGTGATGCCGGAAATGGTAAAGGTGACGCTGACCGTCTGCGGGTTGTCCATATTGATATTGAGCACGTGGTTCTCCGAATCCACCGTCACTTCCGCAACGGAGCTTCCGTCCCACGCGTTGAACGGGTCGTTGGTGTCGAAAATGCCCGTTGCTTTCATTGCGCTCTTAAATTCACCGTTGGTGATCGTCAGCTCCGCGCCGTCGACCATGATCTTGTCCCAACGGATCTCGCACGCGACCACGTTCGAGCGCATCAGCTCCGCCGTCGTCACGTCGTAGTCCTTGATGTAAATGGAGGTCAGATTGTTCAGTCCCGTCACGCCGAGCGCCTTGGTCGCCTCGCTTAGGTTGGCACAGTCGAACGTCAGGGTGTACTGTCCGTCCTCGGTAATGGTCAGAACCTCGCCGGTTTCGTTGTTGAAGCAGCCCAACTCGGTGTCGTTCCACATGACATTGAGCGCAAGGCGCAGGATCTTCTCCACCACGCGCTTGTGCACCGTCACGCTCACGCGCTTTTCCACGCCGTCGGAGGACGTGATGATGATTTCCGTCGTGCCCTCGGCCACACCCTTGATTTTTCCGTATTTGGTGACGGTCGCAATGCCTTCGTCCGCGGACTCGTAGCTCAAGGAAATGCCGGGCGCGCTCGTCACGATCTTGGCATTGATCGCGACCGTTTCGGTCATCGCGACCTCATAGCTTTCCTGCGCTGTGGTGATGACCGTGTCGGTTTTCGGCTTGCCGGTCGTCTGGTCATTCGGCGCGGCGGTCGTCGTTTCGGGGGTGGAATTGCTCTCGGGAGCGCAGGCGGCAAGGCAGATCGTCATGCACAGGCAGACAAGCACCGCCACCCATTTTTTCCGATTTTTCATAGTGTCGATTCCTTTCTTATTCCCGCTCGATCACGGAACCCGGTTCCGCTTCGATCTTTCGGAAAAATACGCGGGCATAGCCCGATACGGTCAGGATAATACAGGCCGGGCCGATCAAAAATCCGATCAGCATCGTCGTCAGGTTCCAGCTAAAGAGTGCCACCTGCACCGCGATTGCGATGATCAGCGTCAGCGTTCTGACAAAATACCGCACGGAAATATCCACGGAATTTTTCAGTGTTTTGAAAAACGTGTTTTCATAGCGCGCCTGCAACGCAAACGCAAACAGGAACATCAGCAAAAACACGAACGCCGCAACCATGCCCATGATGAGCAAAATGACGGGATTGCTCTCGAATTGCTCGAACAGCGAAAAATCCAGCCACACGACATAGCAGCAGAACAAAAACAGCAGGCCGTACGGAATGCCCGTTTTGAAATTGCTGCGGAAGGATTTTACAAAATCCCGCGCAACATATCCCTCCTCTCCCCCGGCGATTTTCATACTCACGTCAAACGCGGCAATGGTCGCGCCGCCGAGCGTCACGATCGGCAGCGAAAAAATCATCCACAGAAAGTTGATTTTCACAAGGTTGAACACGCCCTGTATCAGTTTGTACAGGAATCCGTCCGTGCTGAAAAATTTCATGATTTGCTCCTTTGGTGCGGGGTTTCAAAAATGCAGGAACGGGACTGTCCCCCTGCGGGGACAGTCTCCGACCGTAAACTCTCTTTCCGTTGCGTGTGATGACGCGCCGATTACTTGGCGTCTTGCGCTCTGACTTCTTCTTCGCGCTGATGACGGATGGCCGCCTGTTCCAAGGACCACTCCACGCACTTGTCATATCCGTAAGCCTTGGCCTGCGCGATCATATCGCTGACGATCTGATCAAACTCGGCATCATTCTTGGCGAAGATGGCGCGCCAGCTATAGGTCGTGATCACGTCGGTCACTGCGGTCCACGTGGTCTTGAACTCGCCTTCCTTAGCCGCCAGCGTGAACGTCGTCGAGGGCGCGACCTTGTAGTTGGTGCTCTTCATGTAGTCTTCGATGGTGTTGAATCCGACGTGTGCTCTCCAGTCGTCCTCGATCGCGCCGGCGGAGGAAGCCAGATAGCTTCTCCAGTACTTATAGTTGAAGCGCTCGCCGTTGGAATCGGGGTTGAACGCGTCCATGCTCCATGTGGTGTTGTTGATCTGCAGGGAGCCGGAGTTGAAGTCGCCCGTGCCCTCGAAATCGCCGATCATCTGGGTGTTGCGCTTGTTGAAGTATGCCGTCTGGCCGAAGTCCGTCCAGTGGGTGTTGCCCTCTTCGTCATAGTACCAGCACAGATCCTTCGGGCCGTAGAAATAGGTCATAACGCCTTCGGGTGTGCACAGCCAGTTGATGATTTCCATGCACTCTTCGGGATATTCGGTATCGGCACCGATCGTCCAGACACGGCCGCCGCCGAAGATGGACATACCGTACACCAGAGGCGATGCCTCGGTGGGCACCAAAGAGCACATCATCTTGCCGTCGGCAACGTGCTCCTTGCTGTTGTAGCCCAGAGATCCGGAGTAGTTGAAGATGGAGAAGAACACGCCGCCGGCTTTCAGCTTTTCGTCCATCTGGTCAAACGTCTGCGTCATGGAGTTGGGATCGACCAGACCGTTCTGGTGCATTTTGTTGAAGAATTTCAGCGCGGTCAGGTACGGGCCGTTTTCTTCCAGCGTAGGGTGCAGCGTGCCGGTGTCGGGGTCGTACAGGCCGAGGCCGGAGTTCTCGTCATAGCCATAGTAAGCGGTCGCGAAGGACTTGACGTACATCACCATGTCGCCGTCCCAATCCGGCCACATGGACACGGCATACGTGTCGTTGCCGTTCTCGTCGAGCGGGCAGATCTTCTTCATGTCGATAAACATTTGCAGCATATCGTCCATGTTCTTGATTTCCGGGTAGTTCAGTTGCTTATACAGATCCCAGCGAAGATCCCATGTGTAGAAGAACGACGCATGGTCCTCGGAAGAACCGGCGACGTCTTGGCCGAAGCCGTAGACGGTCTTGTTGCCGTTGATGGACTCGGTCAGCTTTGCATTCTTGTCCAGCGCCGCCTGCATATTTTCGTAGATGTACGGGCCGTATTCCTTGACCAGATCATCCTCGTTCCAGTCGTAAAGCATACCGGCGTTGACCGCGCGGACATAGTTTTCATTGTCTGCGCCGAACACCACGATGTCGCCCAGAGAGCCGGACTCCATACGCGTCTCGAACACGCCGTCCGTCGACGGGACGATGTTCATGACCACGTTGAACTTATCTTTCAGGATTTTTGCGATCCAGCCGGTCTGTTCGCCGCTGAAGTTTGCCAGCTCACTGAAAACGGTCAGCGTGATGGTTTCTTCCTTCTTTTCGCTCGGCTCACAGCCTGCGAAAACGGCACAGGACATGACCAGTGCCAACATAAGTGCCAGAACTTTGATCATTCTTTTTTTCATTGCATTTGCCTCCTTTTATTCTTTCTGCTCAGCCCTTAACGGCGCCGAGCATAATGCCCTTTTCAAAATACCGCTGCATGAACGGATACACCAGCAAAATCGGAATGACCGCGACCATGGAAACCGTGTATTTCATGACCTTGGAGTTTGCCATATCCGCGATGAAGTTGCCTGCGTCATGTCCGCTGCCGATCACGCCGGCGAGGTTGCTGGCCGTATTGAGGTAGTTATACAGCAGATGCTGCAATGTGTACAGGTTGGAATTTTCCTGCATCAGGATCAGCGAATCCGTGAACGAGTTCCAGTGTCCCACCGCGCCGAAAATGGCGATCGTCGCCAGAATCGGCGTACTCAGCGGCCAGATGATCTTTCGGAAAATCTGGAAGTAGCTCGCACCGTCGATCGACGCGCTCTCCTCCAATTCCGCCGGAATGGATTCGATGTAGGTCTTGACCAGAATGATGTTGTACGGCGCGACGATTCCGGGAATGATATACGCCATAAAGTTGTTCGTCAGGCCGAGCATACTCATGTTCATATACCACGGAACCAAACCCGCGTTAAAATACATCGTGATGATGATGAAGCGGTACCAGAGCTTGCGGTGCCACATTTCCTTTTTCGTCACCAGATAGCCGATCAGTCCCGTCGCCGCCACCATCAGCGCCGTGCCGAGGACGGTACGCGCGAAGGTAACGATGAACGCCTGACCGATATCGTCAACTTTCATCATGTTGATGTAGTTCTGGATGTTCACGCCCTTCGGCCAGAAAGTGACCGTACCCTTGACCACTTCCGTACTGCTGGAGATCGTGTTGATGAAGATGTAATAGAACGGAAATACGCAGCTAAGCGTGAATAGGAAGAAGAACAGATAGTTCACGCCGTCAAACAGGTAATCTTGGAAACTGCGCTTGTAGATCAGATCGCCGTTGGCGCTTCTTTTCGGTTTGCCCATATTGCGCACCTCCTATCAGACGACGCTGCTGCCGCGGATCCATTTCGACGCCGTATTCGCAACGAACAGCAGCGCAATGGAAATCAGCGACTTGCTCATGCCGACCACGGTCGACAGCGGGATGTTGCCGGAGTCGATACCCAGCTTGTACACGTACAGGTCGAGCACGTTCAGATAATCGATATTGCTTGCATTGGAGAACACCAGATATTGATCCATGCCGTTGCTGAGGATGCCCGCGATGGACATGACCAGCATGACCACGAATGTCGGCAGCAGTCCGGGGATGGTGATGTGCCAGATCCTGCGGAAACGTCCCGCGCCGTCCATCGTCGCCGCTTCATAAAGCTGCTGGTCGATGCCGGCGATGCCCGACAGATAGATGATCGCGCTCCAGCCCGTGCCTTTCCACATACCCCACAGCAGCATTTTTACCCACGAAAGATCGGCATCGTTGAGGTAGTTGTGGCTGTATTTCGTGCCGGTCAGATTGGTCAGCAGTGTGTTGACAAAGCCGTCGCTGCTGAAAATCGCAAATGCGATGGCATACACCAAAACCCAGCTTATAAAGTTCGGGATGGTGGTGAACGTCTGCACGAGACGCTTGAATTTCGGCGAGCGCACTTCCGTCAGCAAAATCGCGAATGCCATAGGCACCCAGCTTGTGATAATGCCGAGGCCGCTCATCACGAGCGTGTTGCGCAGCACTTGGAGCAGCTTGTCGATGTAGGCTTTGTTCTGCACCAGCGTCTTGAACCACTTGAGTCCGACGAACTTGTCCCAGCTCAGCGTACTACCCGCGCTGTAATCGAAGAACGCATAGCGCCAGCTTGTCAGCGGCAGGTAGGAGAACGCCAGCACCAGCACCAAGAACGGCAGCAGCATCAGGAAAAGCTGGAATTTCGGTTCCATTTCCATTTTTTCTTCTTTCGATGCTTTCGGCACCACGAAGAAAATCACGGCATTGACCGCGAGCTGTGCAAGCGCCAGCACGGCGAAGATCCAAAATCCGATCGGCATCGCAAACGTGATCTTGCTCGTGTCGGCACTGCCGGTGATCAGGCAATAGCTGACATAGATCTGCGCCATGCCGATCGTCATGCCGCCGCTGCCGCCCAGCAGGAAGCGGTTGCCCACGCTCTTCATGCGGTGGTTGCCCACGCTCATGCAGCCGCCCACGATCGCCAGCGCGACGCCCAGCAGCGTCACAATGCTGGCGGCAAACAACAGATAAAAATACGTTTCGTTCAGCCAGCCTTTGTCGAATGCACGGCCGAGGCTGTCGGTCAGCGTGCCGTAGGAAATGCCGCTGGTAAACAGCGAAGCCGTTCCTTTGATCGTCGCCTGACCGGATTTGAGGATGATGTGCGTCGGGGACGCACTTGGGAGAAACAGCAGCAGTGCAAACGCCATCAGCAGTGCGCGGCTGACCCAGTACAGGATCTTACAGCTCTGCGCGCCGGTCGTGGTCGTTTCCCCGCCATGTACCTGTACGGGTAATCGTTCGCCCATGCAAACACCACACCTTTCTGTTCGCATAATTTTTTACATTCACATTATATTGCACAAGAAGCAAGAAAAAAACACCAATATCTTTCACTAAATTGCATGAAAATTGAGCACCCGCCCATTTCCCATGCATTTTCGCGCCCGACGCACGCCGTCAATGCGGCAAAAGCAACGGGGAAATCCGCTTGCGGATTTCCCCGTTTTTGGGTTGCGTCAGTCGTTACGACGATGTGCTCAGGCTTTCTTCTTGCCGAACACGAACACGACCACGAGGGCTGCCGCCACTACGACGACCGCGACAATCGCGATCACGATACCGATGCTGCTGCCGCCCTTTTCGTCGGTCTTGCCATTGTCGTCGGTTGCGGGCTTCGTCTGGTTGTCGCCGGGCTCGACGTCGCCGCCGGGAGTAACGTCGCCGCCTGCGACTTCCTTGTCATAGGAGAAGCCGGAAACGGTGAACTCGATCTTCAGAGAAGTGGTGGGTGCGGGATAGTAGCTGATTTCCGCCACATCGGGGTTCCACTTGTTCTGGATGAGGATGTTGACGTAAGTCGTATCATCGGGGTTCTGGTAGCCCTGCGACACCTTGTGCTTGGTCGAGCCGTCGACGATCAGTTTGATGTCGGTGAAGGTCAAGCCGCCCAGAGGCGCATCGCAGGTAAAGCCGATGATGTTGAAGAAATCCTGACCTGCCGCGGCAAAGTCATCTTCAAAAATCGTGCCGAAATCGGTGATCTCGATGGTGTAAGTACCGTTGCCCTTCAGGACGGCATCGGTGATCTTGCCGTACCATTCCTTTGTCTCGTTGCCGTAAATTGCATCGCTCCAGTATTCGGAACCAACGCCATTGACGGAGTTCCACGGGTCACGGTAAGTCCAGTTCGGGGTCTGCAGCAGCAGGTATGCGTTGTAGACGCCGTTGGGATCGAACTCGGGCTTCTCGGGCTCGGGTTTGGTATCCTCGCCGCCGGTCGGTGCTTTATCCACGACGGTCAGGGTGAAGGTCAGGCTCAGACTCTCGTTGACCGCGGTAGCGGTGTCGATCGCGGGATCGTTCTGGCTTTCGCCGTACATATTGTGCACTTCCAGACGGAAGTTGCCGTTTTCTTCCAAGTCGCCGCTGAGGAGCTTGCTTGCATCCACGGCAACCGCGTTGCCGTCCACGGTCAGCACGACGTCGGAAACCTGCCACGTCTTGTTCGCGGCATCCATGGCAGCCTGTGCGCCGATCACGTCGACGACCAGAATGCCCAGATCCTTGCAAGCGCCCGTGTAGCCGATGGTGTATGTGCCGGATTCACCGACCTGAATCTTCGTGTTGGACTCTGCGCCGAAGCCGGTGCTTGTGCTCCAGTCGGAAGCGACCAAGCCCAGTGCCGCGTCGTAGCTCGCGCTGCTCTCGACCTTGGCCAGCGTGAAGTTGATGGTCAGGCTCTCGGAGAACACAACGTCTGCAGCCGTGATCGGCGCATTTTCTTTCGTCGCGCCGTACTCGTTGTAAATTTCAATGCGGAAGTTACCCTTTTCTTCCAAGTCTCCGGACAGAACCTTGCTCACGTCGACGGGCAGTTCCTTGCCGTCGAGCACGACGGACAGCTCCGTCAGCTTCAGGCCGTCAGCCGCAAAGTCGGCCGCCGCGCCCTGAATGTCCACGACGAACACAAGCGCGCCGTTGACTTCGGCGTCCGGATTCCAAGTCAGGCTGTAGCTGCCTGCGCCGGTTACTTTCGTGCTCAGTTCCCAGTTCTGCTGGCTCCAGCTGGGGTCGGCATAGCCCAGCACGGCATCATAGCCTGCGGCTTCTTCCGTGCCCAGCGTGAAGTTGATGGTCAGGCTCTCGGAGAATGCAACATCGCCGGCCACGATCGGCGCATTTTCTTTCGTCGCGCCATACTCGTTGTAAATTTCAATACGGAAGTTGCCGTTGCTCTCCAAGTCACCGGTGACCACTTTGCTCAGGTCGAGGGGCAGTTCCGTGCCATCGAGCAGGACGGACAGTGCCGTCAGCTTCAGGCCGGCAGCCGCGAAATCGGCACCTGCGCCCTTGATGTCCACAACGAACACGGTCGCACCGCTTGCGGTGGCATCCGGATTCCACGCCAGGCTATAGCTGCCTGCGCCGGTTACTTTCGTGCTCAGTTCCCAGTTCTGCGGATTCCAATCGCTGTCAGCAAATCCCAGAACGGCATCGTACTCCGTCGCGGTAGGAGCATCCTCGCCGTCGGCGGAAGCGATCACGCCGCTAAAGCAGCCGATCACAAGCATCAGTGCCAAAGCAATGGAAAATAATTTTTTTGCCATGGTATATTTCCTCCCAAATTTTTATGTCGGCCGTATAGCCGCCTACGGATATACTATAGCAAACGGGGTCAGCGAAAAAAACACGGTATTTTTTAGATAAAATACCCGAAAAATGCTACCTTTGCCGTCGATTTTTGTACGCTTTGCGCTCCCCCCACCTCCACGCCCTCCTCCCGCACGCTCCCCTATGTCATTCCGAGCGAGCGAATGCGAGCCGAGGGATCTACGCACCCACGGAAATGCATAATGCATAGTGAAAAGTGAAAAATGCTCCGCGTCATTGCGAGGTGCAAAGTGCCGTGGCAATCCGCCTCCCCCAAAAACGAAAAAATCGGGCGAGGTCACCCTCGCCCGATTGCAATTATTCCACGGATATGTCCAGCACCTGCGTGACCTCCGTCGGGCCGCGCAGCAGCAGCGTTTCCACTCTGTCGCCCTCCCCCGCGACGGCAACTTCCAGCCGTCCGCCGGGATGCTCGGCCGTCAATCGGCCGCCGGGCAGTTCCCCGCGCGCCCGGAGCACGGCCGCCACCGCGCCCGTACCCGTGCCGCAGGCGAGCGTGTAATCCTCCACGCCGCGCTCATAGCTGAGCATTCGCACGTGCCCGTCGCCGAGCCACGCATAAAAATTCACGTTCGCCCCCTTGGGAAAAATCGGGTCGAACCGCAGTGCCCGCGCCGTCGGGCGCAGTTGCTCGCGCTGCGCGATTTGCGCTTGCGTCACTTCGACCACGGCGTGCGGCAATCCCGGCGTGCCCAGCTCCACGTAAGCAAGATTTTCCCGCACGTTTTTTTCCAGCACGCTCGGCGCATTGAGCCGAACGCGGTATTCCGTTTCCGAAATCCGTTCGCCGTAAATCCGCCCCGCGTCGGTTTGCACGCACATCTGCGCGCCGACCAGCGCGTGCTCATAGGCAAAGCGGCAGACGCAACGGCTTCCGTTGCCGCACATTTCGCCGCGCGAGCCGTCGGAATTGTAGAAATGCAGGCGAAAATCCGCCTCCTGCGACACATCGATCGCCATGAAGCCGTCCGCGCCGTAGCGCGCACAGAGTTTGCGCGCGAGGGTCGGATAGTCCGCCGTCAGGCCGCGCCCGTCGAGCACCAGAAAATCATTTCCCGCGCCGTTCATGTGCCAAATTTCCATGGGTCGCTCCTTTTCAGAACCGATTGAAATAGTCGTAGACCGGCTGCACTTTTTCAAACAGATCCAGCGCGCGTTCGGCCAATCCGCGGCCGAACACCTGCTCGGAGATCGACTCAAAGCACAGACATTCGATGTCCTCTTTCCACGCGAAATACGGGCGCAGCGCCTCGTTTTCCGTTTCTTTCGGCCGCTTGTAGCACTGTGCCGTGAGCGCGATACCCGTTTCCTTTTCCACCTGCGCCGCCAAGGTCAGAAATTCCGACGGCCGCGCGCTGATTGCGCGGCGAAAATCCTCCATATAGGCGGTTTTCGGCCGCAGGACGGTAAATCCGTACATCACGCGCTCGGGATTGATCTCCAGAAACACGCACGGCCGCTCCAGCCAAGAATCCCCGTCCCGACGGATACAGCACCACAGGCTTTCCTTATACGGAAGCGGATGGTGCATCCGCGCGTCGCGGTAAATACGGCTGACTTTCATGACATTGCCGGGCGTGTCCGCATAGGGCACGAACAGCTCCTGCGCCAGTTCCTTCATCGGCGCATAGAGCGTATCGATATATTGCTGCTTGTGCTCGGCAAACCATTGCCGATTGTTGTTCATCCGAATGCCCCAGAGAAAATCAATGGTTTCCGGCGTAAAGCCCTCAAACATCGTCGGCATCCCCTTTCGTTTCTATAAAGTAATCCCGTCATTGCGAAACCGGTCCGCAGACCGGTTTCGCAATCCGTTTCCCCAAAATCCGCCGTTTTTACAGGGCGGATTCCCACGGCGTACTACGCCCGCCTCGAACTGACAAGGCAGGTGCATTGGGAGTACGCTGTTCTTATATTGTATAAGTATACGGAATTTGTCGGAAAAAGTCAACTTCGCAAATCACGCGGGAATGCGCAGGCACACCCGTGTCCCCTCGCCGCGTGTGCTTTCCACCTTCACGCCGTATTCCTCACCGTAGCGCAGGCGAATGCGCTGGTGAATGTTGTACAGTGCGATGCTGCTGCGCGGAAGCTGCGGCGAATTGATGCCGTCCATGAGCTGTCCGAGCTGCTCCTGCGTCATGCCCACGCCGTTGTCGCGGATGTGAATGTGCAGTTGCCCGTCGTCGATCAGAATGTGAATGCGCACAACGCCGACGCCGTCCACCGTTTCCAGCCCGTGCACCACCGCATTTTCCACGACCGGCTGGAGCATCAGGGGCAAAATCGTCACCTTTTCGGGGTCGATTCCCGGCTGGATGTCCAGCTCGTAATTGATCCGCCCGCCGAAACGCAGTTTCTGGATCGCCAGATAGCTTTGCACGTGTTCCAGCTCTTTTTGCAATGTCGTGAACGTCACGCCCGTATTTTCCTGAACATAATGCAAAGTTTTCCCCAGCAGTTTGATGGCCTCGGCGACCTCTCGGTCGTCCTTGGTCAGTGCCTTCATGCGGATGGTTTCGAGCGTATTGTACAGGTAATGGGGGTTGATCTGCGAGGACAGCATCTTGTATTTCATAAGCTGTTGGCTATTGATCAGCTCGCGCTCTTTCAGCTCAGCCTCGTACATCATCGCGTCTTTCTGCTTGATGTCCTGCACCATGACTTTCAGGTCGGCAAATGCCTCCGCCAGCTCGTCGTTGCCCTTGAACGCGGGGATAATGTCGTAATTTCGATGGCTCGCCTTGTGCATTTCTTCGCGCAGGAGGTTTATGCGTCGGGAAAAATACGACGCATAGACGGTAACGATCAGAAGCGGAACGACCAGTGCCAATGCCAGCACCAGTATCCACGTCATCGTCAGATGCGCGATGTCCTCCACGCCGCTGCGATCCATCGTGCACACGTACATCCGCGAGTCCGTCCTGTCCAGATCGACGGTGGAAACGGCGTAAAAATACTTTTTCCCGTCCATTTCCGCCGCGCCGCTGTCGCGAAAATAAGTTTGCGAATAGTCGATCTCCACCGGCAAGGGCTGGCCGTATCGGCTGGTGCTCGTGCCGTACACGATGCCCTGATCGTCGACCGACACCATGTCTACCACATTGCTCGAGCTCATACGCGAACGGATGTACGTGTCACTGATCTGCACGACCACCACGGCAAAATACTGCGAGCCGGGCAGATTGATCCGGCGCACCAGCGACATATGGTTGCTCGCACCGGGGTCGCTCTGCTCGGGAATGGAGAACCAGAACGAATTGAGCGTGCTCTGCGCCTTGGAATACCACGCCGAGCGCTTGATCTCGTCCGTCGCGAAATGAATTTGCCGATAACTGCGAGCGGTCGGATTATCCGTGTAGAACGACACCTTGGCAATTTCACTGCCGTAAGTCGACGGCACACTCCGATTGTACTCGTCCGCCGCGGCGAAAAACGCCGTGCTGTCCTCATATGTGCCCGACAGCAGTTCCTGCGCCGTGCGGCTGAAACAGATATCGTCCGTCACGGCATACGCCTGCGTGGTCACCTCGCGCAAAAGCGTGCGCACGCGGGTGTTATCCGACACGAGCATTTGCACGTAATAATCGTTGAGCGTTTGCCGTGCGGAGAGAATCAGCAGCAGGCCGATTACCGTCAGCGGAATGAGCAACGCCATCAGATAGACACTGTGCAGTTGTCGCCGAATTTTTACTTTTCTAAACCATTTCATACGCGTACTCCAAAATCGCAACGCCGTATTTTCCCAGCGTGATGCACGCGTCGGCACCCGCTTCCCGCCCGGTCAGTATGTCGCGTCCCGCGTGCGGCAGGCGCACGCACTGCTGCTGCGCCGTATGGTTGAGCAGGAACAGATAGGCATTTTTTTCGTTGTGCCGCACGGTCGCCTCCACGCCCGCGGGCGTGTGCATAGTCGGCTCGATGCCGCGCGCGGCGCAAAGCTCCGACAAAAACACGTCGTAAAACGCCGCCTCCGGGCGCGTAGCCATGTAATAAGCCTGTCCGCGGCCGAAGCCGTGCTTGGTCAGCGCGGGCATTTCGGCATAAAAATCTTCCTCATAGCGCGCCAGAACCTCCGCGCCCTCGCTGTGCAGCAGATCAAAGAGCATATCGCACGCATAGCGCCGTCCGCGGTAGGTGAAATGGTTGACGTGCTCGGCGGGCTGTGCGTCCGTTTCCTCCACCCAAATGCCGAGAATATCACGCAGTTTTCCGGGATAGCCGCCCACGGTAACCAGATCGCTCTCGTCGACATAGCCGCTGAAATAGGTCGTCACCAGCGTGCCGCCGTCTTGCACATATGCGCGCAATTTCTCGTCCACCCCGGACTTGACCATGTACAGCACCGGCGCGATGACAAGATCGTACTTTCCCAAATCGTCGTCCGTCGACACGAGATCGACCGCGATGTTGCGCCCGTGCAGTGCGGTGTAGAAGCGTTCGACCTCCTCGACATAGCGCAGCAGCGTCGTCGGCCCCGCGGAATATTCCGCCGCCCACCAGTTTTCCCAATCGAACACGATCGCCACGCGGCTGTCCGTGCGCGTCGCAAGCAGCTTTGCGCCGATCGTTTTCAGTTCCGCGCCCAGTTGCGCCGCCTCGCGGAACACGCGGGTATTTTCGTGCCCGCAGTGGTCGATGATCGCGCCGTGGTATTTCTCGCACGCGCCGATGCTGCGCCGCATCTGGAAAAACAGCACGCTGTCCGACCCGTGGGCGACTGCCTGATAGCTCCACAGGCGCATCACGCCCGGACGCTTGAGCGCATTGAACGGCTGCCAGTTGGTCACGCTCGGCGTCTGCTCCATCAGTGCAAAGGGCCGCCCCTGCTTCAGGCCGCGGAACAGCTCGTGATTCATGGCCATGCGCGCGGGGGTCGCATCCGGCGACGGATAGCTGTCCCACGACACGAAGTCCAATTCCTGTGCCCATTTCCGATAGTCCAGTTGCTTGTAAAATTCCATGAAATTGGTCGTCACGGGAATGTCGGGCGTGATTTTTTTCAGTGTCTGCGCCTCCAGCCGACAGCAGGCAAGCAGGCTGTCGGATTGAAAGCGGCGATAATCGAGCGAAATGCCCTGAAACGTCGTGCGTTCCCAGCCCCAGTGCTCGGTCAGGTAGCTTGCCGGTTCGATCTCGTCCCAGTCATAGAACGTATGGCTCCAGAACGCCGTATCCCATGCGCGGTTGAGCGCATCGATCGTCCCGTACCGTTCTTTCAGCCACCGACGGAACGCACCTGCGCAATTTTCGCAGATGCATTCGCCGCCGTACTCGTTGGAAATGTGCCATGCGATGACATTGTCGTATTTTCCGTAGCGCCGAGCCAGCTTTTCCGCAAGCGCGGCCGAAAATTTCCGATATATGGGGCTGTTGGGGCAGGAATTGTGCCGCGAGCCGAATTTGCGGCGCATTCCGTTCGGTTCCGTACGCAGAATTTCCGGGTATTTTTTCGCCATCCACGCCGGATGCGCGGCGGTCGACGTCGCCAGAATCACGCGCAGGCCGTTTTCCCGACACAGTTGCATAATGCGGTCGAGCTTGGAAAAATCATACACGTCCTCCGACGGCTGCAACGCCGCCCACGAAAACACGTTCAGCGTCACCGTGTCGATACCCGCCAACCGAAACAGGCGCATATCCTCCGCCCACGTCGCCTCGTCCCACTGCTCGGGATTGTAGTCGCCGCCGAAGGCGATTTTGTCATGTTTCCAGATCGTTTCGTACACAGGCTCTCTCCTTTCTTATTGCACGCGGATCTTCAGCACCACGGGAAATTCTCCGTGTACATCCGCCTGTACGTGCAGGCCGTCCGCGTCTTTGTGCCATGCCAAATCCCCGTCATAGCCCAAAATCTCCACCGATTCCACAAGCCCGTGAAACTCCGGCACATTCTGGTCGCGGCTGTCTGCCAGCGCACGCACCGTGAAGTGCCCATCCTCGGGACAGGCCATGCATATGGCGTAGATCGCGCCGTTTGCCGTGGTGAAGCGATAATCGCGCGATGTATAGCGTGTTTCCGTTCCGTCCTGAAACTGCCCCTCGGCATGGACGGTCGGCCCCTCCTGCGAACGCCGCCAGCAGCGGCTGCCGTCGATGGCCTCCCGATTGACGGCCATCCACCGCCCCAAATCTTCCAGAATTTCCCGATCTCCGTCCGGGATGGATCCGTCGCCCTTCGGCCCGATGTTCAGAAGCAGATTGCCGCCCTTGCTGACCACGTCGACGAGCGTACAGATGATCTCACGGCTGCTCTTGTAATCCAGCGAATCCGTGTAGCACCACGAATTGCGCGCGACCGCCGTGTCGGTCTGCCATGCATAGGGCTTTGCCTCGGCGAAGCTGCCGCGCTCGATCTGCACGATGCCGCTGCCGAAGCTCATCGCATCGTGCTTATAGCAGATCATCACGTCCTGTCCCCACAGCTTGCCGCAGTTATAATAGAATGCGGCAAGCTTTTTCAGATGCGCACGGAACGCCTGATGCTGGATCCACCAGTCGAAATACAGCAGGCTCGGCTGATAGTTCCAGATCAGCTCCGCCGTGCGCGCCAGCCAATCGTCCAGATATTCCTGCGTGGGATACGGCTCGCTGCACAGTGCCTGATTGTCCGGCTCGGGCATGGCCGGCCAGTAAAAATCGCCTTTTTTCATCGGCTCTTTCACGTCGGAGTCAAATTCCCTGCCGTGTCCCATAAACCACCAGTGCTCGGCACGGTGCGACGACGTGCAGAACACCAGCCCCTGCTTTTGCGCCTCGCATTTGAGTTGCCCGAGAATGTCGCGCTTTGCGCCCATTTTCACGCAGTTCCAATCGGACAGGCTGCTGTCATACATCTGAAATCCGTCGTGATGCTCCGCCACGGGAAACACATATTGCGCCCCCGCGTTTTTAAAAAGCGTGATCCACTGCCGCGCGTCGAACGCCTCGGCCGTGAACATCGGGATAAAATCCTTGTAGCCGAATTGATTTTGCGGCCCGTAGGTTTTGACATGGTGCTCATAGGCCGGCATCCCGCGGATGTACATATTGCGCGAATACCATTCATTGGAATTGGCCGGCACGCTGTAAAGTCCCCAGTGGACGAAAATTCCCAGCCGTTTTTCGCGGAACCACGCGGGAACGGGTGCTTTCGACAGCGATTCCCAGCTCGGCGCATACGGCCCGCGGGCGATCACGTCCTCCACAAGCGACAGCATTTTCGCCTCCGCCTGCATATCCATGGCAATTCCTCCTTACAAATTCGCCGTGATGACGTTGCGCAGTTTTCGTGTCAGCGGCAAGGTACCCGCATCCTTGCGCTGTGTAAACAGCAGCACCGTCACGTCGTTTTCGGGGCTGTTGCAGAAATACGTGCCCAGCCAACCGTCCCAGCCGTACTCCCCTTTCCAGCCGTTGAGCATGGCCATGCCCGGGTCTGTCAGCACGCGGCATAGGTTGCCGTAGCCGTAGCCGGCCATGCTCTCCCATGCGCGCCACGCGCTCTCTTTTTGCCACGGCAAAAGCTGATTGTCTGTCATCGTGCGCACCGTCTGCGGTTTGAGCAGTTGCACGCCGTGCCCCAGCAGCGAGCGCGCGAGCTTGCCGTAATCGTCCACGGTCGAGCAAAGCCCCGCGCCGCCCGACTGAAACGCAGGCAGGCGATCGGCGCAATAGGATATTCCCAAATTATCGTCCCGAAACGGGCGCAGGCCGTCGCTCGTCCGCTCGTATATCTGCGTCAAGCGTGCCGATTTTTCTCCCGGGACATAAAAATCCGTGTCCGTCATGCCCAGAGGCTCGAATATCTCCTTGCGCATAAATTCGCGCAGGCTCATGCCGGCAACGCTTTCGATCACCGCGCCGAGCACGTCGGCGGATGCGCCGTACATCCACTTCTCCCCCGGCTGAAACGCCAACGCGCACGCGCCGATCTTTTGCGCCCATTCCCGGGTGGTCATCGGATTGTCGCCGAAAATCCGATCCTCCAATTCCTCAAAAACGCGCGCGACCTCCTGCCCCGACGGATCCTCCGCGGGATAGCTGATGCCCGACGTCATGCCAAGCAGGTCTTTGATCAAAACATTGCGCCGCGCCGGAACCTTTTGTCCGTTCTCCCAAACTCGCATATCGCAAAATTCGGGCAAATATTCCCCCACGCCCGCACCGAGATCGAGCACACCCCGCTCGACCAAGATCATGGCCGCGACCGCCGTGACGGGCTTGGACATGGAGTAAATGCGGCAGATCGTGTCGCGTGCGAACGGCTTGCCGTTTTCGATGTCGGCAAAGCCCGCCTGCGCATAGGCAAGCTCCTGCGTCCCGCGTAGCACCAGAACGTTCGCGCCCGCCACCTGCGCATCGGCGACCGCCCGCTCGAGTATCTCCTGCAATTTCTCACTTAGCTGCTGCATATCGGTATCCTCATCTTTCTGTTCCCGTTCGGGGTTTTCTTTTATTATAGTTCGGGTGCATGGAGAAAAGCAACCGGGAAAATGCGACGATTCCACTGTTTTTTGCGGCATTTTTACTGGAATTTCCTCTGTTGACGCGCAGCACATATGCATGTATACTGATTTTCGGAAACAAAAATCGGAGGTATTTGCATGAAAAAGACCATCCTGACCGTTTTTCTTGCCCTTTCTCTGCTCCTGACGGCCTGTGCCCCCTCCCTGCCCACGTCCTCCGACGTCGGCACGACGGCCGGCGCATCACCCGTGCTTTCTTTCAGCGTCGAAAGCGGCATCTATGCCAAGCCGTTCACGCTGAGCATCACCGCCCCGTCGGACGCGCAGATCTTTTACACGACCGACGGCAGTGACCCCACCGCCGACGGTGCTCTGCCCTACACCGCCCCCATCGCGATCACCGACCGCAAAAACGACAAAAACGTCGTCAGCGCCGTCGACCCCGTTCTTTTTTCCGCCAATTACAACCGCCCGAACCGCTACGGCAACAACTTTGATTGCACCGTTTCCGCGCCGAGCGATGACGCGGTCGACAAATGCACAGTCGTGCGTGCCGCCTGCACGCTGGCCGACGGCACCGTGCTGGAAAAAAGTGCCGTCTATTTCATCGGCACGACGGACGAGCACATCCCCGGTCTGGCCGGAAGCTGTGACGCCTCGGGGCAATCGCTGGCCGTTTTGAGCATCAGCATGAACTACGACGACCTGTTCGACCCCGAACGCGGCATTTACGTCAAGGGCGAACGGTTCGACAAGGCACTGCGCGCCTATCTTTACGGCGGCAAGCGCGTCACCGACGGCGAAACCGCCCGTTCTCTGGATGCCAACTACAAGCAGCGCGGCCGCGAATGGGAGCGCGAGGCCTCCGTCACGCTGTTTGAATTTTCGCAAAGCGGTGCCCAAGCCGTGCTGACGCAGCGTTGCGGCATCCGCATTCAGGGAAATTACTCCCGTTCCGACCTGCAAAAAAGCTTCCGTCTTTACGCCCGCAAGGACTACGGGCAAAAAAATTTCAACTACGCCGTATTCGGCGACGACTACCGCAGTGACGACGGCAGCGTCATGGACAAATTCCACACCCTCGTGCTCCGCGCCGGCGGCAACTGCGCCTTTACTTCCAAATTCAACGATACTTTCTGGCAGTCGATGCTGTGGGACAGCGCGTGCGAAACCCAGCGTTCGCGCCCGTGCGTAGTCTACCTCAACGGCGAATATTGGGGGCTTTACGTCCTGCAGGAGGACTACTCCGACGATTATTTTGAAGACCTGCACGGCGTGGAAAAGGACGATGTCGTCGTCTACAAGGGCGATGCCGAAACCTATTCCATCGGCTACAAGCTCGACGAAGGCGAACTTCCCGGCGGCGCGGGCACCGACTACTATTTCCGTGACCTGCTGGACTTTTTCGACACGCACGCCGACCTGAAAAACGAGGCCGCCTATCGGCAATTTTGCACCTTGGTCGACCCCGATTCCGTCCGCGATTACTTCGCGGTGCAGTGCTGGATCAACAACAAATGGGATTGGCCGGGGAAAAACTGGTCGATGTGGAGAACCATCCGCACGGATGCGGATAATCCCTACGCCGACGGCCGCTGGCGATTCCAGTTCTACGATATGGATTTCGGCGGTGTCAGCGGCGCATCGGACGCCCCGACCAACACCATCCGCGAAGACAACTACAAACCCAACGGTCTGCTCGACCGAAACACGAACAACCCCGCCGTGCTTTGCTTTGTCTACCTAATGACGAACGAGAATTTCCGTCAATCGTTCTACGACCGACTCAACGAGCTGACCGCGCAGACCTTCTCCCCCGACAGCGCACGCTCCGTGCTCAACACCTTCCGCGATACCTACGCGCCGCTTTACGACCAATTTTTCGCGCGCTACCCCGGCTCCGGCAGCCGTTCCAACGCCGTCAGCGGCGGCTATGCCAGCATCCGCTGCCTGCGCGATTTCCTTGCCAAGCGCCCCGATTACATCCAAAACATGATCGACTATTGCGAAAAAGTCCTCACCTGATGCCCTCCCCGCGTCGTTTGCGTTTTTCCTATTGCCAAATGGGAGAAAATGGAGTATAATGGTCTGGATGTAGGCGTAACGCGCACAAACGTCTTTTCGCATACGCATCCGCACGATTTTATAAAGGAGAGACTTTATGAACATCATCATTGCAGGCAGTGGCAAAGTCGGCAGAACGCTGACCCGCCGTCTTTCCGAAGAAGGATATAATCTGACCCTGATCGACACAAGCTCCAAAGTCTTGTCCGAGGTTTGCGACGATTACGACGTCATCGGCGTGCGCGGTAACTGCGCCTCCATGCCGGTTTTGCAGCAAGCGGGCGTTGCCACGGCCGATCTGCTGATCGCCGCCACCAATCAGGACGAGGTCAACCTCCTGTGCTGCACCACCGCACACGGCATCAACCCGAAATTGCACACCATCGGCCGCATCCGCAACCCCGATTACACCCAGCAGATCTATGCCATGACGGATGTCTTTGCGCTCTCGCTGGCCGTCAACCCGGAAAAGCAGGCCGCCGACGAGATTGAAAGCCTGCTCCGTTTCCCCGGCTTTCTGCACCGCGATACCTTCGCCAAAGGCCGCACCGCCATCGTTGAACTGCGCATCGACCGTGACAGCAAGCTACGCAATGTTTCGCTCAATTCGCTCAATTCCATCGTCAAATGCCGCGTGCTCGTGTGCGCCGTTTTGCGTGACGGCAACGCCGTCACCCCCGGCGGCACCTTCGTACTGCAAGAGGGCGATCGCATCTTCGTCACCGCGCCGAGCAGCAGCCTATCCGTTCTGCTGAAAAATCTGGGCATCATCACCCGCCGCGCCCGTAAGGTCATCCTCTGCGGCGGCAGCCGCATCGCCTTCTATCTGGCACAGCAGCTTTGCAGCGACGGCGTGGACGTCAGCCTCATCGAGCGCGACCTGCACCAATGCGAGCAGCTCGCCGCCACACTGCCGGAGGCGACCGTGATCCACGGCGACGCGACCGACAAATCCCTTCTGGAAGAAAACGGCCTGTCCACCTGCGACGCGCTGATCTCCCTGACCGGCACGGACGAAATGAACATGATCATCTCCCTCTACGCCAACACCCGCGGCGTCGCGCAGGTCATCACCAAGCTGGGACACACCGAAAACCGCAGTATCAGCCACAATCTCTCGCTCGGCAGCGTCATCTCCCCGCGCGACCTTTGCTGTGACACCATCGTCCGCTACGTCCGCGCCATGAATAACCAGAGCGGCACGGCCGAAAGCGTCCATACCATTGCCGACGGGCAGGTCGAGGCCGTGGAATTCCGCGTCGACGAGCACACGCTCCACCTCGGCACGCCGCTGAAAAATATCCGCCTGCGCCCGGACGTTCTGCTCGTCAGCATCACGCACGGCGCGCAGACCGAGATTCCCGGCGGTAATTCCATCTTCTTGGAGGGTGACACCATCGTGGCCGTCACCAGCCGCCGCGGCGCACTGCGTCAGATCAACGACATCTTCGCGTAAGGAGGCGTGTCATGAACTACAAACTGATCGGGCGTTTTTCCGCGAAAATACTGCTGATCGAAGCGCTGTTTATGATCCCCGCCGCACTCATCAGCCTGTGTTCCCGGGAATGGAACGCGCTGTGGGCATTTCTCGAATCCATCGCGCTGATTTTGACGACCTACGTCGTTCTGACGCTCTTCTCCCGCGATGCGGGCGCGAAATTCACCTCCCGCGAGGGACTGGTCTGCACCGGCCTGAGCTGGATCGTCATGAGTGTTTTCGGCTGTCTGCCGTTCTGGTTCTCGGGTGAAATTCCGCACTATATCGATGCATTTTTTGAGATCGTCTCCGGCTTCACCACCACCGGCTCGTCCATTCTTTCCGATGTCGAAGCCCTGTCCAACGGCATTCTCTACTGGCGCAGCTTCAGCCACTGGATCGGCGGCATGGGCGTACTGGTGCTGCTTCTGGCCATTGCCCCCGGCGGGCAAGGCGCGGGCTACACCATTCACCTCCTGCGCGCGGAAAGCCCCGGCCCGGACGTGGGCAAAATCGTGCCGAAAATGCGGCAATCGGCCGCCATTCCCTATGTCATCTACATCGTCCTGACCATCGTCAACATTATCTTCCTCCTCTGCGGCGGAATGCCCCTGCTCGATGCCGCCTGCACCGCATTCGGCACGGCAGGCACGGGCGGTCTGGGCATTTACAACGACTCCATGGCAAGCTGCACGCCCTATATCCAGAACGTGACCACGGTGTTCATGCTGCTGTTCGGCATCAATTTCAGTTGCTATTATCTGCTGCTGATCAAGCAGGCCAAAAGCGTCCTGAAAGACGAGGAACTGCGCCTGTATCTGGGGCTGTTTTTCACCTCGGTCGTGCTCATTGTCATCAACCTCCGGGGCAGTTACGCCTCCGTCGGCGAAACGATCCGTCACGCCGCGTTTCAGGTTTCCTCCGTCATCACCACCACCGGCTACTCCTCCTGCGATTTTGACCTCTGGCCGAGCTTTTCCAAGGCCGTTCTGGTGCTGCTGATGATGATCGGCGCGTGCGCAGGCTCCACCGCGGGCGGCTTCAAATGCTCGCGTCTGCTTTTGATCGTCAAAAGCCTCAAGCGCAGCGTCAATCGGCTTCGCAATCCCAATCAGGTGCAGGCCATCCGCATCAACGGCCGCGTCGTGGACGAAAACGTGGTGCAAAACGCCGGTGCCTATCTCATTGCCTATGTTCTGGTGCTGTTTTTGAGCTTCCTCGCCATTTCCGTCGACGGCTTCACCACCGGCACGAATCTGACCGCGGTCTTGGCCTGTTTCAACAACATCGGCCCCGGTCTGGAGCAGGTCGGCCCAATGTGCAACTTCGGCTCGTTCAGCATCTGGAGCAAGCTGGTGCTTTCGTTCGATATGCTGGCAGGCCGTCTGGAGCTGTTCCCGATTCTCGTGCTGTTCTCGCGCTCCACTTGGAAGCGTTGACAGTATCGCAAAAAATTTTTATTTTCCCTCTTGCATTTTGGCTGCAGGATGACGATAATATAGCCGTGGTTTTTTCCACGAAAAATCTGACCGTTTCGGTTCGCCGAAACAGAGAAACGAGGCACATAACTATGGAAAGAAAAGTCGGGACGGTCTCCCGCGGCATTCGCTGCCCCATCATCCGTCAGGGCGACCCGCTTGCCGATATCGTAGTCGGCAGCGTGCTCGATGCCGCACAGAGCGAAGGATTTTCCCTGCACGATCGCGACGTGATCGCCGTCACGGAATCCGTCGTGGCACGCGCACAGGGCAACTACGCCTCCGTCGAAAACATTGCCGCCGACGTTCGTGCGCGGCTCGGCGGTGAAACGATCGGCGTCATTTTCCCCATTCTTTCGCGCAATCGCTTTGCCGTGTGTCTGCGCGGCATCGCCATGGGCGCGAAAAAGATCATCCTCATGCTCTCCTACCCCTCCGACGAGGTCGGCAACGCGCTGGTTTCGCTCGATCAGCTCGACGCTGCGGGCATCAACCCCTATTCCGACGTTCTTACCTTGGAACAATATCGCCGCCTGTTCGGCGAAAATCCCCATCCGTTCACGGGCGTGGACTATGTCGCATACTATTGTGACCTCATCCGTGAAGCGGGTGCGGAGGTCGAAGTCCTGTTCGCCAACGACTGCCGCACCATCCTGCGCTACACCAAAAACGTCCTGCACTGCGACATTCACTCCCGCAAGCGCACACACCGCCTGCTTGTGGAAAACGGTGCCGAGCGCGTGTGCGGTCTGGACGATCTGATGACCGAAAGCATCGACGCAAGCGGCTATAATCCCCGCTTCGGTCTGCTCGGCTCCAACAAGTCCACCGAACGCACCGTCAAGCTCTTCCCGCGCGAATGCACCGATCTGGTTCTGGACATTCAGCGCAGCATTCTCGCACGCACGGGGCATCACGTCGAAGTCATGGTCTATGGCGACGGCGCGTTCAAAGACCCCGTCGGCCAGATCTGGGAGCTGGCCGACCCCAGCGTTTCCGTTGCCAACACCCCGGGACTGGAGGGCACGCCCAACGAGCTGAAGCTGAAATATCTGGCCGATAACGATTTCGCCGCCCTGTCCGGCGACGCGCTCAAGCAGGCCATCGAGGGCGCCATCCGCGCAAAAAGCGGTTCACTGGTCGGCAATATGGCCGCGCAAGGCACTACGCCGCGCCGCCTGACCGATCTGATCGGCTCTCTGTGCGACCTGACCAGCGGCTCGGGCGACAAGGGCACGCCCGTCGTTCTCGTGCAAGGCTATTTCGACAATTATACCACCTGATTTTCCGTTTTTCCTCTTGACACCCGCCGCTTCCTGTGGTAAACTTTACAGAGGTCATGAGAGGCATCGCCGCACGGCGACGGCACCTGACCTTTCTTTATGACATTGGGAGGGAATTTTATGGAAAACCGGCAGCTTGATCTTCGTTACGTCAACGCAGACCCCGCTTTTTCCGACCGTGTTTCCCTTTCTCTTTCTTCTCTTTCTCTCCCGCTTTCCCGTCATTCTCTTTTCACCGTTTTTCCCGGCTTTTGTGATGTGCATGTGCACTTCCGAGAGCCGGGTTTTTCTTATAAAGAGACCATTGCCTCCGGTAGCCGCGCGGCGGCGCGCGGCGGCTACAGTGCCGTGTGTACCATGCCGAACGTCAACCCCGTGCCGGACACGCCGGAGCACCTGCGGCCGCAGATCAATGCCATTGAAAGTACCGCCTGCATTCACGTCTACCCCTACGCCTCCATCACCATGCGGCAAGAGGGCGCTGCTCTGTCCGACATGAACGCCTTGGCCGGCTCCGTCGTCGCCTTTTCCGACGACGGCCGCGGCGTGCAATCCGAGGCCGTGATGCGCGCGGCCATGGAGCAGGCGAAATCGCTCGGCAAGCCGATCGTGGCGCACTGCGAGGACAATTCCCTCTTGCGCGGCGGCTATATCCACGACGGTGCCTACGCCAAAGCGCACGGCCACCGCGGAATCTGCGGCGAAAGCGAATGGATGCAGATTGCGCGCGACCTGCGTCTGGCCGAAGAAACGGGCTGTGCCTATCACGTCTGCCACATTTCCGCCAAAGAAAGCGTGGACATCATCCGCAAAGCCAAAGCGCGCGGCGTGGACGTAACGTGTGAGACCGCGCCGCACTATCTCGTGATGGACGACGGCTTTTTGCAGGAGGACGGCCGCTTCAAAATGAACCCGCCCCTGCGCGACGCATCCGACCGCGCCGCCCTGCTCGAAGGCATTTGCGACGGCACGATCGACATGATCGCCACCGACCATGCGCCGCATTCGGCGGAGGAAAAAAGTCGCGGTCTGGAAAAAAGTGCATTCGGCATCGTCGGTCTGGAAACCGCCTTTCCGATTTTGTACACCCATCTGGTAAAACCCGGCCTGCTGCCCATGGAGCGGCTGCTGTCGCTGCTGGTGACCAACCCGCGCGCACGCTTCGGCATCCCCTTGGGGACGGATTATTCCCTCTGGGTGCTCGACGACGCGTACGAGATCGACCCGCGCGACTTCCTTTCCCAAGGAAAGGCCACCCCCTTCGCCGGATGGCGCGTATTCGGCAAATGCATCGCCACCGTCTGTGACGGAAAACTCGTGTACAATTCACTGCAAGAATGAGAGGAACGGAATATGGCAAAAAGAACGGACATCAAAAAAATTCTCATCATCGGCTCCGGCCCCATCGTCATCGGGCAGGCCGCCGAATTTGACTACGCCGGCACACAAGCTTGCCTCGCGCTCAAGGAAGAGGGCTACGAGGTTGTGCTGTGCAACTCCAACCCCGCCACCATCATGACCGACACGGTCATCGCCGACAAGGTGTATATGGAGCCACTAACGCTCGAATACATCGCAAAAATCATCCGCTACGAGCGTCCCGACGCGATCGTACCCGGCATCGGCGGCCAGACGGGTCTGAATCTGGCCATGCAATTGGAGAAAAAGGGCATTTTGAAAGAATGCCGCGTCGAACTTCTGGGCACGCCGTCCGCCTCCATCGAGCAGGCGGAGGATCGTGAGCTGTTTAAAGAGCTGTGTCTGTCCATCGGCCAGCCCGTCATCCCCTCCGAGATCACCTACTCCCTCGACGAGGCAAAAGCGGCCGCCGCACGCATCGGCTACCCCGTCGTTCTGCGTCCCGCCTTCACGCTGGGCGGCACGGGCGGCGGCTTCGCCGACGACGAGGCCGAGCTTGTGGAGATCGGCATGAATGCGTTCAAGCTCTCCCCCGTGCATCAGGTTCTGGTCGAAAAATCCGTAAAAGGCTACAAAGAGATCGAATTTGAGGTCATGCGCGACTCGTCCGACCATGCCATCACCATCTGCGGCATGGAAAACATCGACCCAGTCGGTGTCCACACGGGCGACTCCCTTGTCGTCGCGCCCATCCAGACGCTGAGCAAAGCCGACGAAAAAATGCTGGAGCGCGCCGCCATCGCCCTGATCCGCGAGCTGAAAATCGAAGGCGGCTGCAACGTCCAGTTTGCCCTCAACCCGAACAGCAGCGAATATTTCCTCATCGAAGTCAATCCCCGCGTATCGCGCTCGTCGGCACTGGCCTCCAAAGCCTCCGGTTACCCCATCGCGCGCGTCACGGCGAAAATCGCCGTCGGCATGACGCTCGAGGAGATCACCGTTGCAAATACCAACGCCGCATTCGAACCGAGCCTCGACTATGTGATCGCCAAGCTGCCCCGCTTCCCGTTCGACAAATTCGCCTCCGCCACCAACCTGCTGGGCACGCAGATGAAAGCGACCGGCGAGGTCATGGGCATCGGCGCGTCGCTGGAAGAATGCCTTCTGAAAGGCGTGCGCTCGCTGGAGATCGGCGCCTGCCACTTCCACCTGCCCAAATTCGATGCATTTTCCACCGACGAACTGCGCGCCTATATCCGTGCCTTCCGCGACGACAATATCTTCGCCATCGCCGAACTTTTGCGTCGGGGCACCTCCGTCGACGAGCTGTACGCATGCACGCAGATCACCCCGCGTTTCCTGCAAGCGATCGAAAACATCGTCGCCATGGAGCGCCGCGTGCGCGATGCGCACGACGACGAGACCCTGCGTCAAGCAAAAATCATGGGCTTCAGCGACAAGTACATCGCCCGCCTCTGGGGCGTATCGGAGACGGATGTCTGGACGCGCCGCCGCGAAATCGGGCTTTTCCCGGCCTTCCGCATGGTCGACACCTGCCACACGAACGCCTACATTCCCTATTTCTATTCCTCCTATCAGGGACACAACGCCTCCGTGCGGACGGATAAGAAAAAAATCCTCGTGCTCGGTGCAGGCCCCATCCGCATCGGGCAGGGCGTGGAATTTGACTATTCCACCGTCCATGCCGTCATGACCATCCGCAAAGCCGGCTACGAGGCCATCATCGTCAACAACAACCCCGAAACCGTATCCACCGACTATACCACCGCCGACAAGCTCTACTTCGAGCCGCTGACCGCGGAGGACGTAATGAACATCATCGAGTTTGAAAAGCCCGACGGTGTCATTGCCTCTCTGGGCGGCCAGACCGCCATCAATCTGGCGCAGCCGCTTGCCGACCGCGGCGTGCAGATCATCGGCACGGACTGTGCCGCCATCGACCGTGCGGAGGATCGCAACGCATTTGAAAACCTGCTCGAACGGCTGAATATCCCCCGCGCGAAAGGTCAGGCCGTCACCCGCATCGAAGACGGCATTGCCGCGGCGGCCGAAATCGGCTATCCGGTGCTCGTGCGTCCCTCGTTCGTGCTGGGCGGCCGCGCCATGCAGATCGTCGCCAACGAATCGCAACTGCGCCGCTATCTGCGCGACGCCGTGCAAATCGACGCGGACAAGCCCGTTCTGGTAGACAAATACATCGAAGGCCGCGAGGTGGAGATCGACGCCATCTGCGACGGGCGGGACGTATTCGTCCCCGGCATCATGGAGCTGGTGGAACGCACCGGTGTCCACTCGGGCGACTCCATCTCCGTCTACCCCTCCTTCTCCATTTCCGACAAGGTCAAGGGTCTGATTTTGCAGTACGCCAAAAAGCTGGGACTCGGCATCGGCATCGTGGGACTTTTCAACATTCAGTTCATCGTCGACAAGGACGATAACGTGTTCATCATCGAGGTCAATCCCCGTTCGTCGCGTACCGTCCCGTTCCTGTCCAAATCCACGGGCTATTCCTTGGCCGATATCGCCACCGAGGTCATCCTCGGAAAATCCCTGAAAGAGCAGGGCATTTTCGACATCTATCCCGAAGAAAAGAAACGCTGGTACGTCAAAGCGCCCGTTTTCTCGTTTAACAAGATCCGCGGTCTGGACGCCTATCTCTCCCCCGAAATGAAGTCCACGGGCGAGGCCATCGGCTACGATAAAACCATGACCCGCGCCCTGTACAAGGCTCTGCAAGCCGCGGGCACGCGCCTGCAAAACTACGGCACGGTCTTGGCCACCATCGCCGATCGGGACAAAGACGAGGCACTGCCCCTCATCCGCCGCTTCTACAACCTTGGCTTTAACATCGAGGCAACCGAAGGCACGGCCAAATTTCTGAAAGAAAACGGCATTCGCACGCACGTGCTGAAAAAGATCTCCGACGGCAGCGAAGAGATCCCGAACGCTCTGCGCCAAGGCCATATCGCCTACGTCATCAACACCCGCGCCCTCGGCTCCGACCCCAACGACGGCACGCAGATCCGCCAGATCGCAACGGAAAACAACGTGACCATTTTCACCGCACTCGACACCGTCAAAGTCCTCCTCGACGTGCTGGAAGAAACCACCCTGACCATTTCCACCATTGATGCTTGATCGAATTGCATCGCAATTCTTGATAGAAAATCCCGGTTGGGATTTTCTATCCTATCGAAGCGTAGCTATATCGAATGGGCGTAGCCCATATATCGAGCGGGCGCCGGCCCGCATATCGGCAAGCCGGAAATTGCCCTAAAAGAAAGCTCGGAGACCGATTACCGGCTTGAATTACTCTACCGAAAGAAAAAGCTGCCCGTCGAATGCTACACATCGCTGAAAAGCCGCTGTGGAATCATCCGCCGCAAATTGATTGCATCCGTCACGACCGCAAAGTCGAATCGCGGAGAAATCGGCGACAAACAATAAGGGAGAAATCATGAACCAATCCATTTTTACCATTCTCAGCAATGCCCCCCTGACAAACTGCGTATACAAAATGGTGCTCTCGGGCGACACCTCCGCCATCACCGCACCGGGGCAATTTGTCAACATTCGGCTATCCGGCCACTTTCTGCGCCGCCCGATCTCCGTCTGCGATTACGACGGCACATCCTTGACGATCGTCTATAAAGTCGTTGGCAAGGGCACACAAGCCATGTCCGCCATGCGCGCAGGCGAAACGCTGGACATTCTCACCGGCCTCGGCAACGGCTACGACCTGCACTGCGCCGGCGACGCGCCGCTGCTCATCGGCGGCGGCGTGGGCGTACCGCCGATGTACCATCTGGCAAAAAAGCTGCGCGAAAGCGGCAAAAATGTTTCCGTTATTCTCGGATTCAATACAAAATCCGAACTTTTCTTCGAAAATGAATTTCGTGCGCTCGGCTGCACCGTCGCCGTCACCACGGTCGACGGCAGCTACGGCACCAAGGGCTTCGTCACCGATGCCCTGCCCGCGCACTACACACATTTCTACGCCTGCGGCCCCGAGCCGATGCTCAAGGCCGTGTACGCCGCCACTGTGACCTCCGGCCAGTTCAGCTTTGAAAAGCGAATGGGCTGCGGCTTCGGCGCGTGCATGGGCTGCTCGTGCGAAACGATCGCGGGCAGCAAGCGCATTTGCAAGGAAGGCCCCGTTCTGCGCAAGGAGGAAATTCTATGGACATGAGCGTAACGCTCTGCGGCATTCGGCTTGACAATCCCGTGATCCCCGCCTCGGGCACCTTCGGCTACGGCTACGAATTTGCCGAGCTGTACGACATCAACTGCCTCGGCACGTTCTCGTTCAAAGGAACGACCCGCGATCCCCGCTTCGGCAATCCCACGCCCCGCATCGCCGAGTGCACCGGCGGCATGATCAACGCCGTCGGCCTGCAAAATCCCGGCGTGGAGGCCGTCATTTCCGAGCAATTGCCGAAGCTCGCCAAATGCTTCCACAAGCCCGTGATGGCCAACGTATCCGGCTTTTCGCCGGAGGAATATGCCTACACCTGCGAAAAGCTGGACGCCGAGCCGCAGGTCGGCTGGCTGGAAGTGAATGTTTCCTGCCCGAACGTGCACGGCGGCGGCATGAGCTTCGGCACTTCCCCGGCAGCCGCCGCGGAGGTGACACGGGCCGTCAAAGCCGTCACCAAGAAGCCCGTCATCATCAAGCTGTCGCCCAATGTCACGGACATCGTGTCCATCGCCAGAGCCTGCGAAGACGCAGGCGCGGACGGCATCAGCCTGATCAACACCCTGATGGGTATGCGCATCGACCTGCGCACGAGAAAGCCCGTCATCGCCAACACCATGGGTGGCTTTTCCGGTCCCGCCGTCTTCCCGGTGGCGGTGCGGATGGTCTATCAGGTGGCGCACGCGGTCGGCATTCCCGTCGTCGGCATCGGCGGCGTGCAAAGCGCCGAGGATGTTCTGGAAATGATGTTGGCCGGCGCGACCGCCGTGGAAGTGGGTGCAGCCAACCTCGTCAATCCCTATACCTGTCGGGACATTGTCGACGACCTGCCCCGCGTCATGGAAACGTATCATATTGAAAATTTGAAAGAGATTATAGGAGGCATTAAAAATGGGTAAAGACGTGATCGTTGCATGTGATTTTTCTTCCAAGGAGGCAACCTTTGCCTTTCTGGACAAGTTCACTGGGCGCAAGCCGTTCGTGAAGATCGGCATGGAGCTGTACTATGCCGAAGGCCCGCAGATCGTGCGCGAAATCAAAGCGCGCGGACACAAAATATTCCTTGACCTGAAGCTGCACGACATTCCCAACACCGTCAAAAAAGCCATGGCCGTCCTGAGCCGTCTGGACGTGGACATCACCAACCTCCACGCCGCCGGCACGACCGCCATGATGCAGGCCGCACTGGAAGGTCTGACCCGTCCCGACGGCAGCCGCCCCCTGCTGATTGCCGTCACGCAGCTGACCTCCACCGATCAGGCCGCGCTGGAGCATGATCTGCTCATCGAAAAACCCATGGACGAGGTCGTCATGCACTACGCGCAGACCGCGCACCGCGCGGGACTCGACGGTGTCGTCTGCTCGCCGCTGGAATCGTCCAAGGTGCACGCGTGCTGCGGTGAAGGCTTTTTGACCGTCACGCCCGGCGTTCGCTTTGCCGACGGCGACGCGGGCGACCAGAAGCGCATCATGACCCCCGCACAGGCCAAGGCCATCGGCTCGGACTACATCGTCGTGGGCAGACCCATCACGGCAGCCGCCGACCCCGTCGCCGCCTACGAGCGCTGCGTGGCCGAATTTTGCGACTAAGCTCTCTGCGCCACGGCATTCGCCACTCCCAAAGGACGAGGCAAATATCAAAATCATGGAGGAGAAAAAAATGGAAAGCTACAAAAGAGAATTTATTGAATTTCTGCAAAGCGCGGGCGTGTTGAAATTCGGAGATTTCACCGCAAAATCCGGCCGCAAAATCCCCTACTTCATCAACGCGGGCAATATCAAAACCGGCGACGAGATCGCCCGTCTGGGCGAATTTTACGCCAAAGCCTACTTCGACAAGCTCGGACACAAGCAGGCCGTCCTCTACGGCCCTGCCTACAAGGGCATTTCCATCGCCGTGTCCACCGCCGTCGCCCTGAGCAAAAACGGCCTGAACGTGCCGTTCTTCTTCAACCGCAAAGAGGCCAAAGACCACGGCGAGGGCGGCCTGTTCGTCGGCTGTGTGCCGCAGAGCGGTCAGGAAGTGGTCATCACCGAGGACGTCATCACCGCAGGCACGGCCATTCGCGAAAGCATGGCGCTGCTGTCCGCACTTGACGGCGTGCGCGTCGCCGCGACCTTCGTCATGGTCGACCGCAAGGAAAAAGGACAGGGCGAAAAGGGCGCGATGGTCGAAATCGAGGAGCAGTTCGGCTTCCCCGTCTACTCCGTGGTGGACGTGTACGACATCATCGAATATCTGGAAGAAAATCCAGAAAATGCCGAAAACGTAGAAAGAATCCGCAATTATCTGGCCGTTTACGGAGCAAAATAACATGAGAAGTTTGATTTCCATTCTGGATTTTTCCGTCGCGGAGCTGGACGAACTGATCGCCACCGCCAAGGATATCATCGCCCATCCCGAAAAATACCGCGACGCTTGCCGCTATAAAAAGCTGGCCACCCTCTTTTTTGAGCCTTCCACCCGCACGCGCCTGAGCTTTGAGGCCGCCATGCTGGAGCTGGGCGGCAGTGTCATCGGCTTTTCCGAGGCAAGTTCTTCCTCCGCCTCCAAGGGCGAGAGCATGGCCGACACCGCCAAGATCGTCAGCAACTATGTCGACATCATGGCCATCCGCCACCCCTGCGAGGGCGCGCCGTACGTGGCGGCGAACGCGGGACGCGTGCCCGTCATCAACGCGGGCGACGGCGGACACAACCACCCCACCCAGACGCTGGCCGACATTCTGACCGTTTCGCGCGAATTGGGTCGGCTGAGCAACCTGACCATCGGCCTGTGCGGCGACCTGAAATACGGCCGCACCGTCCATTCTCTCATCGAGGCCATGAGCCGCTACGAGGGCAACCGCTTCGTGCTCATTTCCCCGGAGGAGCTGCGCCTGCCCGATTACATCCGCCGTGAGGTGCTGGAAAAGCAGGGCATCCCCTACGAGGAAGTCACCTCTCTGGAAGATGCCATCCCCGCGCTGGACGTTCTGTACATGACCCGCATCCAGCGCGAACGCTTCGACGACAAGGCGCAGTACGAACGCCTGAAAGGCAGCTATGTGCTCGACGTTCCCAAGCTGGCGCACGCCAAGCCCGAAATGCGGATCTTGCATCCCCTGCCCCGCGTCAACGAGATCAGCGTCGCCGTGGACGATGACCCGCGCGCCGCCTATTTCCGCCAAGCCCTCAACGGAAAATTCATGCGCATGGCGCTGATTTTGAAGCTCCTGCGTGAAGCGGAAAATCCCGAAAAAGAACGCCGGGATACCGTGGGGCTGGTCTATGACCGAATCTGTTCCAACCCCAAATGTATCTGCGCCACCGAGCAGGAGCTGCCGCATATCTTCAAGCCCTCGGAAGAACCCGGCGAATACCGCTGCATCTACTGCGAGCAAAAAGGATAAAAAAATCACCGGCAAAAAAGCCGGTGATTTTTTATATTCTCGTTGCAATTTCAAGGGCAATATACAGTTTTGCCAGATCGTGATTGGCTCTGTGCAGCCCTTCGAGTTCATAGCCGCCGTCGCCGAGCACATCGCCCGCCTCCAAAAAATTGTACAATTCAAACCCGTTAAAATCGCAGGCCGCCTGCACCCCCGCCACTTCCATCTCCACGGCGATGCAGCCCTCCGCTTTGCGCTTGGCAACCAAGCCCTTGGTCTCCCGACCGAAAGAATCCGTTGTCCAGACTCTGCCCTGCACATACGGCACGGCCAATTCCTCAAAAAACGCCTTCATTTTGTCGCTGTTTTGGATGCGGATATAGTCCCGAGGCGGCGCATAATAATAAGACGCACCCTCTCCCCGATAGCTTTCCGTCGGCAAAATAAATTTCCCCGTGGTGGCCGCCTTGTCCAGACTGCCACACGAGCCGAACATGATAAATTTCTTCGCGCCGCTGATCCACGCCGCCTCTTCGCAGTTAGAGGCGGCACAGGCCGAACCGATCATACTCAGATAAAAGGCGATGTCCTTGTCCTTATAGCGGAGCATGCACACGTCCCTCGCCCCATTGCACGACAGTATCTGCCCGATTTTTTCACAGGGGAAATGCGCCTGCAAATGCCGAAATAGCTGATCGGACAAAATCGTCAGGCACCGATCCGCGTAATGTCCCGGATCTCCGTAGTGATCTTGCAGGGTGCTGGTCGGTTCCGTCTCAATGTCGTAGCAGTCGGTAATCATGTGTTTACCCTCTGAATTTCGGTTCGCACGTCACGTGCATTCCGAGTTTTTTGAACGTATTTTGCTCCGTGGACGACAGCATTACGGTCGAATGGACTTCACACCCGCGGAGTCTGCCAAGCTGCTGCAGGGCATATTCCGCCGTCGGATTGGTCGCCGCGCTGATGGACAGGGCGATGAGCACCTCGTCGGTATGCAGGCGCAGATTGCGGTCGCCCAGATGGTCTTTTTTCAGGTGCTGGATGGGGTCGATGGCCACGGGCGAGATCAAATGCAGCCCCTTGGGCATACCGCCGAGCGATTTGAGCGCATTGAGGATCGCCGCGGCCGACGCGCCGAGCAAATTGGAGGTCTTGCCGGTGATGATCTGCCCGTCGGGCAGCTCCAGCGCCACGGCAGGTGCGCCGGTCTCCTCCGCACGGCGCAGTGCCGGAGCGACCACGCGGCGGTCGGCATTGTGCACGCCCACCTTTTTCATCAGCATTTCCAGCTTGCGCACCGCATTTTCGCTGCCTTTTCCCTGCTTGTAGTCGCACACGGCGGCGTAATAGCGGCGAATGATCTCCTGACAGGCCGCCGCCTTTGCCGCCTCGTCGTCGGTGATGCAGTTGCCCACCATATTCACGCCCATATCCGTCGGTGATTTATATGGGCACGTGCCCAGAATCTGACGGAACATGGCAACCAGCACGGGGAACGCCTCCACGTCCCGATTGTAGTTGACGGTGGTGACCCCATACGCATCGAGATGGAAGGGGTCGATCATATTCACGTCGTCCAGATCGGCCGTCGCGGCCTCATAAGCCAGATTCACGGGGTGATTCAGCGGCAAATTCCAGATCGGGAAGGTTTCAAATTTCGCGTAGCCGGCCTTGACACCGCGCTTATTTTCGTGATAGAGCTGACTCAGGCAGGTGGCCAGCTTACCGCTGCCCGGGCCGGGTGCCGTCACGACCACGAGCGGCCGCGACGTTTCGATATAGTCGTTGCGGCCGTAGCCCTCATCGCTGACGACATGGTCGATATCCGTCGGATACCCGGCGATGGGATAGTGGTGATACACGTGTAGCCCCATGCCCTCCAGCCGCGCGCGGAACGCCTTCGCCGCCGACTGTCCGTTGTAGCGCGTGAGCACCACGGAGCTGACATACAGCCCCAGCTCGCGGAAAACGCCGACCAGCCGCACGACATCGAGGTCGTACGTAATGCCCAAATCGCCACGCACCTTGTTTTTCTCGATATCGTCGGCGCTGATGACGATGACGATCTCCACCTGCTCTTTCATCTGCAGCAGCATCCGCAGCTTGCTGTCCGGCCGGAAACCGGGCAGTACGCGCGAAGCGTGATAATCATCATACAGCTTGCCGCCGAATTCCAGATACAGCTTGCCGCCGAACTGCGCAATGCGCTCGGCGATGTGCGCCGACTGTGTCAGCAAATATTTCTCGTTGTCAAACGCGATTCCACTCATACCGATGCCGCCTTCCCGGACAAAATCTTTTTTTATTTTACACCCTTTGCCGTGCAAAAGCAAGCATTTCCCCGCATGCGCGACAAAAATTTCGGACACAAAATTCGCCTGCGCACTTTCCCGCCCGCACAATATGGCATAATGCACATTTTCCGCAAACTTTTTGCGGTATAATGTACAATAACTTTCTGATTCTTCTGCGCATCGGGCTGCTGTGCGGCTGCGGCGCGCAGGAAAAAGGCGTTTGCTACGTGGCCGTGGAGCGGTCGGATTTTCAAAATCAGGTGAAACCCGCCTGCAAGCTGACGTTTACGGACGCGTACGAGATTCCCACGGTTTTGGAAGTGTTCGAAGGCTATGTGCGCCTGAAGCAGCTCGGCGTAGAGTCCATGGTCGTGCAGGTGGATGCGCAAGCCTGCAAAGCAATTCTCACCAAGGTTTCCTAAGTCCTCGCATGGTAACCGCCCGGCGTGTCCGCCGGGCGGTTACTCTGTCCTTGCAGTGCCGGTTTGACTGCTTATCGCAGCGTCAGCTCTCCGTTTTCGACGTCGACGGTCACGGTTTTCCCGGGCAGGATGTCGCCGCGCAGCATACGGCGGCTGAGCATGGTTTCCACCGTGTGCTGCAAATAGCGGCGCAGCGGTCTTGCGCCGAACTCCGGGTCATAGGCCGCATCCACGATGGCGTTTTTCGCCTGCGCCGTCAGCGCAAGGTGAACCTGCTGCTGTGCCAGACGGGCATTGAGCTTATCCACCAGCAGATCAACGATCGCCGTCACATTTTCCCGCGTCAGCGGCTTGTAGAACACGATCTCGTCCAAGCGGTTCAGAAATTCCGGTCGGAACGAGCGGCGAAGCAGGGCGTTGACCTGCTGTTTTGCCTGTTCATCGATCGTGCCGTCGGGGCGGATGCCGCCGAGCAGATATTCCGAGCCGAGGTTGGATGTCAGAATGATGATGGTGTTCTTAAAGTCCACCGTCCGTCCCTGCGAGTCGGTGATGCGCCCGTCGTCAAGCACCTGCAGCAGCACGTTGAACACATCCGGGTGCGCCTTTTCCACCTCGTCGAACAGCACCACGCAGTATGGCTTGCGGCGCACGGCCTCGGTCAGTTGGCCGCCCTCGTCGTATCCGACATATCCGGGAGGCGCGCCGATCAGGCGCGAAACGGAATATTTCTCCATATATTCCGACATATCAATGCGCACCATATTCTGCTCGTCGTCGAACAGCGTCTGTGCCAGCGCACGGGCAAGTTCCGTCTTGCCCACGCCCGTCGGCCCCAAGAACAGGAACGATCCGATGGGACGATTGGGGTCCTGAATGCCCGCGCGACTGCGCTGGATGGCCTCCGCCACGGCCTGCACGGCCTCGTCCTGTCCGATGACGCGCTTGTGCAGCGTCTCGTCCAAACACAGCAGCTTTTCGCGCTCGCTTTGCACCAGACGCGACACGGGGATCCCCGTCCAACGCTCCACAATGCGGGCGATTTCCTCCTCGGTCACACGGTCGCGCAGCATAGCGTCGTCCTTCGCGCCGCGAGCGCGCGTTTCTTCCTCTTGCAGTGCCTTCTCCATTTTCGGCAGCTCGCCGTATTTCAGTTCCGCCGCCTTTTCCAAGTCATATTGCCGCTGTGCGTCCTCGATTTGCCGTTTGAGTGCTTCGATCTGCTCGCGTAGCTGCTGCACGCGGCCGATGGCATTTTTCTCGTTTTCCCACTGCGCTTTCATCGCATTGTACTTGTCGCGCTCCTCGGCCAGTTCCTTTTGCAGTTCCGTCAGGCGGCCTTTGGACAGCGCATCGCTTTCCTTTTTCAGCGCGGCCTCCTCGATCTCCATCTGTATGATTTTTCTGGACACCGCGTCCAGCTCCGCGGGGCTGGAATCCATCTCCGTGCGGATTTGGGCGCACGCCTCGTCCACCAGATCAATGGCCTTGTCGGGCAGGAAACGGTCGGTGATATAGCGGTGCGAGAGCGTCGCCGCCGCAATCAGCGCGGCATCGGCGATCTTCACGCCGTGAAACACTTCGTAGCGTTCTTTCAGGCCACGCAAAATGGAGATTGTCTCCTCCACCGTCGGCTCATCCACCTGCACCGGCTGGAATCGACGCTCCAGCGCCGGGTCTTTTTCGATATAGCGGCGGTATTCGTCCAGTGTCGTCGCGCCGATGCAGTGCAGCTCGCCGCGCGCCAGCATCGGCTTGAGCAAATTCCCCGCGTCCATGCTGCCCTCGGTTTTTCCCGCGCCCACGATGGTGTGCAGTTCGTCGATGAACAGGATAATGCGCCCCTCCGATTGCTTCACCTCGTTGAGCACGGCTTTGAGCCGCTCCTCAAATTCGCCGCGGTACTTCGCGCCCGCGATCAGCGCGCCCATATCCAGCGAAAAAATCGTCTTTTCCTGCAAGCTCGCGGGCACATCCTTCTTGACGATCCGCTGTGCCAAGCCTTCGGCAATGGCCGTCTTGCCCACGCCCGGTTCTCCGATGAGAACGGGATTGTTTTTCGTTTTTCTCGACAAAATGCGGATAACATTTCGGATTTCCTCGTCGCGGCCGATCACGGGATCCTGCTTCTGCTCACGCGCCCGCTTGACCAGATCCGTCCCGTATTTTTCCAGCGCGTCATACGTCCCCTCGGGATTATCGCTCGTCACGCGCTGATTTCCGCGCACGCCCTGCAGTGCCTGCAGCGCCTGCTCTTTCGTGATGCGATAGGTTTCAAGCATCGTCTTGACGTCGCCGCGCGCCGTTTCCAGCAGTGCCAGAAACAGGTGCTCGACGGAAACGAACTCGTCTTTCATGCTCTGCGCCTGTTTTTCCGCGGTGGCAAAGGTCGCGTCGACATCGGCACTGATGTAAAAGCGATCCGCCTCCCGGCTGCCCGATACGCCCGGCAATTTGCGCAACGCGGCATCAGCCGCCGCCTCCAAGCTCTCGACCGTAACGCCCATTTTCTGCAGCAACTGCGGAATCAGCCCATTTTGCTGGCGCAACAGCGCCAAAAGCAGATGCACCTGCTCGAGCTGTTGATTGGAATTTTGCACGGCAAGATTCTGTGCACTCTGGACAGCCTCCAGAGACCTCTGGGTATAATTTTGGAATGTCATAGCCATCCTTCCTTTCATTTTAGCACTCTCGCGTTGAGAGTGCTAATTCATTTACCCACACTATACTCCATTTTCCCCGAATGTCAAGCGCCCAGCCGAAAAAAACACAAAAAATTCACATTTCCGTTTTCCCCCGCCGCTCCCCCTCGGATTTCCCTCTTTGTTGTCGTGTTTTCGTGACTCTTCCAAAATATTGAAAAATAATTGTCGACTTTTCATCATCCTTGTGCTAAGATATTCTCAGAATAAAACACAAGGAGGAACACACAATGACTTATGTAGGTATGGTAAAAAACGAGATTCGGGATTTTCAAACGCTGGTGCTGGCCGACAGCGATGAGGAAGCGCGCGCCAAGGTCCATCGCAAATTTGTCGCATGGTGGGGCAAGGACTACCCGCGCGACGACATTTCCGTCCGCGCCTTCGGCGACGCACGCCGCGCCGTCTGACGCGGCGTGCGCTACGCGCAAAAATCCTCTTTTCATTTGCCTTCTTTTCTGCTATAATATGTCAAAAGGAGGCTTGTCCCATGTATCACCTGCTGATTTGCGACGATCAGAAAGACATCGTCAATGCCTTAAAAATCTACTTGAAACCGGAGGGCTACCGCCTATTTACCGCGTACAACGGCGAGGAGGCACTCCGGATCCTGAAAAATAACGAAATTCATCTGGTTCTGCTGGACATCATGATGCCCGGGATGGACGGCATCACGGCCGCCACACACATCCGCGAATTTTCCAACGTTCCCATTTTGTTCCTGACGGCGAAATCCGAAACGGATGACCTCGTTCTGGGTCTGAACGTCGGCGCGGACGATTACATCACCAAACCCTTTGTCCCGGCGGAGCTTCTTGCGCGCGTGCGCAGCCACCTGCGCCGCTACGATCGGCTCGGCAGCCGCGCGGCAGACGCACCCGAGAACATCGTCATGGGCGGCATCGTCCTCAACGACCGCGCCAAGATCGTCACCGTCGACGGCAACGCCGTGACCCTGACCCCCACGGAATACAGCATTCTCAACCTGCTCATCCGCAACCCGGGCAAGGTCTATTCGACCAAGGCGCTCTACGAAGCCGTCTGGCAGGAGGCTCCGTTCGGAAGTGAGGGCGCGGTCGCCGTGCATATCCGCCACCTGCGCGAAAAAATCGAGATCAACCCCTCCGAGCCGCGATACATCAAGGTCGTCTGGGGACAGGGCTATAAAATGGAGGTTCGCAAATGAAACGATATGGTCTGCCGTGCAAGCTGTTCGCCTTTTTGCTTGCGTCGCTTCTGTTTCTGATGGCCATTTTCTGCAGCTACGCGACGATTTCTCTGTTTTCCGCCAATCTCTATCAGGAATATCCCTACTCTCTGGCGCAGAGCATTCTTTATGAAGAGGGGCGCAATCTGGCCGCCGCCACCGCACGCTATTACGCCGCCACCACAATCGGCGAATGCCCGAAAGAGCTGGTCGACGATCTGTACGGCCTGACCTATTACGGCGGCGCATATGTCCAGATTTTGCAGGACGACGAGGTTTTGTATGTCGGCGGCGAACCGTCCAAAGACAGCATCACGCTTGCATATGACAATCTGCTCATCGACTGCCCGATTCTTATTTCCGCCGGAGAAGAAACCCCCGACACGCCCGATGACCCGACCGCCCCGCCCGACGCAACCTCGCCCGACGACGCGCAGAAAAACGACGAGCCCACCGTGCCGGACGATACCCAGCGTCCCATCAACACGCACTATCTCACCATCGGCGATCAGGTCATCACCTATCAGTTCCGCTATCGCGAAATTCGCCTGCACGCCATCGTCAGCTACCCGCAGAGCAAGCTCAACAACATCAACTACAAAATGCTCTCGACCTTCTTCCCCTATCGCTACGCGCTGATCATGGGGCTGGTCGTTTCCCTGCTGCTTGGCATCTGCCTGACGGTTTACCTCCTCTGGGTCGCGGGACGCGGCCGTGATGGGCAGGTGGAGCTGTTCGGCACGAGCCGTCTGCCGCTGGATGTCTATCTTGTTTTCTCAGTGCTCGTGCTGTACTGTATGCGCCTGCTTTTCTATGCGCTGGTCGACAATATTTATCCGTTCCATCTTCTCGTTTTCAACGTCGTCGGCGTGCTGTTTGCCGTTCCGCTGGCGTTGGGACTGCTGTATATTTTCTCCGCGCAGTGCAAGTGCAAAGGCGGCTACTGGTGGCATCACACCATCATCGGGCGTTTGCTCGCACACTTCGTCGGCGGCATTCGCGCACTGTTTCGTATGTTGCCGTCCGTCTGGCAATGGTTGCTCATCAGCCTGATTCTGATTTTGGGCAACATCCTCAGCTATATCCTCGGATTCGTAAACGGCGAGCCGATTTTCTGCATGGTTTTCCTGCTCTGCACCTTCCTATCGCTGGTCACGATCGGCTACGGCGGCTACTGCTTCGGCACGATTCTGATCGGTGCACGCAAGATGGCGCACGGCGAAACCGGCTACCAGATCCCGGAAAAGTACCTCTTCGGCGCATTCCGTGACTGCGCGCAGCAGCTCAACTCCCTTTCCGATGCGGCCAACACGGCCATCCAACGCCAAATTCGCGCCGAACGCATGAAAACCGAGCTGATCACCAATGTTTCGCACGACATCAAAACGCCGCTGACCTCCATCATCAATTTCGTCGATCTGCTGGAAAAGCCGCACACCGACGAGGACGAGGCGCAGTATCTGGACGTATTGGCACGTCAGTCACAGCGGCTGAAAAAACTGATCGAAGACCTGATGGAGCTAAGCCGCGCCAACACGGGAAACATCACCGTCAACCTTGCCACGCTCGATGCCGTCGAATTTGCCAATCAGGCACTGGGAGAATTTTCCGACAAGCTGGAAGCCGCCGGTCTGACCCCCGTTTTCCGTGCGCCGGAGTGCCCGCTGCCCATCGTCGCCGACGGCCGTCTGTTGTGGCGCGTCCTGTCCAATCTGCTGGTCAACACCGTCAAATACGCCGCGCCGAACACGCGCGTCTACGTCGACCTGACCGACTCCGAGCAGCACGTCCGGCTCTCCATCCGCAACATTTCCCGCGCCGAGCTGAACATAACCGCCGAAGAACTGCTGGAGCGATTCGTCCGCGGAGACGTATCGCGCAACACCGAGGGCAGTGGCCTCGGCCTGAACATCGCCAAAAGTCTGACGGAGGTTCAGGGCGGCACGCTCGAGTTGACGCTCGACGGTGACCTGTTCAAAGTAACGCTCACATTCCCGCGGCCGTAAGCCGCTTTGCAAGGGAGGCATACCGTGAACCTGCATTTTCAGAAAGGCGACTGCATCGCCATCGTGCTCGTGCTCGTGCTGGCCGCCGCCGTGGGCATTGCGTGCCTGCGCCCGACGGACGCGGGCGCGACGGTCGAAATTCGGCAAAACGGGCAACTTGTGCAAACGCTCCCCCTTTCCGCAGACGCAAGCTACACCGTCACGGGCACGTATACCAACGTCATCACCGTGCACGACGGGCGCGTATCCGTCACGGACACGACCTGCCCGGGCGCGGACTGTATGCACACTCGCGCCATTTCCGCCGTCGGGCGCTGCATCGTCTGCCTGCCGAACGGCGTGGAGGTGCGCATCGTCGGCGCGAGCGACGGTGTGGATTTCGTGCTGGGGTAACGCCATGACAAATGCCAAAAAGCTGACCCTATGCGCCGTTTTGACCGCGCTGGCGCTCGCACTGTCGTATGTAGAGCGTTTTCTCCCCCTGCAACTGCTCGTTCCCCTGCCGGGCATCAAGCTGGGGCTTGCCAACATCGTCACGCTCGTCGCGCTGTATCTGCTCGGCGGGCGGTACGCATTTGCCGTTTTGCTCCCGCGGTGCATCCTCGGTGCCGTTTTCGGCGGCGGGATCACCGGCCTGCTCTTTTCCCTGACGGGCGGTGTGCTGGCCATGGCCGTCATGCGTCTGTGCAAAAACGTGCCGCTGTTTTCCGTCTACGGTGTCAGCATTCTCGGCGCGGCCGCGCACAACGTCGGCCAGATTGCGGTCGCGGCCGCTCTGCTCGGCTCTGGGTACGTATTTGCCTATCTTCCGTATCTTCTGATTGTTGCGCTGTTCACGGGCTTTGCCATCGGCGCGGCCTGCGCGGGCGTGCTCCACGTGCTGAAATCCATCCGTTTTTGGGAGGTCTGATATGAAAAAACTCTGCCTGATCGTCGCGCTTTGTCTTATTCTGAGCGCGTGTTCCCCCACACTCCAATACGAATCGCTTTCCCGAAGCGACACCTTCCTCGACCTGTTCGACACCGTGACCACGCTCGTGTCCTACTCCCATTCGCAGGAGGAATTTTCCGCGCTTTGCACCTCCGCCTACACGGCGCTTCTGCGCTACCATCGCCTGTTCGACATTTATCACGAATACGAGGGCATGGCCAACCTGAAAACCGTCAACGACAATGCCGGCATCGCCCCCGTACAGGTGGATGCCGAGCTGATCGCGTTTTTGAAAGATTGCTGCACCTATTACGACCTGACCGACGGCAATGTCAACGTCGCCATGGGCGCCGTTTTGCAGTGGTGGCACGCCGCCCGCGAAAATGCCCTGCGCAACCCGCAAGCCGCCGACCTGCCCGACATGGCCGACCTGTACGCCGCGGCCGCGCATTGCGACATTTCCGCCCTTGAGATTGACGAGGAGGCTTCCACCGTCTACCTACGCGACGCGCAAATGCGTCTGGACGTGGGCGCGGTCGCCAAAGGCTGGGCATGTCAGCGCGTGGCCGAGTCCCTGCCTGCGGGCGTTTTGCTGAGCATCGGCGGCAACGTCTGCGCCACCGGCCCGAAGCAAATGCCGGACACCTCTTGGGTGATCGGCGTGCAGGATCCCGACGGCGGCGATGCCTACCTGCAAAAAATCGAAATTCTGCGTGGCAGCGTCGTCACCAGCGGTGATTACATCCGCCGCTTTGAGGTCAACGGAAAATATTATCACCACATCATCGACCCGCAGACGCTCCTGCCGTCGGATCTGTGGCGCAGTGTCACCGTCATCTGCGACGATTCCGGCCTTGCCGACGCGCTGTCCACGGCGCTGTTTCTCGTGCCGTACACGCAGGGCGAGGAAATGCTGAAAAAGGTCGGTGCGCACGCCATGTGGGTTGCACCCGACGGGCAGCAGTACTTTTCCGATGATTTCCCGTCCTATCTGGTTGGCTGACGGCCGCTTTTTGCGGTTAGACTTCCTGCCGATCGGTCTATAATTCAAAAAAAGGAGGGCATACCATGGACATCGAACGTATCTTGGAAAAACAGCGGCAATTCTTCCGCTCGGGACAGACGATGAACGTTCCCCGACGCATCGCCATGCTCAAAAAACTGCGTGCCTGCATCCGCGAAAACGAGGCCGCCATTGCCGAAGCGTTGCACGCCGACCTCGGCAAAAGCGCGCAGGAAAGCTATATGTGCGAAACGGGCATGGTGCTCTCGGAGCTGTCCTACCTCATTCGACACACCGCCGCATTCGCCAAGAAGACGCGCGTGCATACCCCCGCGGCGCAGTTCCATGCACGGAGCTATACCCTCGCCACGCCGCGCGGCAACACACTCATCATCAGCCCGTGGAATTACCCGTTTTTGCTGACCATCGGCCCCTTGGCCGACGCCATCGCCGCGGGAAACACGGCCATTTTGAAGCCCAGTGCCTACTCCCCTGCCACATCGCGCCTGATCGCCGCGCTCATCGGGCAGTGTTTTCCCGAGGAATATGTCGCCGTCGTTCTCGGCGGACGCGCGGAGAACGCGCATTTGTTGGAGCAAAAATTTGACTTCGTCTTTTTCACGGGCAGTCAGGCGGTCGGCAAAGTCGTCCTGCAACACACCGCAGAGCATCTGACCCCCGCCGTGCTGGAACTTGGCGGCAAAAGCCCCGTCATCGTGGATGCCACGGCGGACATCACGCTCGCCGCACGGCGCATCGTTTTCGGCAAGCTCATCAATTGCGGGCAGACCTGCGTCGCGCCCGATTATATCCTCTGCCACCGCGACGTACACGACGCGCTTATCGAACAGTTAAAGAACCAAATCGCCGTCCAGTTCGGCCAACGCCCGCTGGAAAATCCGAACTACGGCCACATGATTAACCGCAAGCATTTCGACCGCGTCTGGAATCTGATCGACTATGAAAAAGTCGTCTGCGGCGGCGTTTGCGACCCCGAAACGCTGCAAATCGCCCCGACCATCCTCGACGGCGTGACGTGGGACGACGCGGTCATGGGCGAGGAGATCTTCGGCCCCGTGCTGCCGATCCTGACTTTCACGCAGGCGGACGCGGTGTACGACCTGCTGCGCGCACAGCCAAAGCCCTTGGCGCTCTATCTTTTCTCCTCCGACCGAAAAACCATCGATCTCGTCACGAAAACCATTCCTTTCGGCGGCGGCTGTATCAACGACACCATCATCCATCTCGCCACCGAGCACATGGGCTTCGGCGGTGTCGGCGAAAGCGGCATGGGCGCGTATCACGGAAAAGTCGGCTTCGAAACCTTCAGCCACCGCAAGAGCATCGTCGACAAGAAGACATGGCTCGACCTGCCCATGCGCTACCAGCCCTACCGCCGTCTCCACGACCGACTGGTGCACTTTTTCCTCCGATAAAAAACGGACGACGGAACCGTATAGTGCATAATGCATAGTGCATAATGCAACATTCCGCGCCCCCTGTAGGGGCGATCATCGATTGCCCGCTTGTGCCGCACTTCCCACGATGTCATTGCGAGGCGCGAAGCGCCGTGGCAATCCGCGTCCCCATATCAAAGCCCCCGCTGGGGCAGTTCATTCACGCCTCCGGGGGCTCTTATCAAATTTTCTTATTTCCCAATTTCTCGCGGATATACGGCTCGACTTCCTCGGGCGCAATGTCCAAAATGCGGGAAACTTCCCCGGCGATCAGCCTCTGCGCGTCTTTCAGGAAATTCTCGTCGCACAGATGCAGCTTGCGCCCGGCCTCCAGCCGCATCTGCCTGTGCAGATGAATCGCGCGCATCATCCGTATCAGCTCGGCGCAATCCGCGCCTGCAATCAGCTTGCGATAGCATTCCTTGCGCGGATTTTCCTCCTCGACCCAACAATCGACTTGCATTTCGTCCGATTCCAGCAGTGCGTGAAGCTGTTCGGCCGTCAGCACCTTGCGCATTTTCGCGACCGCCGCCTCATTGTGCATGGGGATATAGTACGTCGCGCTCGTCTGCGCGCACGGCTGAAGCACATAGTATTCCACCGGCTTACGCGCAACCGTCTTGCACTCCGTGCCGACGATCCGACACACCCCGTGAACTCCATAAACGACCTGATCGCCACATTGATACGTCATAGCTGCCTCCCACTTTCTCGCCTCCGGATAAACGCGGCGGACATTTTCCCGTTTCCGACTCCATTATAACACACTTCTTTCCGCTTTTCATGTGGCAAAAATGCCGAAAATCCGCGCAAAGTTCAACAAATGTTGATTTTTATTTGACGCTTTGTTTACGCTTTCGCGATAAAATGACATTTGCTACTGGTAAAATCGGCCGTATTATGCTACAATGGCCGTGATGTGAAACGGAGGAATGCACGATGATGAAACTATTGATTGCCGAAGACGATCGGGAATTGCGCCAGCTTTTTTCCCACGTTCTGATTTCGAACGGATACGCCGTCACCGGCGTTTCCAACGGTCAGGAGGCGCTTGAGGCACTCGATGCCAATTACTACGACCTGATCATTTCCGACATCATGATGCCCGTGCTCGACGGCTACGAGCTGGTGCGCCAGCTCCGTTCCGTGGGTAACAACATTCCCATCATGATGATCACGGCGCGCGACGCGTTCGACGATATGCGGCAGGGATTTCTGTCGGGAACGGACGATTACATGGTCAAGCCGATCAACGTCAACGAAATGGTTCTGCGCGTCGAGGCACTCCTGCGCCGCGCGCAGATGATCAACAATCGCCGTCTGGTCATGGGCAATACCGTGATGGAAATGGACTCACTGACCGTCACCACCCCCGGCGAAACGATGATTTTGCCGCAGAAAGAATTTATGCTACTGTATAAGCTGGCCTCCCTGCCCGGAAAAATTCTGACCCGTCAGCAGTTGATGGACGAGATCTGGGGCTACGACACCGGCAGCGACAGCCACACCGTCGACGTACATATCGGCCGCCTTCGTGAGCGTTTCCGCGACAATACGGATTTCCGCATCGTCACCATGCGCGGCGTCGGCTACAAGGTGGTACGTCTATGAAAAAGCAAGAAAAACGGCGGCGCGGATTGGGTCTGCGCTGGCGTATGCATCTGATGGTCGGCATGGAGATGCTCGTGATCGTCGGCATGACCTACCTGCTGAGCGTTCTTTTCCCGGACAGCATTCTGGGTCGCTGGCCGGAGCATTCCCTGCTGTCGCTGATCGTATTGAGCCTGCTGCTGAGCACCGCCCTGACGTGGCTGCTGTCGCGCATCTTTTTCAACCCCATCAAACGCCTGACGAACGCCATGGGACAGGTCGCGAAAGGCGATTTTTCCGTCCGTCTGGACAAATCCTCCACCGCGCCCGAGGTGCAGGACATTTATGCCGGTTTCAACCTGATGGTGAAAGAGCTGGGCAATACGGAAATTTTGCAGACCGACTTCGTTTCCAACGCCTCACACGAGTTCAAAACGCCGCTCAACGCCATCGAGGGCTACTCCACCCTCCTGCAAAACAGCGACAATCTCAACGCACAGCAGCGCGAATACGTCGATAAGATCATTTTCAACACGCGGCGGCTTTCCAGCCTGACGGGCAGCATTCTGCTGCTGTCGAAGATCGAAAATCAGGCCATCCCGACCAACCGCAGCCGTTTCCGCCTCGACGAGCAAATCCGTCAATCCATTTTGGCACTGGAAGCACTTTGGACGCCGAAAGACATCGAATTTGACGTCGATCTGGACGAGATTTCCTATTACGGCAACGAAATGCTCCTGCACCACGTCTGGGACAATCTGCTGTCAAACGCCATCAAATTCAGCCCCGTCGGCGGGTGCGTGACCATTCGCCTGACGCAGGCGGGCGAGCATCTGTACTGCACCGTTTGCGATACCGGCCCGGGCATTGCCGAGCAGGCGCTGTCGCATATTTTCGACAAATTCTATCAGGCGGACAGCTCCCATCGCGAGCAGGGAAACGGCCTCGGCCTCGCGCTGGTCAAGCGCATCGTCGCCTTGGAGGGCGGAGCGGTCGAGGCGGAAAATCTGCCGCAAGGCGGCTGCCGCTTCTCGGTCACCCTTTCCGCACAATAACCCCCTGCCCGCGCCTCCTTCTATGTCATCCCGAGCGAGCGCACGCGCGCCGAGGGATCTACGCACTTACGAAAATGCGAAATGCATAGTGAAAAATGCAAAATTTCCACCACTCCTGTAGGGGCGATCATCGATCGCCCGCCTGTCACCATTCACGCCGCACTCCCCACTATGTCATTGCGAGGCGCAAAGTGCCGTGGCAATCTGCCTCCCCACTGCGCGAGAAAAATAATTTTTATGATTCATCATTCATTATTCATTAAAAAAACGGTCTCCCGTCGGAGACCGTTTTCTCTTACAGCAATCCGTACCGCTCTGCAAGATACGGCCGCACGCCCAGCATCCGGCACAGCGCGCGGTATTGCTCCAAATGCGCCTGCTCCGCGCCGGTGCGCCGACGACGAACGGCGCGAATCAGCACGTTTTTCGGCGTTTCCTCGGGGTCGATCAATTCGATCGCGCCCACGTCATAGCCCTTGATCTGCAGTACCTTGCAGCGCAGGGCGTCGGTCACCGCATCCGCAAATTTCTGCTTGAGGATGGAATGCTCCAGCAGAACGTCCGTCGGCTGCCCCTGCGCTTTGAACTGATGCATCATTTCGTGATGGCAGCACGGCGTGGACAGAATCACGCGTGACCCGGAGTCGATCCCCTTGGCCAGCACGATGTCCGTCGCGATGTCGCAGGCATGGAGCGACACCGTCAGATCGGGCGTGCGCCGAATTTCAAACGCGCGGATGTCCCCCGCCATGAAATGCAGGTCGGTGTAGTTCAGTTCCCGCGCAACGCGGCTGCAAAACTCGATCACGTCGGCTTTCAGATCGACGCAATCCATCACCACTTTTTGCCCGCGAATGCGCGTAAAATAGTCATAGAGCGCAAAGCTGAGATAGCTTTTTCCACAGCACAGGTCGAGGATATACAGCTCCTCGCCCGTCACAATGCTCTCCTCCACGTCGGAGACGATTTCCAAAAATCGGTTGATCTGGCGGAATTTCGAGCGTTTTTTGTCAAAAATGCGGCCGTTTTTGTCCTGCACGCCCAGCGCGATGAGGTAATCGATCGGCTCGTCGTCGGCAATGATGTATTGCTTGCGGCGGTCGTGCGCGGAGATTTCGGCCGCCGGCTGCCCCGGCCGAATGTGGTTGATAACCGTGATTTTCCCCTTTTTCGACACTTTTACCTCGCAATTTCCGTTCGCCGTGCGGAAGTTCAGCGCGCCGAACTGCGTCGGGATCATCGCGGCGATCTCGCGTGCCGCGTCGATGCACGCAATATTTTGCTGGATCGCCTTGCCGTCGGTGTAAAAACGGGTCAGTGCCAGATGCACCTTTCCCTTGATTTCGACCAAATGCCCCGTCGCGCGGATGATCGTCGCGTCCGTCGGCTTGCTGAGTGTCAGCGCGACCAGCGAACGATTTTCGATCACGTCGGATAAGATTTTTTCCATTGCTATTCCTCCATGCGGCCCCGCCGCCCTTTTTCTGTTCGGATTATACTACATTCGCCCTCACATGGCAAGAAAAATCCATGCAGAATGCAAAGTGAAAAATGAAAAATCCCCCGCGCCGCAGGCGCGTGGCTCCCCCTCCGGGGGAGCTGTCAAAAATCTCCGATTTTTGACTGAGAGGGGAAAACGAGAACCCTCTCCGTCAGGCCGTTCGGCCTGACGCCTCTCCCAAAGGGAGAGGCACGAGGTAACCCCTTGTCATTGCGAGGCGCGCAGCGCCGTGGCAATCCGCGCCCCCTGCCTTCCCCTTTGGGGAAGGTGTCGCCGCCGCAGGCGGTGACGGATGAGGTTCGCGCCGCAGGCGCGTGGCTCCCCCCTCCGGGGGAGCCATGGTGCACGCCATAATTTTTCACTTTTCACTATGCATTATGCATTTTCCACTTTCCCAAAAACATTCGGAGGCGGACTTTCGTCCGCCCCCGATTTTGCTCAATCGCCGTTGAGAAGCTGCTGTTTGCTGAATTGCAGCGTGTACAGGTCATAATACCGCCCCTTGCGCGCAAGAAGCTGCTGGTGATTGCCCTGCTCGATGATATTTCCGTGCGACAGGAGAATGATGTTGTCCGAATGCTGGATGGTGGACAGCCGATGCGCAACGATGAGCATCGTGCCGATGTTTTTCATCTTTTCCAGCGAATCCTGAATCAGCACTTCGGTTTCCGTGTCGATGTTCGCCGTCGCCTCGTCGAGGATCATCACGCTGGGCTTATGCAAGATGGTGCGCGCAAAGCTCAATAGCTGCCGCTGACCGGCGGAGAAATTGTTGCCGCGCTCGCGTACCGGCTCGTCGAGTCCTTTTTCCAGCTTGTTGATGAACGAATCGGCGTTGACATAGCGGCACGCCTCCATCACTTCCTCGTCCGACACGCCCTCCATGTGCAGCAGGATATTGCTGCGAATATCGCCCGAGAACAGGAACACATCCTGCAACATCTGGCCGAAATGGCGGCGCAGGGACGAAATCTTGATTTTCTTGATATCCATGCCGTCGATCAAAATTTGACCCTTCTGGATGTCGTAATTGCGGCAGATCAGGCTCAGGATCGTCGTTTTTCCCGATCCGGTCGAGCCGACGAAGGCCACCGTCTGACGGGGATAGACATGGAACGAAACGCCCTTGAGCACCCATTCATCCGGCTTGTAGGCGAACCAAACGTCCTTAAATTCGATCTCGCCCTTGATTTCATCCGGCTCCACGGCATCCGGCTCGTCCACGACCTCGGGCACCATATCCATGATGGTGAAGATCTTCTCCGCGGAGGCGAAAGACTGCTCCAGCATATCGAACTGCTCCGCCAGTGCCTGAATGGGGTTAAAGAAGCGGCTGATATACATATAGAACGCGACGACGGTCTTATCCGTGATCACGGTTCCGAGGAACGCGGTATCCTGAATATAGCCCTTGCAGGCGAAATAGAACAAAAACAGGTTGGAGCTGACGAAGAGCATATACACCATCGGACGGAAAATCCCGAAGACATACATACGGTTCATTTTCGCGCGCTGCATTTTGCGGCTGCGGTCGTTAAATTCCCGATTTTTCTGCTCCTCGCGGTTGAAAATCTGCGTAATTTTCATGCCCGACAGATTTTCGGACAGGAAGGTGTTCAGATCCGTGCGGGTATTGGTGACCTGACGGTGAACATGTCGCGAGAATTTCTGGAAAATCAGGGTAAAAAGCACGAGGAACGGCACAAAGCACAGCACCATCAGCGTCAGTGCGGGATTGATGACCAGCATCGCGCCCAGAACGCCGATGATGACCATGGTGTTTTTCACCAGCGTGACGAGGATGTTCGTGAACAGATAGCTGATGGAGTTGGGATCGTTGCTGACACGCGTCACCAGCTTGCCGACGGGGATGTTGTTAAGCTGCTCGTGCGAAAGCTGCTCAATGTGGGTAAAGGTGTCCAGCCGAATTTGCGAGAGGATCTTCTGGCCGATTTTTTGCAGGATGATCGCCTGAAAATAGGTACAGATCATACTGACGACCAGAATGCTGGCGTACACGCCGACGTAAATGAAGAGATTTGCCAACGCAAACCCTTCCTCCGATCCGGTCATTGCCTCGATCTCGGAAATCAGCAAAGGAGACACAATGTCGTACACGATGGAAAAAATCATGATCAATGCGATGATCAAAAAATCTTTCCCGTAGGGGCTGGCGTAGTGAATCAGGCGGCGAACCAGTTCCCCGTCGCTCATGTGGCGCTCTTTGTGGTCGGATTTCATACGGTTTTTCAGTGCCAGATATGCCACGATGAAAATGACCGCAAACGCGCCGATCACACCGCCGCAGATAATCAAAGGCAGATACTCAGCCATTTTGTGCGCCTCCTTCCTCTTCCAGCTTTTGCAGGTCGACCATTTTCCGATAGGCGGCGTTGGTTTCGTACAAATGCGTGTGCGTACCGAATGCAACAAGCTTGCCGTCATCCATGAACAGGATCTTGTCCATTTTTTCGATGGTGGAAATACGGTGCGCGATCAAAATCGTGGTCTTGCCCTGACGGGTGCTGCGCAGATTCTGCAAGATGGTGGTCTCCGTTTTCGTATCGACGGCGGACACGCTGTCGTCCAGAATCAGGATGGGCGCGTCCTTCATCAGCGCGCGGGCGATGGAAATACGCTGCTTCTGGCCGCCGGAAACGGTCACGCCGCGTTCGCCCAGAACGGTTTCATACCCGCGCTGGAATTCGGAAATGTTGGAGTGGATGTCCGCCATTTCGGCCGCTTTCGTCACGGAGCAGCGGTCGGGCTCGTCCAAGGCGAAGCCGATGTTGTTCTCGATCGTGTCGGAGAACAGGAAATTGTCCTGTGGGACGTAAGCACAGCCGTCGCGCACGGAGCGGATGGTAATATCGTTGACATCGTGTCCATCGATGAACAGCGTGCCGTCGGGCACGTTGTAGGTGCGCAAGATCAGATCGACCAGCGTGGTTTTGCCGCACCCGGTCTTACCCACCAGACCGATATTTTCTCCGGCATGGATGGTAAAGGAAATATGTTCGAGTGCCTCAAATTCCCCGTCCGGATAGCGGAAGCTCAGGTCGCGGAATTCGATTTGGCCGCGGATGTTTTCCAGATCGACGGCCTGCGCGCGGTCTTTTACGTCAATGGGCGCGTCAAGCAATTCGCTGATTCGCTTGAGCGAGGCTTTGCCGCGCGCGTGCATATCGATCAGCTCGGAAACGGCCATGATCGGCCAGACGATCGCGTTGAAATAGCCGATAAATTCCACCAGTTCGCCGCCGTTGAACACGCCCTTGTAGGCCAGATAGCCGCCGTAGCCGAGTATGATGCAGATCACGCTCTCGACGAAACTCGTGACCAGAATGCGCATCAGCACGCTCGTGCGCGTAAAATCAATATTGGCATCTTCGTTTTCGACGTTCAGCTTTTTGAACGCCAGCAGTTCCTTCGTCTCCTTGACAAACGCCTTGATGACGGCAATGCCGGAGAAGCTCTCCTGCGAAAAATCCGAAAGCCGGGAGAAGCATTCCTGCCGCTTGTCCCACTTTTTCGTCATGACGGAGCCGACAACGGACGCACTGGCAAACAGCAGTCCCATCGGGATAAGCGACAGCAACGTCAGCACGCGGTTCATCTGCCACATTTCCCGAATTGCCATCGTGCCGAGCATCAGTGCATCGAAAAATTGCATGAAGCCCCAGCCGAAGCATTCCTGCACGGTGTCCAGATCGTTGGTATACAGGCTCATCAGGTCGCCGACTTTGTTGACCTGATAGTATTCGCGGCTGAGCTTTTCGGAATGCGCGAACATTCTGCTGCGCAGATCGTTTTCCATTTTCGTCGCCGCGCCGAAGATGCACACGCGCCAGCAAAAGCGGCCGAACACGATGGCAATGATGATGCGCGTCATGGGCATGCAGATCTCTTCGAGCAGATATTCCAGATCAAAATCCACCGCTATCGTGCCGTTCATGATGTTGACGACCGTGCGGTACAGCTTCGGAATTTCCAACTGCAAAAAGTCGACGACCGCCAGCGCGATCAATCCGCCGATCAGCAGCAAGCCGTAACGCAGGTAATAGCGGTTGATGTGCTTTCCAAAAACCATGCGATTTTTCCTCTCTTTCCCGAAAACCTCGCGCGTGCGCGCGCAGGATTCCGTCTCTTTTTCATTTCTCGGTAACTTATTATAGCATACCACACTTTTCCGTCACTTGCAACCGAATATTTTCACTGGAACAACATTTGCCCATGAAAAGGAAAATATGCACAAAATTGTGTTTATAATTTTGTCAAAAACTCTTAAAAGAAAGTTTGTTTGACGCCGCGGCGCGCGGCTGATATAATGCACCCAGTGATCGACGACATCCGGCCGGGGTCGCGATCAAACAAATCGCAAAACAACGAGGAGAACAAACTATGAAAAAACTGATCGCAATGCTTATGGTTCTGATGCTGGCCGTTTCCTTGGTCGCCTGCGGCGACGACAGCGAATCGCTGCCCGACAAGAACAACAAGCCCGGCACAAGCACTACGACCGGAAACGGCAACAAGCCCGATGTCGACAAGCCCGCCGGCAAAGACGACAATGACGACACTGCCGACAAGGACGACACCGCCGACAAGGACGATACCGCCGATAAGGACGATACCGCCGACAAGGACGATACCGCCGATAAGGACGATACCGCCGACAAGGACGATACCGCCGATAAGGACGACACTGCCGACAAGGACGACACTGCCGATAAGGACGACACTGCCGACAAGGACGACACTGCCGATAAGGACGACACTGCCGATAAGGACGACACTGCCGACAAGGACGACACTGCCGACAAAGACGACTCCCCCGCAAACGGCGCACGATAAGCATTCGCAAATCCTCCGGGCATCCGGAGGATTTTGCATTTTATCACGAACGCGCGCCACGCGGGCGAACAATCCCGTTCGGTCTTTCTTTTGAGTTTGAGTGTCCGCGTATGGCACACATTCCTCAAAAAATTCGAAAATTTCCATGAATTTTAACGTTTTCGTTATTTTGCGCATTGACAATCTTGCGGTTTCATAATATCATATGGATGATGGCGTAATTACACAATATCCGCATTTGTTCTGCGGACTTTTTTGACCAGAATCAACAACAGACGGGAGCGATAACATGATTCGATCTTTGGCGCAGTTGCGTATTTCTCAGGGAAACACTTGTGTCCGCCGCTTGGCAGTGGCCGTTGCGCAGGACGCGGAAGTATTGCTGGCGGTAGACAGTGCCCACCGCCTCGGAATCGCAACGGCGACGCTCGTCGGCGACGAAAGCGAAATTCGGCGCATTGCCGCCGCGCACGCGCTCGATCTTTCCGACTATGAAATTCTCCACGAAAGTGACAAGGTCGAAGCCTGCCGCCGCGCCGTCAAGCTGGTGCACGATGGGAACGCCGACGTACTGATGAAAGGTCTGGTCGACACGTCCGTCATTCTAAAAGCCGTGCTGGATAAGCAGATCGGCCTGCGCGACGCGCCCGTTCTGTCCCACGTAGCGGTATTTGAAGTCCCCGGCTACGATCGGCTGTTCTATCTGGCCGATGCGGCCATGAACATCGCCCCCGATCTGGAGGCGAAAAAGCATATTTTGCAAAACACCGTGACCGTCGCGCACGCGCTGGGCAACGAAAATCCCATCGCCGCCTGCCTGTGCGCCGTGGAAAAGGTCAATCCCAAAATGCAGGCGACCGTCGATGCCGCCGCGCTGGTGGAGGCGAACAAGGCCGGCCTGATCCGCGGCTGCACCGTCATCGGCCCGCTGGCGCTGGACAATGCCATTTCCGTGGAGGCCGCGCATCACAAGGGCATCACCGACCCGAACGCCGGCCGCGCAGACATTCTGCTCGTGCCCGCCATCGAAGTGGGCAACGTGTTCTACAAATCCATGGTCTTTATGGCGCGCGCGAAAAACGCGGGCGTGATCGTGGGCGCGAAAGCCCCCATCGTGCTGACCAGTCGCGCAGACTCCGACGAAACCAAGCTCAATTCCATTGCGCTGGCGCTGAAAATCGCCGCGCACGAACAATAAGGAGCATTTTATGACGCAACACAAAGTTCTTGCCATGAACTTCGGTTCCACCTCCACGAAAGTCGCGCTGTACGAAGGCGATCGTGAGCTGATGCTGCACGTTTTCCGCCACACGCCCGAGGAAATGGCACACATTTCCAGCATGGAAGACAACGCCGTCTTTCGCAAAGGCGTGATTCTGGCCTACCTCGGCGAACAGGGCATTGATCTGGCCGAGGTGGATGCCATCGTCGGCCGCGGCGGCCTGATGAAACCCATCGAGGGCGGCACCTACCTCGTCAACGACGATATGCTCCGCGACCTGCGAAGCTGTGCCTACGGATTCCACGTGTGCAATCTGGGCGGCATTCTGGCCTCCGAGATCGGCGTGGAATTCGGCAAGCCCGCCTACGTGGTCGACCCGCCCGTGGTCTACGAGATCGACGAAGTGGCGAGTCTTTCCGGCCATCCGGATTTCCCCCGTCGGCCGCTGTTCCACGCGCTGAACCAAAAGGCCATCGCCAAGCGCTATGCCGACCAAATCGGCAAGCGTTATGAAGATCTGAATCTCATCGTCTGCCACATGGGCGGCGGCACGACCGTCGGTGCCCATCGCGGCGGCCGCGTCATCGACGTGAACAACGGTCTGGAGGGCGAAGGCGCATACACCGGCGAACGGCCGGGCACGCTGCCCGTTCTGGACGTGGTGCGTGCCTCCCTGAGCGGAAAATACGGCACGACCTACGAGCAGCTTCGGCATATGTTCTGCATGAAATGCGGTCTTGTCGGCTACACGGGCACGAACGACGGCCGCGAAATCTCCCGCCGCATCGCCGAGGGCGACAAACAGGCCGAGCTTGCCTATCGCGGCATGGCCTATCAGGTCGCCAAAGAGATCGGCGCAATGGGTGCGGCACTGCACGGCAAGGTCGATGCCATTTTGCTGACCGGCGGCTTTGCCTACGACAAAACGCTCATGTCGTGGATCGAGGACTATGTAAGCTATCTTGCCCCGGTTTACGTATTCCCGGGCGAGGATGAAATGCTGGCACTGGCACAGGGCGCGCAGCGCGTTCTGTGCGGCCGCGAAGAGGCAAAGGTGTACCGCGCATGAAAAGAATGCAGATCATCACCGGCCACTACGGCTCCGGAAAGACGGAATATGCCGTCAATCTGGCGCTGAAGCTGGCGCACGAGCGTGAAAATGTCGTGCTGGCCGATTTGGACATCGTCAACCCCTATTTCCGCAGCTACGAGCAGGCGGCGCGGCTGGAACGCGCGGGGATTCGCGTGATCGTGACCTCCTGCGGCGGCGTGGCGGACATTCCCGCCATCAATCCCGAGGTCATGTCCGTTTTTCAGGACGAAAAATGGACGGGCGTGCTGGACATCGGCGGCGACCCCATCGGCGCGCGCGTACTGGCGCGCTTCGCCCCGCAACTGAAAAAAGAGGAATTTGAACTGCTGTTCGTGCTCAACGCCAACCGTCCCGAAACCAAGGATGTCGACAGTGCGCTTGCCTATATGCGCGCGATCGAGTATGAATGCCGGCAGGAAATGACCGGCATCGTCAACAATACCCACCTGTGCGCCGAAACGACCGCGCAGGAAATTCTGAAAGGCGCGCGTCTGGCACGCGAGCTGTCCGAAAAAACGGGCTTGCCCGTCGTCAGTCACGCCGTGGAGCGCCGCTTTGTCGACGCGGTAAGAGACGAACTCGTCGGCGACATTCTGCCGATGGAAATATACATGAAAAAACCATGGGAAATTATATTCTGTGAGGAGGATATTTAATATGGCCGGAAAAGTAACTTTCGACCGGGACAGATGCAAGGGCTGCGAGCTGTGCGCTCTGGTCTGCCCCAAGCACATCATCGTCATGGACGCTGATGCCACCAACCGCAAGGGCTACCATCCCGCAACCGTACCCGCCGAGAATGCCGACAAGTGCACGGGTTGTGCAAGTTGCGCCAAGATGTGCCCCGATTCCATCATCACCGTAGAACGCGATTAAGGAGGAGAACATGGAAAAAGAACTGTGGAAAGGCAACGAGGCCGTTGCCGAGGCCGCCATTCGTGCCGGCTGTAAATACTTCTTCGGTTATCCCATCACCCCCCAGAATGAGATCCCGGAGTACCTTTCTTATCACCTGCCCAAGGTGGGCGGCTGTTTCCTGCAGGCCGAGTCCGAGGTTGCGGCCATCAACATGATCTACGGCGCATCCGGTTGCGGCGTGCGTTGCATGACCTCTTCTTCCTCTCCCGGAATTTCCCTGAAGCAGGAAGGCATCACCTATCTGTGCGGCGCGGAGCTTCCCGCCGTTATTATCAACATGATGCGCGGCGGCCCGGGACTGGGCACCATCCAGCCTGCACAGGGCGACTATTTCCAAGCCACCCGCGGTGGCGGCAACGGCGACTATCGCCATCTGGTTTACGCCCCCGCGACCATTCAGGAAGCGGCCGACTATGTGCAGATGGCCTTTGACGTGGCCGACCAGTACCGCAACCCCGTCATGGTTCTGGCCGACGGCATGATCGGTCAGATGATGGAAGCGATCGAATGGCACGATCTGCCCAAGCGCGACCTACCCGAGAAAACATGGGCAACTACCGGCACCAAAGGCGCACGCAAGCCCAATATCATCAACTCTCTGTACATCGACCCCAACCTCTGCGCCGTTCACAACGAGCATCTGGCCGCCAAATATAAGGCCATGGAGGAAAACGAGACCCGTTGGGAAGAAGTCAACGTGGCCGACTGCGAAGTTCTGTTCGTTGCCTACGGCACCCCGTCGAGAATCACCAAGGCCGCCATCAAGATGCTGGAAAAAGAGGGCATCAAGGCCGGTCTGTTCCGTCCCATCACCCTGTGGCCCTTCCCCGGCAAGCAGCTCAAAGCCGTTGCCGAGCAGAGCAGCGTCAAGGCCGTTGTCGACTTTGAGCTGAGCATGGGTCAGATGATCGACGACGTAAAGATCGCATTGGAAGGCTGCCGCCCCGTTTCGTTCGTCGGCAAGGCAGGCGGCGTCGTTCCCACACCCGCAGAAGTCGCCGCGGCGGCAAAAGCAGCAATCGGGAGGTAAAAGAGTATGGCAATCGTATATCAGAAATCCAAGGGCCTGACGGACGCCGAGCTGCACTACTGCCCCGGCTGCACGCACGGCATCGTACATAAGCTTGTTGCCGAAGTGATGGAAGAGCTGGGCATTCTGGGCACCACCATCGGTGTCGCGCCCGTCGGATGCTCCGTCTTTGCGTACAACTATTTCAACTGCGATATGCACGAGGCCGCACACGGCCGCGCACCCGCCGTGGCCACCGCGATTAAGCGCGTATCCGAGCCCGGCACGACCGTCTTCACCTATCAGGGCGACGGCGACCTTGCCGCCATCGGCACGGCCGAGGTCGTGCACGCCGCCATGCGCGGTGAGAAGATCACCACCATTTTCATCAACAATGCCATTTACGGCATGACCGGCGGCCAGATGGCACCCACCACCTTGGTCGGGCAGAAAGCCACCACCGCCCCGCTCGGCCGTGACGCCGACCACTACGGCAAGCCCATCCGCATGAGCGAGATCATCGCCACGCTGGAAGGCGCGGCCTATGTCACGCGCGTTTCCGTGCACGATCTGGCCAACCTCAACAAGGCGAAAAAGGCCATCAAAAAAGCCTTCCAAATGCAGATGGAAGGCAAGGGCTACACCTTCGTGGAAGTGCTCGCCTGTTGCCCGACGAACTGGGGCAAGACCCCTCCCGCGGCAATCGAGTGGCTGAAAGAGAATATGATTCCCTATTTCCCGCTTGGCGTGTACAAGGATGTTGACGAGGAGGTAAAATAAGATGACCAATGAAATCATGATCGCCGGTTTCGGCGGACAGGGCGTTATGGCCATCGGCAAGACGTTGGCGGAAGCCGGCATGAAAGAGGGTAAGGACGTTTCGTGGCTGCCCTCCTACGGTCCGGAAATGCGCGGCGGCACGGCCAACTGCTGTGTGGTCATCTCCGAGGAGGAGATCATTTGCCCCATCGTTCTTGAGCCGACCGAATTGATCGCCATGAACCTGCCCTCCCTGCGCAAATTTGAGCCGACCGTGGTCAAAGGCGGCACGATATTCGTCAACAGCTCCATCATCACCGAAAAAGTGGAGCGCGACGACGTGCGCGTCATTTACGTCCCCTGTCTGGACATCGCCAACGAGCTGGGCAACGCCAAGGTCGCCAACATGGTCATGCTGGGCGCCTATATCGAGGCCATGGGCAATCTGGGAACGGATACCATCCGTCAGATGCTGGTGCATATGTTCACCGGCCCGAAAGCGAAACTCGTTGACCTGAATATCGAGGCTCTGCGCCGCGGCGCCGCCTGCGTGAAATAAAGGAGAAAGTCGAAATGCTGGATCTGGAAATCAAAATCATTCCCAACGACCACCCGAAGCAGAAGCCCGCGGATGAGTCCAAGCTGGGATTCGGAAAATATTTTACGGACAATATGTTCGTCGTCGAGTACGACGAAGGTCAGGGCTGGCACGATGCGCGCATTCAGCCCTACGGCCCGCTGATGATCGACCCGGCCTCCCCCGTCCTTCACTACAGTCAGGAAATTTTCGAGGGTCTGAAAGCTTACCGCCGCGCCGACGGCCACATTCAGATGTTCCGCCCCATGGAAAACGCCCTGCGCATGAATCGCAGTGCCGAGCGCATGGTCATGCCGCAGCTTGACGTCGACTTTCAGCTCAAGGCGATGAAGCTGCTGGTGGAAACCGAGCAGGATTGGGTGCCGCACCGCGACGGTACGTCGCTGTACCTGCGCCCGACCATGATCTCCGACGGCGCGGAGCTGGGCGTGCATCCGTCCAAACGGTATCTGTACTACATCATCTGCTCCCCCGCCGGCTCGTACTACAAAAACGGCATGGCCCCCGTGAACATCCACATTGAAGACAGCTACGTCCGCGCCGTCAAGGGCGGTACGGGTGCGGCCAAAACCGGCGGCAACTATTCCGCATCCCTGCGCGCGGCCTACGAAGCCTCCAAAAACGGCTTCGATCAGGTCCTGTGGCTGGACGGCAAGCAGAACAAGTACGTCGAGGAAGTCGGCGCAATGAACATGATGTTCGTCATCGACCATAAGCTGTGCACCGCGCCGACCGGCGGCTCGATTTTGCCGGGCATCACCCGCAAGAGCGTCCTGCGTCTGGTCGCGGACATGGGCATCGAGATCGAGGAGCGCCCCATCTCCGTGGCGGAGCTGTATGAGGCGTATACCAGAGGCCACCTGACCGAGGCATTCGGTACGGGCACGGCCGCGGTGATTTCGCCCGTCGGCCTGCTGGAGTACCGCGGCGACGTGATCCGTCTGTCCGACGGAGAGATCGGCCCCGTCGCACAGGCGATTTACGACAAGCTGACCGGCATCCAGTGGGGCAAAGAGCCGGATCTGTACGGCTGGATCGAGCCGGTGCTGTAACGCCTCGTTCCGCCCGGTATCGTAACGCTCGGTTCCGTGTCAATCATTTGACCGGCACCAAAATCATAAAGCATGAGCCGGGGCTTCCGCCCCGGCTCATGCTTTTTCCGCACTATCCCCTATGTCATCCCGAGCGAGCGAATGCGAGCCGAGGGATCTACGCACCCGCGGAAATGCATAATGCATCGTGAAAAATGCAAAATTTCCGCCGTCCTCTGTAGGGGCGACCATCGATCGCCCGCTTGTTTGCACTGCACTTCCCGCCGTGCTATTCATATAGTTTTCCCTTAATAGCGATCTTTTCGATTTGTTTCACCAAGTAGATAATCGACACTGGTATTATAAAAGCGCGCCAACTTTATCAATATCTGTGTCGGAATATCATTTTCGCCTGTTTCATACTTTGAATAGCCTGTTTGCGACATTCCCAACATTTTTGCGACCTGTGTCTGTGTCATATCTCGGTCTTCTCTCAAATCTCGTATTCTTTGATACATATTTTTCATCCTTTCTCGTTTTTCTATGCCGAAAATATTATTCGCCACGTCACCGTTCGCTATACTGGCCCTAAGTTTTTGACCGATATTCAGTACAAATCTCTGGGCTACGTATGCGGCGGGTCGGAACGCACAGAAGAAACAGAATGGGTTGATGACAGCAACTCTCTGATAGGCGCAAAGCCCGTGACGAAAACTCGCAAGTATGCGACCTACGGAAGGCATATTGAATATCCGTCCAATTTCCTTCTGGGTCTTGTTGCGTCGCTCATGGCTTTTGTTCGCGGTGTTCGTTCCATTGTAAAGTGGTTGCTGCCGTTTGCAATCATCGTAGTGGTTCTTTTGGGTTCTATGTCGGATGATCTTGCCGGTTATGCAGCGCTTGTTGTTCTTGCTTATTTGATAACTTGGGGTGCCACCCTTCTTTTGATGTTTTTCGCAAAGCTTATTCGTAATAGTTTCCAAATGGATCAGCGGATGGATGAAATATGCCAGAACAACGGATGGATGCGCTGGTCTGAATACCGTAGCATCTAAATCACAACGTAAAACGGCACACAGGCGAGCCTGTGTGCCGTTTTATGATAGAGGAAGTATGACGGTCGGCGGGAAATCCCCGCCGACCGTTCGTCGCTTATTTCCGCTCTTTTTTCGCCTTGCGGATGGCGAGGATGCGGTTCATTTCGTTATACACGATCATGTAGCCCTCATCGACGCCCATGCCGGGTTTCGCCAGAATCTGCACCGGTTGCGTCGCCATGGCGCAGTGAACACACACCTGCGCGCTGCGGTCGGTTTCGTTGCACGTGCCGCCCTGATACGCGCCGATGCCCTTTTCCTTGCAGTACAGAACCGCTTCGATGGTGTTGTTGATGCCGCCGAGGTCGGGCGTCTTAATCTGCACCATATGCCCCGCCTTGTGATCGGCGAACAGCTTGATGTCCTCCAGCGTATTGCACCACTCGTCGGCCACCAGCTCCACGTCACAGCCGCGCTTGTCCAGCTCGGCGGTCAGGCCGGCCAACGCGATCATCTGCGTTTCGCGGTCGGTGTCGCAGTCCATGGGGCCTTCGATGCGCAGATGGAACGGCTTTGCGATTTTGCCGAGTTTTTCGATGTAATCGGCCATTGCCGTGTAATTGTTGTTACCGAAAATCGCGCCGATGGTGCCGTAAACGTCAATATGGAACACGGGCAGATAGTCCTCGCTGCTGCGGTGCGCGAGGATACGGTCGCGCAACCACGCCACATACTCCTCCAGCTTTTCGCCGTTGCGCCCCAGCTTGTCGGCGACGTTGTTGATCAGCGCGTGCGGCAGAACCTGCGCGCCTTTGATAATCATCTTGTCCGCGCCGTTGTAGCGGTCATCGCCCGACTGGGTGAAGATGTCGATGGGCGTTTCGGACACGGTGCAGCCGTACTCATCGGCCACGACCTCGCACATCAGCCGCCCCGTCGCCTTGGCGACGGCATCCAGAATTGCCTGACTCACGCCGTAGCGGATGGCGGTATGCAGGCGCTTCCCGTCGATCTGAATGGCCTCCATCATGGTCGCCAGCGCGCGGAAATTATCGGCCTCTTTCCCGACCAACTGCGGCTTGATATATTTGTCGATCATGGGGATGAAATCCTCGGCCAAGAACAGCGGATCGCGGCCGCCCGCGCCGGAATACTGCACGGCGGCGCAGTCGCCGAATGCGACCTGCCCGTCCTCCAGCACGATCATCACGGAGATGGACTCGCCCGCCTGACGCACGGAGCGGAAGCCCTCCGTCACGGGTGCGCCCACGTAGAACACGCCGTCGTGACCCGCGCCGCCCTTGATGGCGCGCTGGTCGTCGAAGTAGAAGCCGGTACGGCCGCCGGAGCAAACAACGTCAATGATTTTCATGGATTTTTCTCCTTTTTCGCTCAATATTTGGGACGACCGACAAGGCGGCCTTTTCCGATTGCATACACATCGTCCACGACCATCTGGAACGACGCCTTGCGTCCCTCCGCCTTGGCGCGTTCTTCGATTTTCGCGGCGTGGAAGTCTTTCAGTGCCTGCCCGAACGGCAAATTGCCCATATTCAGGATACGAACCGCGCCGTCATTGTCGCGGCACGGGAGCATCAGGCCCGCATTGGCGCGGCACGGCGCGAACGGCACATCCAGCACGCCCGCCTGCACACCGCGGCAAATGCCCACGGCAATATCTCCCTCGCCCAGCTCGAAGCATTTGTCCACGATGCAGCGCGTTTCCTGACGGATGATCTCCTTTTCCTCCTCCAGTGTCGCCGCGGAGAAGACCTGATCGGCCATCATATTGACCACCTGCTTCGTGCAGCGCAAGCCCTCGGCGTTTGCTTCCATCGTGGGAATGCCGACCGCCTCGTGCGGCGTTTTGACGATGACCTTGGTCGCCTTGGACAGTGCCGCGATCAGGCTGCCAGAGGCAATAACGCCGAATGCCTTCGCCTCATCGGCAGGGAAACCGCCCATCCACTGATGCAAAACGGTGGTCACTTCCACATCGTCGTAGCCGTACTTGTGCAGATATTCGTCCGCCAGTTCCTGCAAGGTGCGAATGGCAGCAATGTCCTGCACCAGATTGCCGCACTGACCGTAGCCGACCGTGATGTTCTTCACGCCCTGCTCGGCGGCCAGCAGTGCCTCGATAATGGCCGCGGCGTGGGAAATACACGGCGGCACCAACGTGCCCGTCAGCGGGCCGTACGGCTCGCGGTTGATGGACACGCCCATTTCCTCGTACAATCCCGTCAGGCGGTCGACATACTGCCAGTCGCGGATGGTGCGCTCCATGGGGATATTTTTGCAATACGGCAGATTGTAGGAAATTCCGCCGCCCTCATAGCTGGTAAAGCCGCCGGCATAGGCGATTTCCGTCAGCAAGCGGGCATCGGGCGTTCCGTGGCGCACCTGCAAGGGGGTATGAACGCTCTCGACCACGCGACGGCATCCCGCCACGCCGTGATTGACCGCAGGAAAGCCGTTGAGCATGGCTCTGCCCAGACGGATGGACTCGGAAATGCCGTTTTCCGCCTCTTCGTAGCGGTTCTGACGCGTGTACGAGTCGATGGTCGTCGGCAGCAGATCCGCCTCACCCTCGTCCTGCAAATACTGCATCAGCTTGATATGCTCCTCGATCACGGGCACGCCCGCGCGCGGCTGCACCAAGGTGTGCCCCTGTTTTTTCGCCTCCAGCAGTTTCTGCGAGAAGATACGCTCGCGCGGCATGGCCTTGTGATAGTCCACCGCCTCCTGCAAGTCCACCTCGCGACCCGTCGGCCATTGGCTCAGCACCTCACGGCGCAGTTCAAAAAATGCATCTTCGGAAATGCGCTTATTCTGAATGTCCATAATATTCCAGCTCTTTCTTCATGATTCTCAATGCCTGTTGCGGATAGTGGCTGCCCAGCAGTCCCATCGCGGCAAGGATGTATGTTCTGTCCACCCAAATCGCGGCGTCTTTCGGCCGTAGCGACGCGGGCTGTGTCGGAGAATACAGGGCGTACCGTGCGATTTCCTCCGTGCGTTTCGTGTGAATCAGGCTGCCACCCGTGACGACGATCTGCTTCACGTTGGTCAGATTTTTGCCGTTCTGGACAAAGGTCTGCCCCATCATGGTATAGGTTTCTTCCATCGTACCCGCGTGGCGCGCGACCGCCGTTTCCACGGCCATTGCCGCCAGCGCAAAGTCTAAATTTTCCAGTTCTTTGTTGCCGTCCGGCACGGAATCGGTGTGCGCACACAGCCAGCCAACCAGCTCCTCCACGCGCGCGGGGGCAATGCCCGCAATGCGCCCGACGCGCTCCGCGCCGACCTCCTCAACAATGCCGCGCACGGAATAGCGCATACCGATGTCGCCCTCTACCGTGCGCTTGGCAAACGGCTCGGGCAAGCCGCGATAGACGGTGTTCATGCCCTCGGGCATACCGTCGGCAACGGAATACACGTCCGTAGTCGCGCCGCCAACGTCGACGGCGACCAGATCGCCGATCCCGCGCTCGCCCTCACAGCCCTCGCCGAGCAGGCGCATGGCCTGCAAAACCGCCGACGGTGTAGGCATCATAATGTCGGACAGCAGGCGCGTCGCCTTGCTCAGCCCCTTTGCCTGAATGATGCGCCGCAGGAAAATTTCGCGAATTTGCTTCTGCGTCGGCTCGATGTTCAGTGTGCCGAATTTCGGCATCACATTTGGGCAGATACAGGTTTCGAAATTCGACAGGATCTGCGCACATTCCCGCGCCGCAGTGCGATTTCCCGCGATGATAACGGGAAACGCGGGCGTAAGCGTCGCCAGCATTTTCGCGTTGTGCAAGATATTGGCGGTGTTTCCGCCGTCCGTCCCGCCGGCCAGCAGGAAAATATCCGGGTGCAACGCCTCGATCTGCTCAATATCCTCCTGCGTCAGTTGGAACGAATACAGCCCCACAACCTTCGCCCCCGCGCCCAGAGAGGCCAGCTTTGCCGCCTCCGACGTCAGCTCCGGGACAAGACCGCTTGCAACCATGCGCAGGCCGCCCGCGGCCGAGGAACAGGCATAGGTCTGCGCAAATTCCACCTCGCCGATTTTGGCCTTGAGCCGTTGCAGACCCTTTTCCAAGCCGTCGTTGATGTCGGTCTGCACCGTGGTGTAGGCGCTGGCCGTGGCCATGACACACGGCGCATCGACATCGACGGCCGTCAATTTGGTGTAGGTGGAACCGACGTCAATCAAAAGAATGGGCTTCACGTTTCTTCACCGTCCATGTGCAGCAGCTCGCGCAGTGCCGCGATCGTCGTTTCGGGCGACGTACCGGGCGGGAATGCACGGTCAAAACCCATGTCCTTAAAGCGGCGCTCCACGTCCTCAAAACGCTGTTTACCGATGACGATATTGCCGCCAACCACCAGAGGAATGCCCGTCAGGCCGGCCTCATCGCACTTTTCGCGCATACCGCGGCAGTCCAGTTCGCCCTGCCCGTACAGCGAGGACACCACGATGGCGTCCGCGTCGGACTCGATGGCGGCGGAAATATATTCCTCCTGAGAAACCATCACGCCCAGATTGACCACGTCAAACCCGGCCTCCGTGAACGCGTGATAGAGGATTTTGTTGCCGACGGCATGGACATCCGCGCCGATCACGCCGATCACCAGTACCTTTTTCTTCTCTGCTGTCATATTGATACCTCAAAAAATTATGTTTTTCGCTGTGCGCGGATACCGCCGCACCTCGTATATGCTACCCATTTTTTCTGCTTTTGTCAAGCTGTTTTTTGAGCATTTTCACCAAAATTTCCACGAAAGTCACCCTGCTGCGCACAGCAGGGTGCTTATTTGTTCATTCCGTGAGACTTTCCAGATATCGGCGCGTTCCCGCTTCGTAGAGATTGCCGCCCTCGCTGTCGATCACCACGACGACGGGCAGGTTTTCCACCTCCAAGCGGCGGATCGCCTCCGCGCCCAGATCTTCGTATGCAAGGATCTCCGCCTTTTTGATGCAACGGCTGAGCAGCGCACCGCAGCCGCCGATCGCGCCGAAATAGACTGCCCCGTGCCGTTTCATGGCATCGACGACCGCCTCACTGCGTTTTCCCTTGCCGATCATGCCGGTCAATCCCATTTCGATCAGCGTGGGACTGTATGCGTCCATGCGGTAGGCCGTGGTCGGGCCGGCAGAGCCGATCACCTCTCCGGGCTTCGCCGGTGTCGGGCCGACAAAATAGATCACGCCGTCGGTTACGTCCAGCGGCAGGGGCTTCCCCTGCGCCGCCAGCTCACACAAGCGCTTGTGCGCGGCATCGCGCGCGGTATAGATCACGCCGGACAGCAGCACGCTGTCGCCCGCTTTCAGGCTCCGCGCGACCGCGCGGCTCATGGGTACGGTAATCGAAACAGGCATTTACAGCACCTCCGTCTGATGGCGTGTCACGTGGCAGTTGATATTCACCGCAACGGGCAGACCCGCGATATGCGTGGGCATGTGCTCGATGTGGACGGCCAAGGCCGTCGTTTTTCCGCCGAAGCCTTGCGGGCCGATTCCCAGCGCGTTGATTTTCTCCAAAAGCTCGCACTCCAGTGCCGCATAGTACGCATCCTCGCTCGGCTCGCCCGTATGGCGCAGCAGTGCCTTTTTCGCCAGCAACGCGGCTTTGTCGAAGGTGCCGCCGATCCCCACGCCCACGACGATGGGCGGGCAGGGATTGGGGCCGGCCTCACGCACCGCCTGCAAAACAAACGCCTTCACGCCCTCCACGCCGTCGGACGGGCGCAGCATCCGAATGCGGCTCATATTCTCACTGCCGAAGCCTTTGGGCGCGACCGTGATTTCCAAGCCGTCCCCGGGCACGATCTCATAATAGATCATCGCGGGCGTATTGTCCGTCGTATTGACGCGGTCGAGCGGGTCACGCACGACGCTTTTTCTCAGGTATCCGTCGCGATAGCCCTGACGGACGCCCTCATGGATCGCGTTTTCCAGATCGCCGCGGATATGCACTTCCTGCCCCAGCTTCACGAACACGCACGCAACGCCGGTATCCTGACAGATCGGGCATTGCTCCCGATCGGCAATGGCATAGTTTTCCCGAATGCGCGCAAGAATTTCCCGCGCCTGCGGCCACGGTTCATCGGCATAGGCACGTTCGAGCGCATCTTTCACGTCCTGTGGCAATCGGCAGTTGGCTTCGATGCACAGCTTGCGCACCGTCTGCGTGATTTTTTCGCTTGTGATCTCTCGCATGGCGCGTTCCTCCGCTTACAGCGTGTTGTAAATTCGGTCGATAACGGTTCCGTCTCGATAAATGACCTCGGCCACCACCTTGTCGCCGTGCGCGACGGTCTGCGGCTTGCCGGTGATTTTCTCCGTCTTTTCCTTGAGCTGCCAAATGTCCACAATGGGCAATCCCGCATCTGTCAGCCGCTGCTTCAGCTCCGCCCGGCTGGGATTGACGGCAATGCCGCCCTGTGTGACGAGCACGTCGATGTCCTTTCCGGGCGTGGTGATGGTCGTCACGCGGTCGCGGATCATCGGCAGGCGATTGCGGAACATCGGCGTGATGATAACGGACATTTTCGACCCCGCGCAGATGTCACTGTGTCCGCCCGAGCCGCCCATGATAATGCCGTTGGAATCGGTATGGACATTTACGTTGAAATCCGTGTCGATTTCCGTCGCGCCGGCGAAAATCGTGTCCAGACTCTTGACGATGGAACTGGGCGCGGTCGGCCCCGCATAATGATACAGCGAAACCTCCTGATGGCGCGGGTCGGTGCGCAGGGATTCCACCGCGGCCAAGTCGAAACTCTGGCCGTCGAGAATGGTACGGAAGCAGCCCGCATGCAGCATTTCCAGAATGTACTTGGTAATGCCGCCCATCACATAGCTGCCCTGTATCCCCTTTTCCAGCATGATATCTTTCAGGTATTTTGCGCCGGCCAAGGTCGCGCCGCCCGCACCCGTCTGGAACGAGAATCCGTCCACAAGCAGGCCGGAATGCTCGACCACCTTTGCCGCCCACTGCGCCATGGCCAGGCCGACCGGGTCACGGGTGATGCGCGTCGTGCCCGAAACGATCCCGTTCGGGTCGCCGATGGCATCCACGACGACCACATAATCCACATAAACCTCCGGGACGGTAAATCCCAGAAGCGGATACTGCACCAGCTCATCCGTGATCACGACGGTCTTTTTCGCATACTGCGCATCGACGATGGCATAGCCGAAGCTGCCGCAGGCCGATTTTCCGTATTTGCCCGTGCAGTTGCCCATATCGTCCGATTGCGGCGCGGCGACGAAGGCCACGTCGATCGGCGTGCGGCCGTGCACGATGTCGTCCGGGCGGCCGCCGTGTGTGCGGAATTGCACGGGATTTTTCATAATGCCCGAGCAGATGATTTTTCCCAGTGCGGCCGACATATAGTCGGTCATCAGCGTCGTCACGACGCCGTTTTTGATATGCTCAATCAACGGCAGATGAATGTCGAACAGTGCCGTTGCGTTGACGGTCAGATTTTTGATTCCCAGTGCGGCGATTTCGTCCATGACCATGTTGAGCACATAGTCGCCGTTGCGCATATGGTGGTGGAACGATATCGTCATACCGTCTTTCAACCCGGAGGCAAGAATCGCGTCGCGAATGGAGGCGACCAGCTTTTTATCTCTCATTGTACATCCTCCCTGCCGATGCCCAGCGCTTTGGCCGCGGCAATGGTCTGCTCCGCGCGCGCAACGATCGGCGCATCGATCATCTTTCCCCGCAGGGCGATCGCGCCCTTGCCCTGCGCCTTAGCCTCGGCGATCGCCTCCATCACTTCGTATGCGTAGGCAATGTCGGCCTTGGAGGGGCTGAACACGGTGTTGATGGCATGGATATGCCGCGGCGAAATCGACGCCTTGCCCGTGAAGCCCAGTGCTTTGGCGTACTGCGCGTCGGCCACGATGCCCTCATCGTCGTTGACGTCGGTAAAGGGCGTGTCGTACACATCCACATTCGCGGCACGCGCGGCATTGACCATCCGACTGCGGGCGTAGTCAATTTCGCGTCCCTCTTTCGTGCGCTTGCAGCGCAGGTCGGCGGTCAGATCCTCCGCGCCGAGGAACAGCGCCGTAACGCGCGGGCGCGCCGAGGCGATGAAATAGGCATTTTCAATGCCCAGTGCCGTTTCGATCAGCGGCATCAGCCGCACCGTCCCGGCGGGAATCTCCAGTTTTTTCTCCAATGCGGTCAGGTAGTCGTCCACCACTTCGACATCATGCGCGCACCCGGTTTTGGGCAACATGATGATATTCGGTCTGTGCGGCACGATCTGCTCCAGATCCTGCTGCCAGAACGGCGTGTCGATGGAATTGATGCGCACGATCGTCTCCACCCGATCAAATTCGAGGCTGCTGAGCACATTGCGCACCAGATAGCGCGCCGCGTCCTTTTCCGACGGAGAAACCGCGTCCTCCAGATCGAAAATCACGGCATCCGCGCCGAGATAATTGCCATTGATGATCATTTTCGGCGCGTTTCCCGGCAAAAAAAGCATACTTCTTCTCATTGTGCGTCCTCCATTCCCCGCCGCAGAGCCGTTTCAACTCTGGCGCGCAGAACGCAATCGAGCGCACCGCGGTCGTTGGCTTTGATCGTGGCGTTCGTCACGCCCAGCGATTGCGCGACCTCGCGCACGGAGCGTTCGATCGACGCGCCGAACTGATTGGCCACGACGCTGTTTATTTCCAAGATGATTCCGTCCGTTCCGGGGAACACTTCAACGACCACGTCGCTTTTTTCGTCCGTACCGGCGCAGGCCGCCTTGACAATTTGAGGCATATTGGATGTAAACTCCTTTCGCAATGGTTTCCAAGCAGGGCTATTATATAGCATAATTACAAAATTTGCAAACAATTTTTACGCTTCCTCTTTCCATTTTTCACAAAATCTGTTATACTGTTGTCAAATTCATCACAAGGAGGCTTTCCGATGCAGGAACGGCAGGAATGTCACATTATCAGCTCCTATTTTGCGCCCCGCGGCCACGCACGAATGTACGCGCTCGGCATGCAGCTCGCGCAGCTCTACCTCTCCCCGACCGACCGGCTCATCGGCGTGATCGGCGATGCGGGCGCGGGCAAAAGCGCGCTCATCCGCGGAATGTTTCCCAACATCGACCTGACCAACGACGACGACGGCGTTTACGTCCGTCCTCTGCCGTTGCTGGACGTCGGCGAGGGTCGCAGTTTTTTCTCCCCGCACACCTACCATGTCGACATCCGCTTTGAAACGGGATTCACGCAACTGCCCGATTTGGCCGATGCGATCCTGACCGCCGTCCACATGGGCAGGCGCGTCATCGTTGAGCATTTTGAGCTTGTCTACCCGCTGTTGCACGGCATGAACGCCGACCTTCTGATCGGCGTGGGCGAGGAAGTGGTCATCACGCGCCCCAATCTTTTCGGCCCCGAGCCGAACGAATTGCGCGATGTCGTCTACGCGTCGCTCCCCTATCGGCTTATGTGCCATACGGCCGAGGATCTGTGCGAAATGCTCCTGCCGCCGGAAGATCTGGCGCGCGTGACCTACGACGACGTGCGCCACGGCTTCGTCATGGCCTTCCCGGGGCATCCGCCGCAGGTCGACCTGCGCGAACTGGAGCAGAAGATACAAGCCCTGATTTGCGAGGATCTGCCCGTCGCCTACGTCGACGAGAACCACGTTTCCATCGGCGAGCACATCCACCATTGCACCGGCCCGCGCACGCACGTTTCCTCCACCGGACAAATTCAGGACTTCCGCCTGCTGTGGCGCTTCCTGCACGATAAGCTGCACGACCGCTATCTGCTGGTCGGTTGCGTCGGCGAACGCAATCTCGACTATATCCGCCGCCTCAACCCCGACCAGTTCGACACTCCCTGACTCCGACCAATTCGACGCCCCTTGTAGGGGCGATCGTTGATCGCCCGCCTGCCCTGTCCCGCACCGCACTCCCCACCATATCATTGCGAGGCGCAAAGCGCCGTGGCAATCCGTATCTCATCCCGCGACTTGTGGCGGTGACGGATGAGGGTCAGCCTTCTCCTCAACGAAAAGCCTCGGGTGCGTGGATTCCTCGACTCGCCCGGAATGACATCCGGGTATGCGCCCCCTACAACGTCAATCGCCCTTTCCCACACGGGAAAGGGCGATTGTATTCTCATCTCGTCAAAATCAGTTGATTTTCCATGCGGTCGACCAGCACCAGCTCACCGTCGACATTGATCGTCAGCGAAATGCCCAGATCGACATCGGACTGATTGTCCAGCGTCGGCGTCAGGTCGCTCTCGGTGATCGCGAACTTGAGTGTCTGCGTTTGCTGCTCGCCGTCCGCGGGCGTATAGACAACGGTCATCGTACCGCCGATTGCTACACTGCTGCCGTCACGGCGGAACGTGACGTGATACACGCCGCCCGCGCCGTCCTTGGCCGTGTACGCACCGTCAAACATGGCATCGAAATCGGGAATGTCGACCACCGTCACCGTCAGCGTGCAGGAAATGTTCGGGTCCTGCTCGGAGATCATCGTAACCTCGCAAATGCCCGTCTTGGAAGCCACCAGTTTCCAGCAGGGCTGTCCGTTAACCTCGGTCAGTTCGAGCTGCGCGCCCGCATCGTTGCGCGTCAGCGTAGCCGTGTACGCGCCGTTTGCGTACTCATTGGGAACGGCACGCAGATAAACCGGCACATTCACCATCGGCATGACGCTCGTCGCCTCCGAGAAGGCATGGAACGCGCTCTGATATACCTCCGGCGTCAGTTTTTCCGGTGCACGGCCGATCACGCTGAGTCGGATGCGCTTGGTCAGATTCTTCGTCGTGATGACCAGTTCCCACTCTCCGCCGCCGCTGAGCCGCAGATTGATGACATTGTTGCTGCGATACACCGCAAAGCCGTTACACGTGAAAATCGACGGGTCTGCCTTGCCCTTGCCATCCGAGAAATAGAGCAGGTCGTACGTCAGATCGGCCGTTTCGGGCAGGATGTTGCGGATGTACAATGTGATGGTTTCCCCGGCGCTGCCCATGATCACGTCGCCCTCGTCGAGCTTCGAGCCTTCATAGAACAGGTCAAAGTCCTGCATATAGATCGTATTGTTGGAGTACGGATTATCGCCCGTGCGCTCGCCGACCGTCTGGGTCATCTTCGCGGAGATCACACTCGCGCAATCGGACGTACCGTCGAGCTTTGCATGGCCGTCGGCATCGACAACGAAGCCGCTCGTGTAGTGATTCTGGGTAAAGCTTGCGGAAACGATGGAATATTCGTCGTTCATGGTAAATTCCACTTCATTGACGAAGTAGTAATCGTCCGTATCCACGCCGTATTCGAACACCGTCACGTCGCCGACCTCGGAGTAGTGGATCTGGGTGTAATCCTCCTCGCCGTCGTTGTAGTCAAGCGTTTCGTCCTCACGGATGACAAGCGTGCAGGTCTGCTTCTTGTCGTTTTGACCCTTCCACGTGCCGATCAGCCCCGTTCCGCTGCCCTCGCGGGTCATTTCGAACGTGTCCTTGCCATCGTTGATGGTGATTGTCGTTTCCGTATTGAGCACGATCTGCGCCTTGTACGGGTCACCGCTGACGCCGGTCGTTCTGTGCATCAGGTAGCCGAAGCTGAAGCGATAGGTGCGGTTTTCGAGGTCGACCGTCTCCTGATAGTCGCCGTTGGGGTGCTCCTGCGCCGTGTTATACATATTGGCGATGGCCGCCTCCATACCGAACTCCGTCGCGCCGTGCCACCAAAGCTCAAACTGAACGCCATCCATTGCCTCGGGCACATATACGGTGCTGGGCACGGTCTGGCCACCCTCCAGCGTGACGGCAACCAGCTTGCCCGTCAGCGGGTCGATGCTGTAATGCCGCTCGTTGTAGTGCACATCGGGATTGTCTTTCGGCGTTTCTGCGATAAAGGTATAGTTGTCGCCGAATTTGTAAGTGAAATACGCCGTGGCATCGCCCGCGATTTTTTCGTAAATTTCGATCTGTCCCTGATTGATGAAGCGTCGGCCGTATTTCGCCACATAGATCGCATTTTGCACCGTGTCAAGGTTCACGCCCTCGACATTGACGCAATACGACGCGGATATGCCGCTGGCGGAAACGGTCACGGTATGCGTGCCGAATTCCTCAAAGGCAACCTTGACCTCGTTTCCGTCGGGATCGGTGACGGCTGCGGTAAATTTCTGCAAGTCGCCGTAGACGATCTCAATATCTCTGCCCGCGGAGGAAGCATAAGTCGCCGTGATGCGGATCCCGTCGAGCGAGATCGCGTCGCCGAGCTTGAACGTAGTCTTTGCCGCGGAGCTGTCGATTTCGAGCTTTTTCAGCGCGACATCCTGCTCATGGACGTAGATGGTATACACCTCTTTCATCCCCTCGTACTCCACCGTGACGAGGTAGTTGCCGGCAACGTTCATATTCGTATTTTTTTCCTGTCGGACGGTAGCCTGCGCCGTAACGTCCTGACGGTCGCCGTTCGGATAGACGGCGTAAACCTTAAAATCAGCACCGGTTTCAAAGGTATCGCCCACGAAGAAATCCGTGCGGCCGCCCTCCACGGCGATTTTTTCCGGCTCATTCGATTTGCAGGCTGTCGCCACCGCGGCAACGACGGCAATCAGCGCGATCAGCAGCACGATGCGCAGTGCATACTTGTTCTTTTTCATAGTCGGTTAACTCCTGTCGTCATAGAATCCGCAAGCGAACAGCCACATATCATCCTGATTGGCGCTGTATCCGTTCTCCTCCGGCGTGCCGGAGCCTTCCAGAAGCGCCGCGCCGTCCGTCCAGAGATTGTGCCTTATGGCATAAAGTTGCAGGAATTCTTTCAGCTCCTGCGTCACGTAGCAGCGGCCGTCGCCGTTACATTTGCTGTAATAGTCGGTGCGGATAAAGCGCGTGTAGTCATAGAGGGAATTGCCCTGCTCTTCCTCGTTCCAGTCTTCCATTCTCAGGTAGTTGTTCGCCGAGCCTTGCACTTTGTTCGCGTCGTACAGCGACGTCAGCGTATAGCTCGGATTGACGGCCGTGATGTCGCACAGCAGGCGCGGGCCCCAGCCGTCGTTGTCGGCATAGCGTTCTTTGTCGTATACGCGGTAATATCCGTCCTCGTCGAGTCGATAGAACGCACCGTTGAAGACTTTCTCGTCGCTCTCGTTCTTTTTCAGATAATCGGCATACCGATACGGCGCAGTGGAATCTTTCGCCTTATCCACGCCGTGGATATTCTCGGCGCGCACTTCGATCGTCTTTCTGTCGGGTGCTTCGCCCTCGTAGGTAATGGCAAAATCGAAGGTCACCGGGTATTCGCCGGTCTTGCTGTAGGCATACACGCCGAAGGTGTAGGTGTTGCCGATCTGTCTGTCCGCGATGTCGATCTCATAGCGGAAATTTTTCGTAAAACCGCCCGACAGGGACGTTCCGCCGCCGTCGCGGGTCTCGGAAAAATATTTCGCGCCGGACGTTCCCTTGTAGATATCCACCAAAGGATTGATCTCGTCTTCATAGATATTGCACCATGACTCCACGGAATAGATACCGCTGGCCATCGGCTGATACTGGAAGTAAAAAACCTGACCCGGTTCCGTGCAGGTCACACGGTACGTGCCCTGATATTTCACCACATAGCATCCGCCGTTGGTATACAGGCCGTAAGAGGGCGGATTTGCGTTGACACCGCCGTCGCCGTCGACCGGTTGGCGAACGTCGCAGATCATAATATCAATATGGCGATTGTCCGCCGTCGCGTGATAAATGCTGGGGTTGTAGCTGTATTGCTCCGGCAGTCCGATCAGATAAATGTCGAAATCACCGTCGAGCGCGCCGGCATTGGCCGTTCCGTTCGCTTCCAGCGGCACGACAACGTCGCTGCTCTGTCCGTGCCAGACGACGCTGATCTGCGCATCCTGCCCGAAAAAAGGCTCGTTGTTGTACAGCAGTCTGACCGTGTACGGCGTTTGCTCCGTGCCGGGCTCGTTTGGCCCGGTCGTCGCATCCGCCCCGCCCGTCGACCCGCTCGTCGGGTCGTTGTTCGGCAGACCCGGATTGGTCTGATACGAACCGAGGCTGCAGCCCGTACACAACGTCAGCACCAGCAGAATGCACAGCAGGCTTTTTGCGGGGTTATGTTTCATAATCATGCTGTCCCTTTCCGGCGAGTCGGGAGTGGCCGATGCCGACTCCCGTTCGCTCACTCGTAATTTTCCGAGGGCCTTGCCCGATCGGAAAACGCCATTGCGCTCCGATCAGCCGGAGTGCTTCTGCGTGCGCTTCTGTTTATGCGTAAACAGAGAGCGAATATCCTTCCAGCGGAGCATCCGCACGATGACATCCAGCACATACACCGCCGCGCACAGCACCATCAGCGGCACGATGAACGAGAAGGTGTAGGAGGTCGTCGCCGAGTCGGAATTGTCCATTTTCAGCGAACCGTCGGTCGAAACCTCGCCGTTTTCGCTGACGATACGGTACAGCGACGCCACGTTGCAGGTCGCAAACGCGTCGTATTCCTGATAGTAGGAAACGGCGAAATCGCGCTCCACTTCATAATGGAACGTCGTGTAGTCGTACACCAGATGCAGCGTGTAAATTCCCACCGCGTCGGTGTCAAATTCGCAGACGTAATTTTCCGTGTCGAAGAACATGGTCTTCGTCTGTCGGCCGCCGTTGGGGTCGATGAGTGTCATTTTCAGCGTCGCATCGTTGCGGAACGCGGAAGTAGACACGGTCACGCTCGTCTTGTCTCCGTTGACCTCGGCCGTGATCAGGAACGGCGAGTCGATGCGCTCCTGCGGGAGCATCGCATTGCGGATATTTTTCAGGAATTTGCCGCCGGAAGCCGCATTATCCGAATAGAGCCAGTTTCCCGCCCAAGTATTGGAAATATCGGACAGGAACGAGGCCACGCGGCCGCTGCCGTAGCTCCAGTAGGAGTACAGCGGCACCTCCACGGAATTGATGCGGTCGAGCATATACTTCGTCGTCAGCACGGACGTCACGCCGGACTTGTTCGCGCCATACCAGAAGCCGGAAACACTCGTCGGGGTCACAATCCCCTCCGCGACCGCATCCTGCGGGCGCAACAGCGTGATCGGATAGGTGTCGCCTTCAATGCGGATGTTGGCCATCTCATCGACGATGCTGTCGATCGCGTAATCAATATCCGAATTGTCCGAAATTTTCTTGTAATAGCCCTTTCCGTTGGCATAGCGGTTCTGCACGATCGGCTTGAGCGCGGAATTGCTGTCATCCTCCGTGCGGCGCACCACCTCCAGCGCAGAAACGGTGATGTTGGCTTTGGACATATCCTCGGCCAGCTTGATGCACGCATCCGGATCATCGGAATGGAAAATGGCATCGGAAATGATAAGCAATTCGCGGCGGTTGCTGGTTTCTTTCATGATCTGGTCGAAAGCCGATTGCATACCGACCTGCAATTTCGTGCCGTTTCGGTTGTCCCATGCACGCACGGCCTCCATGACGGCCTCTTTGTTGGTCAGATACTGCGCCGGCCAGATCACCGTCGGGTCGCCGCAGCAGCTGATGATCATGACCTTGTCGGTCTGGTTGAGCGTGTAGATGATTTTTTCCACTGCCTGCAAGGCGATCGCGCGGCGGCTGTACCAGCCCATACTGGTGGAAATATCCAGCACGATCGTGACCAGGCGGCTGTTCTGGTCGTCGTTGCCGACCGTAACGGGGAGCATTCCGCCCAAAGCCGTCAGCACGTCGTTCGGCTCCGTTGCCGTTTCCTGCACGAAGGTATTGCCGAACGTCGTCAGCGTTTTTCCGAATTTGGACACCGCCATATCCAGACTGGATACGAACTGCTGCGCATTGCGCATGGTGCGCACATCGAAATTGCACAGCACGATCTCGTCGTAACGGCAAAGCTCCTCCGCCGTGAACGGCACCTTTGCCGCATCGGTGATATAGTCGACATTTTCCGTGCCGTAAATATACTGTCCAGCGATGCAGTCATCAATGGAGCCGCCCAAGAACAGCACGTTCACGATTTCGGAAACATTCTGATTGAACATACAGGCGTTGTTTTCGGCCGACGTATCGTCGTCCGCGTTTTCCGCGCTGACCGAGATGACATATTGAAATTTCCCCGCCTCGTCCGTATTGAGCGGCACGGAAATTCGATTTTGTCCCTTGCCGAGGGTATAGGGATAGCGCGTCGTGTTGCCGTTGCACGACACCGCGACGTATACGCGCGTCTGATCGGGATTGTTGCAGTTGATCAGCAATTGTGCCGACTCTTCCTTGCCCACAAACGCCGAGGCCGTGTATTCCACGTCCGTCAGTTGGATTTCGCGCACATCGTCGGCAATGTTGTTGTCCAGATAGATCACGTCGATGTAGACATTCTCTTCCTGCAGCGTATTGACGACGGTCGCCATTTCGTCACCTGAAACGGTCTGCACGCCGTCGGTGATCACGACGATGCGGTTAATGACATCCTCGTCGAGCAGACCGCTGACATAGCGCATCGCGCCGGCGATGTTCGTGCCGTCCACGCCGACCTGCTCGGGGTCAAAGGTCGTAACGCGCGGGGTATCCTCCCCGAATCGCGACAGCACCTGCGTATCGCGTGCAAACGCGATGAGCGACATCTGCGAATTTTTCGGCAGACTTTTTTCGACACCGTGGATGTATCCGTCGAGCACGTCGAGATTGTTGCCCGACGACGCCGACACGTCCGCCAGAACATAGACGTGCGTCTTGGTGATCATAGCATCGTAGTTCATGCCCGCCACGCACAGCACCGCCGCCACGACGATCACGATGTGGAACACGAACGATGCGACGTTGTGCGCGTTTTTGTTCTCTTTGCGCACGGCGATCACGAACGGAACGATCACGATCAGCAGCAGTGGGATCAGCAGCAGCAAAAGCCACGGATTAGCGAAGTTGATATTGCTCATAGCAGTATACCCCCCAATCCACCAAGAATGCCAGTGCCAGAATGATAAAGTAAATCACGAGTTTGTCGTAGAAGCCGTCCGTCACGGAAACGTCCGACTGCTTTTCCATTGCCAGCATTTGGTCGGAGAACACTTCGCTCTCCGATGCGGGCATACGGGAATAGACATAGTACTCCTGCTCCACCTCGTTCATGCAGGCCACGATGCAATACGTGCCCATCTGGTCGAGCGTGCAGTAGGTATAGGTCGAAGAGAATTCGGGATGATAGATCTTCCCCGAGGGCGCTTTCAGCAGCAGATCGGTGCATCCCGACGGCACATTCACAAGCACCTCTTCCCCGACGTCAAACAGGCTCTGTTCGATCACCGCCGGGAACGAATAGTCCAATAGATTGTTGACCAGCAGCGCGAAATCCGCCTTCAGTGCGAAATCCGTGTCGTGCAGGTCGAACGCAAACACGACCTGACGGTTCCCGTCCTTGTTTTCGCCCAAGAAAATCAGGCTGTCGTTGCCCTGATACATCAGGTTCGTGAAGTTACGGGTCGGCACATAGCGCGCATATTTTTTCACGGAAATCTGCTCTTTGAGCAGGTTGTCGGTCATTTTTTTCACAAACGCCGCCGAGGACGTGGAATACGTCGGCTCAAAGCGGTTCTGGATCTGCGTGCTCTCCCCTTCTTCCGCGCCGGGCGCGGTGATCGTGCCCTCAGCCTCTACCGTTTCGCTGAAGCTGAATCCCGTCGCATCGATGCTCTTTTGAAGGTTAAAAAACCACACGGTCGCATTTTTCGGCAATTCCTGCGGCACTCTGTCCGGAGCGCAGGCGTCGAACACATACAGCCCGTAGCCGGTATACTTTTCCGGGTCGGTGCTGTATTGCTTCGTGGATACGACATCCACGGAGGTCTTTCCCGACGCGGAGAAAATGAACTCCAGATACGCCGGGGTGTCGGAAATGATGAGCGACTTGTTCTGCTGCGTCTGCCCCAGCGTGTAGAGCACGCCCACATTGTCGTCCATCAGGTCGTCGGAATTTGTGATTTGCAGCCGCACATCGTCAAAATCCACGATATCGGCCGTGAACGCGAAGTCCGCGGCAACGAGCTTTTCGGCGGAAACGGTCGTTTCGTCGCGCTTTTCGCCGTTGATATACAGTTCGATGGCGATCTCGGCATCCCGATCATAGGAAATGACCTGCCCGGAGAACGTGATGCTGCTCGCACCCTTTTGATAGGTGTAGGACACGAACGCATAGTTTTCCTCGCTGCGCGCGACGTTGATCAGTTCGATATTCTCTGTTTCGTACGCCTTATCCGTCACCAGATACGTCAGAGGTGAATGCTCCGCCGTATAGTACGCCTGCGCCACCGCCAGTGCGTCGGTGCAGGTATCGCTGCCCCATTCGCATTCGAGCGCATCAAGCATGGCCAGCGCCGCTTTCCGATCGTTGACACTGCGGAACGCCTCCATGGTGGTGCTTCCGGCGCAGATGAGCGAATAGCTGCTTCCGTCTTTGGAATTTTCGATGATCTCGCGAATTTGCGCCTTTCCCGCCTCAAAGCGGGTGGTATCTGCGTTTTGCGCGCGCATACTGCCCGAGGCATCGAGAACGAAGCAGTAATCGTTCGCCGCATCCGGCAGGACGATCACAGGGTGCGCAACGGTCAGCGAAATGGCCGCAACCGCCAAAATCTGCACGATCAGGCTCAGCAGGCCGCTGAAACGCACGCGTTTTTTCTTTTTCAGGAACTTTTCACTCAATTGCCACAGGTAAACAGACGCAACGATCTGCTCGCTGTAGTGGCTCTTGATGATATACAGGAGGATCAGGATGGGGATCCCGATCAATCCCAACAGTCCCAACGGATAGGTAAAGCTCATTTCAACACTCCAATAGCCGTAAGCTGTTCAAAAAACAGCTTGTCGATCGGTTTCTGATCTGTCGCCAGCAGGTAAGATGCGCCTCTGGCATTGCAGTAGTTGCGGATGCGATCCTGCACATAACGCACGGCCTCTTTGTAGGCCGCGATCACATCACGGTCAATATTCTTGCGATACGATTTTGCGGAATCCTCGGCATCGAACAGATGGTTTTTTCCGCGTATCTGCGGATTGATCTCCGAGAACGTCAGCGTCTGGATGCACAGCAGGTCGCGCTTTTTGTCCACCAGATAATCAATCGCCGTTTCGTAGTCGTGATCGGTCAAAAAGTCGGAAATCAGGATGGTCATACCGTCACCGTATCCGACCTTCGTCGGCAAAATGCCGTCGGAGATCATGCACGTCCCGTCAAATTCAATGCCGTTGAGCTTTTCGATCTCCTGATAGAACCGCTCGCGCCCCACCATGCCGGAGATCACTTCCTCCACATGGCTGCCCTGAATGGTATAGATCGATACCCGATCCAGCTCGCACACGGAAAGATAGGCCATCGTCGCTGCGATCTCAATGGCCATTTGCGCCTTCTTCCCGTCCTCGAAATCCATGGAGCGGCTGGTATCAATGTAAATGCGCGTATGAAGCTGCCGTTCGTCCAGATACAGCTTGAGCTGCAAATTTTCCGTGCGGCCGTAGACATTCCAGTCGATTTTGGTGATGTCGTCGCCGGGCTGATAGTCACGATAGTCGGTAAACTCGCACGACGAGCCGAACATACGGCTCTTGTGGTTGCCGCCGAACTGACCGGCACGGTTGTTTTTCAGGACGCTCTGCAGCCGCTCAATGCGCTGCAAAAACGCTTCGTTGATCGTATAGTGCGCCATCTTACTTAAACTGCTTCCGCGTTTCGGCTACGAGCTTGCCGATGACCTCATCGACGGACAGACCGTCGTTGATGGCGCTGTAATTGACCTTGATCCTGTGGCGCAGGACAGGATAAGCCAGCGCGCTGATGTCGTCGTAAGAGACGTTATAGTTGCCGTTGATCAGCGCGCGCACCTTCGCGGCCGTAATCAGTGCCTGTGCGGCACGGGGAGATGCGCCGTACTTGATGTATTTTTTCGTCGTTTCGGGAGAGTCGGCCAACTGCGGATGCGTGTTGGAAACCAGTGCCACGGCATAGTCGAGCACCTCGTCAAGCACGGGCACGGTCTTTGCCAGTGCGCGCATTTCCAGAATTTCCGGGCCGTCGATCACGGCACTCGCCGTTTCGTCCATGGTCACCTGCGTCATGGACACGATGTCCGCCAAATCTTTTTTTGAGGGGAATTCCACCAACAGCTTGAACATGAAGCGGTCCATCTGCGCCTCGGGCAGCGGATAGGTACCGTCCTGCTCCACGGGGTTCTGCGTCGCCAGCACGAAGAACGGCTCGGCGATGGGATAGGTGGTGTTGGCCACCGTCACCTTATGCTCCTGCATGACCTCCAGCATTGCCGACTGCGTTTTCGGCGTAGCACGGTTGATTTCGTCCGCCAGAACCAAGTTCGCGAAAATCGGGCCTTTGCGGAACACGGTGTTCATTTTCCCGTCCGCATCTTTTTCGATGATGTTGCTGCCGGTCACGTCGGAAGGCATCAGGTCGGGGGTAAACTGAATGCGGGAGAACGGCAGGCTCATGGCCTTGCCCAGAGAGCGAACCAGACGGGTCTTGCCGACGCCCGGGACACCTTCGAGCAGCACATTGCCGCCGGCGATGATCGCGATGAGCACGTTTTCAACGACATCGTTCATGCCGACGACGTCGCGCTTGAGTTCTTCTTTGACTCCGGTGACCTTTTCGCTGAAAGCCACTACCTTTTCATTGTGTTCCATAGCTCGTAATTTTCCTTCCTGTATTTGGTATTTATTCTTGCTTACCGCCGTAAAGCAGGCCGAAATAGGCGGTCAGATAGTCATATTCTTCCTGTGTCAGATTTCCCTCGGCGAATGCCTTGTTGATTTCCGTCTGGTATTTGCCGATGACGTTTCCGTAGGGCACATAGCCCTCCTGCGGATCGAACATCTGCTCGTTTGCGCCCATGTTCAGCTCGCCCGAGCCATTCCACTTTCCATCGTCGATCTTGTCCCCCGGAGAATCGGGGTCTTTCACGGGATCGTCGGTCGCGTTTTCCACGCGGAAGATCTCGCATAGCTTTTCGATCGTGTAGCGATAGACCTCTTCGTTGATGGTTTTCTGTTCCTCGGTTATCTGCACGCTGTCAGCCGCCGTCGCGCGGGCGTTGCTGATCTGCGTAATTGTCGTCTGTACAACGCCGTTAAGGCTGCTTTCCGTCACGCCGCCGAGCAGCAGGCTTTTCAGCGCCCGCAATGCCTTGAGCGTTTCCGGTTTCAGGATCTGCTCGTCCGCCTTGGATGTCTGCACATAGTCGATCAGCTTGTCCAGTGCCTCCCATTCCCAGTCGGTAATTTCCACGGGCGGTTCATACGGCTCAACATAAGGCTGCTCCTGTTTTTCGGGGCAGGCAATGGCCGTTCCCATCATGGCCAGCGCCAGCACGGGCAGCAAAATATACACCCAAAGATTTCCGAACCGCAGTTTCTTCGGCGGGATTTGCGCCAGTCTGCGCAGGGTATCTTCCCGCTGGAGCGCCGCCATGTCGGTATCCGATTGTTCGAACGCGATCATGGTCTGCACCTTTTCATGCAGCACAAAATCGCCGTCGAGCGTCTTTGCAAATTTTCGATGGTTGCTTCGTTTTAACAGCAGAAACAGCCCTGACCCAACGGGCAGGGCGATGACTCCGAGCAGGCACAGCGTCGGAGAAAGGTCGCTGCGCTTTGCCAGCAGCAGCAAAATGCCGACCGCCAGCAGCGCGGCGGAGGCACCGATGATCGCCGCCTTGAGCCAAAGGTCACGGCGGCTTTTTTGCCAGAGTAATTGGAAGGGGTTTTTCATGGTAAAAACCTTTCTTATAGCCCACCAATGAGCCGGGAAACCCCGGCTCATTGGTATCGGTTGTCATTTTTGGGGGACTGCCCCCGTCGGGAGAATTAGTTCTTCACTAGGTCGGCGACGAACTCCCCTTGGTTGAGGTTCAGGGCCAGTTTCCCTTGCGTGGTTTCAATGAAGCGGAATCTCCACGTCACGCCATTGCACTCAAAGAGGTAGTACAGCCCGTCTCTCGACATGGTAACGGTCGCATTTTCGACATAGTTGCCGTTGCTGTCGGTATAGCTGATCGTCTCATCGGCGTTGATCACCAGTTCGCATTCGGTATTGTTTTCGTCGTCTCCCACATGGGTATACGTGCCGATTTCGCTCTCGTCGAACAGCTTGACCACCGGGTCGCTACCGCTGCCGCCGGAAGAACCGGAGTCACCCGATTCGCCGGACTTGAGCGAGAAGTTGCCGTCCTCGCAGCTCAGGGAGATGCCGCTGCTCGTGAACTTGAACCTGACCTTCCATATGTACACGCCCAGATTGACTTCCGCCTCATACCATTCGCCGTCGAACGTCGGAACAAAGGCAAATCCTTCACGCTCCGTGGCATCCCATTCGCCCTTGTAGCGCATATCGAAGTTGCCCGCGTTGATCGTCAGGATCATCTGACCGTACGCGTTTTTGCCGGAGTAAATGCCCTGCTGCGTCGCGTCAAAGCCGTTGAAAATATTTTCCTTGACGACTTCTTTCTTCAGCGTATAGGAATACCTTCCGTCCGTCAGTACGATTTCGCCGTTTTTCAGCTCGACCGTGACGTTCGTCGTTTCGTTGAACAGGCCGCCCGTGTACTGGAAGCCGTACACATTGCCCTCGATCAGTGCCAGCGTGCATTCGCCGTTCCAGAACGGGCCGTAATAGAACGCCTGCAGGCCGGACTTGATTTCCAGATACGTGTCGTAGCCGGTGCCGCGAACCCACTTGCCGATGTAATCGTTGATATCGAACGCGCCACCGGTCTCACCGCCGGTCTCGCCGCCCTCGTCGCCTTCTCCCTCGGCCAGCACATAGTCGTCGCCATAGCTGCTCGTATAATGAATCGTGCCGTTCTTATTCATGTAGATCGTGACGTCCATTGTGTCGCCCGTGTCATTCTGGGTGCACTTGAGCACATATCCGCCGTCGCTGCCGACGGTAGCCGACGCGTTCTTGGCGCTGTAACCGTAGCTGTCCTCAACGGATACCGTATTGTCATCATGGATGGTCAGCTTCACCCAGAAATCATCGTTGCGGAAGTAATACTTGCCCTTCTGCTCTTCGGTAAAGGTCGCGGCGGGCTTTTCGGGTTCCGGATCGGGGTCGGGGTCGGGGTCGGGATCGGGTGTGGGATCGGGGTCGGGGTCGGGGTCGGGGTCGGGATCGGGATCGGGATCGGGATCGGGATCAGGATCGGGATCAGGATCGGGATCGGGCGTGGGATCAGGATCTTCGCCGGTCACCTTTGTCAGTGTCAGCGTATCCTCGCCCGTCATCAGGACGATCGCGCCGTTCTCATCGAAATAGAACGAGCATGCCGTCTCACCGCAGATGAACGTATAGTAGCTGCCGCCGAACATCGGCCACAGGTTCTTGCCCGAAACGCCGTGATTGTCGGCGTAGTTGATCGAGCCGTCGGCATTGATCGTCATATCCACGATCAGGAAATCGTTCAGGTTGCCCTGATAGTCGCCCTTTTGCGTGTCGTCGAAATAATCGTCGCCGCCGACGATCGGGGCACTTCCCTTGCCCAATCTGGCCATGTCGCCGGAGTCGTAAATCAGGCAAATTTCGTCTCCGTCGAAGTAGAAGACTACATCGTGCTCCATATCGTCGTAGGTGTAGCTGAAGCGATATGCCGCGCCGTATTTCGTCACGCTCACGCCGCTGACGGTCTCCGTAATGGTCTGCAGCGTGCTGCCATAGCCATAGTAATACGAGAACTCGTAATCGACCGTGTTTCTTCCGATGAGCGTCAGCTTGTGGCTGCCTTCATAGCCCGAGCCGGTGTACGTGCCGCGCTGGCTTTCCGTGAAGGCGCTCATCGTATTGTCGTTGCCCTGCAGCACCATCTTCCAGTTTTCCGCTTTTTCGATACCGAGGCGCACCTTGAATGTGATTTCCTCTCCTCTCATCAGGTTCAGTATCACCGGGAAGCTCTCGCCTTCGATCGGTTCGCCGAAAATCGGATCTTCCGAATAATCCACCCAACGGCCGTAGCTCTCGCCGTTGTATTCCAGCCAGATCTGCATATTTTCCGCCTGCTCGTTGAGGAAGTTGAGCAGATAGATGCCGTTGCCGGGCGACTTGAGCGTAATGTAGAAGAAGTCATCGTACTTCACACGGTCATCGACCGCAAACTCGCTGCCGTCCCACACATAAGGATTGCCCTGCGTGCCCTCGGTCGTCTCCGCGGTCGGCTCGGTCTCGGAATATACGACCGTGAAGTCGCCGTTGTAGGCCGCGATCAGCGTATCGGCCTCCAGATAGGCCGTGTACGTGCCGCCGTTGAGCTTTATCGCCTTGGCCCAGTCAAAGCTGTTGTACTCCACACCGATGAACAGTTGCAGTTCGCCAGTCACATCGGTGAACACATACCAGCCGCTGGCCGGCACGCGGACATAGAACTCGTCATAGTTGCCGCGCAGGCCCGTATCCTGCGGTTTTCCGCCGAGGATCATCTCGGGCGCTTCGGCCACGTATTCCATCAGCACCGCGGCAATCTCGTCGTCCGCGTCGTAGAATACGATCATCACGTCGTCGCCCTCGGACAAAATCTCCACACGGAACACGACCCAGTCGTAGTTCACGTTCAGCGCGGCGATGTTGTAAGAGCCGTCGTCGTTGATGTTGAGAATATAGAAATCACGGTTGTTGATCTGATTTGCGCCGGTCAGCACGTAGCCTTCCTCGCTGATATAGGTCGTGTTCGCATCCACGGGCAGCTTCGTCGGCGGGCAGACCGCGGACTCGTCCGTAAGTGCATAGTAAACGTCCTCGCTGTGGCGGTCGCTGAGCGTAATACCGATGATGTCGCCATTATCGTCCAGATTCAGCCGAATGGTCTTGTTTCTCCAATGGAGGATGTTTTTCTTCGTGTCGTAGTAGATGCTCTTGTTGTCGATCGCGTACTTTTCGGGCGTTGCGCCGGCCGGCACATGGATGCCGCCGCCGTTTTCTTCCTCATAGATCGTCAGTCTGCTTCCGTCCTCGGCCACGTACACGCCGCTGAGACGGTCAACGGGAATCTTTTCGGGGAATGCGCTGTACGCCAGCGGGCGTGTAACACGCTCGTCCTGCGCGACATAGGTGATCTGCATGACGTTCTGCTCGTCATAGTACATGACATAGGTAACGTCGCTCTCCGTCTTGAAGGTCAGTCTGCCGTCGAGATACTTGAACTCCAGCTCCTCGCCGTCGAAAATCAGGCGCAGGGTCTCGCGATAGAATTCGATCTCAAAAACGTCGTCGGCATAGAAGCCGGACTGCCACGTGCCGTCTTCGGGCAGAGGCTCGCTGTCGGCCATCGTAAGGATCACGCCCACTCTGCCCATAACGGGCTTTTCGGAGCTGACGAGGATGGTCATACGCTCGCCGGCCTGCAATCTGACGGACGCGCTCTGTCCGTAGGTGTAGTAGGCGCTCGTCTCGCCGTCCGTACCGACGATCACGCAGAAGCGGCTGTCTTTGTTGATTTCCTGACCGCCGAAGCTGACGCCGTAAATGCCGCTTTCGGTCGCGGTGAAGGTGTAGCAGACGATGCCTCTCTTTTTCAGCTCGGCAGTGACGGTTTCTTCCATTTCCTTGATGGCCACGCCCGAACCGATGCATACTTCCACATCGCTGCTGCCAACCATATTCTCAACAAAGGTATGATCGACCGCCAGCGTGACACTCTCGCCCGCGCGCAGGTTGCACACATAGGTCGCACCTGCGGGGTAATAGCTCCACATATCGTCGGCATGATAGCGCCCATAGTAGGTCTTGTAATCATCCGCGCTGGTCGCGAAGCGCGCTTCGAGGCTCTTTTCGGTGGTGCCCAGTTCAAATACATAGGCATCGTCCTGCGGCGCGGTAAAGCGGAAGTACAGAACGGAGCTCTTGTAGAACTTCAGCGTTGCCGTCCCGATCTCGCTGACATCCAGCGGGTTGTCCGCGCTGTAGCCCTTCGGGGCCTGTGCGGGCGCAACGGTCACGCTGGTCGGCTTATTGGACGGCAGTCCGTTTCCGTCCAGCGCGGCGATTCCGTAGTTGCCCTCCAGCAGGTAAACCAAGCCGTCTTCGTCGAGGGTATAGTTGGTCAGGTTGAATTTGCCTGCGCCGGTCAGGGTGTACCATCCGGTCTGCACATTGATCGTGACCGTTCCCGTATATTCAAAGGTCTTGGTCTCGCCCGCGGGCACGACATAGGGGTTGCCATCCGTGCCGGGGTTATGTATGAGCGTGAAGGTCATGGTCATTTTTTTGCTGACCGTGATCTCCAGCACTACGCTGGTGTGCACGTCGCTCGTGTTTTCGATCTGCAACTTCCCGTTCTCATCCGGCGACAGCGCTTCGCCGCCGTCGACTTTCACGGTATATTCGCCGTTGCCGCTGATGAGCAGATAATTGCTCATCGTGTGCAAAATAACTTTTTTCGTTCCCTCGATTTCCACGGAGGTTTCCGTTCCCTCCGCATAATTGAGCGAAATTTCCTCGATCAGCGGCTGGTTGCCCGTCGTCTGGTCGTTCGGCTTGCCGGTCGTTGTCGGCTCGCCCTTTGTTCCGCTCGTCGTATCGTCGTTATTGCAGGCGCTGAGCAGCATGGCAGCCGAAAGCAGCATCGCCAGCAGCAGAACGATTGCAATTTTCATTCTTCCCGATTTCATAACGCTTTGTTCCACCTTTCCATGGTTTCCGGGGGCGTGGCGTGGATGCCGAAAGCGACCCCTTTCATGGATTATACACAATTCTCCTACCATATGTCAAGGCATTTTACGGTAAATTCACACATTCCCGAAAATGTGTACTTTCCGTGGAAAACACTTGTTTTTTGTCGCAAATTTTTGGTATATTTTTCCGTATCCTCGTGCACGCGGCACAAAAATTCCGCCCTCGGAAACATTTTTCACTTGTGTTTTTTCCGTGGTAATGGTATGATGTAGGCAACGTACTTCACGAAAATACAAGGAAAGGATCTTTCCCCATGCCCGACAAGCATTCGTTTTCTCTCAACCGCTGCTACGGCGTTTTTTTCCTGATCCTGACCGTCGCACTGGCCGTCATGTTCCTTCTTCAGGCCACGGACATTTATTTCGGTGCGCTGGAGGCCAGAGAGGTCGCGCGTGACCGCGTTCAGATTCAGGCGCAGGCCGAGGGCTGGAGCGACGTTCTGACGCGCTTCAAGATCGCCGTTGCCGTAAACGAGATCCCCATCTATTCCCGCCAGATCGTCGGCCGGCGGCTGCACGCCCTGTTGCCGTACATTCTCGTCTGGGTCGCCGCGCTGATCGGTGCGATCGTCATCGCCCTCGTGCACCCGTCCGCACCCGCGGCCACCAAGCGCGATCCCGACATCATGCTCGACGGTAAGCTGCGCGCCCAGCGCGCCCGTATGTCCTGCGTCGCGAAAGACGGACAGGAAGACGCGCTCCGCGCCGCCACACGGCAGGCGCTCGACCTGCGGCGGCAAGCACGTATTTTCACCGCCGTCTACGCCGTGCTCGGCGTTGCCTGCCTCGTGCTCCCGCTGCTCTACCTGTGCAATGCCGCCAACTTCCCCGGTGCGGACATCACCCGCGAGGTTCACGCCGCCGCGCTGTATGTTTTGCCGTTCCTGCCGGTTCTGCTGATCGGCGGCATCACTTACATCGGCGTGATGCACCTGCTGATGAAGCGCGAAAGCGCCGCCGTCAAGGAGGCCGTCGCCGCCGCGCAGCCCGCACGCAAGGAATCTTCCCGCACCCCCGCCCGCATCCGGAAGGTCGCCCGGATCACCCTGCTGGCCGTCGGCCTCGCTCTGTTCGTGCTCGGTATGTTCAACGGCAGCATGAGCGACGTCCTCGCCAAAGCGATCAATATCTGTACGGAGTGTATCGGCCTTGGATAATGAAACGAAAACCGGCGGATTCAAAGCATGGCTGCACCGCCACAAGCCGAGCAAGCGCCGCCTGATTCAGCTCTATGCGGCCCTGCTCTACAATGCCAATATCAAAGGGTTTTTCTCCGGCGACATTTATCAGGGAAAAACCAAGAATTTCTGCGTACCCGGTCTGAACTGCTATTCCTGTCCCGGCGCGGTCGGCGCGTGTCCGCTCGGCTCCCTGCAAAATGCACTCGCCACCGGCAAGACCTCATCGCTGAGCTATATGTTCGGCATTCTGATTTTGCTGGGTCTTCTCTTGGGCAGGACGATCTGCGGTTTTTTGTGTCCGTTCGGTCTGGTGCAGGAACTGCTGCACAAAATCCCCTCCCCAAAGCTGAAAAAGAACAAGTATACGCGCATTCTTTCCTATTTTAAGTACATTCTGCTCGGCTCTCTGGTGGTTTTCGTCCCGCTCGCCTACGCCGGTCGGATCGCCGTCCCCGGCTTCTGTAAATACGTCTGTCCCGACGGTGTCCTGTTCGGCGCATTCGGCCTGCTCATCAATCCCGAAAACGCGGATATGTTCGGTATGCTCGGCCCGCTGTTCACATGGAAATTCTGCCTGCTGGTCGCCTTCCTCACGGGCGCGATCTTCCTCTACCGGTTCTTCTGCCGCTTCTTCTGCCCGCTCGGCGCGATCTACGGATTTTTCTGCAAGCTCGCTCTTCTGGGCGTAAAGCTCGACGAAGAAAAATGCGTTTCCTGCGGCAAATGCGTGGAGCAGTGCGGCATGGACATCCGCCACGTCGGCGACCACGAGTGCATCCACTGCGGCAAGTGCATCAACGTCTGCCCCACCAAGGCAATTCACTGGAGCGGCTCGAAATACTTTGTCGCGGATAACGCCGTGCCGAAAAAAGACGCCTCCGACGAAGAGATCGCCCACGTCAAAGCGCACAACGAGAAGGTCGCAAAGCGCGCCAAAACCTGCCGCATCGTCGCCATCGTCATGGCCGCGGTCGTGCTGTGCACCGCGCTGTGGTACTATAATATCTACGATGCCGACGAACCGGATGCCCCGATCACCGACGGCTACGGCGCGCAGGTCGGCGACACGATGTACGATTTTTCTCTCTCCGTCATCGGCTCGGACAAAACATTCACCCTCTCGGATTACCGCGGCAAGGTCGTCGTCGTGAACTTCTGGGCAACATGGTGCGCAAGCTGCATTCAGGAGCTGCCGCATTTCGATGAAATCGCCCGCGAGTTTGCCGACGATGTCGTCGTGCTTGGCGTTTCCATCGACGCCACGCCGAAAAAACAGGCCGAAGCGCAGGACATCATCCTTGAACACGGCTGGGAAAATATTCTGTTTGCGTTCGATGTCGACAATGCCGTCACCGACCGTTACCTTGCCAAAGCGCTGGAACTGCCCCCCACCCTGCCCGTCACCTTTGTCGTCGATCGCGACGGCGTCATCCTCTCGCGCAACCTTCAGGGCATGAACGAGGAGGCTTTGCTCAACGCCATCGCCCCCGCACTCGGCATAAACTAATTCATAATTCATAATTCATAATTCATAATTTGTATTTGTAATTTCTTTGTCATTGCGAGGCGCGCAGCGCCGTGGCAATCCGTTGCCTTTGCACCGCGCCATCCATTTTGTCACCCCGGGCGAGCGCACGCGAATCGAGGGATCTGCGCGCCAAAGGCATGGTAACAACAAAGCCGCAGAACACGAGCTTTCCCTCTACAAAAACCACAAAAAACGGACTGCCCATTTCGGCAGTCCGTTTTCCGTATCAAAAATCTCAAAACAGCTTTCGCCCGTCGGCGTACTTCGCACGTAGGGACGCCCGCCCCCGCTCCAGATACGCAAATCGCTCCAGCCGATCCCGCGCCGTCATTTCGTGCGCATACGGCAATTCCTCCTCGCGCAGCACCAGCGCATCGAACGCATACCCCGTTTCGAACGAACCGACGCGCCCGAAAAACGCGCCGCCGCCACGCGTGGCCAGATAGAACGCCTCCTCAAAGCACAGCGGCTTGCACGATGCATCCACCATCCGCCAATACAGCTTGGAAACCTCGATGGCATCCGTCACGGCGCGAAACATCGACAGGCTATGTCCGCCCGCCACATCCGTCCCCAAGCCGACGCGCAGCCCGTCGCGCAGATACGCACGAATCGGCGCAATGCCGGAGGACAGGTTCGTGTTCGATGTCGGGCAGTGGGCAATGAACGCGCCCCGCTTTTTCAGTAGTTGCCGCTCCGTTTCGGAGCTGTACACGCAGTGCGCCATGATCGTATTTTCGCGCATCAGGCCATAACGCTCATAGCAGTGCCCGTAGCTTTCTTCCTCCGGGAAAAGCTGTCCGACGAGCTTGATCTCCTCGGGATTTTCCGACAAATGCGACTGCACCGGCAGATCATATTCCGCGCGGATTGTTTCCAGTTTTTCCAGCAGTTCCCGCGAACAGCTCGGGATAAAGCGCGGGGTCAGAATCGGCTTGGTATGCGCCCATTTCCCCGCCGCATCCGCAAGCCATTGCATGGTCGCCCGCGCGGACGCCTCCGCCGATTCTTCCAGCAACTGCGTCGGCCCGCCGATATCCATATTCACCTTGCCGACATAGGAAACGATCCCGCTTTGCTCCAATTTTTCCATCAAAATCTCGGTCGCGGGCACGTGGCGCGTCGCAAAAACTGCCGCGCGGGTCGTCGCACTGTCTTTGAGGTCTTGCACGAACTGTGCATAGGCCGCGTCGGCATAGCGCGCATCGGCATAGCGCATTTCCTCCGGGAATGCGCGTTTTTCCAGCCAATCCATCAGCTCCAGATCCATCCCCGTCGCGCGAAACGCATACTGCGGTGCGTGCAGGTGCAGATCGACCAACCCCGGCACGATCAGACTTTCGCCGTAATCCTCCGTCGGCAGGTCGGCAAATTGTGTCGGCAGTGTTTCAAAAACACCCTGCGACACGCCGTCCACGCACACGACATAGCCGTTCGGGCAGATTTTCAGTTCGGTCGGGCTTTTGCTGTAGCAGACGGTTCCTTTCAGCACAAACGATGTTATCGCATCTCTTCGTCGCATATCGGTGCCCCCATATCAAATGTAATCACGGTGTAATATTTTTCCGGCTCGGTGCGCGCCAGATCTTCGTCCAGCTTTTTTTGAATGTTGCGGCGGTCGCCCATTTTGTCGGGCGGCAATTCCACGTCAAAAATCAGGTTGCTGTGCTCCTGCCCGCGCACCATGCGAAAATCATGCACGCCGATGCGCACATCCTGTTGCCTGAGCAGCGTCTGCACAACGGTGCGCAGGCGGTCAAGCTGTGCATCGTCCGTCACCACCGGGTCGTAGTGGACGATCAGGTGGATGTTTTTCTGTTCCATGCAGGCACGTTCCAGATTGTCGATCAATTCGTGGCAAAACAGCGGGTCGGCTTTCTGATCCATTTCCACATGAATGCTCGCAAATCGTTGCCCCGGGCCGTAATCGTGCACCATCAGGTCATGATAGCCCAGTATCTGCGGCACTTGCCGCACCAGCTCGGCGATCTCGGCGCGCAGGGCGGGGCTTGCACTCTCGCCGAGCAAGGGGCTGATGGTCTGCTTGGCCAGCGAAATGCCGTTGTAGAGGATGAACAGCGCCACGGCAAGTCCCATCCAGCCGTCGATTTTCCAGCCGAACGCCGTGCCGAGGATTCCCGCGACGAGCACCGCCGCCGTCGAGACGGCATCGTTTCGGCTGTCCGCCGCCGTCGCCAGAAGCGCGGTGGATTGTACGGACGTGCCGAGTTTTCGGTTGAACGCGCCCATCCACAGCTTGACGAGCACGGAAACGCCCAGCACGACATAGGCCGGCGCGGTAAGTGCCACGTACGTCGGGTGGATGATTTTTTCGACCGAGGTTTTCGCCAGCTCGAAGCCGATGACCACGATCAGCCCCGCGACGGCCAGCCCGGACAGATATTCGTATCGTGCGTGCCCGTAGGGATGGTCGGCATCCGCAGGCTTTTCCGCCAGCTTGAAGCCCAGCAACGTCACGACGGAGCTGGTCGCATCGGAGAGGTTGTTCATTGCGTCGGCGGTGATGGAAACCGCGCCGGCGATCACGCCGACGGCCATCTTAAAGCCAAACAGCAGCAAATTGCACACGATACCGACAATGCCGGACAGCTTTCCCACCGCCCCGCGGTCGTTCGCATCTTTCGTAAACAGCCGTAGCAATAACTTTGTCAGAACGTTCCCCTCCCTTTCGGCCTATCCCGGCCTGTTTTTGTTTGCCTTTTATTATATCACGCAAGAATCCTTTTTGCAACAAAAACTAACCGCCCGTTTCCGCCCCTTGGCTCCCCCAAAGGGGGAGCCGCGCGCCACGGGCGCGGGATGCGGATTGCCACGGCGGGCACCGCCCGCCTCGCAATGACGTAGAATAATTTTCCACTTCCCCCTCCTCTCGCGTTCGCTCAGAATAACACAAAAAGCAAAAATCTCCCCACCGCCGAGGCGGTGGGGAGTCGGATGAAAAAATCAGTTGTCAAAATTGAAGGTGTTGTAAACCTTGCCGTCTGCGGTGCGCACAGCCAGAACGCAAACCTTAACGTCCTTGCTGTTCCAGTTGCAGGCCACGATTTCAAAGATGACTTCCTGTCCCTCGAAGTCGCGCAGCCAAGCGTACTGGCCGTTGCCGCTGGCGTAAACCGTGACGGAAGCGTCCCCGTCGACCAGCGCGGGCGTATTGCTTCCGAATCTTACGGTCGCCTTGACGTAATGCGGGGTGGTGGTGAAGTCCTCTTCCGCACTGCGCGCCACGAAATCAGCCACGGTGATCTCGGTGAAGTAGCTGTCGTTGTACAAGCTCTCACCCTGGCGGTTCTGCAGGATCTCGGCGTCCTTGATCTGGGTCTGGCCGAAGCAGGTCTTGCCCTCGCCGACCTTGCGGAATCTGACACCCGTCAGCACGACGGTCTGGCCAAGCTCCAACGTGGGCAGAACGCTCTTGTCTTTCACGGTCACGGCGATCATGGCCGTATCGCTCATCAGGTAGAAACCATACTGGTTGACCAGCGACGGACCGACAACGCCGATCACGGTAACGGTCTGGCCAAGCTCCGCGGCGATGGCCTCGTCGACGGTGATGGCATCGATCTTGCTGTCGAGGTTGACTTCCACGGTCACGTCCTTGCTGTATTCCTTGCCGTTGTAGCTTGCGGTGATGGTGATGGTCGCCTTGCCGGTCTTCAGGCAGTTCATCACGCCGTTTTCAACGGAAATGACGCTACTGTCGGAAGAAGCATAGCGCACGGTCGCATTTTCAAAGCCGAGCAGCTCCGAAGATACCGACGTGATCAGCTCCAGCTTGGGGTTGCCTTCGTACAGGCTGAGGAACTGGTCGAGCGCGTGGTACTCAACGACATATTTCGGCACATCAACGGAAGAAGGATCAAAGTTATCTTCCACCGAAATGGGCAGGAAGCGGTAGGTGCATCCGGCGCTCTGGGACTTGCAGTTCTGCACGATCATGTAAACGGTGCAGATCTTGCCGTTGTACGGCTCCAGCCAGCTCAGGTCATTGCCGTTGCTCTGGGTATAGACATAGGAGCCGGTCTTGCCGTCAAGATCGTCGATGTAGTAGTTGATGAAGCTCGCTCCGTCGGAACGGGTGATCTTCGCGGTGACTTTGTAAATAATGCTGGTGATGTCGTTGGAAACGGGGTTTTCGATGATTTCCTTAACGGTCTTTTCCTCGATCCACGATCTGTCGTAGGCGTTGTTGCCCTTGTCGTTGGACAGCAGGTACGCGTCCTCCAACTGGTTGCAGCCCTTGTAGCCATGCTTTGCGGCATTGTCCTGCTCGCTTTCCAGAATCCACATGGCCTTGGTCGCGGCGATGGTCACCTTGTTGCCGACGGACACGCTGCCGGCCAGATCCGCGCTGTAAACATAGATGGAGCTCGTGTTGTCCACCAAAACAACGCCGCAGGGCTTCAGGCCGCTGGCGTAGGCGATCTGCGCCACGACGCCCTCAACCTTGATCAGCGTGCCGATCTCCTGATTGCGCGCCTCGGCGATGGTCATGGAGGCGTACTTGGAGTCGTCGATCTTGTTGTGCTTGATTTCCTGAATGTAGGCGCTGTTAAGCTCACGTGTGCCCTTGAAATTCTTCACGTTGACGTACAGCAGGACTTCGTCGCCCTTGACAGGCTGGTCTTCCATATTGGGGTAATCGACCGTGCCGTCGGCGTTCTTGGAATTGTACACGCTGATCGTGCCGGTCGCATCGGAAACGGTCATTGCGCCGTAGCGTGCGTCGGTCACGGAATCAATGGTCACGCGAACGTAGTAGCGGCCGGAAGTGGTCTCGCCGTCACCGATGGGCAGCTCCAGAAGTTCCTTGACCGTCAGCGTGGTGTCGAACGCGGGCAGGTCGGGCTTTTCGGGTGCAGCGGGGAGAGTATCGTCCGTGTACAGCTTGCACCAGAAGCCGTTCAAACTCACGGCAACGGGGCCGACGGTGGTGTAGCTGCCGTCGTTTTTCGTTCCGAGGGTGTAGTCCTCGCCGTTCACGACGGAGACGAGGATGCTGTTTTCTGCATCGTAGGTGTAAACGGTCTTCGCTTCCGTCTCATAGTTGGCATTGACGTGCGAGCCGTTCACGCTCATGTTGATGTAGTTCTTGGTGTCGCCGATTTTGCAGTACAGATAGTAGCCGCCGTCGGTCTCTTCCAGATAGATTTTCAGCGATGCAGCCGCATCCGTCGTCGTATCCAGATAGTAGGTCTGAGCCATGCCCCCGGCCAGATAGTAAACTGCGTTGTCTTTGTTGCCCTGAATCATGCCATAGTAGTATGCGGTTTCCGCCGCGGGGAACGGGACTTCGGGTTTCAGGTCGCCATTGCCGGTCGCATTGGGATCTTGGGTGCCGGTGGTCTGATCGTTCGGATTTCCTGTCGTCTGGTCGTTCGGGTTACCGGTCGTCTGGTCGTTCGGATTGCCGGACGTCCCGGGCTGTTGGGTGGAGGTTGTGTCGGATTGCGCAACGCAGGCTGTCACGCACAGCAACGTTGCCAAGACCAACACAAGCGCAAGGATCTTCTTTGTCATGATTTTTTCTCCTTATTTTTGTATTGGGGGGGCCGATTTCTCAAACCACTTTCATTGTACCATTTTTCCGAAAATTTTCAATAGACATTTCGTACAATATTTGGTAAAATAATACCACTCACATCATGGAAAGGTGACAGTATGTCCAATATTACCGAGATCAAAAATTTTTCCGACCCCGCGCTCGATGTCTACGCGCGGCTGACCGAAGCGCAGCTATGCAACCGCTTTGACCCATCCAACGCCCTGTTCATCGCCGAGAGTCCGAAAGTCATTCACCGCGCGCTTGACGGCGGCTACGTCCCCGTGTCCGCGCTGATGGAGCGCAAGGACATTGACGGTGCGGCCGCGGCCGTGCTCGCCCGCTGTCCCGATATTCCCGTATTCACCGCCGACGAGGAGGTTCTGTGCCAGCTCACCGGCTATCATCTGACGCGCGGCGTGCTTTGCGCCATGCGCCGTCCCGTCCTGCCGCGCATTGAGGATGTCTGCACAAACGCAAGCCGCATCGTCGTGCTGGAAAACGTGCAAAATCCCACGAATGTCGGCGCGATCTTCCGTTCCGCCGCCGCGCTCGGGATAGATGCCGTCGTGCTCACGCCCGGCTGTTCCGACCCGCTCTACCGCCGCGCCGCGCGCGTCAGCATGGGCACGGTGTTTCAAATTCCGTGGACATTCCTCGGCGGCGCATGGCCGCAAGAGGGCATGGCGCAGCTTCGCGCCCTCGGCTTTCGCACGCTTTCACTCGCCCTGCGCGACGATTCGTATTCCATCGACGACCCCCGCCTGCAACACGAGCCGAAGCTGGCCGTTTTTCTCGGCGCAGAGGGCGACGGTCTGTGCGCCGAAACCATTGCCGCCTGTGATTACACGGTCAAAATCCCCATGGCGCACGGCGTCGATTCGCTGAACGTCGCGGCCGCTGGCGCGGTCGCATTCTGGGAACTTCGCAAACGATAAGGAGAACGCCTATGCAACTGCAAAACGGACGCCCGACCGATTCGACCGGGCGGGCGACAAAAGAACTTCGCTGTTATGATTTTCTCGACGATCTCGGCATCGGCTACGCCCGCGTCGATCACGAGCCGGCGGCGACCATGGACATCTGCGCGGACATCGGCCGCGTGCTGGGCGCGCCGATTTGTAAGAATCTGCTGCTGTGCAATCGGCAGTGCACCGATTTTTACCTGCTGCTCATGCCCGGAGACAAGCCGTTCAAGACGAAAGACCTCTCCGCGCAGATCGGCTCTTCGCGCCTGAGCTTTGCCGACGGCCGCTATATGGAGGCATTTCTCGACATCACACCCGGGTCGTTGAGCATTCTCGGCCTGATGAACGACCGAGAAAATCGGGTGCGCCTGCTTATCGACACCGACCTCCTGTCGGACGAATTTCTCGGCTGCCATCCCTGCGTCAACACCTCCTGTGTGCGCCTGCGTATGCACGATGTGCGGCAGATTCTCATTCCCGCCCTCGGCCACACCCCGCAGTTCGTCACCCTCCCGCGCTATGAGGAAGCCTAGTTCTTAACCCGAGAGAAGCAAAAGGAAAGTGAATAATGCATAATTCATAATGAAAACTGCAAAATTCCCGCACCGCACTACCCGCTATGTCATTGCGAGGCGCAAAGCGCCGTGGCAATCCGCATCCCCATCCCGCGCCGTGCGCGTCAGTCTTCCCCTTTTGGGAAGGTGTCGCCGCCGCAGGCGCGCCTGTCAAAAATCTCCGATTTTTGACAGAGCGGGAAAACGCGTACCCCTTCTCCGTCAGGCCGCAATTCCTCCGGCACATTCTCCGCGTCCAAAACGGGCACGCCCGCCGCTTTCAGTGCCTGCGCCAGCACTCCCATCCCCGCGACGAGCACGCCCGAAAACGTCCCGTCGTAGACCTGATGCACGCCGCAGGTCGGACTTCTGGATTTTAAAATCGCCAGTTCCGCATCCCGATTTTCCGACACGATTTGCGCAACCGCCTCGCGCATCGGTTCGTCGACCGCCACGCCGTCTTTGTTGACAAGCACGCCGTCGACGATTTCCATCGGCACGCGCGGCACACCCAGCACCCGCTCCGGGCAAATGGGGACGACGTCGTGTCCCCGCAAAACCGCGATCACGCGTTCGTTTCGATTGTTGCCGCCGTTGTACTTACAATTTTCCCCCAGCAGGCACGCGCTGACCAGAATTTTCATACCCATTCCCCCTTTTTTTGCAAGCATAGCAGAAAATCCGCGCGGATGCAACACCCCAATTCATCTATTTTATTCTTTGCCGACCGTATACTCGGCAGAAACGGAGGATTTTTTATGGAACACGCCCAATATGCAGCACAGCTTTTCGCCGAGGGGCGAAACTGCGCACAGGCCGTCATCGTCGCCTTTTCCGACCTGATCGGCATGGATGCCGCGCAAGCGGCCATGCTCGCCTCGCCGTTCGGCGGTGGACTCGGCCGCCAGCGAGAAATTTGCGGTGCCGTCAGCGGAATGTGCATGGTGCTCGGCGCACTCTACGGCTACGACCAACCCGACGCACAGAAACAAAAGGCGCTCTACGCCGACGTTCAGCAGCTTTGCAATCAATTCCGCGAAGTCGCGGGCAGCATTCTGTGTCGGGAAATTCTGAAAAACCCGCCCACCGACCCCGCGCCCACGCCGCGTACCGCGGAATTTTACGCCATGCGCCCCTGCGCGCGCATGGTCTATCTGGCTGCCGACCTGCTCGACCGCTACATCGCTTCCCACCCGCTCGCGTAAAGCACGCACCGATGTTTTTCGGGTGGACATTGCGCGAAATCTATGCTATACTGACGGTACAAAACGATCAATCGGAGGTTTTCTCATGCCCAGAATCACATTTCAAATCGAGGGTGCGGATCCCGTCGTCGTAGATGCCCGGAACGGGGACAATCTGCTCGAACTGGCACGCCGCGCAAACGTCGCAATCGACGCGCCGTGCTCCGGAAACGGCTCATGCGGCAAATGTCGCGTCCGCCTTGTCGACGGCCTGCTCGGCACCGTGCCCTCCCGCCATATTTCCGACGAAGAATTTGCCCTCGGCTGGCGGCTGTCGTGCAGTTGCCGCGTGCAGGGCGATTGCACCGTTTTCGTGCCGGATATCGCCTCCGCCTACCAGAGCCGTATGAAGACGGCCGACCTGAGCAGTCCGAAAGAAATCGCCATTTTTGAAACCTGCCAGCAAAACCTGAAAAACAGCGGCATTTCCTTTGAAAATCCCTTCCGCGCGCTCGTGCTAACGCTCGACGCGCCGACGCTGGACGACACCATGCCCGACGTCGAACGCCTGAGCCGCGCGATCGAGCAGCAGCTCGGCACGGAAAAAACGGAAGTCCCCTACCCCGTGATGGTTCGCCTCGCCTCCACATTGCGCGAGAACGATTTCCGCATCTGCGTCAAGGGGCAGCTTGTCGGTTCGACGTTCCGCTGCATGGAGATCACCCCCGCCGAAGACACCGTGCTCGTCGGATGCGCCATCGACATCGGCACGACCACCGTTACCATGGTACTCGTCGATCTGGAAAGCGGCAAAATTCTGGCCAAAGGCTCCTCCGGCAACGGCCAGATCCGCTACGGCGCGGACGTGATCAACCGCATCATCCAGCAGGGTCGCGACGGCGGCCGCAAAAAACTGCAAGATGCCATCATCCGCGAAACGCTCAACCCCATCCTCGCCAATCTTTGCCGCGCGGCTAACGTCAACGCCCGCAGTATCCTGCGCCTGTGCGTCGCCGCCAACACTACCATGAATCACCTGTTCGTCGGCGTGGATGCCTCCGCCGTGCGCATGGAGCCTTATATTCCGAGCTTTTTCGGCTGGGACGGTCTGCTTGCCGGTGACCTGAAGCTCCCGGCCAACCCGCTTGCACCCGTGCTGATCGCGCCCAACATCGGCTCGTACGTCGGCGGCGACATCACCGCCGGCACCTTGGCCGCAGGGCTGTGGGATCGCGACGAAATGTGCCTGTTCATCGACCTCGGCACCAACGGCGAGATCGTGTTCGGCAACCGCGATTTCCTCATGAGCTGTGCCTGTTCGGCGGGCCCGGCATTTGAAGGCGGTGACATTTCCTGCGGTATGCGCGCCACGGACGGCGCGGTCGAAGCCGCCGTGATCGACAAAGAAACGATGACCCCCACCCTCTCCATCATCGGCGACGCGGGGCAAAAGGTCGTCGGCATCTGCGGCAGCGGCATCATCGACGTGATTTCCGAGCTGTTCCGTTGCGGCATCATCAACGCCAAGGGGCAGTTCGTTCGCGAAGGCGCGCGCGTCCGCCGCGACCATCACGGCATGGGTCGCTATGTGCTGGCCTTCGCCGAGGACTCGGAAACGGGTCGTGAAATTTCCCTCAACGAGGTCGACATCGACAATTTCATCCGTGCCAAGGGCGCGATTTTCTCCGCGATCGACACACTTTTGCGCAGTGTGGATATGTCCGTGGAGATGATCGAAAATGTGTATGTCGCAGGCGGCATCGGTAGCGGGATCAATATGAAAAACGCCGTCAACATCGGTATGTTCCCCGATGTTCCGCTCGATAAGTTCCACTATATCGGCAATTCCTCGCTGACGGGTGCATACGCCATGGTGCTCGGCGACGCGGCGTGCGCGAAATGCGCCGAGGTAGGCGCGAACATGACCTATCTGGAGCTGTCCACCTACCCCGGGTACATGGACGCATTCGTGGCCGCCTGTTTCCTGCCGCACACCGACCGCAGTCTTTTCCCGAGTTGCACGCAGGAGGATTGACCATGCAAATTGAAAATCACAAAGAGGAAGTTCCCTTTTCCCATTACGAGGAAAAATTCCGCATGCTCGACCCCGCCGATGTCACGGCGCGCCTGTCGGACGTTCACCACGACGGAAGCGCCTTTACGCTCACGCTCATGGGGCGGGAGTTTTCCGTCGCGCATCCCGTCTACGCCATCGCCGCGTCGGACGGCGGTGCCCTGCCGCCCCTGCCCACGCAGACCTTCCTTTTGCGCTATTTGCTGGAAAGCCGCGATGTCGTCTGGAACGGCACGTGGAAAACGTTCCGCGAAATGCCGTGGGGCGAGCTTTACATCCGCCCCTATACCGGCCGCATCCTGACGCGTGCGGCATTCAGCTTCGGCACACGCATCGCCGCATTCCGCGCCGCGTGCGAAAAAATGGGCGCGATCGCCCTGCCGCACGGCGAGGCAGGTTACCAGTTCGACCTCATCGGCGGCTACCGTATGCAGATTCTGGTCTGGTCGGGCGACGAGGAATTCCCCCCGAACGCACAGATCCTTTATTCGGACAATTTTGCCGACGGCTTCGCCGCCGAGGATCGCGTCGTCGCCGGCGATATTCTCATCTCCGCCATCAAGGCCAATCTGTAATTCCGAAACAGCGACAAAAATCCACTCCGGTTCGCACCGAAGTGGATTTTTCTTTCCCCGATTCGTAACCCCATGTCATTGCGAGGCGCGAAGCGCCGTGGCAATCCGTTCTCTTCACGCCGCACTACCCTCTTTGTCATCCCGAGCGAGCGCACGCGAGCCGAGGGATCTTGGCACCAAAGGACAAGTGAAAAGTGAAGAGGGAAAAGAACACAGACGTAGGGCGAGAAGGAAAAACAGTGCGCCGAGGTCGGCATCGACCTCGGCGCATTTTCTTATTTCACGTTTTTCGGCTTTCTGACAAAGCAGTACCACATCAGCAGGCCGACCAGACAGCCGCCGACGATGTTGCCCAGCGTCACGGGAATGAGGTTGCCCGTGAAATAGTTGCCCCATGTCAGCTTTTCGAACGCCGCACCCTCGGTCGGATAGAACGCCTTGCCGAACAGGCCGAGCGTGCAATAGGTCATATCGGCGATGGAGTGGTTGAACCCGCAGGTCACGAAGAACATGACGGGAATCCATGCCCCGGCGATGCGACCGATCACGTCCTTGCCCGACAGCGACATCAGCACGCCCAGCGTGACGAGGATGTTGCACAGCACGCCCATAAAGAACGCATTTTCCCACGGCATCGTCATTTTGCCCTGCGCGACCTTCATGGAATAGACGGCCAGCGCATTCTCGCTCGCACCGAGCCAGCCGAAGCGGGCGCAGATGAACGCAAGGATCAGCGAGCCGACAAAATTGCCGAACAGCACGACCGCCCAGTTGCGCAGCAGGCCGCCGACGGTCGCCTTTTTGTCCAGCAGGGAGATGGTAATGAGGGTATTGCCCGTGAACAGCTCCGCACCCGTCAGAATCACCGTGCCTAGGCCAAACGCAAACAGCAGACCCGAAACCATGCGAATTTCGCTGTTGGAATCGCGCGTATAGCTTGCCATATTCGTCACGACGGAGGGAAATCCGATCAGCATACCCGCCAGAACCGCCAACAGGAACATTTTCAGCAGCGGAAGTTGGGTTTTCTTCTGTCCCGCGAGGGAATAATTGTTCGCGGTTTCAGCCATTGTGAAAAAATTCATAGTGTTGCTCCTTTCTCGTGCGACACGATCAAAGGCGCTCCGCGGCCTCCACCACGTGCTTCATCAGGACACTGGTGGTCACGGAGCCGACACCGCCGGGAACGGGAGTGATGGCCTCGACGATCGGCTCGACCTCGTCAAATTTCGCGTCGCCCGCGATACCGCCCAGACCGCCCTTGGCGTTGGGCTTGTTGGCATCCCAGTTGATCGACACGTCGATGACGATCTGACCCGGGCGGACATATTCGGCCGTCAGGCTGTTGAGCACGCCGGCGGCGGAAACGATGATGTCGGCATTGCGGCAGATCTCGGCCGTATTGACGGTCTTGGTGTGGCATGTGGTAACGGTGGCGTTCTTGCCCATGAGCATCATGGCCGCAGGCTTGCCGACGACCAGAGAACGGCCGATGACGGCGGCGGATTTGCCCTTGCAGTCAATGCCGTAGAAGTCCAGAATTTCCATGCACGCGGCGGGGGTGCAAGGCGCGAAGCCCAGATCGTTCAGCCCTTCAAACACGCCCGCGTTGGACAGATGGGTCATGCAGTCGACGTCCTTTTTGGGGTCAAGGCGGTTGCAGATTTCGTTCTGATCCGCTTTCAGATGCTTGGGCAACGGACGGAACATCAGCACGCCGTGGATGGATGCGTCTGCATTGACCTCGTCGATGACGGCCAGCACCTGCTCTTTGGTGGCATCCTCGGGCAGGATGTAGTTCTTCACGGCCACGCCCACCAGCTCGGCGCGCTTGGTCGCACCCTTTTCATAGGACAGATCACTGGGATTTTCGCCCACACGGACGATCCCCAGCGTGGGCACAATGCCCTTTTCGCGCAGCGCGGCGGTACGCTCCTGCAATTTTGCATTCAGGGCATCGGTAACTTCCTTGCCCAGCAACAGTTTTGCCATTTTGTTTTCCTCCTAGTTCTTACTGGCCGAATCCGGCCTTGACGGTATTGAAGATTTCGTCTGCCATGGCGCAGTACTTATTCAGCATATCGTTGGCCTTGGCGTTCATTTGTTCGGCAACTTCCCGATTTTTCAGGCTCTTGGTGTTGATGAACACATTGAGCGAAGCTGCCTGCAGGGCGGCCTTGCAGCATACTGCGCCGCAGCCCGCATCGGAAACGGCCAGCCGGCTGCCCTTTGCGGCAAACACGGCGATGTATTCGATCGCTTGGCAGCACAGCTCCATGATTTTCATGGGCGTGGAGCAGGCAATGACGGTCGCCTCTTCCATGATCTTATCCCGATCGGGATCGTCCTTGGGAATGCCGTATGCCTTGGCCAGCGGCAGGAAATTGACCTCGTCGGCCTCCACCTGATTGAGCAGTTCCGTCTGCAAAGCGTCGCATTTTTCTTTCAGGGCAATGATTTCCGCCTCCACATCGGCATATTTTTTCTTGCCGACAGTCAGCGAGCCGACCATATTGCCCAGTGCGGTGCCGATTGCACCGACCAGCGCCGCCGCACCGCCGCCGCCGGGGGCAGGTGCATCGGATGCCAGAACTTCCACAAACTTCCGGCAGTTTTCCATTGTCATATCCATAAATTTTTCTCCTGACGTTAAATGATATGCGGTGTCATTTCGAGCGAGCGACAGCGAGTCGAGAAATCTACGCACCGAATGTCCGCGTTCTGATAACTTTAGAAAAGCACAGGCGGGGGGCCGCCTGTGCTTTTGAAAATCGGAAAATTAGAACAGGCCGGAGATCTTGCCGTTCTCGTCGACGTCGATACGCTCGGCGGCGGGAACCTTGGGCAGGCCGGGCATGGTCATGATCTCACCGGTCAGCGCGACCAAGAAGCCCGCGCCGGCGGAAACCTTGATGTTGCGCACGGTGATGTTGAAGCCGCGCGGAGCACCCAGCTTGGTCTGGTCATCGGTGAAGGAGTACTGCGTCTTGGCCATGCAGATGGGCATCTTGTCGTAGCCCAGATCGGTCAAGGTCTTGATCTGCTTCTCGGCGTTGGCCGTGAAGTTCACGCCGTCGGCGTGGTAGATCTTCTTGGCGATGGCCTCGATCTTCTCCTTGATGGACAGATCCAGCTCGTAAGAGAAGGTGAAGTCATTTTCCTGCTCGCACAGACGGACGACTTCCTTGGCAAGCTCGATGCCGCCTTCGCCGCCCTTGCCCCAAACTTCGCTCAGCGCGACGTTCACGCCCAGCTCACGGCACTTGTCCTCGATGAGCTTCAGCTCAGCCTCGGTGTCGGTGGGGAAACGGTTGATGGCGACCACACAGGGCAGCTTGTAGACGGTGGTGATGTTCTGCACGTGCTGCAGCAGGTTCGGCAGGCCCTTTTCCAGAGCCTCCAGATTTTCGTTGCCGGTCTCGGCCTTGGGCACGCCGCCGTTGTACTTCAGCGCGCGAGCGGTTGCAACCAGAACCACGCAGGAGGGCTTCAGACCCGCCATGCGGCACTTGATGTCGAGGAACTTCTCTGCACCCAGATCCGCGCCGAAGCCGGCCTCGGTGATGGCGTAGTCGCCCAGCTTCAGGGCGATCTTCGTTGCGGTGACGGAGTTACAGCCGTGGGCGATGTTCGCGAACGGGCCGCCGTGTACGAATGCGGGGGTGTGCTCCAGCGTCTGAACCAGATTGGGCTTCAGCGCATCTTTCAGCAGTGCGGCCATTGCGCCCTGTGCGTTCAGGTCGCCCGCGGTGACGGGCTTACCGGCGTATGTATAGCCGACGACCAGACGAGCCAGACGCTCTTTCAGGTCGGTGATGTCGGCTGCCAAGCACAGAACCGCCATGATCTCGGACGCGACGGTGATGTCGTAGCCGTCCTCACGGGGGGTACCGTTGACCTTGCCGCCCAGACCGTCCACGACGTTACGCAACTGACGGTCGTTCATATCGACGCAGCGACGCCAAGTGATCTGGCGGGGGTCGATACCCAGAGCATTGCCCTGATAAATATGGTTGTCGAGCATCGCAGCCAGCAGGTTGTTCGCCGCGCCGATGGCGTGGAAGTCACCGGTGAAGTGCAGGTTGATATCCTCCATGGGGACGACCTGTGCGTAGCCGCCGCCGGCCGCGCCGCCCTTAACGCCGAACACGGGGCCGAGGGAAGGCTCACGCAGAGCGACCATAACGTTCTTGCCGATACGGCGCATACCGTCGGCCAGACCGACGGTTGTCGTGGTCTTGCCTTCACCTGCGGGCGTGGGGTTGATTGCCGTCACCAGAACCAGCTTGCCGTTGGGCTTGTCCGCCAGATCCTTGAGGATGTTGTAGTCAACCTTTGCCTTGTAGTTGCCGTACTGTTCCAGATACTTTGCGTCCACACCCGCGGTCTTTGCGACTTCGCTGATGTGCTGCATCTGGGTTTCCTGTGCGATCTCGATGTCTGTTTTGAATGCCATAATGATACTCTCCTTGTATTATTGCTGGTGCCTGCCGTTTTCTGTGGCTCGGCCCATACAGGATTTACACAGCTACCGTTGAAATGGCTCACTGTGCATTTATTCGGTATTTTTATACCGAAAATGAGTATACCACTACTTTGCGCCCTTGTCAACATATTTTTACATTTTTGGCATGAAAAATCTTCCGCGGGCGCATTTTTTTGCGGCACACGTCATTTCATGAATTTGTCGATGGCCTCGCACAGCTCGTCGATGGCCTTTTCGTCGCCCGCAGCCACGGCATCGACCATGCAATGCCGCATATGATCCTGCAAAATCACCTTGCCCGTATTTTCCAGTGCCGAGCGCACCGCGGCAAGCTGGACAAGCACCTCCGAGCAATCGTGCCCGTCCTCCACCATGCGTTTCACCTTTTCCAGATGGCCGATCGCGCGCGCCAGCCGATTGACGACCGCCTTTTGATTTTCGTGGACATGACCGTGCGAATGTGCGATGCCGTGGGCGTGCAGATAGGTATGGTCATGTTCGTGGTCGTGGTCGTGATGTTCCATGGGAAAGCCTCCTTTTCGCGTACTTTTTTAGATTATACAATATCCCTCCCCCGTTGACAAGTCCCCCCGGGGGATAAAAATCCGAGCCCCTCGGATGCAGCCACTTCCGAGGGGCTCATTTTGTCTTCGTGGATAGCCATATGTACCTTTGGCCGTCTTTACTGTAGCACAATTCGCCCCCGCTATCAGGTGCTTTTTGCCCACAGGCGCCGAGGACGCCGACACGGAAAAGAAATGTTTTGACATTCCGTCGGAATGTGGGTATAATGACAAAAAAAGCAAAGGAGTGACCTCTATGCATCAGGAACACAATCACATTCACGAGCACGCACATGCACACACCCACGAGCACGCGCACAACGGCGTGACCCATACCCACGAGCACACCCATGAACACACCCACGACCATGCCCACCCGCACGACCACGACCATCTCCATGCCGACGGCGCGGCGCACACCCATTCGCACGACTGCGACCACGTGTGCGACTCTTGCGCCTCCAAATGCGAGCATACGCCCATGGAAGAGCTGGCCGCGCTGATGAAATACATGGCCTCACACAATGCCGCCCACGCCAACGAGCTGGCAGAGCTTGCCAAGCAGCTTGAGCAGGCCGGCAATCACGCCGCCTACGAGCAGGTGATGGCCGCCGTTTCCGACTATGAAAAAGGAAACCTGCGCCTGACCGCCGTTCTGGCGAGTCTGCAATAAGAGGTCGCGTATGTGTCTTTCCACCGTCTATAAAAACGCCAAAACACCCGACAGCATCGCCATGCGCAACGTCATGCGCATCGAATGTCGGGACGGCAAAGTCATTCTCACCGACCTGATGGAGCGCAGCTTGGAGATCGAAGGCACGCTCGCCGAGGCCGATCTGGTCGACGGCTACGTCATCGTCAACTGCGCGTAACGCCCGTGCAAAAGGAGTCAGTATGCGCAATCCTGTTTCCCGGAAAATCCTGTCCCTCGTTCTCGCCGTTTTGCTCGGCATCGGCCTGACCGCCTGCCACGCGGATGCCCCGTCCTCGACCGACGGCGCGTCCACCACGCATTCGACCACACATTCCGCCGTCCCCGACCCGACGACCACCGCAGGCACGACCGCTGCGCCGCCCGCCGGCCGCAAGGTCGTCATCGACCCCGGCCATCAGGCGAAGGCAAATTATGAAAAAGAGCCGCTCGGCCCCGGTTCTTCCGAGATGAAGACCAAGGTCGCCGCAGGCGCGACCGGCTGTGTCACGGGCACACCCGAATACGAGCTGACGCTGGCCGTTTCCCTGAAGCTGCAAGCCGAGCTGGTGTCGCGCGGCTACGAGGTCATCCTCATCCGCACCACCAACGACGTGAACATCAGCAACGCCGAGCGGGCGCAGATCGCCAATCTTTCGCAGGCAGGCGCATTTTTGCGCATTCACGCCGACGGATACGACGACCCTTCCGTCCACGGCGCGTCCACCCTCTGCCAAACCCGCAGTAACCCCTACAACGGCAGTCTCTATCCCCAATGCCGCGCGCTGGCCGATGCCGTGCTTGACGGCCTGACCGCCGCGGCCGGCTGTCGCAAGCGCTCCGTGCAGGAGACCGATTCCATGAGCGGCATCAACTGGTGCCAAATTCCCGTCACCATCGTCGAAATCGGCTTTTTGTCCAACCCGGACGAAGATCGCCTTCTCTCGACGGAGGAATACCAAAACAAGATCGTCGTCGGCATTGCCAACGGCCTCGATACATACTTCGATTCCCTTTCCTGAAAGCAAAATCCTGTTTCGCCGCGGCGAAACAGGATTTTTTACACTCTGATCGGAGACAGATTTCTCCATTCGGGCAGTGCCTGCGCCAATTTCTGCGGATATTCCGCCTCGAAAAAGTAGCATTTCGCGGGATCGCTGCCCATTTTGTCGCCCGTAAGCGCCAGCGCAACGGCGCGGCATCCGCCGACGCACTGACGGAAATACACGCACTTGCCGCACTTTTCATTGACGGCAGCCAACGCGCCGACCGTCGTGCACACCTCGGACAGATACGGACTTTCCTGCAAAAGCGGCTGCAATCCGTCGCGCTTGACATTCCCGAGAAAATCGTTGTGCTGCTCGTAATAGCCCGACATCTGCATACACGGGAAGACATTTCCGTTCGCCGTGACTGCGACCATGCCGCGGTTTCCGCGGCACACGGGCAGCGAATCGCGATATTCGCCGAGGCCACACTCCACCGGGCGCAGGCGGTACGCCTCGCCCATGGGATACAGCGTCAGAAACTGCCAGATGTCGACGGTCATTTTGTGCGGCTTTGCCGCATATTCGCGCGCGAATCGGAGCATTTCGTCGAAATACTCGCCCAGCTCCATCGTCATGCCGTTGGCATTTTGCGTCCAGCGCGGTGCCTCCGTGGTGCGGATGATGCGCATTTCTCCAACGCCCATCTGATCGAGCGTGCACGCCGTTTTCAGCATAGATTCGGCATTTTTCCGATTGACGTTCGTCTGCACCTTGACGGGGAATCCGTTTTTGATGCACAGCGCGATGGCGCGCAGAGCATCTTCCTCCGCGCCGCGGCGGGCACGCATCCAATCGTGGTATCCGAGGCCGTCGAACGAAATTTTGATCAGCGGTCTGCACCCGATCTCGCGCAGGCGCGCGAGCGCCTCGTCATTGATGTAAAAGCCGTTGGTGTTCAGCTCTTCGACATACATTCCGCGGCGGTAGATCCCCTCGATGATGTCGAAAAACCCCTTGTGGCACATCGGCTCGCCGCCGGTGATGGTGAACGCGTTGATCCCGCATTTTTCCGCCTCGTCGAGCAGCTTTTGCGCCTCTTCCGGCGACCATTCGCTCATCAGCGGTGCATTGTCGGCGGCGTTGAAACAGTGCAGGCAATTGTAGTTGCACCGCCCCGTGATCATCCAGTTCATCGCGGGGAAATATCGGTTGTCGCAGTCGCGGTGGCGGTTCCACGCGCCGAGCGTTTCGCCCGCGCGCGCGACATGGATAAGCTTGCGCACGGACAGCGGAGCTTCTTCCGTCTCCGTCTGTCCGTCGCATTTCAGGAGAAATTCAAATTCCTCTTTTTTCAGGCCCTTTGCGTTTCGCTCGTGGCGCACATAGTACGCATACGGCACCAGCCGCCACGATCGCAGGGCGATGTTCTGATTCAACACATATCTCATATGCTTATTTTTTCTTCAGCAGTTCTTCGCCGACCCAGCGCAGCTCTTCACCCTCGCCGTTGATCTTGACGCCGTACTTCCAGTAGCCGCCTTCGTCATAGGTCACGCTCGTGATTTTCCCGACAAAGTCCGGATTCCACGCATAGCACACCCAGTCGCCCACGCTGAATTTTGCCTTTGGTTTTGCGCCGTTGCCTGCGCCGCCGGCGACGGCATCCAGCTCATCGTCGCCCAGCATCATGCCCATCATATCCATGTTTTTCATATTGCTTTCCTTTCCGCTCTCCTTGCGGAGCGTCAGTTACTTATACGGGCACCACACATCATTCTCGTCGTGCGGATAACCTTTGCCGTATTTGGAATGCTTGCACGACCAGCAGCCGTTTTGTTTGGCACTCGCCGCATTCGGATCCCGAAGCGCCCTTACGGGGCAGCTCGCGGCGTGGCCGTCCAAGCTCGTGCCCTTTCCGCCGCACGAATAGCCGCATTCATACCTCTCGCACGCGGTTCCCCATGCGCTCTTTCGATGCAAGCCGTTCATCTGGTCGCCTTCGACCCATTTGTCTCCCTGTCCGCCAACGACGGCCGCCATCTCATCGTCGCCCATCATTTTGTCCATCATACCCATCATTTCCTTGTCGTTCATCATAATAACTATCCTTTCTTGTCCTTTCGGATTTATTGTTTGTGGTTGCACCACAGGTCGTTTTCATCGACCCCTTGGCAAAGATGCTTGCACGATTTGCAGGAATTGAGAAAATCCGTCACGGAATACGCATCCCCGAACCCAAGCTCGCGCAATGTCGGGACGGTACACCTCGCCGTGTGCACGGAAGTATCTCTGCCTTTTCCCCCGCACGCCTTGCACTCGTATGCCGCGCAGGCCACCGACGTCGGCTCTCTTTGCACCCATGCGCCGCCGGAAACGGCTTCCATCGCGTCGTCTCCCAGCATGTTTTTCATCCGTTTGTCTTCCATGGCCGCTCCGTTCACGTTCCTTGATACGTACACACGTTCCCGTATCCCTCCTGCTCCGCGCAGTACGCGCACTGCAGGCACGGGAACGGCAGATTGACGTTCCCATTCGTGCAGGTGTGCACGGTGCCGTTCAAGCTCGTTCCTCCGCAGGCCTTACACGTCCAGTGATCGCACAGATCGTTGACACTGCTGACGATTTTTTTGCCTTCTATGTCGCCTTTGTCGCACTGCCAGCCGCCGGCCACATTGTCCAGCTCTTCGTCGGCCATCATGTTCTCGTTTCGCTTGTTGTCCTTTTCCATGGTCGCTGTCTCCTTTTGCTTGGTTACTTCTCGCTGTACGTGCACACGCACCCGCTTCCCAGCCGATGTTCGCTGTATTTGCAGATTTCGCACAGGAATTGATAATTCCGCACGCCTGCCGAACAATCGTGCTTCGTGCCGTTGCGATTGTTGCGGCCGCAGTGCTTGCACACCCAGTGCGCGCAAACATCGCTGTCACCGCTGACGATTTTTTTGTCTTCTTTGTCGCCTTTGCCGCACTGCCAGCCGCCGGACACGTTGTCCAGCTCCTCGTCGCTGACGGGATGTGTTCCGTTCTCCTTATTCTGCATTGCCGCTTTCTCCTTTCATGAGAAACGCATTAGTTGTAATAGCGATGCACCTGCGCCGAGAATACGGTGATCTCCTCGCCGTCGTTGATGAATGTGACGCCGTCCTCCGCGAAGTGGCCGAGCTGCACGGTATACTGCAAACCATACCAACTTGTCCAGCAGGAATCGATCACACAGCCGGGGCGCACGGTAAAGTCTTCCATCTCCACTTTGACGACCTCGCCGATACCGGCATCATCTGCGCCGCCTGCAACGCCTTCCAGCTTTTCTTCGGACATTTCCATCATCTTGTCGTTGTTCTTGTTTTCCATTCCGAATCCCTCCCGATTCAATTTTTCTTCTGTTCTTTTTCTTTTTTCATCATGTTCTCTCTGTCGCACAGCCACAGCCCTTTTTCATAAGAGAAATACGCGCACGTTCCGCAGGAAGAATCTCCTTTACTCTTGCCGACTTTGTAGTAATCGCACCAGTTCAGCGCGGACACGACCGTCTTGTCGCCTTTCTTGCAGTCGTCTCCGGCAATGTTTTGCAATTCTTCCTCGGTAAGCTCGCCTGTCGGCTTGTATTCCTGCTCGTTTTCCACGGCCGTTTTCTCCTTGCATTATTCTTTTCTTTCCATGTTTGCTCGGTCGCACAGCCACAGGGCCTTTTCATACTTGCAATACCTGCAGTTTCCGCAATTTGCGTGGATCACCTTGTCTTTAAAGATGCAGTCGTGCAGGCCAAGTTCCTTGTCGGCGTTGCCACAGTGCTTGCATATCCAGTAATCACACGAGTTCAGCGCGGACACGACCGTCTTGTCGCCTTTCTTGCAGTCGCCTCCGGCGATGTTTTGCAATTCCTCCTCGGAAAGTTCTCCCGTCGGCTTGTATTCCTGTTCGTTTTCCATATGTGCTCCTTTCCGTCGTGTCGACTCTTACTTTTCCCACTCTTGGACGCTGTCGTTTTTACCGTTGCACGACCACACGCCCTTTTTGTATACACAGAACTTGCAGTTTCCGCACGTCTTTTTGACTTCCTTCTTCTCCACCTTGCAGTTGTGCTTTTCACCCTCTGGCCACTGGAGACAATGCTTGCACGCCCATCCGGCGCAACTGTCGAAAATGGTCTTGACAGGTCTTCCCTCTTGCGTGCAGCCGCCCGCGGCGATGTTTTCCAGTTCCTCGTCGGCCAGTTCCATCGTCCTGCGCTCTCTGTGTGCCAGTTCGAAGTAGGCCGCGGCCTCCTCGTCGGTCATCTCCAGCCCGTTCTGCTTTGCCAGTTCTTTCAGTTGTTCTACGGTTTGCGTGTTGCGCGCTTCTGTTTTCCATCCGTTTTCGGGTCTCATGATCGTTCTCCTTTCATGTTTCATGTTTTGTTGCTTTTTCTATGTACACCGTACATTGCTGCCGCCGCCGAGCGGCTTATTCTTCATTTTCTTGTTGTCTGCGCTCCCGCGCCCTTGTTTTCTCGGTTCACTTATTGATACGAACGAGTTTTACAAATGGCCAATCCTTTTTTGCCGCGCCGGTATCAGCCGCCTCACGGGAAGTACGTGGCTTTCGTGCTACTTAACTGGTTTTCCTTAAGATTGGAACTGCGCCCATCGACATTCACGGTGTAGTACCATGTATTCTCCCCGGGCTGCTCGTTATAGAACCGGTTTGTGACCTCTCCGTAATACAGATTGTAGTCACGGCCTATATAGCGGCCGAACACCAGCACCTTTTCCCCGATGTCAAACTGGGGATTCTGCTGCTTCCTCGCGCCGCCGGCCGCCTTTTCCATCTCGTCGTCGCCGAGCATTTTGCCCATCATGTTCTTGTTTTCCATCATTTTATCCGCCTTTTCCATAAATTCCCATGATCGTATTAGCCCGTGCGCTTTTCGCTGACACGGCAGGCGCCGCACATCGGACTGACTGAATCGTAGTATCTGCAGGCCTCGCAGGTGTTCCGGATCGCCTCACCCAGACGACAGCGGGCATGGTGTTCATAACTGCTTGCGTTGCACCTCTTGCATATGAATTTCGGACAGCATTCGTCCGTACAATATACCATATTGTAGGTATTTCCGTCTGAGCCGAGGATGTATCCGCCTTTCTCGGTGTTGCTGCCGCTACCGCCGGTGACGGCGATCAGCTCATCCTCGGGGAGCCTGTTGGTTTTGTTCATTTCCATTTTGGTTACCTCCTTGTTTTCTTGGTTCATTTATTGATACGAACGCGTTTTACAAATGGCCAATCTTTTTTTGCGCCTCGCGGAAATTAAGTGCCTTCTGCGCTGCGCAACCGATTTTCCTTAATCTCGAAGCTACACCCTTCGACATTTACGATGTAGTACCATTCCTGTTCCTCGGGCTGCGTTTTATAGTACCCGTTTGTGATCTCTCCGTAACACAGCTTATTATTGTCGCAGCCAATATCGCCGCCGGGCACCAGCACCTTGCTCTCTATGTTGAACCGGGGATCCGGCGGCTTAGCCGTGCCGCCGCCACCGGCTGCCTGCTCCAGCTCGTCGGCCGACAGTTCGGCCGTCTTTTTTCGTTCAAATTTTCGTTCATTTTTTCATGACCTCTTTACCTTCATTGAAAAAACGCTTTTCCTTTCCACGGCGGACGCCGCCCGCCGTGGAATTTCGTTTCCTTACTTCATAATTGCGCCGGGTCTGCCGGGCTTCGGCGGTCTCTTTTCGTCATCCGGCAATCCGAGATCGGGATTTTCGTCCGTACCGCCCGTGACCTTCTCCATATCCATCTCGTTCATCATCATTTCGGTTTCTTTCTTGTCTTTCATCATGGTTTGCCATTCCTTTCCTTGTTATGGTGGTGCGGGTCTGCCCCGCGCAGTTTAACGTTCCATTTGCTTGCGCAGTTGGTTCAGCGCCGCCTGATGCAGCAGCTTCCCGTAGGAATAGGAAATTCCGAGCCTCTGCACGATCTCTTTCATGGAAAGCCCCTTGTAGTAGCGCAAAATCACAATGTCGCGCTGCCGTGTCTCCAGCTTTTCCAGCGCGCGGCTCAGCATTTCCAGCGAATTGGCCTGTATCAGCGCCTGCTCCATGTCCTCCCCCGTCGCCAGCGTTTCCGGGAGCGGATCGCTCGGCTTATGGGTTCGGTAGTGGTCGATCACGGCGTTGCGCGCGATCGTGTAGATCCACGTCGACAGCGAGGCTTTGGTTTCGTCGAAGGTGTCGAGCTTTTCGTACACTTTCAGAAATACCTCACTGACGATGTCCTCCGCCTCCTGCGCGTGGCCGACCTTTTGCGCCACATAGCCGCTGACCTTCTTGTGGAACTGCCGATACACGGCCTCTTTTTCTTCTGCGCAAATCATGTCTTGTCCTCCCAGTCGGGAGGAAACGCGGCCATGTCTGCCTCGCCCGCCGCATTGACCGATTGCAGCATGTCGTCCGACAGTACCCCCGTGCAGCGATCCTCGGTCTCGCGAATCAACGCTGCCAAATGCGCATTCTCCTCAAACCGCTGACGGTCGAACAGGAGAAACAGCCGTTCGGAAACCCCTTCTTTTTTCATGCGTCCCATCACACTCCCATCGGTTTTGATCTGCATTCACTTCTTTATACGAGCAGATCGTCCAAGTGGCCAATCTTTTTTTACATATCGATCTGCTGCCGCGCCACAAGCTCCGCAAAGAAGCCGTTTTTCGCGATCAGTTCGTCATACGTGCCGTCTTCGATGATCTTTCCGCCGTCGAGCACCAGAATGCGGTCGCATTGGCGGATAGTGGACAGGCGGTGCGCGATCACGATGCGCGTGCACTTGAGCCGATCGAGCGACTCGGAAACCTTTTTCTGCGTCAGATTATCCAGCGCGGAGGTCGCCTCGTCCAGCATCAGGATCTTCGGCTTCGGCGCGACGGCGCGCGCGATCATCAGCCGCTGCCGCTGGCCGCCCGAGATGCCACCCGAGCCTTCGGAAATGATCGTGTGCATTCCCATCGGCATACGGCGGATATCCTCCGCGATGTCGGCAATTTCCGCCGCCTCCCAAGCTTCCTGCTGGGTCAGATGCGGCGCGGAGATCACAATGTTGGAATAAATGTCGCCCTGAAACAGCTTTCCGTTCTGCATCACCACGCCGATGCGACGGCGCAGGGATTTCAGGTCAATGCGCTCCAGATCGCGCCCGTCGTAGTAGATCGCTCCCTTTTGCGGCTTTTCAAATCCGAGCAGCAGGCGCATGAGCGTCGATTTTCCGCAGCCCGTCTTTCCCACGATGGCCACATACTGCCCGGGTCTGATCTTGAGCGTCAGATCGTCGAGCACCGGCGGCATATTTTCATTGTAGCGGAAAGAAATGTTGTTCATTTCGATGCCGCCCGACAGGCGCGTCACGACCTGCTTCTCCTCGGCGATTTCCGGCACGGTATCCAAAAACGGCTTCACCATTTCCAGAACCGGCTTGATCTGCGCAAAGCTCAGTGCCATGCCCGCCAAGGACATGAACGCGCCGCTGACCATGCCGTATGCGGTGTTGAACGCATAGTAGTCCGCCACGGAAACGCCCGATTTCACCGACGTCGCATACATCACCAGCGTTCCCGTCAGGGAAATGGCCAAGCCGATGACGGAATTGATTTTCAGGAACGTCGGCGGGTCATAGCGCAATTTTGCGCCGCGGGCATACAGCGATGCCCAGCGGGCAAAGGCGCGTTTTTCCGCACCGGCCAGCTTGATTTTCTGAATGCCGCTGATCAGCGCATAGGTCATGCCGCTTTCGCTGCTGCTCAGTTCCATGTTGCGTTTGCTGATGCGCATTTGCGCAAACGAGGAAACGAGCGTAAAGACCAGCGTCACCAGTGTCAGGATCAGCGACGGCACGACCAGCGACGGCGCATAGCGGAAGATCTGCCCGATGTAAATCAGGGAGAACAGCGACGTCAGTCCGGTCGACAGTACCATGGACACGAGCATATTGCACAGCGATTGCACCTGCGACACGCGGCTAGAAAGTTCGCCTGCGCTGTACTGCTTGAAAAAGTCCGCGGGCAGCGACAGCACGCGCATCATGGTCGCGGCCTGAACGGAAATGCTCATTTTCGTGTCGATGCGCGTGCGGATCATGCCGTGCACCGCGGAAATCAGCAGGCTGCTGATGGAAACGGCGACCGTAAACACCGCAATGGCGACCAAAAGCTGCACGCTTCCGGACGGAAGTACCTGCGACAGCAGGAGATTGCTCAGCATCGGCGAAAGCATTCCGATCAGCGACACGGCCAGCGTCGCCAGCACGGTCAGTGCCAGATCGGCCGGTGAAAGCAGTTCCAATATGTAGCGCATCAGGCTCGGAATGCTGAGCTTTTTCAGCGGGAACGGCTTATAGAAGGCAATTGCCTCCTCGTCAAAAAGCTGCGCCGTTTTTCGGTTGATTTTCTTGCGTTTTCCCGTTTCGGGGTCGAGATAGCTGTATCCGGCAAGTCCCGTGGGGATCAGTGCCACCGGGCGGCCGTCACTTTTGCGCACGCCCAGCATCGCGCCGACGGCGTCTTTGTACCAGCCCTGCTCCAGCTTCACCGTCCGCCGCATGATTCCGTACGGACGCAGCAGATATTCGAGCTGTTCGTCGGCATCTTTGATGCCGCTCGGGACTTCGCGTCCCTTCGCGTGATAAAAATGCAGAATTTCGTCGATCGCACTGCGTGCGGCGGCCGATTCGTCACGCAGTGCCGCGCCGATGCGCTCGCCCATGACGGCCGCTGCCATATCGGCAAATGCCGCGGCGAAAACTTCGTCGTCGTTCTGCTTGCGCTGACGGATTTGTTCGTCAAACCATCCCATCGTTTTCGCCTCCTTTACGCACTGGTGATCAGCTTCGTGTACGCGCCGTTGCGTGCCATGAGCTGTTCGTGGGTACCGCGTTCGAGCACCTTGCCGTTGTCCATGACGATGATCTCGTCACAGTCGCGGATGGTAGAAAGCCGATGCGCCACCACGATGCAGGTGATGCCACGGTCTTTGATCGACTGCACCACTTCGTATTCGGTCTTCGCGTCCAGCGCCGACGTCGCCTCATCGAGGATGATGATGGTCGGGTCCTGCGCCAGCACGCGCGCGATTTCCATTCTCTGCCGCTGGCCACCGGAGAAATCCTTACCGCCCTCGGTGATACGATACTGGTAGCCGCCCTCGCGCTGCATGATGTCCTCATGCAGGTGCGCATCGCGCGCGGCCATGATCATTTCAAAATCTTCAATGGAATCGTCCCACATTTTGATGTTGTTCGCGATGGTGTCCTCAAAGAGGATGATGTCCTGATCCACCACCGCCAGCGAGCCGGTAAACACACTGCGGTCGATCTGTTCGATCGGCTTGCCGTCAAACAGGATCTCGCCGCTCCACGGCCGATACAATCCGGAAATCAGCTTGGACAGTGTCGATTTTCCGCACCCGGACGCGCCGACGAAGGCAACGCGACTGCCCGCTTTGAGCGTCAGGTTGAAATCCTCGATCAGCGGCTGTGCAAGACGGGAGTAGCCGAAGGTGACGTTTTTCATCTCCAGCGCACCCGTGAGCTTGTCATATTCCTCCGATGCATCCGCCGCACGTTCCGGCTGCACATCCGTCGGATAGCTCATCACGTCCTCCACGCGCTCCATTTCCGTGCGCATTTCCTGCAGGGTCTGCCCCGCGGAGATCAGCGACATGGCCGGCGACGTAAACGACGAGAGGAACCCCTGAAACGCCATGATCATACCGACGGTAAACGTCCCGTTCATGGCCAGATACACACCCGTCATCAGCACTGTCGTGCTGCACAGCGTGCTGACCATCGACGGCAGCAGGCCGAGCACCTGATTCAGCCGCTGATAGCGCACTTTTTGCGTATTGACGGCGGCCTGATAGCCCGCCCATTTTTCAAAGAATCCATTCTCCGCGCCGCTGGATTTGATCGTTTCGATCATTTCGATGCCGGCCACCGTCGTTCCCGAGAGTTTGCCCGCATCGCGCATCTGCACGCGCGTGATGTTGATCCGTTTTTTGGAGATCACGCGCGAGAGCACAAAGTTGACCAGCACCGACGTCAGGCCGATGAGCGTCAGCAGGACGCTGTAGCGGAGCATAACCACCAGATAAAACACCATCATGATCGCGTTGAGCACGAGCGGCGCGAAGGTGTCGATCATCGACGAGGCAATGCCCGCATTGGACGATTGTCTGCTCTGTATGTCACCTGCCATCCGCTGCGAGAAAAATACCATCGGCAGCCGCAGCACCCGCCACATAAACGAGCTTGTGCCGACGACGTCCATTTTTCCGCGCAGCTTCAGCGCATAGACCGCCTGCATCCACGCCAGCACGAGCTGCACGATGCTCAATCCCGCCAGCGCGATCAGAAATCCCGTAAGCCATTGCGGTGTTTCCTGCGTCAGCAGGCGATCGAGGAAGATGCGCGAAAACGCGGGGTTGATGATGCCGATGAGCGAGCCGATGAGCGTCGTCAGCACCATAAATGCGAACGCCGCGCCCGTACCGCGCAGGCTTTTGCGCGCGTAGCTCACCATGGAGCGGGGCTTTCCGCCGGGTTGGAACGTCTCCGACGGTTCAAACAAAATGCACACGCCGGTAAACGATTCGTCGAATGTTTTCATCGGGACTTCATACGTTCCCTTGGCCGGGTCGTTAAGCACGGCCTTGTTCCCCCGAAATCCGTCCAGCACGACGAAGTGGTTGAAATTCCAGTGAATGATGCACGGGAACGTGCCGTGGGTGCGCAGATCCTCCGGCTCAAAGCGATAGCCTTTCGCGTTCAGGCCGTAGCTTCTTGCCGCACGCAGAACGTTGCGCGCGTTCGAGCCGTCGCGCGATACGCCGCAGTCATAGCGCACCTGCTCCAGCGGCACCCATTTGTCATAATACGCCAAGATCATCGTCAGGCAGGCCGCGCCGCATTCGAGCGCCTCAAGCTGCATGACGACCGGAACCTTGGCCACTTTCCCGCTCAGCGGTTTTTTGATCTGTTTGCTCATACGTCACCTCATCCCAGCACGAACGACATGGGTGTCTCACGCCGCACGATCAGAGAAAGGGAATAGGCTCCGTCCGCCAACTGCGGTGCATACGCCGTGATCACATAAACGCGCGTATCCGCGGAAAAAGTTCCCTCCGGGAGCAATTGCGCATTTTCCGCCTCGGAAAACGCAACGGAAAAGGCGGATATCTCCGCGACAGGATACTCGTTCCCGTCCACGGAAACGAGCGCATTCTCTGTCATTTGCGAGATGTCCGCCTCGGTAAGATAGCACGTTAGTTTTCCGTCACGGCAAACGCCGGAGGTATCCAACTGCGTGTCCAAATGCCCAAAAATACCCCATACACATACGCCTATCAGCAAAATGACGATCGCGGCCAGCACCATCCACACACCGGGATTTGCCACGCGAATGTAATCGTTGAGCTGTTCGGGCGAGTTGACACGGTCCATACTTTTCTTTCGGAAGATTTCATTCATGGTTTTGTACGACCTTTCTTGTTTTTTGCGCGGGGAACAATTTGAAATATTATAGCATACCCCGGCCCAAAATGCAATGCATCGCGCTTAAAATTATCGGCCGTTTGGTTGCGAAATTTTTCACGCCGCGCGGGATTTGGACTTGTTCTTTCTTTTTATGTGTGCTATAATGATCCAAAATCCACGAAATAAAGGAGATTTTCTATGGAACTCAATTCCGTTTTGCAGGGCACTTCCCTGAAGCTTGCCATCCGTGGCCGCATCGACACGACGACTGCCCCCCGTCTGGAGGCCGAACTGCGCCAGTCCGTTTCGGGCATCACCCACCTGTATCTGGATTTTGCCGAGGTGGAGTACATCTCCTCCGCCGGTCTGCGCGTGCTTCTGTCCGCGCAGAAAGTGATGAGCCGTCAGGGCGAGCTGGTGATCGGCCACGTCAACGAGACCGTCATGGACGTTTTCGAGGTAACGGGCTTCTCCGACATTCTGACCATCGAATAACGATACACGGAGAGAACGATCATGCGTATAAAGCGGGATAATTTCACCGGGCGCATGTTCCGTCGGCTGTGGTGGCCTGCCATGCTTTCCTCGCTCGGCTGGGCGCTGAGCGATATGGCCGATGCCGTCGTCATCGGCCAGCGTCTCGGCACGGTCGGCCTTGCCGCCATCGGGCTGATTCTCCCGGTATACATGATAAACTGTATGTTCGCGCACGGCTTCGGTGTCGGCGGTTCGGTGCGCTATGCGCGCCTGCTCAGTCAAGGAAGGCCCGACGAGGCCGCCGCCGATTTTCACGGCGTGCTTTCCATGTCGCTGCTTTTCTCCTGCACGACGGCCGTGCTCGGCAACCTGTTGCTGACGCCTCTGCTTGCGCTTCTGGGCACCACGCCGAGCGACGGTGCGCTTTTTACCGCCACGCGCGACTATCTGCGCATTCTGATCTCGGCAACGCCGCTTTTCTACCTGTCCAACATTCTCAACTATTACCTGCGCAACGACGGCAGCCAGCGCCTTGCCGGATTCGGCTCCGTCACCGGCAATCTGTGCGACATCGCGATGAACGTCATTTTCGTGCTCGGCTTCGGTCTGGGCACACGCGGCGCGGCGCTGTCCACGGCGCTCGGCCAGATCATCACCATCGGCATCTACCTGCCCGGCTTTTTCAGCCGTCGCCGCACGCTCCGTTTCGCCCTGCCCAAGCGCGGCTGGATTCGCTCTTCCCTGTCCGCACTGCGTTCCGGTCTTGCGACCTCCGTGCAGTATCTGTACCAGATGGTGTTCTTCCTGATCTGCAACAATCTACTCATCCGCCTCGGCGGCGAGAATGCCGTCGCGGTTTTCGACGTCCTGCAAAATACTTCCTACCTGATTCTGTACCTGTTCGAGGGAACGGGACGCGCCATGCAGCCCATCCTCTCGACCTATCAGGGGGAGCACAATCTCGCCGGTAAAAAAACGGCCGTTCGGCTTGGCTTTATCGGCGGTCTGTGCGTCGGCGGCGCGCTGATCGCCCTCGTGATGCTCTGGCCGCGCGGAATGTGCCTGCTGTTCGGCATCGCCGGCACGCAGACGGAGGCCCTTGCGCACACCGCCCTGCGCCTGTATGCGATCGCGGCGCTGTTCGCCGGTGTCAACATTCTGCTGTGTAGCTACTATCAGGCCTGTGAGAACGAAAAGCCTTCGTTCATTCTGGAGACCCTGCGCGGCGCGGTACTGCTCATCCCGCTGACTTTCCTGTGCGCCCGATTCGGGCTGGACCGCTTCTGGTTTCTGTTTTTGCTGACCGAGGGTGGCGCACTGGCCGTTTTCCTGCTGCTGTACCTGAGCGGCCGCTTCCGCACGGCACAGTACGAGCCGGAGCATATTTTCCAATGCACCGTCCTGAGCAACACCGCGGACGTAGTCGACGTCAGTCACGCGCTGGAAGCATTCTGTGAGGAGCAGGGTGCCACACCCCGCCAGCAGATGCTCGCCACCATGACCGTCGAGGAGATCGGCATGGCCATATTAACGCACGGCTTCCGCGGCAAACCCGACGGCTACATCCAATTCACCGCCATCATGACCGACGACGGCCTGCTCGAACTGCACCTGCGCGACGATGCCACCTCTTTCAACCCCTTCGATATGCACACCGAAAAAGCCGGCAGCGACGACGGTGTCGACATGGACGGCATGGGCGTGCTGATCATCCGCAAGCGCGCACAGGATTTCCGTTATCGACGTTATCAGGGCTTTAACAGCCTTGTCATCCGCATTTGAGGAAACCGATATGAAACTGGTATATTTCGGAAGCGACGTTTTTCTTTCCTGCTTCGACTATTTCCTGCAAGCGCACGAAATTCTTGCGCTGTACACCTACCACAACGACGAGGATTATTTTTCCGAGTACGCGATCGTGGAAAAAGCCAAGCGCAACGGAATTCCCGTACACTACGAGGACATCACACGAGAACGCATCTGCCGCTATTTTGAGGACGAAGGGTGTGAACTTCTGTTCGTCGCGGAGTACGATCGCGTTCTGCCCGTTCCTCCCACGCTCGCGCGTTTCCGCGGAATCAACACGCACAGTTCCCTGCTCCCGCAGGGGCGCAGCTATTACCCCATTGAATCGGCCATGGCGCGCGGCCTCGCGTGCACGGGCGTGACCATGCATAAGGTCGCCTCCGAGCTGGATCGCGGCGACATTCTTGCGCAGTGCGCCATTCCCGTCACCCCGGATACGGACAGCGTCGACCTATATCTGCTCTGCGCGGCACGCGCACGGGAAATGCTCGAACCGTTGATTGAGAATCTGGACACGATCTGGGATACGACCCGCCCCCAAAGCACGCGCGAGCCTTACTGGTATCGCCCCGAGCACGGCGCACGAACCCTTCAGCATGAAATGACCCGACAGGAGGCGCACGCGATCTTTCGTTGCTACAACGCCATGACCTGCCTGCAGGCAGGCGGCCGTTGGTACTACGTGACCGCGCTCGACAGTGGGTGCGCGCCCTTTGCGGAAGATGCCCGATTCCTCGGGCCGTCACTTCTTCTGTATCGCGTAAAAGACGGACATTTGCGGCTTCACGTCCGCCCGGTGAAAGGAGATCGGATATGAAAAAATGGAGCATTCGCCTGCAGCCCAAGCTGCTGCTGGGGCTGGTCATCATGGCGGCCATCCTCGTGCTGACGCTTGCGCCCGCCATTTCTCAGCTATACCGCGTCCGCATGGAGGAATACTATAGTTCGCTTGCATTCAATCAGGCATCCATTGCCGCGGAAGTGATCGACGGCGACCGCATTGAAGCATACTACCGTTCCGGCGAGAAAGACGACTATTACGAGCAAATTCGCCTCTATCTCCAAAACGTCCGTGAAAAAATGAACCTGAAATATTTCTACGTCGTCGTTCCCGAGGACGACGTGATGGTCTACATCTGGGACACGGGCGGCGACGGTGACGGCGGTGTGTGCGAACTGGGCGACGCGGACGCCTACTACGGCGGCGGCAACGAACTTATGCACGCGGCCTTTGCCGTCGATGCCGAGCAGACCATCCTCATCACCAACAACGACGAGTACGGCTACCTTGCCTCCGCCTACGTCGCCATCATCGACAGCAGCGGCGTTCCCGTCGCACTTTCCAGCGTGGACGTTTCCATGGACATGATCAACGATCAGATCCGCCAGTTTCTGCTTTTGACGCTGTGCATCACGCTCGGCGTTCTGCTCGTGTCCGTTCTGGCTTACTATTACTACGTCCGCCGCATTCTCATCCGTCCCCTGCGCACGCTGCACCACGCGGCCATCGGTCTGGTGGAAAACGACATGGCGCACCTTGACGATTTCCACATCGACGTTCCCACCGGCGACGAACTGCAGGAGCTTGCCCATTCTTTCGACTTTATGGTCAAGGAGCTCAATGCCTACATCCGCAATCTCAGCCACGTCACGGCCGAAAAAGAGCGCATCGGCGCAGAGCTGGATGTCGCGCGACACATTCAGGCATCCATGCTCCCGTGCCTCTTCCCCGCCTTCCCCGAGCGCCACGTGTTCGACATTTACGCCTCCATGACCCCCGCAAGAGAGGTCGGCGGCGACTTCTACGATTTCTTCCTGATCGACGATGACCATTTGGGCATCGTCATGGCCGACGTATCCGGCAAGGGCGTTCCTGCGGCGCTGTTCATGATGATCGCCAAAACGCTGCTCAAATCGGCCGCGCAGAGCGGCCTTTCCCCGAGCGCGGTTTTGGAAAAGGTCAACAGCCAGCTATGCGAGAACAACGACGCGGAGATGTTCGTCACCGTCTGGCTGGGCATTCTGGAAATTTCCACGGGCAAAATGCGCTGTTCCAACGCCGGCCACGAATATCCCGCCATCATGCGCAAGGGCGGCGAATTCTCCCTGTACAAAGACCGTCACGGCTTCGTGCTCGGCGGCTTGGAAAACGCGCGCTATCGCGAATATGAACTGCAACTGAGCGTGGGCGACCGTCTGTTCGTCTACACCGACGGCGTGCCCGAGGCCACGAACGCCGACAATGTCCTCTACGGCACCGATCGCATGATCGCCGCCCTCAACGCAAGCAGTCACGACACCTGCCGCGACCTGCTCGACGCACTGAAACGGGATGTGGACGCATTCGTCGGTCAGGCCGACCAGTTTGACGACATCACCATGCTCTGTCTCGAGATCAAGCCCGCCTCCTCCGACATGAAGAAGATCCGCATCGCGCCCTCTCTGGATCAGCTTCCCGTCGCGACCGCATTCTTCGAGGAGCAGCTTCACACCGCGGGTGCAACAGCCAAGGCCGTCGCGCAGATCAATGTCGCCGTCGACGAGGTTTTCTCCAACATCGCCCATTACAGCGACGCAACTCTCGCCACGCTGGGCTGCGAGATCAACGACGACGTTGCCACGCTCCGCTTCTCGGACAACGGCCGCCCCTACGACCCGACCAAGCGCCCCGCACCCGACACGACCTTGCCCGCAGAAGCGCGCGAGATCGGCGGATTGGGCATTTTCATGGTCAAAAAGACGATGGACAGCGTCAAGTACGTCTACAAAGACGGCCTGAACATACTCACCCTCACCAAACGCCTGAAATAAGCATCGCCCTCCCTCCCGGGAGGGCGAATTTTACGCATAATACAAATCGAATGAATACAAAATGCATAATGCATAGTGAAAAGTAAAAAAATCCATGTCATTGCGAGGCGCATCGCGCCGTGGCAATCCGTTCCCCTTGCACAGCACCCAACGCTATATCATCCCGAGCGAGCGAACGCGAGCCGAGGGATGACATACGGGTAGCTACCGCGCATATCCGTCCTCCAAATACCCATTATGCAGAAAAAGACCAATCCGAACGGATTGGTCTTCGCATTTGCGCCCCTTTTTACGCTTTTTATAATGTAATTTTATGGATTCGCTTTTCTGCGGAAAAGCCACGGCCGGGCAAACAGTCCCCCGGACTGTTTGCTTGGACCGGCCTTTCGAATCCGTCCTCCAAATACCCATTACGCAGAAAAAGACCAATCCGAACGGATTGGTCTTTTTCTGGTGGGGGAGGACGGATTCGAACCATCGAAGCGATACGCAGCAGATTTACAGTCTGTCCCCTTTGGCCACTCGGGAACTCCCCCATATTCTATTACTCGTTCCAAGAGCCTGTCTGGAGCCGGTAGACGGACTCGAACCCCCGACCTGCTGATTACAAATCAGCTGCTCTACCGACTGAGCTATACCGGCGGCTCAAACAGAACACGCTTATTATAGCGGCGGCGTTCCCGTTTGTCAAGTATTTTTTTCCGTTTTGCAAGATTTCCCCGCTTTGCGCCCCTCGCCGCGGGCACAAATGCCGTCCGCCTCCCCCGCCCCGCCCAAAAAGCGGGAAATTTCCCGTTTTTTCATGAAAAGAAACGATTTTGGTACTAGCTTATCGAAACCGAATGTGCTATACTATAGCGTGTAAATTGTAGATTTATGCCCTTTTCGCCTTTTTCTCGTGCGTGGCACACCGACGGGGCATATTTCTAAGCAAAACCATTTCATAAGGAAGGTGCGAAATTGGAAAATTATACCAAGTTTCAGTTGAAGCCCGCCGAGGAGCTTGTCCGCGTCCTGAACGATGTCGACAATATTTTCGTGCTTGCTTGCAACAAGTGTTTCAAGGAATTTGAAACGCCGGAAGAACCGGAATGCGCCGAATTTGTCCGTCTGGCCACCGAACAGGGCAAGACGATCACCGGCTCCGGGAACATTGATTTCCTGTGCAACCGAACATTGACCGAGCAGAAGCTGCAATCTCTCATCCCCGCAGGCACGCAGTGCGTCTTCGTCATCTCCTGCGGCCTCGGCGTTCAGACCGTCGCCGCCGCGCTGAGCATCCCCGTCTACGCCGCCGCCAACTCCCTCAACTACACCGGCCATCACGGCATGGCGCTGACCAAAAAAGCCTGTGACGCCTGCGCCCAGTGCTATCTGAACATCACCGGCGGCATCTGCCCGATCGTCGATTGTTCCAAGAGTTTGGTCAACGGCCAGTGCGGCGGTGCGAAAAACGGCAAATGCGAAGTCGACCCCAACAAAGACTGCGCATGGGCGAAAATTCAGGCGCGTCTGGAACAGCAGGGTCGTCTGGATGAATTTAAGCATCAGCCCGTCCAGATCCGCGACTATTCCAAGGTCAACGTGAAAGCCGTCCGCGAGTACGTCAACGCCATCCGCGACAGCCGCTTCGCCGGATACTACGGTGGCGTGCATCCCGTCGAGGGCAAAGAGCAGACGGAGGCGCTGGGTCTTGTGCGCTTCCCCGCGCCCAAGGTCGCCGTATTCCCCCTGTCCATGCATCTGGGTGCTCCCGCCACCGCCATCGTCGCCGTGGGCGACAAGGTCAAGCTCGGCCAGAAGATCGCGGAAGCCTCCGGCTTCATTTCCGCACCCGTACATAGCAGCATCAGCGGTACGGTCATCGCCATCGAGGATCGTCCCCACGCCAACCGCGGAATGTGCCCGTCCATCGTAGTCGAGAACGACTTCCTCGACACCCCGGACGAGCTTGTCAAGCCCGCCAAGCCGCTTGAGGAGCTGACCCCCGCCGAGATCATTGAAATCGTGAAAAATGCCGGTATCGTGGGCATGGGCGGTGCAGGCTTCCCCACCTACGTCAAGCTCAACCCCGGCAAACCGATCGACGCGGTTCTCGTCAATGCCTGCGAGTGCGAGCCGATGCTGACGGCCGACCACCACGTCCTGCTTGAGTACGCCGACGACATTATCTACGGTCTGAAAGCCGAGATGAAGGCGGTCAACACCGCGCGCGGTGTCATCGTCATTGAGGACAATAAGCCCGACGCCATCGCCCTGCTGCAGCAGAAGGTCGAAAACGAAGCGGGCATCGAAGTCTGCGTCGCACGCACCAAATACCCGCAGGGCGGCGAAAAAATGCTCATCAAGCGCGTGCTCGGCCGCATGGTTCCCAGCGGCAAGCTGCCCGCCGACGTCGGCGCGGTGGTTTCCAACGTCAGCACCGTCAAGGCCATCGCCGACGTGCTCAAGACCGGTATGCCCTTGGTCGAGCGCGTCACCACCGTCACCGGCCCCTACATCCCCCACCCCGGTAATTTCATCGTCCGCATCGGCACACCCGCCGCGGAGCTGGTGGACTACTGCGGCGGTATCCTCCCCGGCGACGTGACCGTCAAGGCCGGCGGCCCGATGATGGGCTTCCCGCAGAAAAACGTGGACTTTCCCATCATGAAAGGCAGCAACGGCATCATCGCCATCGACACCGACCATTCCACCGCGCAGGAATGCATCAAGTGCGGCCGCTGTATGGACGTGTGCCCGATGTCGCTCAAGCCTTTGTACTTCCACAAATACTATCAGGCGCAGAATTGGGTCGGCTTCAAGGCCGAAAGCGTCATGGACTGCATGGAATGCAGATGCTGTGAATTTATCTGCTCCTCCAAAATTCCGCTCATCAGCGAGATCAAAGCCGGCAAGGCCGCAGTAAGGGAGATGAAGTGATATGTTGATTACCCAACTGAAAGCACCCGAAGCCATCGAAGCACTGCTGACCGGGAAAGTATTCGTCATCAACTGCCACGGCTGTAAGGAAGTCCGCTTCCCCGAGCACGAGGCTGTCGCGATGCAAAACGCATGGAAAGCGCGCGGCATCGTCACCGGCATTCTCACCACCGACTACATCTGCAACGCGGAAAATCTGAAGCTGCGCCTGAGCTACCATCAAGACGAGATCGACGCAGCGGATGCCGTTCTGGTTCTGTCGTGCGGTGTCGGCGTGCAGACCGTTTCCGAGCTGCTGTGCCCCAAGAAGGTTTACGCCGTGTGCGACACCTTCCCCCTGCCCGGCTATCAGGGCGTGACCCCGCTGGAGCATAACTGCGCCCAGTGCGGCGAGTGCTACCTGAATATTACCGGCGGCATCTGCCCCCTGACCGCCTGCTCCAAGGGTCTGGTCAACGGCCAGTGCGGCGGCGCGAAAAACGGCAAATGCGAGGTCGATCCCGAAATGGAATGCGGCTGGGAGCGTATCTACCGCCGTCTGGCGCAGATCGGCCGTCTGGATCTTCTCAAGTGTCCCGTTCAGGTGCGCAACTACGCCACCGACGATGAAGTTTCTAAAAAATAATTGATGAGGAGTAAAAAGTCATGAGAATTACCGAATTGTTTGACAACGGCCAGTTTGTCGTCACCGCCGAAGTCGGCCCTCCCAAGGGTTTCCATATCGAGCACATGGTCGAAGAGGCCAAGCAGAACCTGTCCGGCATCACCGCCGTCAACGTCACCGACAACCAGAGTTCCGTTATGCGTCTGGGCAGCCTTGCCACCTGTAAGGCGCTGAAAGATGCGGGTCTTCTGCCGATCTATCAGCTCACCTGCCGCGACCGTAACCGCATGGCACTGGAATCCGACCTGCTCAGCGCCGCCATGTTCGGCATCGACAATATCCTCTGCCTGACCGGCGACCACACCAAAATGGGCGACCACCCCGGTGCCAAGCCCGTGTTCGATCTGGACTCCGTCTCCCTGTTGCACACCGTCTGCCAGCTTGAAAAGGGCGTCGATCTGGGCGGCAACGCGCTCGTCGGCGAACCGCCGAAGTTCGCCAAGGGTGCCGTCGTGTCCCCCTGCTCCGACTCCGTGGACGCACAGCTTGCCAAAATGGAGCGCAAGGTCATGGCCGGCGCGGACTATTTCCAAACGCAGGCCGTCTTTGAGCCCGAGAAATTCATCTCCTTCATGGAGAAAGCGAAGCAGTTCGGCAAGCCCGTACAGGTGGGTGTCATCATCCCCAAGGGCGCCGGAATGTGCAAATTCATGAACCGCAACGTCGCCGGTGTCCACGTGCCCGACGAGATGATCGCCCGTCTGGCCGCCGATCCCGAGCGTGCCAAAGCCGGTGTTACCGGCGTGGAGATCGCCGCGGAGATCATCAAGGCTTGCAAGCCCTATTGCCAAGGCGTGCACATCATGGCCCTCGGCTGGGAGAGCAAAGTCCCCGCCCTGCTGGAGCAAGCCGGCCTGTAATTGAAAAATCCGCAAAAAATGGTAGACACATTCGTGCCTACCATTTTTTCTCGTCAAAATCAATGTAAACCGGAAAATGCAAAATTCACATCCCCCCGTAGGGGGCGATCATCGGTCGCCCGCCTGTCACCATTCACACCGCACTCCCCACTATGTCATTGTGAGGCGCGAAGCGCCGTGGCAATCCGCATCCCGTCCCGCGCCCGTGGCGCGCGGCTCCCCAACCGGGGGAGCTGTCAAAAATCTCCGATTTCGTCCTGAGAGTGGAAAATTTATAATTTGTAGTTCTCTATCTCCCTGCTCAGCCCTTTTTATTCTTCTTATAAATAATATTCAGCCCCTTGAGCAGCAGATTTTCATCATAAATGATCTCCCGCCTGCAATAGGGCAAAATCCGATCTGCAATGCCGCCCGTCGCCACCACCGTGGCCGACGCGCCCAGTTCCCGTTCAAATCGGTCGATCATCCCATCGAGCAGTGCCGCATTTCCGAACACCGCGCCGCTTTGCATACTTTCGGTCGTCGTAGTGCAGATTGCCTTTTTCGGCGCCTCGATGGGCACTTTCTGCAGTAGCGACGTGCCCGATGACAGCGCATTCATCGACAGTACCACGCCCGGCACGATCGCGCCGCCGATATAGCGGTTGCCCTTGTCCACCACCGTGATGGTGGTCGCCGTGCCCATGTCAATGACGATCACGGGCAGCGGATATTCCGACATGGCCGCCACGCTGGCCGCCACGATGTCGCTGCCGAGACTTGCGGGATTTTCAATCTGCACGTTCAGCCCGGTCTTAATGCCCGCGCCCACCACCAGTGCCTTGCGCCCGATGATTTTCTCCACCGCCGTGCGGAAAATTTCCGTCAGCGGCGGCACGACGGAGCAGATCACCGCGCCCTCAAAGGCCGTCCTGTCCACGCCGTTGAATTCCAGAATAGCTTTCATGCCGGAGGCATACTCGTCCTCCGTCTTTTTCAAATCGGTCACCATGCGAAACAGCGCCGTGACCCGATCATCCTTTTCAATACAGCCGATGACCACATTGGAATTGCCGATGTCAATCGTCAAAAGCATAGCCTACTCCTTTTATCGTTTTCCGACACGAATGAGCCGCGTCGTCACCGGGATCAGCACGAGGTCGATCCCCAACTCGATCAGGAAATTCGCGCCCGTCAGGCCGAAAATCATGTACGCGCCCACATTGTCATATCCCACGGCCGCACCCCACGCCGTCACGGTATCCATGAAGAATACCCAACAGCCCAGCAAAAATACGCCGGTATTGACAACCGGGCAGACCACGGCCGCCACGATCACGGCCAGCGTCCGATTGCATTTTTCGAGCATCTTGTAGGCAAGACCGGCCGCAAAACCGCTGAGCGTGCCTTTCAGCAGCACCACCACGATCGTGCCGATCACGTCGACCGCCAAAAACGCCGCCGCGTCGCCGCTGAGCAGCACCGCCGCGCCGAACGCGAAGCCCAGCCACGCGCCCGCTTTCCATCCGTAGACCGCCGCGCCGACGACAATGGGTACCAGCACCAACGAAATGGAGAACAGTCCCAACGCCCGCAGCCCTACCGCCAGCACCTGCAACACCACCACAATGGCGGTAAACAGCCCGATGCCGACCATGTTTCTTGTTTTCTGATTCACTTGTTACCTCCTGCTGCCGTTCCTCACGCCGAGGATACAGCGCAATATTCGGAAACTGCGTTTCCGAAGTGCATTATAGCAAACACGTGCCGAAAAAACAAGTGCTTTTGCGTCGGGAGGCATCTTTTTTCATCGGCACTTGCAACTGTGCGCGCTTGGGTGTATACTGAAAGCACAAGATTGCAAAGGAGCGTACCCTATGGAAATTTTACACGCCGATCGAAACATGGTCGTGTGCGTCAAGCCGATCGGCTTGGAGTCGGAAAAGGAAGTGCCCGCCCTGCTTTGCGAGCAGCTCGGCGGCACCTTTTTCCCGATTCATCGGCTCGATCGGAACGTCGGCGGAGTCATGGTCTATGCGCGAAACGCCGCGGCCGCGGCCGCACTTTCCGAGGTGGTTCGCGACGGGCGCATGGTCAAACAGTACGTCGCGCTGGTACACGGCACGCCGCCGGAATGCGGCGACTGGACGGATCTGCTTTTCAAAGACAGCCGCCAAAATAAGGTCTACGTGGTCAAGCGGATGCGCAAAGGCGTAAAATCCGCCCGTCTGGAATTTACCCGTCTCCGCGCGGACACGCAATCGCTCGTCCTCGTGCGCCTGCATACGGGACGCAGCCACCAGATCCGCGTGCAGTTCGCCTCGCGCGGCTTCCCGCTGGTCGGCGACCACAAATACGGTGCAACCGATCCCGCGCCCGCACCGATGCTCTTCTGCTGCCGCCTCACCTTCCCCCTGAACGGAAGCACCTTCCGCTTTGAACATATGCCCCCATGGACGCAGGATAATGCATAATTCATAATGAAAAATGCAAAATTTGTTCTCCGTCATTGCGAGGCGCGAAGCGCCGTGGCAATCCGTTTCCCTTGCACCGCACTCCCACAAAACACAAGCGCCTGCCGTGTGGCAGGCGCTTTGGTATTATTCTTCGTCGTTCTTTGCGTCGGCAATGATCTTCGCCTGATTGACCTTCGGCACTTCCTCGTAGCGGACAAAGTCCAGCGTGAACGAACCACGCGCCTGCGTCATGGCACGCAGGTCGATGGCATACGTACCCATTTCCGCCATCGGCACTTCCGCCTCGATCACGGTCTCGCCGTCGGCGTTCGGGTTCATGCCCATCACGCGGCCGCGGCGCTTATTCAGATCGCCCATAACGTCGCCGACATAAGCCTCGGGTACGGACACCGCCAGTGCGCCGATCGGCTCCAGAATGGTCGGATTTGCCTTGGGCATCGCCTCTTTGTATGCCAGAATGGCCGCCATCTTAAACGCCATTTCGTTCGAGTCGACGGGGTGATACGAGCCGTCGTACAGCGTCGCTTTCATGTTGACCACGGGGTATCCGGCCAGCGGGCCTTTCTGAACCGCTTCCTGCACGCCCTTTTCGACGGCGGGGTTGAAGTTCTTCGGAACGGCACCGCCGACGACGGCCACGTCAAAGATCAGTTCATCCTGCTCTTCCTGCGGCTCGAAACGGATCCAGACGTCGCCGAACTGGCCGCTACCGCCGGTCTGCTTCTTGTGACGGCCGTGTGCCTCGACCTTGGACTTGATTTTCTCACGATAGGCAACCTTCGCCGGCTCCAGCACGGCATCCACGCCGAAGCGGGATTTCAGCTTTGCCAGCAGCACGTCCAACTGCTGATCGCCCGTGCCCGAGAGCACCATCTGGCGGGTCTCCGCGTTGTTGACCAGCGTGAACGACGGATCTTCTTCGTTCAGACGGTTCAATCCGGCCGCGATCTTGTCCTCTTGGCCTCTGGCCTTGGGGACGATGGCGACGGAGTAGCACGTATGCGGATACGGCAGTGCCTTGAGCGACACGACCTTACGCGGGTCGCACAGCGTATCGCCGGTGCGCACCTTGTCCATCTTGCCGATCGCGCCGATGTCGCCGCAGACCAGCTCTTTCACTTCCGTGGCCTTCTTGCCGCACATGGAGTACAGACGGCCCAGCTTCTCGGTTTCGCCGGTGCGGGCGTTGACGAGGGTGGTGTCGGCGTTGATCGCGCCGGAGAGGACTTTCACGAACGAGTACTTGCCGTACTGGTCGGAAACGGTCTTAAACACGAATGCGGAGGGCACGCCGCCGGGAGAAACGACAAATTCCTCGGTCTCGCCGTCGGCACGGGTCGCCTTGTGATAGTTGCCCTCGATGGGGTTGGGCAGCAGGTCGATGATGTGATCCATCAGCATCAGGCTGCCCAGACAGTTCAGGCCGGAGCCGCACAGGACGGGATACAGCGTATGATCCACGACGCCCTTGTGCATACCCTTGATCATTTCGGCATAGGTGAAATCCTCGCCGCCGAAGAATTTGTCCATAAATTCCTCGCTCGTCTCGGCGACGGACTCTTTCAGCGCATCGTTGAACTCCTCGATCACGGACATCTTGTCCTCGGGGACGGCGATTTCGACGCGCTTAAGGTTCTGCATCTCGTATGCGCGCTTGTTGAGCACGTCGATGATGCCGGTGATGCGCTTGGCATTGTCCCAGATCGGAACGACCACGGGCGCGATCTTGTTGCCGTATTTTTCGCGCAGGGCGTTAAACGTGGCATTATAGTCGGAGTTTTCCTCGTCCACCTTGGAAATGTAGATGAAGCGGGGCATATTTCTCTCTTCGCAGTATTTCCATGCCTTCTCGAAGCCGACGGTGATGCCGTCTTTCGCCGAGCAGACGATGATCGCCGCATCGGCGGCTCTGAGCGCCTCGACCACGGCACCGGAGAAATCAAATCCGCCGGGGGTGTCGAGCACGTTGATCTTGCAGTTGTGATAGACCAGCGGAACCAGCGAAGCGGTCAGAGATACGTGACGACGGATCTCTTCGGGATCAAAATCGCAAACGGTGTTGCCGTCGGCGTTCTTGCCGATACGGTCGATGGCACCGGTCATGTAAAGCAGACTTTCTGCCAGTGCGGATTTACCGGACCCGGAGTGGCCCAACAGGCAGATGTTACGAATGGCGTTGGCAGTGTACATAGTAATGAATAGCTCCTTTCGGGAAGGCTTTTGCCCTCCAATCCTTCTCTCGGTGTCTTGCACCTGAACATAAGACATTATACATGAAGAAAGTCCGAATTTCAACGCCCAATTTGTCCAAAAAGTAAGATTTTTTCGGATTTTTCAATTTGCTGTGCAAGTTTTATAAAAAAACAGTGGTGCTTTTGTGAAAAACAACTGTTTTTCGCAAAAGCACCACCCGTCATCGGATGCGCCGATGTGTCATTTTCGCTTACGTTTCGGGATTTTCGGCCTGCACCTCGGTTTCATCCGCGTGCTTTACGAACGCCATCAGTTCCTCGCCGGTGATGGTCTCGCGGCTGAGCAGGTACTGCGCGATCTCGTCGAGCAGGGCGCGATTGTCGCTCAGCAGGCGCGTGGCATCGCGGTAGCAGGTGTCAAGCAGCTTCTGCACGGCGGCATCGACTGCGGCCGCCGTTTCGTTGGAGCAATCGAGATGCGCCTGCCCGTCCAGATACTGATTCTGGACGACGGCCGGTGCCATCAGTCCCAGTTCCTCGCTCATGCCGTACAGCGCGACCATATTGCGCGCCAGCGCGGTCGCACGCTGGATGTCGTTTGCCGCGCCGGTGGTCATCGTCCCGAATACCACGCTTTCCGCGGCACGGCCGCCGAGCAGGCTCTTCAGCTCCACGACCAGCTCTTCCTTGGTCGACAGGAATTTTTCTTCCTCGGGCAGATACAGCGTGTAACCCAGCGAACCTTCGGTGTGCGGCACGATGGTGATCTTGGAAACGGGCGTATCCTGCTTTTCCAGCGCGGATACCAGCGCGTGACCGACCTCGTGATAGGCAACCATCCGCTTTTCCGTGTCGGACAGGACGGTGTTTTTCTTTTCCGTACCGGCGATCACCGTCTCAAACGAAACAAGCAAATCGTCCTGATTGACGGCCTTGCGTCCCATGCGCACGGCACGCAGTGCGGCCTCGTTGACGAGGTTGGCAAGGTCTGCGCCGACACAGCCCGCGGTCGCCTGTGCGATCTTTTTCAGGTCGACATCCTCGGCCAGACGGATTTTGCGCGTATGCACCTTCAGCGTGTCCAGACGACCCTGCAAATTGGGGCGATCGACCACGATGCGGCGGTCAAAACGGCCGGGGCGCAGCAGCGCCTTGTCCAGAATTTCGGGGCGGTTGGTCGCAGCGAGGCAGACGATGCCCTTGTTGGAGTCAAATCCGTCAAATTCGCCGAGCAACTGGTTGAGCGTCTGGTCGTTGTAGCCGAGCTTCGCGTCGCGGCTGTGGCCGACGGCATCGATCTCGTCGATGAAAATAATACACGGTGCGACCTTCGCCGCCTGCTGGAAGAGGTTGCGCACGCGGCTTGCGCCGACGCCGACGAACATTTCTTCAAAATCGGAGCCGGAAATGGAGAAGAACGGCACGTTTGCCTCTCCGGCGACCGCCTTGGCAAGCAGGGTCTTGCCCGTACCGGGCGAGCCGACCAACAGAGCGCCTTTCGGCAGCTTTGCGCCGATTTCCGTGTATTTCTGCGGATTGTGCAGGAAGTCGATGATTTCCTGCAGGCTTTCCTTTGCCTCGTCCTGACCGGCAACGTCCTTAAACGTCACGCCGGTCGTCTTTTCCATATAGACCTTGGCCTTGCTGTCACCCATGCCGCCGCCCATATTGCCCATTTTTCGGGTGATGAACGACATGACCAGCATCAGTCCGCCGATCATCAGCGCATAGTACAGCAGCATCGTCACGGTGGAATTGTCCTCCGTGATTTTGAAATTCACGGTAACGCCCATGGCCTCCAGCTCGTTGCCCAATGCCAGCTTGTCGCCGCCCGTGGGCAATCCCGCGTAAAACGCCTGCCGCTGATCCTTGGGCTTTTCGAGTTCCGTTTTGGTCATGTAGATGATGCGGTCGTATTGAATGAGCACCTCGTCGAGATTGTCGGCGGCCACTTCCGCGCGAAATTCGGAGTAGGTTTTCTGCTCATATTTGCTGTTGTTGACGGAGCGGTAAATCCCCGTGACCAGCAGCACCAGCGCAAGTGCGATCACCAGCATCGGCAGCAGCCGAATGCGTGGTTTTTTATCGTCGGATTTTCCGTTGTTGTTGGAATTGTTGTTGCGATCGGATTCCATGGAACGCTCGCCTCCTTAAAACGCGAAACATACTTCATCGGTTAGTATACCACAGTTTTTCCTCCGATGCAATGAATGTTTTCTGTTATTTGCGTGAATAAACTGTAAATTCCCTCAAAATCTGAGGGAATTTACAAGCTTTCAAACTCTGTACAATTGCCAAACCCCGTCAGCCTTCCCCTTTGGGGAAGGTGTCGCCGCCGCAAGGCGGTGACGGATGAGGTTCGCGCCGCAGGCGCGTGGCTCTCCCTCTGGGAGAGCTGTCAAAAATCTCCGATTTTTGACTGAGAGGGGTAAATTTATAATTTGGAATTCTCCGTCTCATCCGATCAATCGGAATTTCTCAACATAAAATTCCTTGTTGCTGTACAGCATACCGCACAGCGTTTCATACCCCAGCTTCTCCGTCAGCGTATCCAGCCCGGAGAACAGATTCGTCCCCAGCCCGAGACGGTCGCCGTCGATCGTGCAGCCCATGGCCGCGAGCGTCGTGGGGAACAGATCGAACGTGGTAAATTCGCGGTTTTTCGTGCCGGCGGTGTACGCGGAGGAATTGAGGAAGCAGTTGTAAACGCGGCGGACGTAGCCCGACGGCGCATTGCGCCTGAAATATGCCGCATCCATCGAGCAGTGGTCGCCGACGATGACCACCGCCGTATTTTCATAAAAATCCTGCTCCGTGAGCCATTGCACGAACGCCGCCACTTGCCTGTCCGAGCAGGAGATCACATTGTCGTACTGTTCTTCGTATTCCGTTTGGCAGTATTTGCAGACGTGCCCGCCCACCTGATGCGTGTCGATGGTCATCACGGTAAAGGCAAACGGCTGCTCCTGCGCGGAAATTTCCGTCAGCACCTGCTTGGCGTACTCGAAGGTATAATGATCCTCCATTCCCCACCAGCCGTCCCAGTAGTTCGGCGGGACGATCCCGTCTTTTCGCGCGGTGTACACGTCGTATACCTTGTCCGCGCCATGCGTGGAGTACAGCAGCCCCGTGTCGGCAAAGGCCGAACTTGAGCCGAGCATAAACGCCTGATAATAGCCGTTTTCGTGCAAAATATCCGTCAGCGTGGTCAGCCCCGGGAGAAATTCGCCGTCGTCGTTCCTCTCGTTTCTGGACACGAGCGGCACCAGCGGCACGCCGCCGGTCTGCGAGGTCAGCGAGCCGACCGTCCACGTCGCGCCCGTGTTGGCGCGGAAGCCGCCAACACCGTCGTTCTGGGAAAAATTGGTATTGTCCCGCGCAAGCGCATACAACTCCGGGATGAGATTATGCGCGACCGCGCCGCCCAGATCCTCGGACAAAAAGCTCGTTTCCATCGACTCCAGCACAATGTAGACGAGGTTGCGCTTTTGCTTTGGGAAGGTGATTTTCGTATCGTTCGGGTCAACGTAGTAGTTGTCATACACATGGCTGTTGCGCGCGCCGTAGAAAAGATAGTCCACAAGCTCCGCGTCGAACGCGGCAAAGGTAATGGCCGCGATGCTGACCGCGCAGGCCACCGCCGTGACCGTCCACCGCTTGACGCGCGGCTTGCGCAGCACAAAGGTCATCAGTGCGGCACCCGCCGCACTGACAAGGACTGCGGGGAGCAGTCCTTTCAGGACGTAATCCCAAAAAAGCGCGCTCGACGTGCCGGACAAATCGGATGTCAGCGTGAACAAAATCGAGTCGAAGTTGACGTGCCCATAGGTAAGGGCATACCAAATATCCGCAAACAGGGCAATCATCGCAAGCGCAAACAGCGCACTCAGTGCGATGAGCTGCGCCTTGCGCCCCCTGTTCATTTTTCGTGATTCCATCGCTCTGCCTCCGTGCACGTTTTTGCATAGTATACCTGAAATGTCCCGAAAAATCAATTTCAAAAGTGTAAACGTTCCAAAAATTCAGAAAATTTTAAGAAAACGCCCCCAATTCTCCACAAGCAGCCCCCATTTTGCCCCCCCGCGCCGCAGGCGCGCCTACCCAAAATCTCCGATTTTGGCCTGAGAGGGGCAAAATTCATAATTCAAAAATTTTGGTTGAGAAACGGCGCACATTCTGCTACAATAGAGAAAATATTTGTTGAACGGGAGAGTATCCGCATGAAAGAAGAACGCCGCCGCACCGCCGACCGCAAAAATTCCGACCGTCCCGCCCGCGCCGCATACGAGATCCGTCCCGAGCCGCGCGAAGAAACGGAAGGACAGTTGGAGGGGCGCAACGCCTTGCAGGAAGCCCTGCGCGCAGGACGCACGATCGACAAGGTTTTCATCGCCTCCGGCGACACGGACAGAGCCTTGCAGCATCTGGCCGCCGAGGCCAAGCAGGCCGGCGCGGTGATCGTCCCGGTCGATCGGCGCAAGCTCGATGCCATGAGCTTCACTCGCAGCCATCAGGGCGTGATCGCCCTGACCGCCGCGCACGAATACGCCACCATCGACGATATGCTCGCGCAAGCCGCGGCAAACGGGCAAGTCCCTCTACTCGTCATCTGCGACGAGCTGACCGACCCGCACAATCTCGGCGCCATCCTGCGCTCGGCCGAATGTGCGGGCGCGCACGGTGTCATCATCCCGCGTCGACGTAGCGTCGGCCTGACCGCCACGGTCGCCAAGGCCTCCGCAGGTGCAATGGAATACATGAAAGTCGCGCGCGTCACCAATATCAACGCCGCCATCGCCGAGCTGAAAGAAAAAGGCGTCTGGGTATTCGGCACAGCTGCCGAGGGTTCCATCCCCATGTATCAAGCCGACCTGACCGTCCCCGCGGCCATCGTCATCGGCAACGAGGGCGACGGCATGAGCCCGCTCGTGCGCAAAAATTGCGACGTGATGCTCTCCATTCCCATGCAGGGGCATATTTCCTCGCTCAACGCCTCCGCCGCCGCCTCGATTTTGCTGTACGAATCCGTCCGCCAAAGGCTGAAAAACAAGGCATAGTGCATAATTTCGCCTCCTCTGTAGGGGCGATCATCGATCGCCCGCCTGCACTGCACTCCCCACCATGTCATTGCGAGGCGCATCGCGCCGTGGCAATCCGCGCCCCCTGCCTTCCCCTTTGGGGAAGGTGTCGCCGCCGCAAGGCGGTGACGGATGAGGTCCGCGCCGCAGGCGCGATAAGTCCTCTCCTTGGCTCTCCCTTTGGGAGAGCTGGCCGAAATCTCCGATTTCGGCCTGAGAGGGAAAAATTTGTAAATAAAAAAGCCCGAAAGGATGATCTTCCGTGAACGAAAACACAAAAGAATACACGCTGGACGATCTGGAAGACATCATCCGCGAATACAGCGCAAACCCGCCCAAGCCCGCCGCGGCCTCCGACGCCACGGTGCGCCTGTCGGACACGCGTCCCGCCGGCCGTTCTCCCGCGTCGCCCGCGCCCGACGACGATGACGTGCGCATTTATCCGCCGCGCGAAAAAAAACAGCAAACCGTCGCCGTGCCGCCCTATTCCCCCGCGTGGGAGGAAACGCCCGCGCCCGATTTTCCCGCGCACGAGCCGATTCCTTTCCCGAAAAATCGCGCGCAGGCACTGCGCCAAAAGCTTGCGGACGGCCCGCAACAGCAATACCGTCGCCTCGACCGCGCCGCCCCCGCGCGTATGCGAGCAGTGCTGTTGCTGAATTTGCTGCTGTTTCTCGGCTCCGCGGCCACATCCCTGCTCTACCACCGCACGGACGCGTCGCGCCTGAAATTCATGGTGCTCGGGCAGATTCTCGTCATGCTTTTCTGCGCCCTGCTCGGCTATCGGCGGCTGCTCAACGGCGTATCCGAAATGCTCCACGGCCGTTTCCGCATGGACAGCCTGCTTGCCGTCACCTTGGCCGTGTGCTGGATCGACGGCCTGATCTGCCTGAAAAGCCACAATCTGCCCTTTTCGGCCGTTTTTTCCCTGCAAATGCTGATGGCGCAGTGGTCGCAGTATCAGAAATTGCAAATTCGCATCAGCCAACTAGACACCCTGCGAAAAGCCCCCGATCTGACCGCCGTGGTCAAGACCGAAGCATATTACCGCCATCAGCCCGCCTACCGGACACGCGAGGGTGAGCCGGAGGAATTTGTCGACGCCTATCGCGAGACCTCCCGCCCGGAAAAAATCCTGTGCACCTACGCCCTGTGCGTGGTCGTGCTGGGCGTGATTCTGGGCGTGATCACCGCCTTTGTCTACGACGCGGCGACCGCCGTGCGCGTCTGCGCCTCCGTTTTGCTGGCCGCCGCCCCCGCCACCGTATTCACCTGCCTGCAAAGCCCCATGGCAACGCTCGAGCGCAGAATGCGCAAGCTCGGCATCGTCCTGTGCGGCTGGAGCGGCGTGCAAAACGTCGAAAAACACGGCTTTTACCCGCTGACGCACGAGGATCTCTTCCCCGACGATCACGTGAAGCTCAACGGTGTCCGCTTCTACGGCGAACGCAACCCGAACACCATCGTTTCCTATGTTTCCGCGCTGATGAAAGCCGACGGCGGTTCCCTCGCCGCCCCGTTCGAGCAGCTTCGCGCATCGCGCAACGCCCGCGTCTGCAAAGTTGAGGAGCTAACTTCCTACCCCGGCGGTGTGGGCGGGCAGATCGACGGTCTTTCCGTCATCGCCGGCACGCTGGAGTTTATCGAAAACATGGGCGTGGAGCTGTCGGAAGTCTCCCGCATCCCCCACGCCGTCTACGCCGCGGTCAACCAAAGCCTGTGCGCGGTTTTCGCCGTCAATTTCTCCGCCTCGAAATCCTCCGCCGCAGGTCTGCGCAGTCTGTGTGACAGCCGTCGCGTCCGGCCGATTCTGGTCGATTGCGACTTTGCCATGACGGACACCTTTCTGGAGCAAAAGCTGGGCGCGGATACGCGGCGTATGCACTTTCCCGATTGCGCGACGCGTATGACGCTGGCCGAAAAACGCCCGACGCCCGACGCGCCCGTCATCGCGCTCGCCACGCGCCCGGGTCTGGCGCAGCGCGCCTGTGCCGTCACCGGCGCGGCGGCTCTGCGTTCGGCATGGACGGCGGGGCTTGCCGTGCATCTGCTCGGCGGCATTCTGGGCATTCTCGCCGTGATTCTTCTGGCGCTGTCCGGCGCGGCGGAACTGCTGACGCCTTACAATCTGCTCCTGTACGGCTGCGTATGGATGATCCCGGGTTTGCTCGTCACCGAGTGGACGCGCGCGATCTGACCGAAAAACGCATATTCTCCCGTCATTCCCACGGCGCATCCGCCGTGGGAATCCGTTTTCTCGAAGGGATTTGCCTGCGTCAAAGCGCGCCCTTTGTGAAAACAAACAGGATTTTGCCCCCAAATTCGGGCATTTTCCCTCTTTGCAACCGCCCGAAAATGTGCTATGATATGGGTGGAGTAGCTTGTCCGCAACGCAAGCCCCCATTTCGACCATCCGCAAAAGGAGCTGCCATTATGAGTCTTTCCCTCGATGAATTTATTTATCATTTTCACAACGGCTCATCGACACACGCTTTTGAACATATGGGTTGCCACCCGGAAACGCGCGACGGCGTACCCGGATTTGTATTCCGCGTCTGGGCACCCAACGCACAGCGCGTCGCCGTCGTCGGCGATTTCAATTTCTGGAACGGCAATGATCTGCCCATGCACAAGATCTCGCAGGGCATTTGGGAAGCATGGAGTCAAAATCCCCGCGTCGGCCAAAGCTACAAATATCTGGTCACAGACCCGTGGGGGCAGGAGGTCTACAAAGCCGACCCCTACGCCTACCGCGCACAGCTCTCCCCCGAAACGTCCGGCGTCATCTGGCTTCAGGACAATTACGTCTGGCACGACAGCCTGTGGTTCGCCCGTCAGGCAAAAAAAGACGTTTTGAATATCCCCATGAACATTTACGAGCTTCACCTCGGCTCGTGGCGAAAAAAATGGGACGGCACCACCCACACCTATGCCGAGCTTGCCGAGCAGCTTGCCGGCTATGTCAAAGATCTGGGCTTCACCCACGTGGAATTTATGCCCTTGGCGACCTATCCGTTTGACCCGAGCTGGGGCTATCAGGTCACGGGCTACTATGCCCCCACCGCCCGCTACGGCAACCCCGACGAGCTGAAAGTGCTCATCGACGCTCTGCACGCCGCGGGCATCGGCGTTCTGCTCGATTGGGTGCCCGCCCACTTCCCCAAAGACAGCTACGGCCTGTTCGAATTTGACGGCACCTGCTGTTACGAACTGTCCGACCCCGAAATGAACGAGCACCCCGATTGGACGACCCGCATTTTCGATTTCGGAAAGCCCGAGGTCAAGAGCTTCCTGATCTCCAACGCGATCTACTGGCTCAAGCAGTTCCACATCGACGGTCTGCGCGTCGATGCCGTCAGCTCCATGCTGTATCTGGATTACAGCCGCGCCCACTACAAGCCCAACAAATTCGGCGGCCGGGAAAATCTGGAAGCCATCGACTTTGTCCGTCAGCTCAACCGCGCCTGCTTCGCCGTCCGCAAGGGCACGATCATGGTCGCCGAGGAGTCACACGCCTTTCCCATGGTCACATGGCCGGAGGACGCGGGTGGCCTTGGCTTCAACTACAAGTGGAACATGGGCTGGATGAACGACACCCTGAAATATTTCAAGGAAGACCCCATCAACCGCAAATACCATCACGACAAGCTGACCTTCTCCATGGCCTATGCTTTTTCCGAGAATTTCGTCCTGCCCCTGTCGCACGACGAGGTCGTCCACATGAAAGGCAGCCTCATCAACAAGCAGCCCGGCGACTATTTCTGGAAATTTGCGGGCTTGCGTCTGTTGCGTGGCTACCAGATGGTGCAGCCCGGCAAGAAACTGCTGTTCATGGGCGGCGAAATGGGGCAGTTCCGCGAATGGAACTACAGCGACGCGCTCGACTGGTCGGTGATGGACTACGAAATGCACCAAAAACTCGTGGCCTATAACCGCGACCTGAACCGCTTTTACAAAGAAAATTCGCCCCTTTGGGCAGACGACCATAGCTGGAACGGCTATCAGTGGATCGAGCCGGACGACGCGGACAATTCCGTCATTTCTTTCCGTCGCATCGACCCGAAAACGCACAAGGAATTGATCGCCGTTTTGAATATGACCCCCGTCACCCGTGAAAATCACGTGCTCGGCCTGCCGTCGGACGGCGTTTACGAGCCTGTGTTCTGCTCGGACGACCTCAAATACGGCGGCACGGGCACCATGCCGACCGAAGTGACGGCCTACGCGGGCGATTACCGCGAATACCATTACAAAGGCAATTTCCGTCTCGCGCCGATGTCGCTGACCATTTTCCGCAAACGCGGCAGGTCCCGCAAATCCGAATTCTGATCCCGTGCGAAAAATTTTACACAAGGAGTCGTTGTCATGTATTTTCAGAAAAAACGCTGCATTGCCATGCTTCTGGCCGGCGGTCAGGGAAGCCGCTTGAAAGTCCTGACCGAGAAAACCGCCAAGCCCGCCGTCCCCTTCGGCGGGAAATACCGCATCATTGATTTTCCCTTAAGTAACTGTGTCAACTCCGGCATCGACACCGTCGGCATTCTGACGCAGTATCAGCCCTTGGAGCTGAACGAATACATCGGCAACGGCCAGCCGTGGGGACTGAACAAGACCCATTCCAGCGCGCAGGTTCTGCCCCCCTACGAACGCCACGACAAAAAATCCGGCTGGTACAAGGGCACCGCCAACGCCATTTACCAGAATATTGATTTCATCGAGCGTTTCGACCCGGATTACGTCGTCATTCTCTCCGGCGACCATATCTACAAAATGGACTATTCCGCCATGGTCGATTATCACGAGCGGCACAATGCCTCGTGTACCATCGCCGTGCGCGAAGTGCCGCTGGCCGAAGCGCCCCGTTTCGGCATTCTCAACACCAATCCCGACAATTCCATTTACGAATTCGAGGAAAAGCCCGCCAAGCCGAAGTCCACCAACGCCTCCATGGGCATTTACGTGTTCAACTGGAAAGTCCTGCGCGACGCGCTCATCGCCGACGAGGAAAACCCGAAATCCTCCAACGATTTCGGCAAAAACATCATCCCCGCCCTGCTCAACGCCGGGCACAAAATGATGGCCTACCGTTTTGACGGCTACTGGAAAGACGTCGGCACCATCGACTCTCTGTGGGAAGCGAATATGGATCTTCTGGGCAAGCAGCCCGCGTTCGACATTCGCGGCGGCGAGAAAAACCGCATCTACGCCCGTAATAACGCCCTGCCCTCGTCGTTCATAGATGCCGAGGCCACCACCGCCAACTGCTTCGTGGCCGAAGGCTCGGAGGTCTACGGGACGGTACGCCACTCGGTCATCTCCACCGGCTGCTACATCGGCAAGCACGCCCTCGTGGAAGACAGCGTGGTCATGCCCGGTGTCGTCATTGAAGACGGCGCGATCGTCCGCCATGCCATTTTGGGCGAAAACAGCCGCATCTGCCGTAACGCGGTGGTCGGCGGCGCGTTCGGTACGGCGGAAGTCCGCGACATCAGCGTCACGTCCAAGGGCGCGGTCGTCGAAGCCGGGACGGCACTTTTGCCCGGCCAAATGCTGTAAGGAGGGACAAATATGAACGTTTTCGGTATTGTTTACGCAAATGACGCCGCCATGGGCGCCCTGACCGCCCAGCGCACCACCGCCTCCATTCCTTTCGGCGGCCGCTACCGTCAGGTAGACTTTGCCCTGTCCAACCTCACCCACGCGGGCATTCGCCGCATCGGCCTGATCTCCCGCCACCACTACCAGAGCCTGATGAATCACATCGGCTCCGGCGAAGAATGGGGTCTGGAGCTGGAGGAGGGCGGTCTGGAATTTCTGACCCCCTACGCCATGTCCGCGACCGACAGCTACCGCGGCAAGCTCGAATCGCTGTACGCCGCCATGGATTTTCTGACCTACGGCGAGCAGTATGACTACGTCGTCCTGACGGACACCGCCGTGCTCAGCAACGTCAACCTGCGCGCCGTCATCGACTCCCACATTGCCTCCGGCAAGGACATCACCCTCGTCACCAAATCCGGCATCGCCGACGGCAAGAAGCAGCTCGACCTCGCCCTGAAGCTGGACGAACACGGCGAAATTCTGGATATGGCCGTCGACTACGCCGCCCCCGCGGACTATGTCTGCTCCATGGACATTTTCGTGGTCGGGCGGGACTGGCTGGTTCGTCAGGTAAAAGAGCACATCGCGCACAACCTCTACCACATGGACAGAGACCTCGTCCTCGGACAGTGGCAAAAAGGCCGTCTTTCCGTCAACGTCTATCCTTTCGAGGGGCGCGCGCTGTACAATGAAACGGTCGGCGAATACTTCGCCAATTCCATGGCGCTGATCAACGGCGACGTGCGCCACGACCTGTTCGGTGCCAACCACCCCATCTACACCAAGGTGCGCGATCAGGTTCCCACCTACTACGGTGAGGGTTGCCGCGTCGACAATTGCATTCTGGCCGACGGTTGCGTGCTGGAAGGCAATGTGAAAAACTCCGTGCTGTTCCGCGGTGTCATCATCGACAGCGGCGCGCAGGTCAACGATTGCGTCATCATGAACGACACGCGCGTCGGCGAAAACTGCGTCCTGCAATACGTCATTCTGGACAAGGACGTAATCGTCCGTCCCAATTCCAAGCTCATCGGCACAGCCGCAAATCCGATCATTATCAAACGGGGAGAAATCGTATGAAACTGGCAATTCTGGCCTCCGAGGGCGCGCCGTATGCAAAATCCGGCGGCCTCGGTGACGTAATGGAGGCGCTTCCGGCCGCACTTTCCCGCATCGCGGGCAACGACGTGGTGCTGATGCTCCCCTATTACAAAAAAATCAAGGAAAATCCCGCCTATCAAACGCAGTGCGTTTCCTATTTCTGGATGGATCAGGGCTGGCGTAACCAGTACGTCGGCGTGATGAAGCTGACCAACCGCGCCGACGGCGTGCAGGTCTATTTCATCGACAATGATCATTATTTCGGCAATCGCGACGGCGGCCTCTACGGTTGCGGAGACGACAGCGAGCGCTTCGCCTATTTCTCCAAAGCCTGCCTGTCGGGTCTTGCCGCCATCGGCTACGTGCCCGATGTCATCCAGTGCAACGATTGGCAGACCGCGCTCGTGCCCGTCATGCTCAACGCGCAGTTCCGCCACGCCTTCCCCTACACGCGCACCATGTATACCATCCACAATATCGAGTATCAGGGCTGGGCAAGCGGTGCCTTTTTCGATCAGGTTCTGGCGTTGCCGTATGATTATCGTCCCTGTCTGGATATGCACGGGCAGGTGAACATGATGAAAGGCGCCATCGAATGCGCCGACCTCGTCACCACCGTTTCGGAAAGCTATGCGCGCGAGCTGATGTACCCGTACTATGCGCACGGTCTGGACGGCGTGATCTCCAACGCCGAATGGAAGCTGACGGGCATCACCAACGGCATCGACGTGCACACCTTCAACCCCGAGACGGATAACGCCCTCCCCTGCCACTATAACGCCGATACCTTCGTGCAGGGCAAAGCCGCCTGCAAAGCCGCACTGCAGCGCGAAGTCGGTCTCCCCGTCCGCCCGGATACGCCCCTGCTCGTCATGGTCACGCGTCTTGCCGGGCATAAGGGACTGGATCTGCTGTGCTATTGCATCCGCAAGCTCCTCTGGGAGGAAGATTGCCAGCTTTTGATTCTTGGCAACGGCGAGGAAAAATTTGAGTACTTCTTCCGTCAGCTCCGGCAGGAATTTCCCGACCGCGTTTCCGCGCAGATCATGTTCAAGCTGGATCTTGCCTCGCGTATCTACGCCGGCGGCGATATTTACCTCATGCCCTCCAAGAGCGAGCCTTGCGGCCTGAGCCAGATGAACGCCATGCGCTACGGCACCGTCCCCGTTGTGCACGCAACGGGCGGCCTGCGCGACACCGTCCCCCCCGTGGACGAGCACGGTTGCGGCGGCCTCGGCTTCACGTTCCAGAGCTACAACGCCGACGACTTCATGGAGGCCGTCCGCCGCTGTATCCACCTGTACCGCGACGACCGCGACGGCTTCCGCCGTTTGCAGCATACGGATATGTGCCAAGACTTCAGTTGGGACAAACCCGCCCAAAAATATATGACCCTGTTCCACAAAATGTGCAGCTGGTAACGCACAATCCCTCTTTTCCAAGCCAACCGCAAAATATCGCACATTCCCCCCTGCGAATATGCTGAGATCATATTCGCAGGGGGTTCTTTTGCCTCTATACGCGAAAAAAGTTGAAAACCCGCGAAAAAGGGCTTGACTTTATATATATATATAATGGCCTTGTCAGAAGCCCCTAATCTCACAAAAAGGGGCTTCAAAAAAATAGACAGGAGGATCATATCATGGCATTAAGACTTATTGAAGGTGAGCAAATCGTTCGTTCCTATGATTACGCACATAGTAAATCCTCGGCGAAAGGAAATTCCAACAGCAACATAACGGTTACGAACAAACGGATCGTCTTCAGCGAAGAAAGCAGCATTTTTCTGAGCCGCGAGGAAATTCCTCTTCACAAAGTTCGCTCATTCCGCGGCAACTTCCGCAAGAAAAGTATTGCGCTTTGGGTAATACTTGCAGTTACGGTCGCTATCTCCTCTATCACTTGTATCTCATTAACGTCATCCATTCTTGCGGGCGCGGGCATTCTTCCTGTTGTGCTCTGTATCATACGTGCAGTTCAAGATAGTCGTATCGCCTATCTTGACCTCGACTTTAACTTCTACCCGCTTACCCTTGGCGATGAGCTGTCCTACAGCCTATACACCTCCAGCGCTCCGAGCAAAAAGAACGGATTCCTCTCAAAATTATTTGCAAAATCCAAAGGCAGAATCTATGTTGATAAAGCAACTGCCAGAACCATCGTCGATGAAATCAACGGCGTCCTTATGGAACTGAATAATCAGTAATTACATCGATCTGCCTGCAAAAGTGACTTTTGCAGGCAGACTTTTTTGTGGACAGACTTGTTTTTCCTCTTTACAAATCGAAAATGTTGGAGTATAATAGCTTGGCAAATGCACCGGTGGCTCAATGGATAGAGCATCGGATTCCGGTTCCGAGGGTTGGGGGTTCGAGTCCCTTCCGGTGTACCAAAATAAAAACAGGAGGCACAGCCTCCTGTTTTTATTTTGGTCGGAAGGGACTCGAATAATCAAATGCAGCAGTCCGGGGGACTGCTGCTTGCCGCCGGCTGGGCGGCGGCAACCCCTCTATTTTCGCCAACGGCGAAAATGCAAACGAGTCCCTTCCGGCGCGCTATTCCCAGTCCCGCGTCGCACCCCCATGTCATTGCGAGGCGCGAAGCGCCGTGGCAATCCGCGCCCCCTGCCTTCCCCTTTGGGGAAGATGTCGCCGCCAACGGCGGTGACGGATGAGGGTTAGCCTTCTCCTCAAGGAGAAGGCTGCGGGCGATCGATGATCGCCCCTACAGGGGTGGGTGGAAATTTTGCATTTTTCCCTATGCATTATGCATTTCCCGTCATGCACGCTCCCCTTTTTTATTCCCCGTCCAGCATCAGCGTGCGCAGTGCCGCGATCGTGTCGGCCGAAATGCCGCACTGCGTGGTCGCGAAGGTGTAGAATCGGTCGGTCAGCGTGTCGCCGTCGAACGCTTTGAGCGCGCGCACCATGTCCGCATAGCCGTAGACGGTGCTGTTGCGCACCCGCTCAAACATCCCGATCGGGCTGAAGCTGCTCAGCTCGTATTCGCGCGCGAGGTCGGATTCGTCGACACCCAGCAGCCCCAGCAGGAAAAACGCAAGCGTGCCCGTGCGGTCGCACCCGCCCTGACAGTGGAAATAGACGGGCAAATTCTCCTGCAGCCGCGCAACGATCCATTGCACGCACGCGCGCAACTGCGCCCGCTGATCGGCATCGGTGATGGCGGCGCTGTACGGCGCAAGCGGAATGCAGGCGAACGCAACATCCTTTCCGAGCGCACTTTCGCTTTTGTTCCAGCGCAGATCCAGCTCCGCGCGAACGCCCAGCGTGTCGAGTAACGCCTGTCTGCCCGCATCGGAGATCATCATTTCGCGCTGTGCGCTTTCGTCCATGGCCGCGCCGCGCACCAGCCGCCCATAGCGCACGGTGCGCCCGTCCAGCGCATGCATACCGCCCAGATCGCGCACATTCTGCGTGCCCGGCACGCAGAGCAACCGCCACGGCAGATCATCGGTTTGGAAACTGCCCTGCTTGGCCGCGACCATCGACAGGTCGGCTCTCAGGTGCGTGACGCGGTAATAATAACGCTGCCCGGGCAGCAAATTGTACACACTCAGGCAATCCGCGCCGCTTGCGTCACGATGCACTACGCCCTCGCCGAGCACATCCGAAACGGTATTGAGGCTGACCGTGGTGCGCACGGCGGTTTCATCGTGCGGCCATTTCAGCAGAACGGGCAGGGGCAGATCGGCGCGGTACGGCAGTGCGGCGCGGGAAATATGCGTCACGCCGTAATCGTCGTCATAGGCTGCACTGCGGTAAAACGCCGCGACGGCGGGCGTCAACAGCGCAAAGCACGCAGGATCGTCGCCCTCATTGTTCAGCACGGCGACGGTTTCGGCCACGTCGCACACGTTTCCGTAGCGAAGATTCGTATTTTGCCACCGATAGGCAGTGGCGGACACTTCATAGCTGACAAAAATATGCGTATTTTCGCTCTTTCCGACACCCGAAAGGCGCAGATAGCGCACGGACTTGCCATCCTTGGACGTAACGGGCGCGGAAAAACGGATGGTCGCATTGCCGTTTTCGTCGAGGGAAACCGCGCCGTCGTCGAGGTCAAAAAAGCTGCCGAGATTGCCGGCGCACTGCCTGCCGATGAACACAACCTCCTTTTTCTCGTCATACAGGCACAGCCTGCTGTACGTCTCCATGGCGGCGGGCAGCAGTGCCGCGCCCTCCAGATGCAGCGCAAACGGCGCATCATACTCGCTCAGGTCGATCAGCGGTGTCGTCACATAGCCGCTGTATCCGCTCGCCACCGAGCCGTCCGAGCCGAGCCGCGCGTTGTCGGTATAGGGATTTTCGGCGGAAGGCACAATGTCGCGCGTGACCTGCGCGGTTTCGTTTTGCCGCAGATAAGCGTAGAGCATCCCGTCCGGCAGGACATACATGCGCGTTTGGTCGACGCATTCGTCGATCGAATTGACGAAAATGGGCGAAAGCTGACCGCGCTGTACCAGCTCCGTCAGCTCCTTGACGGCCGCGTCCAGGTCGCTTTTCTGCTGCAACTGCATCCGTTCAAGGCCGCTGATTTTCTCCAGAACCTGCCGCCACGCGGGCACCTCCTGCCCGACCGATTTGCACGCGGCTGGGTCAGCCCCGGGGAGAATTTTGCCGCAATAGGCCATGGTCGAGGGCAAAACCAGCGTGCCGTCGGCACTGCGCCCCTCCAGCCCCAAAAACAGGGCGTTGCGTCCGTCGGGCGACCATTGCAGTGCGGCGGGTGGGAGAATGAGCGGCTCCTGCGCATAGAGCACGACCTCCGTTCCCACGCCGTTGCGGCAGACCAATGTCCGTGTCAATCCGTCCCAGTCGCCGTCGCATTGCAGTTGCACGCGCACGCCGCGCATTCCTGCGGTCAATATGCCGCTCAGCTCCGCCTGCGCAACGCCCCCGGTCACGGTCAGCTTAATGCTTGTCATTGTTTCACGTTCCTTTCCAAAATGTTTGCGGGGTGCATTTCCCCGCTCATCTCTAAGGATGACGAGCGAAAAAGTTGTCCGCCGCAGAGCAACTTTTGAAAATTTTGTGTGACTTTGGCGGAGAAAAAGCGGATTTTTCTTGCGTTTTGGCCGCGGATATGCTAAAATAAAAGCGTGATGTTTTCGATTAGACACAGACGAAAGGATTTGAGTGACACACATGAGAGTACGCAACGAAGAAGCCTACAACGCAAGAAAAAATCAGATCATGGAAGACTGCTTCCGCTGCTATGCCGAGAACGGTCTGCACAGAACGGGAATGTCCGCACTGGCAAAGGCCGCAGGCATATCCAAAGCAACATTCTATACATACTTTGAAGATTCCGACGATTTGATCGTCCAATCCACCGCCTATTGCATGAGCAAGGTGGAAGACGATTTCATGGCGCTCGCGCCCACCGGCCCGGACGATGTGCTCAAGTTCATCGACGAAGTCCCCTATTGGACGGCGCAGCAGCACGGTAAAAAATACCGCCTGATGTATCAGGTGTACACACATCCGAAATTCATCGAGGCAGGAAAGCGCTTTTTCGAGGGTGTGGACGAGCGTTACACCGAGTACGCGAAGTTGCTGGAGAAAAAAGTCGGCATCCCGTACCAAATCATGACCCCGCTCATTTTCATTTTGGTGCGCGCCTGCGTGCACTATGCCCTGTTCGGCGACGAATACTATCTGAAAACGCAGACCGATGCCCTGAAAAAAACAGTCAGGTTCCTACTGCAGCACAAAGACGGCGGTCTTTTGCAGTCGTTGCGCGCACAGGACTGAGCTTCCGTATTGCACAGACCCGTTTCCTTTTTCGGAAACGGGTCTGTTTTTTGGGGAATGCTACAAAATTACGGTAGGAATGTTTCAAATTTTCATGTTTCCTTTGAAAAACAAAGATGATATGATAAGAAAAAATCGGGAAAGGCGTGGTCGTATGGAACAAATTTCGTATCGGTACAAAAATGCGCCCATTCCGGGCGGCGGATATGTGACGGGGTTTGCCTTTCACAAAAAGCAGCCCGGAATTTTTTACGCCCGCACGGACATCGGCGGCACATATCGTCTTGACGGCGAACGCTGGACAAGCCTGATCGACGACGTGACGGAGCAAAACTTGGCAGAAACCTACCCCATCGCGCTGGGCTTGGACGACAATCACCCCGCTCGGCTCTACATCGCCTGCGGAATCGACGGCGCGCCCGATGGCGTGCTCGCCATATCGGAAGATCGCGGTGCGCACTTCCGATATGAAAAAATCCCGACCATGGTGCACGGCAACCTGAGCGGCCGCGGCACAGGTATGCGTCTCGTTGTGGATGCCAAGGACGGCAACGTCCTCTATTTTGCCGGCCAGACGGGCGGCCTGCTGAAAAGCGATGATCGCGGCGCGCATTGGCAAAAGCTCCCCCTGCCGGAGGACTACACCACCTTCGTCTGGGTATCCGACCGCGATGAAACGCTCGTCGTCGGCACGGCCGGCTATACCACACGCGTCGACGACCGCCTGCGCGGGCACAGCCTCTATGTTTCCTACGACGGCGGTGCCCATTTTGAAGCACTGCCGATGCCGCAAAACGTGATCGTGGAAGACAGCAAAATGAACGGGCTGGTCGCCTCCCGCTACGACTACGACGGAACCTACCTCTACGTCACCATGAACTGCACCGGCCGCTGGAACTACATCGTACCGCTGGGATATTCCTGCGACACCGGCGACGTCATCGGCGGCAAGGTGGTGCGCTATCGCTTTGAAAACGGGCGCATCGTCGGCTTTGACGACATCACACCCGGCGGCACGGCCTATCACAACTACGGTTTCGGCGGAATCTGTTCCTGCGCGGCCAAAGCGGGTCTGCTCGCCTGCTCCACGCTGTGCCGCGAGAAAGAGGACGCGGAGATCGTATACGTTTCCGAAGATTTCGGCGCGAGCTGGCGCGAGAGTCTCAACGGCCTTGCCGTCGGCGGCCTGCATTTCCGCACGCCCTATATGAAGCCGTGCTACAACGGCGGCGTGAGCCTGCTGCACTGGCTCAGCGACGTAAAAATCAACCCCTTCGACCCGAACGAGCTGTGGTTCAATTCCGGCACGGGCGTTTTCCGCACAAAGCACCTTCTGTCGGATGATCCAGCCTACCACGATTGGTGCGACGGCATCGAGGAAACGGTGCATTTGAACGTCTACGCGCCGATTTCCGGCGCGGTTCAGGTCGTGGACATCGTAGGCGATCTGGGTGGCTTTGCATTCCGCGATCTGGACAAGCCCTGCGAAAATTCCTTCGCGGACAACGCGGGCAATCGCTACATCACCTGCATCAATGCGGACATTTCCGATGCGGACAGCGCGTGTGCCGTCATCGCGGCACGCGGAAACTGGAAAGGCAAGACCAAAGGCGGCCTGATCCGCACCGACGACGGCTTTTCCTCTTTCCGTCGCCTGTCCATGCCGTTCGGTTTGGACGCGACGCTCGACGCGCAACTGCATCGCATCGAGCAGCCCAACAACAACCCCGGCTGGGTCGCCATGTCGCCCGACGGGAAGAACATCGTCTGGTCGGTCGCCGACGGCATCCGCCTCCCGACGGCGTGGGTCATCGTCAGCCACGACGCAGGCGAAACCTTTGAAAAAACCGCAGTTTTCGACCGCGGCGGTCAGCGCGTCGTCGGCGGATGCATGAAAGTGTACGCCGACCGAACCGACTCCCGCCTGTTTTACGGCTTCGGCGAGCGCGGGCAGATGTATGTCAGCCGCGACGGCGGCCGGCACTATCATGAAAAAGCCATGCAGGGCTTCCCCTGCGTCGACTTCGGCCTGATTGACTGCGCGAACAAAACCGAACTGCGCGGCGTGGCGGGGCAAAGCGGCGTGTTCTACATGGCGTTGGGACAGGCGGGAATGTGGAAATACCACTACGACGCACACGGCGATCGCCTGACGTGCACGCGCCTGTCCGCACCCGGAGATACCTGCCTGCGGCTTGGTCTGGGCGTGGGAACGCCGGGCGGCGATTACGTGCAGGGCAGCAAGGCGATCTATCTTTGCGGCAGCATCGGCGGGACATACGGCTTCTACCGCACAACGGACGAGGGAAAGACCTACACCCGCCTCAATCGCGACGACCAGATGTACGGGCAGATCAACAGCATCGACGCTGACAAGCGAAAATTCGGCAGATTCTATCTGGGAACGGGTTCCCGCGGACTGCTGTACGGAGAAACGGAGGACGAAACATGAAAATCACGATCGAAGGCAACCGCCTTGTGCTCAAGCGCGGCGTGCAGACCCTTTGGCTGGAACCGTGGGGCGAAAATTCTCTGCGGCTTCGCATGACCTGCGAGCCGACCATGGACGCCCACGATTGGGCGCTGACGGAGACCGTCACCCCCTGTCGAGCAGACATTTCCGTCGAGGAAGTGGACGTGACCGACCCGTGGTATCGCGACGAGGCGTACGCGCACTACCATCAGACGGGAAAAATCTATACCCTGACCAACGGCAAAATCACGGCGAAAGTCAATCACGAGGGCTGGATCCGCTATTATAACCAACGCGGCGACCTGCTCACGGCGGAATACTGGCGCACGCGCGACCGCATCAATCGCTACTGCGTGCCCCTGCGGCTGGAGGCCAGAGCGCTCAAGGCCATTCCCGGCACGTCGGATTACGCGCTGATGGCACGATTCGAGGCATTCGACGACGAGAAAATTTTCGGCATGGGTCAGTATCAGCAGAAAAATCTGAATCACAAGGGCGCGGTTCTGGAACTGGCGCACCGCAACAGCCAAGCGAGCGTTCCGTTCCTGATTTCCAGCCGCGGCTACGGCTTTTTGTGGAACAACCCCGCCTACGGAACGGTCACATTCGCAACGAACAAGACCGAGTGGTACGCCCGCTCCACGAAAAAGCTCGATTATTTCATCACGGCGGGCGACACGCCCTTTGAACTGGAGCAGCAGTATTCCGCCGCGACGGGACGCACCCCGATGATGCCCGAATACGGCATGGGCTATTGGCAGTGCAAGCTGCGCTACCGCAATCAGCAGGAGCTTCTGGCCGTCGCACGCGAGCACAAGCGCCGCGGTCTGCCGATGGATGCCATCGTGGTCGATTTCTTCCACTGGACGCGGCAGGGCGAATTCAAATTCGAGCCGCGCGATTGGCCCGACCCCGAAGCCATGGTCAAAGAGCTGAAACAATTGGGCATCGAAACGGTGGTTTCCGTCTGGCCGACCATCGACGAGCGCAGCGAAAACTACGCCGAGATGGAAGACCGCGGACTTCTCGTGCGCACCGACCGCGGCAAGGACACGATGACATGGATGGGAAACACCGTCTATTTCGACGCGACCAACCCCGAGGCGCAGGCATTCGTCTGGCAGCGCTGCAAGGAAAATTACTATCAAAAAGGCATCCGTTGCTTCTGGCTGGACGAGGCCGAGCCGGAGTATGACAGCTACGAGTTCGACAATTATCGCTATTGGGCAGGCCCCGCCCTGCAATGCTCCAACACCTATCCCGTCGGCTATGCCAAGGGCTTTTACGACGGCCTGAAAGCCGAGGGCGAACAGGTGCTGAGTCTGGTGCGCTGTGCATGGGCAGGCAGCCAGAAATACGGCGTGCTGACATGGTCGGGCGACGTGCATTCCTCGTTCCGCTCCATGCGCGAGCAGCTTCAGGCGGGTCTGAATATGTCGCTTGCGGGTATTCCGTGGTGGACGTCCGACATCGGCGGCTTTTTGGGCGGCAACATTCAGGAGGCGGATTTCCGCGAACTTCTGGTGCGGTGGTTTGCATGGGGCTGTTTCTGCCCGGTATTCCGAATGCACGGCGAGCGTTCGCCGTGGTACGAACGCGAGCAGGAATTTATCAACAACGTCCGCCAGTTGACCTCCGGGCAGGATAACGAAGTCTGGAGCTTCGGCGATGAAAACTATGAAATTCTGAAAAAATATCTGTTCATCCGCGAACGTCTGCGCCCATACATCCGCACGTGCATGGCGGAGGCCAGCCGCAGCGGAACGCCGGTCATGCGCCCGCTGTTCTTCGATTTCAGCGCGGACGCACAGGCGTGGGAGGTCGAAGATTGCTACCTGTTCGGCCCCGACCTGCTGGTCGCCCCGGTCATGGAGGCGGGCGCGACCGAGCGGCGCGTCTACCTGCCTGCAGGCTGTGACTGGACGGACGCGAACACAAAAACGGTCTACCGCGGCGGTCAGTACGTCACCGTCCCCGCCCCGATCGACATCATTCCCGTCTTCACCCGCGCCGACACCAAATTCGACATCTACAACTAATGCAAAATGCATCGTGAAAAATGAAAAATTGTGGCGTGCACCATGGCTCCCCCTTTGGGGGAGCTGTCAAAAATCTTCGATTTTTGACTGAGAGGGGAAATTAATTTATAATTTCTTTGTCATTGCGAGGCGCGAAGCGCCGTGGCAATCCGCATCCCATCCCGCGCCGTGCGCGTCGACCTTCCCCTTTGGGGAAGGTGTCGCCACCGCAGGCGGTGACGGATGAGTTTGTCGTGCCGCAGGCGCATGGCTCCCCCTTTGGGGGAGCTGTCAAAAATCTTCGATTTTTGACTGAGAGGGGAAAATAATCTATAATTCATATTCCCCTCTTCGCCGCGGCGATGCGCCGCACCAGAATCGGCGGCAACGCAACCGACGGTGCATCCGGGTGCATCAGCCACGTCGCCGCGCGGTGCGTCGGCGAAATTTCAAACATCGGCGGCTGCTGCAAAAAATCAATTTCCATGGCATACGGATTGCGCGCCGCAAAAGCGTCCCCCTGCGGCGGACAAAGCATATTCGGCGGCGTGCCGACGATCGTCGGCAATTTTCCCTGCGTATCCCCATCCGGCATGGACGAAAGCAGTGCCCACGTGTACGGATGCCGCGGGTCGTAAAAAATCTCTTCCGCCGTCCCCTGTTCCACGATTTTCCCCGCGTACATGACGGCAATCTCGTCCGCCATATGCGCGACGACCCCCAAATCGTGCGTGATAAACAGCACGCCCAGCCGCCGCTCACGCTTCAGCCGATTGATCAGATCCAGAATCTGTGCCTGAACGGACACATCCAGCGCCGTCGTCGGCTCGTCACAAATCAGAAATTCCGGGTCGCACGCCAGCGCAATGGCGATCACGATGCGTTGCCGCATTCCGCCCGAAAGCTCGAACGGATACTGCGCAAAGCACCGCCGCGGGTCGCGGATGCCCACCTCGGCCATAAGCCGCAGTGCCTTTTTCTTGGCCTCTTTTCGGTCGAGGCCGACCATCGTCTCCGTGATCTGTTTGCCGATGCGCACGATCGGGTCGAGCGACGACATCGGGTCCTGAAATACCATCGCAATTTTCTTGCCGCGCACGTCGCACCACTGTTTTTCGGACAGGCGCAGCAGGTCGCGCCCGTTGTACGCGATACGTCCGCCGTTGATTTTTGCATTCGGTTCCAGCAATCCCATGATCGCGCGAACGGTGGCCGATTTCCCCGACCCGGATTCTCCGACAATGGCCAGCGTCCGTCCGCCCTCCACGGCGAACGAAACGCCCCGAACCGCCCGCAAAACGCCCTCATCCGTTTGGAACGACACGTGCAAATCGTCCACCTGCAATTTGTTTTTCAATTCGCGCACCCCCGCTCTTTTCTCTCATTTTTCCGCATATCGCCGCATTTTATGCGAAAAAGCTCCCGACAGCCAGCAGGCCGTCGGGAGCGATTTTTAATTTTCGGTCAGCAGATACGCGACCAGCAGGAGCGCGGAAATCCCCAGATAAAGCGCGCCGGAAACCAGCAGCTCAAATGCGGATTTTCGCTCCTCTTTTTTACGCACGGTGTAATCGTAAAATTCTTCGTTTTGCCGCTCGGGCGGTTTGTTCGCCTTCGCCGCAGGGAACGTCAGATAGAACACGCTCAGCAGGCTGAAGCTCATCATGTCGAATGCGCCCTTGTTGCGGCAGAATTTCAATCCGCCGACGCCGGTCAGCATAACTCCGGCGACGAAGAACGCATCGAGCAATTTGTGCACGACGGAAACATCCTTCGACCACTCCACCGCCAGCACGGCGATCGCGATGGCCAGTCCGACCGCGCAGCAGATCAGAATTTCCTTTTTTCTTCGACTCATTTCAGCATCCCAAGGTATTTCTGATATTCCGCCTCGTTGCAGCTCACGAAATGGCCGGGCGTAATCTCACGGAACGTGGGCTGCTCGACGGAATAGTCATGCTCTGCCAGCGGATTGTAGGTAATGCGCTTTCTGTCCTTCTCGTAGATCGGGTCGGGCAGCGGGATCGCCGACAGCAGGCTTCTGGTATACGGATGCAGCGGATTGCGGAACAGCTCGTCCGAGGTTGCCAGCTCCACCATTTTTCCGAAATACATAACGCCGATACGGTCGGAGAAATACTTGACGACGCTCAAATCGTGCGCGATGAACAAAATGGTCAGGCCGAACTTTTCGCGCAGTTCATTGAGCAGGTTGATGACCTGCGCCTGAACGGACACGTCCAGCGCGGAGACCGGTTCGTCGGCAATGATCAGATCGGGATTCATAATGACCGCGCGCGCGACGCCGATACGCTGACGCTGACCGCCGGAGAACTCGTGCGGGTAGCGGCTCGCGTGCTCGCGCACCAAGCCGACCAGCTCCAGCATCTCGTACACCTTTTCCTCGATCACCTTTTTGTCTCGCTCGCCCTGAATGACCAGCCCCTCGGAAATAATTTCCTTAACGGTCATACGCGGGTCAAGCGACGCGATGGGGTCTTGGAAAATCATCTGAATCTGCGTGACCAGCTTGGTTTTTCTGGCCTTGCGCCGCTCGTCGGCATACGCCGCCTTGAGCGCGGCACGCGCCTGCGCGTCGGTTTCCGCGGCAATTTTCGGCTCATACTCCGCCTTCAGCTTTTTAAGTTGCTTTGCGGCGTACATTTTGTCGCATTTTTTCTGGTCTATCATGGCCAGCTTCATTTCGCGGCGTTGCTCGGCAACGATCTCGTCGCACTGTTTCTTCAGTGCGGCCACATCCGCGCCCGGCTTCTCGGACTCCTGCTTGAACGTCTCCTGCGCCTGTTCGATGGCGCGCTGATAGCTCAGGCGGCCGGCGCCGATGCGCTGATCCTTGAAATAAATATTACCGCCGGTGATATTATACAGCTTGATGATGGAACGGCCGGTCGTCGTCTTGCCGCAGCCGGACTCGCCCACCAGACCGAACACTTCGCCCTTTTTGATGTCGAAGCTGACATCATCGACGGCTTTGGTCGGCCCGAAATATTGGGACAAATGCTCTACCCGCAGTAAAACTTCCTGATTATTCTGCATGGCTGTCCTCCCTCTTGCTCTTCATTCGGGCAATTCTGTCCAGAATGATTTTTGGCGGATCAACCTTCGGCGCATCCGGGTGCAGCAGCCACGTCGCCGCATAGTGCGTGTCACTGATGCGGAACATCGGCGGCTGTTCCTCAAAGTCGATCTGCATGGCGTACCGGTTACGTGCCGCAAATGCATCGCCCTTTGGCGGATAGATCATGTTCGGCGGCGTGCCGGGGATGGCATCGAGCTTTTCGTTGGTATCCAGATCGGGCATGGACGACAGCAGTGCCCATGTATACGGATGTCTGGGATCGTAGAAAATATCGTTTGCCGTGCCCTGTTCAACGATTTTGCCGGCGTACATGACCGCCACACGGTCAGCCATATTCGCAACGACGCCCAAATCGTGTGTGATGAAGATGACGCTCAGATGACGCTCCCGCTTGAGCTTGTTGATCAGCTCCAGAATTTGCGACTGGATGGTCACGTCCAGTGCCGTCGTCGGCTCGTCGCAGATCAAAATGTCGGGATTGGCCGCCAGCGCGATGGCGATGACGATACGCTGACGCATACCGCCCGAGAACTCGAACGGATACTGGTCATACCGCTTGTGCGGGTTGGCGATACCGACTTCTTCCATCAGCTTGATGGCGCGCGCCTTTGCGCTCTTGCGCGTGACCCGAGCCACAACGCCGGAGGCATTCGCCTTCAGGTAGTCGATCATGGCGACCGTCTCGGCCTCATAGTCGCGGCTGTCCTTCGTGGCCAGAAGCTCCTGATAATGCTGAATCAGGCGGTCGATCAGGTGCAGAATATTTTCGCGAACCTGATCCAGATCGGTCACCGCGGCCTGCGGGACGGTCCAATCGGGGGTCTTGCCCTTGGCAACCTTCGCGTCGTACTTCCGCTGTTCCTTATCATGGACTTTTTTGGCTTTTTTATTCTGCCCGATTCCGGCGAAATAACGCTCCAGTTCGCTCTTTAAGCTGCCGCGGAACGTCCAGCTCAGGCTGTCGCGTGTGGTAGCGAGCGGGTCGATCGTCGCATCGACGATCTGCGCCAGACGCTTCTGTGTCGCATGGCAGGCCTTTTTGTCGAGATTTTCCACCTCGAACACGGCCTTCGCCGCTTCCAGCTCCTGCACGGCCTTTTCCATATTGCAATAGGAATTGCCCGCCGTGTAGGCGATTGCCTGCTCCGCATTGGCGATAAATTCCAGCATGAACTCCTCGTCGAGGATTTTTTTCATGTGGTCGTTGAGCTGCTCCATGGGCAAATTCGGCAGTGCTGCGTTGTGGAACGTCAGATAATAGCCCATGCGGAAGAAATTCGGCTGCGGCTTTTCCAGCGCTCTTTCCAGAATTTTCCCGATTTCGTGCAGTGCCGCGACGGTTCCCGGGAATTGTGCACGGGGATTTTTGTCCGTTTTCGCGGCCGTATTGGCGTACGACTGCTCCGCGCGATACGTCGCGGACAGGCTTCCCGCCAGATCACGCAGTTTCTTTTCTTCCTCTTTGACGACAAATTCACCGATCGCGCCGATCGCCAGATGGCGAATGGTCTTGACGCGGTAAGGCACTTCCTTGACCACGCTCTTTTCCAGCTCGAACGCCAGCGTGTCGATCTTGTCGATGGCGTCGCGCGCCGACTCGACGGCATCGTTATACGCCGCCTCCAGATGCGTGTGCGCGAACTCGAACTTGTCGAATCGCTTGCACGCCGCGGTAATTTGCGCGGCCTTCGCCTTGTCGCCGCCGGCCTCCGCCTCGATCATATACCGATTCAGGTTTTTCAGCGTGCCGTTGAAATTGCTGCGGCTTTCGCGCTGACGTGCCTTTCCTTTGAGGATCATGGCCTCCGTCAACTGCTTGCCGATTTTCATAATGGGGTTGAGGCTGGACATCGGGTCTTGGAAGATCATGGCGATTTTATCGCCGCGGATCTTGTGGAACTCCTCCTCGGAGATTTTCAGCAGATCCTGACCGTCGTAGATGATTTCGCCGGACTCGGTGATGGAGTTCGCGGCCTGAATGCCCAGAATTGCCTTGGACGTAACCGATTTGCCGGAGCCGGACTCGCCGACGATGGCCAATGTTTCGCCCTGTGCCAGATCGAAGCTGATATCGCGCACCGCCTGCACCTTACCGTTGGAGGTACGGAAGGAAATGCGAAGGTCTTTTACCTGTAATTTCTTTTCCATCAGTCTTCAGCTCCTCTCGTGGAAGGATTGAACGCATCGCGCAAGCCGTTGCCGAACAGATTGAAGCAGATCATCAGCAAGCCCAAGAACAGGCTCGGCCAGAGCATAACGTGCGGCGCTTCCGTAAACGCGCTGTTGCCCTCGCTGAGCAGGCTGCCGATGGTCGCGCCCGCGGTTTTTTGCAGGTTGACGATACCCAGATATGCCATGGAGGTCTCGGAACTGATCGCGCCCGGAATCACCAGCGCGCAGCTCGTGATCAGGGTGCCGATGGCGTTGGGGAACACGTGCTTGACGATCAAGCGCAGATCCGACGCACCCAAGGTGCGCGCAGCCATGACAAATTCCTGACTCTTAAAGCGGTAGAACTGTTTTCTGGTCAGTGCCGCCATGCCGATCCAGCCGGTCAGCACGAATGCGAAGAGGAAGGCCGTCACCTCGCTGACCTTTCCCGTCACGACCAGATGGCGCTGGAACAGCGTTGCCACCACGACGAACGGAACACCGGACAGAATATCCGTCAGGCGGTCGATCACCATGTCAACGTATCCGCCGTAGTAACCCTGAATCGCACCGACGACCGCGCCGATAAACAGGTTGATTGCCGACACCGCGACGGCGAAGATCAGAGAGAACCGCGCGCCGATGCCGATCGCCGTGAACAGGTCTTTTCCGTCGACCGTCGTGCCGAAGATATACGTCGGCTCCACGCCGTTGACGTACTGATAGAGGTTGTAATAGCAAACGCGGCAGTACACGTTTTCGCCGTCAACCTTCTGCGAGTAAATATAGCTTCCGTCGTCGCCTTCCACGCGGATGGAATCGTATTCAATGCCCTGAATTTCCTTGCGCGTGCTGTACGCCGGCAGGAAATTCCCCGCATCGTCCGTCAGGGCTAAGCCCTTGCTGTCCGTCTGATACCACAAGTTCGCGTTATCGGCCGTGCATCCCTCGACCCACGGATAAATCACCTGTATGCCGGATTCGTTCTGCCACGCCATGATCTCGCGGAATTCGTCGAACGAAAACTGACGGCGCACGATGCCCTTTTCAAAGTAACGGTTGATGCGAATATCCTGCGTCACGACCTCATAAACTTGGCCGCGGCGCTTTTCATACGTAACCTTTTCCCCCACGACCTTGAGCACCGGGTCGTAGCCGGTCTCCTTCGCAATGGCGACCCACTGCTGCTGTGCCTTCTCGTTCTGGTTCTTGTGAACCATGCCGCCGTCCATAAAGCCCAGATTGAGCTCCGCGATCGCAGGGACATAGCTCGGATGGGATTTGTAAATATAGTCCACGTCGCTCATGGTATACGGAGAGAGCAGCGGCGAAATCAGCGCAAACAGCACGAGGAACAGCAAAATCCACGCCGCAACCACGCTCGACTTATTTTTACTGAAGCGAAGCATGGCATCTTGGAAGAAGCTGCGCGCTTTCGTTTCAAATTTTTTGTCGTGAATAGCTGCATCGAGTTGCACGAATGCAAATTTTTCTTGGGGAATATGTTCGAAATTATTCTTTTTACTCATTTTTTCGACCCCATTCTGATACGCGGGTCAATAAAGCCGTAGCTGATATCGACCACAATGTTGGCTGCCAAACCCAGCGCCGTATAGAAGCAGGTGTTCAGCAGGAACAGCGGATAGTCCGGCGCGTTGACGGCACTGATGTACAGATCGCCGACGCCGGGAATGCCGAAGATTCTTTCGATGATCAGGCTACCGCCCAGAATACCGATAAATTCTCCGAAAATCGCAGGAACAACCACCACGAAGCAGTTACGCAGTGCATGGCGCACGGTTGCCTGTGTTTTGGTCAAACCTTTGGTGCGCGCCAGCAGCATGAACTCGCTGGTCAGCACCTCCGTCAGTTCCGCACGGGTCGTGCGGGTAAAGCCTGCAATGACGCCGAACGACAGCGCCATGATCGCCGGGATCATGCTGACGAACATGTCCCAACTGAGCCAGTCCGTTCCGCCTTTTATCAGGAAATCGAACCAGTCGAGTTTGTAGCAGAAAATATACTGAATCAAAAACGCGTACACGAAGCTCGGTACGGATATGACCACCATGGTCAGCGTGGATATGGTATAGTCGATCCACGTATTCTTCTTCAGCGCGGCAAACACGCCCAGCGCGATGCCGATCGGGATGCTGATGAGAATGGAGTACAGGTTTACCGTCATGGTCGCGGGCAGTCTTTGGATAAAGAGGTCTGTGACATCTTTACCGAATTCGAGCTTATCACTCATGCCCCAGTCAAATTTTGTCACAACATTCTTGACAAACAGATAAAATTGCACCGGAATGGGTTTGTTGTATCCGAGTGCTTCGCGCTGACGTTCGATGATCTCCGCGTGATAGTCGCCGGGAGACAGCGGTGCCGGGTCGAGCATACGGATCAGCGTAAAGCAGATCGCCGTGATCACGATGAACACCAGCAGCATATACAGAATTCTTTGCAGAGTATATTTGACCATAATACCCTCCTTGTTTTCTTTGTCCCGCGCGTACCGATTTCCGCGCAGGCACTGGAATGGACTTTACACTTACGGCGCAAGTCCGGGGGTCGCCAAAACGGTAAAATCCTTTCCGGAAAACCAGTGTTCGGCAAAAGTTTTAAACAATGGCGAACTGTAGCGGGGAATTTCTCCCCCGCTACAGCGCGTTTTGTTATTTATTTGGGGTATTTTCCCGCCGCGAGAAATCAGTAAGCCAGCTCGCCGCCGCAGGACTTGACATACTCAGCCCACTCGGCCTCGTTGTAGTCATACTTCATGTAAGCGATGCCGCCACGGCCGCCCAGAATTCCGCTGAACTCTTCGACGACGTAGTACACCTGCTTGCTCAGCAGCGTTGCGCCCTGATTTTGGATCATCGGGATGTGGTTGTAGGTCTTGAGGATCTCGCCTTCAAGGGCAGCCAAGATATCCAGACGGATGTCCATATCGGCCTGGCCTTCGCCGAAGTTGTAGGACTTGCCGTTGACTTCGATCGTGGAGCCGTTGACGCAGTTGCACCAATCCATAACGGACATCGTGATCTCTTCGCCGTTGATGGTCTTAGTCATCTGGTTGACGTAGTTGTCGTTCCAGTTGCCGTCGAATGCGGACTCGGAGTCCAGATAGGAGGCCATCGTCGCAAACGGGTTCAGGTTGGAGCCGCCGAAGCCGCCCAAGACGCAGTCGGACAGGCCGTTACGGATCATGTTGGACCAGTCGTTGCCGTATGCGGGGGATTCCTTGATGAGGATCTTGCCTTCGAACGGAGTGCCCTCGGCTACCTTTCTGACGTTGTCGTTCAGGTAGTTGACCAGTGCGGTCTGGAAGGAGTCGGATGCGCTCAGCGAGTACTCGATCGTAACGGTCTGGTCGGAGATGCCGTCGTTGTCGTTATCGGTGATATAGCCCTTCTCCAGTGCAACTTTGAACGCCTCGGTGAACAGTTCCTTCGCACGGGTGGGGTTGTAGCCGGTGATGGAGGCAACGGCATCGTCCAGAGACGCGTAGTCGTCAATGTTCACGCTGTAGAAGTCGCACAGAACCTTCTTCGCCTGATCGGTATCGCGGTAGTACAGGCAGTTGTCGATGTCGTAGACATAGGTGGTACCCAGAATGCCCAAGCCGGCGGTTCTGGACGGAGAAATAACTTCGCAGAGGTTGTTCTTATCGTACACCAGAGCCATCGCGCGACGGAATTCGTTCACGGTCATGGTCTCGAGGTCGGTCGTGCTCTTGTCGAATTCGGACGCGTTCTCACGCTCCTGAATTGCCTTGATGTGGCCGTTCATGATCAGGCAGTACACGGTCTCGGCGGGGGTGATGTACAGCCACTCGGAGTTCTTCAGCGTTGCATAGTCGGAAGCCTGCAGGCCGTAAGCCATCAGCTCACCCTTCATAAACATCAGCTTCGCGGTAGCTGCTTCGGGAACGACCTGCGTGTAGATCTCGGTCGTCTGATACAGGGGATAAACCTTGCCGTCGTGCGGGTCTTTGTAGATGTGCTGGCCATCGGAATAGCCCCACCAAGACTCGTTGCGAACCAGACGCAGGTACTTCTTGCTCTGGTACTCGGACAGCTTATACGGGCCGTAGGAGTTGGTCGTGCCGACGGAGGTATTGTAGCTGCAGGTCCAAACGCCGTTCTTCAGCTCCAAGCACTCTTCGTACAGTTCAGGATCGACCAGCGGCACGCCGATGTTCAGGTACAGATAGAAGCCGGACATCGCGTTCTCCAGAACGAAGACGACCTCGTACTCGTTGACGGCGTAAACACCGACAGTGTCTTCAAACTTCAAGTCAGCGGGATAGGACTGGTCAACATACGCAAAGTATGCGGGCAGATCCGCATCGCTCTCGCCCCATTCGGGGTTTCCGGTGGTAACGGGTGCGAACAGCGCCAGATTTTCGTCGGTCAGCGGGATCAGGCCGGAGTCATCCGCCATCGCGATCAGCGTAGGCCAGTTGGTGACATCGAAAAGCACTTCGCCATATGCATTGACGTAGTCGGCCAGCGTGTTTTGGTTGAGCCACTCCAGTTCAAAGTCCAGAGCGATGAACACCAGACGGCCGTCGGGCGTGGCATACTGTCCATCCGCGCCCTTGATCAGATCGGCCATAACATAGTCGAATTTTTGGGTCGCGTAGTTGTCTTTATAAGTAGTCTTACCGGCATTGTTGTACGCTCTTGCGCCGGCGATCTTGTAGTCGCCACGGGCGTAGTAGTCGGGTGCACGGTAGTTGTTCAGTTCCGAACGCAGCAGCAGCTCAGTGGACTTGACATAGGTCTCGGCCGTGATCTTCTTGCCGTTTGCGAAGGTGCAGTTCGGGTTCAGCTTGACCGACCATGCATAGCCGCTGGTCGCGCTTTCGGGGATGCCGTACTCGGGGTGGTCTTTCTTGACCTGCTCGGTCACGTCAACGGGCATTTCGGATGCCATCTCGGGCAGAATCACGTAGCCCTCGAACGGCTCGCGGCCTTCCTGCGGATGCAGCTCGTCGTTGAAGCGCAGGCTGTACAGACCGGAATCAATGAAGCCGCTCAGATAGCCGTCATCATTGGTCTGATAAGTCAGCGGATTCCAGTTGGAAGCCAGCGTGCCGACCCAGTCTTTATAAACAAAGTCGCCTTCGAAAGTCTCGACGGTGTAGCCGGGGCCGTCGGTACCGTCATTGCCGGTAGTGCCGTTGCCGCCGGTGGTTCCGCCGGGCGCGGCAGAGGTGCCTTCATTGGGCTGGCAGGCTGCGAGGCTCAGCACAATGGCCATTGCCATCAACAGCGCAAGTAGTTTCTTGATGTTCATAGATTTCCCTCCTAGATTTTTTCCCACCCGATTGGGCAGGCATGAGTCCCAGCATCGGCCAAGTAGACAACCGTTCTCTGTCTGTGGACTCCTTGTTCGCACAGTATACCATAAACTTGCAAATTAGTCAAGCCCGAATTTAATATTTTCTTAAATATTTCTCTGTCCGAATATGCCAGTTTTCGTGCCGTTTTCTCCGTTTTCTTTGTGTATTTTGCCCGTTTTCTTGTGCAGTTTGTTTTTCGGGAACAAACACGCGTCTTTTGTCCGCGAGTCGCGGCCGCTCTTTTTTATTCACTTTTTCCATTATTCTCTGCATTTTTATGCATTCATTATCTGTTCACAATGCAAAGAATCGGCGGAAAGCCCAAAAAGCTCCCGCCGTTCCGTCTGTGAAAAGTTTGTGAATTGTTCCAAATTTCCGCTTTTTCTTGTTTTCGCGTCTCTGTTTTTCCCGTATTCACGGGTTTTCACTGATTTTTCGCGAAATCGGCGGTCAATCGCAGCATTTTTGTACATCCGCGCCGCACACCCTTGCGCTCCACATGGGCAATTGTGCTAAAAAAACGTTTTTTGCCGTTTTCGTTCACGACAATTCGTCGATCAGGTCGCGTACCTCGTCGGCCGCGTCCTCCAACGCCTCGTGCTCGTCCGCCCAGCATTCAAATGCCTCGCCGTTTTTCGGCTCGTTGGCATCGAGCGCCGCCAGTCGCCGCTCCAACTGCGCCAGATACGCCGTCAGCTCCTCGCGGCTCATGTCCTCCAGATACACTTCCTCTTCCGGCGTGGGAAATTCTATGATTTTCATGCGCTTCTCCTTTCAGTTTGTCGATTTGTGCCAGACCGTCCGATCGACGACCCGCGTATACGAGCGGATGATGCGAACCACGCGCGCCGAAACATCCTCGCACGTGTACGCCGCCGACGGCGTGCCGTGTTCGCCCGCCGCGTGCAGATCCGTGGCCAGATCCACCGCCTGCAGCAGCCCTTGCTCGTCGACTCCGCCCAGTACGAACAGCCCGTTTTCCATCGCCTCGGGTCGCTCGGTGGACGTGCGGATGCTCACCGCCGGGAACGGATGCCCGACGGACGCGAAGAAACTGCTCTCCTCGGGCAGCGTTCCGCTGTCCGACACGACGCACCGCGCGTGCATTTGCAGGCAGTTATAGTCGTGGAATCCCAGCGGCGCGTGTACGCGCACCCGCGCGTCGAGCACGATGTCCGACGCACGCAGTCGCTTTTCGGCGCGCGGATGGCACGAATAGAGGATCGGCAGATCCGTCCGCCGCGCAAGCGCGTTGATCGCGCCGAACAGGCTGCGAAAATTGCGCTCGTCGTCGATATTCTCCTCCCGATGCGCCGAAAGCAGGATATATTTCCCTTTTTCAAGTCCCAATCGGGCATGGATGTCGCTTTTTTCGATGGCGGCCAGATTTTTGTGCAAAACCTCCGCCATCGGCGAACCGACCACAAACGTCCGCTCCGCGGGCAGATCGCACGCCGCCAGCCACCGCCGCGCGTGCTCGCTGTAGGCCAGATTGACATCGGAGATCACGTCCACGATTTTTCGGTTCGTTTCTTCCGGCAGGCATTCGTCCTTGCAGCGGTTGCCCGCCTCCATGTGGAAGATCGGAATGTGAAGCCGCTTTGCCGCAATTGCCGACAGGCACGAGTTCGTGTCCCCCAGAATCAGCACCGCGTCGGGCTTTGCCCGTGCCATCAGCCGATACGACTCGCGAATGATCGCGCCGATCGTCTCGCCCACGTCCGCGCCCGCCGCATTCAGATACGCCTCCGGCGCGGCGATGTTCAGGTCGCGGAAAAACACGCCGCTGAGCGAATCGTCATAATTCTGCCCCGTGTGCACCAGTGCCGTGTCGAAATATCTGCGACATTTTTCGATCACCGCCGAAAGGCGGATGATCTCCGGCCGCGTGCCGACCAAGATCATCAGCCTCAGCCGCCCGTCATATTTAAATAAGGTATCCTTCATACGTCCACCGCCTCATAAAAAGTATCCGGTTCGCGCGGGTCGAACACCTCGCCCGCCCAGATCAGCGTGATCATATCCTCCTGCGCCGTGTTGACAAGCTCATGCACATAGCCCGGGAGAATGCGCACCGTCTGCATTTTTTCGCCGCTGACCGCAAATTCCAGCACGCGCCGCGTGCCAAGCTTGCGCAGTCGGATCTTCCCTTCCCCGCTGACCACCGTAAACGTCTCCCATTTGTGCCCGTGCCAGTGCCCGCCGCGCACGCAGTTCGGGCGGCAGACGTTCACGCTCAGTTGCCCGCAGTGCGGCGTGCGCAGCAGTTCCGTGAAACTGCCCCGTGCGTCGATATGCCCGTCGCACGGCGTGCAGATGCGCCCCTCCGGCAAATAGCTCAAATACGTGGTGTACAATTTCCGCTCAAAGGAATTTTCCGCCGTTTCCGGCATGACGGCGCGCCGCTCGCACGCGTCAAATTCGCGCAAAAGCCGTGCGATTCGCCCCAGCGTGACCGTGTGCGTGCCCGTAACGGTGCGGTAGCCGCCGTCGGGCTCGTGCAGTGCGCCGCATAGCTGCTTGAGCAAATCGTCGATGTGCAGCAGTTCCAGCGTCGTTTCTTCGCGATACGGCGGCAGGGCAAGGTCGTTTGCCGCACAGTGACAGAACGTCGCCACAACGCTGTTGTAATACGGCCGCCCCCATTTCCCGAACAGATTCGGCAGTCGATATATCCGCACGCTCGCGCCGGTACGCGCGCCGTACCGTAGCACGCGTTTTTCCGCCTCCCGCTTGCTCGCGGCATAGTCGCCGTTGAAATCCCCGACAAGCGCGGCCTGCACGGACGAGGCAAACATCAGCGGGCAGGGATTTTCGCATTGCGCGAGCGTGTCGAGCAGCGTTTGCGTCAGTTCGACATTTCCCTGCCAAAATGCCTCACGCGTCGCCGCGCGATTCACGCCCGCCAGATGGAACACAAATTCCGCCTGCGCGCACGCGTGCGTCAGTGTCTGCAGATCGTCGTTTCTCCCGACGGCAAAGACGGTGTGCTTTTCGTTTTTCAGTGCCGCGCAGAGGTTTCGCCCGACGAATCCCTCCGCGCCCGTGACCAGTATTTTCATACACGCCCTCCTTCCGCAAGAGCCTGCCGAATATAGGGCAGTGCGGCGAGCCGCTCGCGTACCTGTTCGCGCGTAAGCAGGTGCGTATTGTTGGAGTTGTATTCCGTCAGCACATTGCGCGCCGCATCCCCACGGGAGAAAAACCGCTCATAATTGAGGTCGCGCTTGTCGCACGGAACGCGATAAAAATCCCCCAGATCGACGGCGTGGGCGCATTCTTCGTTGGTCAGCAATGTTTCATACATTTTCTCCCCGTGGCGAATGCCGATCACGCGGATGTCATTCGGGTCGCCGCCGAACAGGTCGCACACGGCCTGTGCCTGTGTGCCGATGGTGCACGCGGGTGCTTTTTTCACCAGAATGTCGCCGCTTTGTCCATGCGTGAACGCGAACAGTGCCAGCTCCACCGCCTCCTCCACGGACATGATAAAGCGCGTCATCTCCGGATTGGTCACGGTGATGGGCGCACCGCCGCGAATCTGGTCGATCCACAGTGGGATGACCGACCCGCGGCTGCACATTACGTTTCCGTAGCGCGTGCAGCAGATTTTCGTTTTGTCGGACATTGTCGCCTTCGCCACGGCAACCTTTTCCATCATCGCCTTGGAAAGTCCCATCGCATTGATCGGATAGGCCGCCTTGTCCGTTGACAGGCACACCACACCCTCGACGCCCGCGGCAATTGCGGCATTTAAGACGTTTTCCGTGCCGAGCACATTCGTTTTCACCGCCTCCAGCGGGAAAAATTCGCACGTCGGCACCTGCTTGAGCGCCGCCGCATGAAAAACGAAGTCCACGCCCTGCATGGCATCGCGCACCGCTTGCATATCGCGGACGTCGCCGATGTGAAACCGCAATTTCCCGGCCGCTTCGGGCATTTGCGATTGAAACGCATGGCGCATATCGTCCTGTTTTTTCTCATCACGCGAAAGAATGCGGATCCGGCCGATATCCGTCTGTAAAAATCGGCGCAGAACCGCATTCCCGAAAGAACCCGTTCCTCCTGTGATCAGGAGCGTTTTATTCTTGAATTGTGACATAACTTTTCCCTCTCTTTTCCGACACGGCGGTCAGGTACGTTTTTCCGTACCGCTGTGCGCACTCGGCCGCGAGCGTCCGTGTGCCCCATTGCCGCACATCCGTCAGAACTTCGGGAGTTCGTTTCCGTGTTTTTCTCAGCATCCGCCGCATCTTCTTCACGCGGCAGATCAGTGCCGCACGCTGTGCGGCATTCAGGCAAGCGGAGGTCTCCCTGCGCAGTGCCGCCAGATCCGCTTGCAAAATCGCCTGCGCGGTTTCGCGGCAGAAATACGGTCGGTTGAGCAGCCCCCGCCGATTCACGATCGGTGTACACCCCGACAGTCCGACGCGCAGCGTCGGGATGGGCAAAAAGGTATTGGGATTGTCGTTATCAAACGCGCACAGCGTATACGTTCCGTCTTTGCAAACCACGTGATAGTTGTTCGCCGCATGATCCGTCTGAAAGCAGAGTGCATCGAGCGCATTCAGGTTCAGCAATTCCCGCTGCAATGCACCGTCCGGCCGAATGTCCGCATCGCACATTCTGACCCCCGGCACCCGCCGTGTCGCCACGCCGAAAAGCACCCGCCCGTCGTCGCACGTAAGGGCGCACCACCACGAGCGCGCGATCAGCCGTTGCATACCGAATGCGCGCGATACGATCGCGCTTGCCATGGTCTTGACCGCCGAGAAGCACAGATACTTCCGTCCGCGCACGATGTTGCGCGTGCGATATTCCTCCGCCACCGCGCGCATATACCATATAAAATACGCGGCGATTTCGTCACATCCGCACGGAAGCGCCGTCAGGCCGCATTTTTCCGGGCGCAAAGAGGCAAGCGCGTCGCGCTTCCACAGGCAAAAGCCACCTTTTTCCGCCACGCGCCCGGCACGCAAAAGGGCGGCACAAAAGCGGCGCGTGCGCGGCCGCTCGTCGATATATTTTCGGAAAACTTCCGTTATCTCATCGGAAAACGGAAGCGAAATGCATAGCCGCTCTTTCTCCGATTCCGAAACGCTGCGCGTGTTGCGCACGATCACAAAGAATCGGTCGATGGCATATTGCACGAACGCTTGCCGCGCCATGCGCGGCAGGCATTCGCGAAAATAAAATTCTTCTTCGTCGGCACAAAATGCCGCCACCACGTTGGAAGAAATCGGCTCGTAACACAGCGCCGAGGTGTGCAGATGGCGGACATCGAGCTTGCGTTCGTCCAGCCGCTTGCACATCGTCCGATTGATGCAGGCACGTAACAGCCGATTCATGCGTCCTCCCGTGTCATTCCCCGTCGAGCTTCAGCACCGCCATGAATGCCTCCGACGGCACGGACACCGTTCCGAAGGTGCGCATTCGCTTTTTGCCCTCTTTCTGCTTTTCCAGCAGCTTTTTCTTGCGCGTGATATCGCCGCCGTAGCACTTGGCCAGCACGTCCTTGCGGACCGCCTTGATCGTCTCGCGGGCAATGATTTTCCCGCCGATCGCCGCCTGCACGGGGATTTCGAACTGCGCACGGGGAATGTTCTCTTTCAGCTTTTCGCAGATTTTTCTGGCGCGCGGATAGGCATTATCCGCGAACAGGATGAAGCTCAGCGCGTCGACGATGTCGCCGTTGAGCAAAATATCGAGCTTGACCAAGCGGCTGGGACGGTAGCCGATGACCTCATAGTCCAAGCTGCCGTAGCCGCGCGTACGCGATTTGAGTGCGTCGAAGAAATCGTAAATAATCTCGTTGAGCGGCATTTCGTAATGCAGTTCCACGCGGCTGGCATCCAGATACACCATATCCTTGAAATCGCCGCGCCGCTGCTGCGCCAGATCCATCATATTGCCCACATAATCCTGCGGTGCGATCAGATTCAGCTTGACGTACGGCTCTTCTGCGAGCCGGATGTCCATGGGGTCGGGATAGTCCAATGGATTTGCCACCATGACCACTTCACCGTTGTTTTTCGTCACGCGGTACACAACGTTCGGCGCAGTTGTGATCAGGTCGAGATTATACTCCCGCTCCAGACGCTCCTGAATGATCTCCATATGCAGCAGTCCCAAAAATCCGCAGCGGAATCCGAATCCCAGCGCGATCGAGCTTTCCGGCTCATAGACGAACGACGCATCGTTGAGTTTCAGCTTTTCCAGCGCATCGCGCAAGTCCTGATATTTCGCACCGTCCGCAGGATAAACGCCGGAATAGACCATCGGCTGCACCGGCCGATAACCGGGCAGCGGCTCCGCCGCGCCGTTTTCGACCGTCGTGATGGTGTCGCCCACGCGGGTGTCGGCAACGGTCTTGATCGAGGCGGTGAGATACCCGACCTCGCCCGCGCCCAGCGCGTCACAGGGAATCAGCCCCATGGGATTCATGACACCGACCTCCACCACCTTGTACACCGCGCCGGTGGACATCAGGCGAATGTCCTGCCCGGGACGGATCGTCCCCTGCTTGATGCGGGTGTAGACGATAACGCCCCGATACGAATCGTATTGGCTGTCGAAAATCAGCGCCTGCAGCGGCGCATTGCGGTCGCCGACGGGTGCGGGCACGCCGTGCACGATCATTTCCAGCACGGCACGGATGTTGATTCCGTTTTTCGCCGAGATCTCGGGCGCATCCTCGGCGGGAATGCCGATAATGTCCTCCACCTCGGCCTTGACCTCCGCGGGTCTGGCCGACGGCAGGTCGATTTTGTTGATAACGGGCAGCACTTCCAGCCCCGCGTCGATCGCGAGGTAGGTATTGGCCAGCGTCTGCGCCTCCACGCCCTGCGAGGCATCCACCACCAGCACCGCGCCCTCACAGGCCGCCAAGCTGCGCGAAACCTCATAGTTGAAGTCCACGTGGCCGGGTGTATCAATCAAGTTCAGGTCATACATCTGCCCGTCGTCCGCCTCGTAGTGCAGTGTCGCGGCCGTGGCCTTGATGGTAATGCCGCGCTCACGCTCCAGCTCCATCGAGTCGAGCATCTGCTCGGCGCGGATGCGGCGGTCGATGGCATTGCACTGCTCCAGCAGGCGGTCTGCCAGCGTGGATTTGCCGTGGTCAATATGGGCAATGATCGAAAAATTTCGAATTTTGGACAAGTCTGTCATAGCAATCGTACCTCACAGGGAACCCGGAAAACTTTTTCGTCCTATCGCGCCGTCGTCAGGTGCGACACCCCCGCGCAGATGGTTTTCGTGTATTATAGCATATCCGTTTTTCAAATACAAGATTTTTTCGGGGCGCAAGTCGGATTTTTCCGTCGATTTTTGCCAAAAAGCACCGTGTATGATTTTCCCCGTTTCGGAAAAACTGTGTCATAGGCGACAAAAATCGCCGCAAGCCCCGTTTTTTGAAAAAATTTTTCCAAAAGCCCCTTGCCGCCGCAAAAAAATCACGCTATATTCTACTTAGTATCAGAGAAAGAAGGAATGACTCGTATGAATGCACCCAAAAAACCCCAGAAAAGCAACGAAGAAGTTTACAACGCCATTCAAAACCTCGTCCTGCAGGGCAAAAAAGACGGCATGATCGCCGCCAACGACCTCAACGCCATTCTGGAGAAGCTGGACCTCTCCCCCGAAAAAATCGAAGAAATTTATGACCGTTTCGATGCCATGAACATCCAGATCATCAGCAACGATCTGGATCTTGCCGACGACGGCGACCTCGGTCTCCTGCTCGACGACGATTCCGACATTGCCGTGCTCGACGACGAAGACCTGATCGACCCCGTCGACCTTGCCGCGGAATACAATCTGGACGACCCGGTGCGTATGTACCTCAAAGAGATCGGCCAGATCAAACTGCTGAGCGCAGACGAGGAAGTCGAACTTGCCAAGCGCGTGGCCGAGGGCGACCCTGAGGCGAAAAAGAAGCTGACCGAGGCCAACTTGCGTCTTGTCGTCTCCATCGCAAAGAAATACTCCGGCCGCGGCCTGCACATTCTCGACCTGATTCAGGAGGGCAACACCGGCCTGATTCGCGCGGTCGACAAATTTGACTGGACAAAGGGAAACAAATTCTCTACATACGCCACATGGTGGATTCGTCAGGCCATCACCCGCGCCATCGCGGATCAGGCCAGAACGATCCGCGTTCCGGTGCACATGGTCGAAGTGATCAACAAGGCCACCCGTTGCAACCGTAAGCTCGTGCAGGAGCTTGGGCGTGAGCCGACCGTAGAGGAAATCGCCGCAGAGTTGAATTTGCCCGTGGAAAAAATCATCGAGGCCAACCGCACCGCCGCCGACACGCTGAGTCTGGACACTCCCGTCGGTGACGAGGAAGATACGTCCATCGGCTCTTTCGTGCCCGACGACATGACCCCCGGCCCCGCCGACGCGACCTCCAACGCCCTGCTTGCCGAGGCGCTCAAGGAAATCCTCGATACGCTCACCGAGCGCGAGGCCGACGTTTTGCGTATGCGCTTCGGCATGTACGACGGCCGCACCCACACGCTGGAAGAAGTCGGTCAGATTTTCGGCGTGACACGCGAACGCATCCGCCAGATTGAAAACAAGGCCATCCGCAAGCTCCGTCACCCCAGCCGCGCCAAAAAAATCAAGGATTTTTATTGCTGAGAATCCATCGCCGAAGATTTTCCATTACAGAATCATTTCCGTTGTCGAAAATTTTCTGTTGTCAAAAGAACCGGGACTGCCCACAGCAGCCCCGTTCTTTTTTGCCCCATCCCTCCCCCGTCCTTGCGCACCGCATCTCCCACTATGTCATTGCGAGGCGCGAAGCGCCGTGGCAATCCGTTTCCTTTGCACCGCACTTCCCACTATGTCATCCCGAGCGAGCGCACACAAGCCAAGGAATCTACGCACTCACGGAAATGTAAAATGCATAGTGAAAAGTGAAAAATTATGGTGTGCACCACGGCTCCCCCTTTGGGGGAGCCGGCCGAAATCTCCGATTCTTGACTGAGATGGAAAAATAATTTATAATTTTTTGTCATTGCGAGGCGCGAAGCGCCGTGGCAATCCGCGTCCCATCCCGCGCCTTCGGCGGCGACGGATGAGGTTCGCGCCGCAGACGCGCGAAACACTGACCGTTTGAAAAATTTTGACACTTTGGGCGGCAGGTAGTGGACAAATGGCGCTCGACGGAGTATAATCAAGGAGAATCCTCCCCGCGACGGTGGGGAAAAACGGAGGGTATGCATATGGCATTTACATTTCCGGGCGGCATTCATCCCGCACATCACAAGAGCCGAACCGAGCGCTTGCAGATACAGGCGTTCCCCGAGCCGGACATTGTGGTCATCCCCATGCAGCAGCATATCGGCGCGCCGTGCCGACCGCTGGTTGTAAAGGGGGAAACCGTGACCGTCGGACAGAAGATCGGCGACGGCGAGGGGCTGTGTGCGCCCGTCCACGCGAGCGTTTCCGGTGTGGTAAAGGACGTTGCCATGAAGCCGCACAGCAGCGGCATGACGGTGCTGTCCGTGGTGATTGAAAACGATCACCTGCACACGCTCTGCCCCGATGTACAGCCGCGCACGCAGCAGCAGGTGCAGGCGCTTGACGTGCAGGCACTGCTGGGTATTATCCGCGAGGCGGGCATTGTGGGCATGGGCGGTGCGACGTTCCCGACGCACGTCAAGCTCAGCTCCGGGCTTGGAAAGGTGGACACCGTGATCGTCAACGTGTCCGAATGCGAGCCGTACATCACGGCAGACGACCTGCTGTGTCGGACATATCCGACGGAGATCATCGCCGGACTGCAAATTCTGATGAAAATTCTGGGGCAGGAGCGCGCGCACATCGCGGTGGAAAGCAACAAGCCGCTGGTGATCAAGACCCTGCGCGCGCAGTTGGATGCCCGAATGGGCATTACGGTGGACGTACTGCCCGCGAAATATCCGCAGGGCGCGGAAAAGCAACTGATTTACGCCATTACCGGGCGGCGCGTGCCGTCGGGCGGATTGCCTGCGGCCGTCGGATGCGCGGTGTTCAACGCGGCGACGTGCAAGGCCGTATACGACGCGGTCTATCTCGGAATGCCGCCGATTTCCCGCGTGGTGACGGTATCGGGCGACATTTCCCTCGAGCCGAAAAACCTGATGGTGCCCATCGGGACGAGCTTCAACGAGCTGTGTGAGGCGGTCGGGCACACGTCCAATCCGTACAAAGTGCTCTCGGGCGGGCCGATGATGGGTTACGCGCAGTTCGATCTAAGCGTGCCGATCACCAAAGGCACCAATGCCGTGACGATGCTCGGATTCGACAATCGCTTCCGCGTCGAGCATCCGCACTGCCTACGTTGCGGCAAGTGCATGGATGTCTGCCCCATGGGGCTGATGCCGCTTTTGATGTATCAGGCCGAGCGCGAGGACGATCTCGAATCGCTGAAAAACCTGCATCTGACCGATTGCATGGAATGTGGCTGCTGTGCCTACACCTGCCCCGCGGTCATTCCGCTGGTGCAGTCGTTCCGCGCGGGCAAGCAAAAGCTGCGCGATCGAAAATAAGGAGGGATGACGGATGGCACAAATGAAATATTTCTATGAGCTAACCATTTCCGGCTCTCCGCACGCGCACGGCGCAACGACAACGCGCACGATCATGCGCGACGTGCTGATCGCGCTGACCCCCGCGTGCATCGGCAGCGTGTATTTCTTCGGATTTCGCGCGCTGGTATTGATTCTGATGTCCGCCGCGGCCTGCGTTTTCTTCGAATGGGGCTATCGCAAGGCGATGAAGCTCGATTGCACGGTCGGCGACCTTTCCGCGGCCGTAACGGGCGTTCTGCTGGCACTGGTGTGCCCCGTAAGCGTGCCGTACTGGGTGGTGCTGATCGGCGATTTCTTCGCAATCGTCCTCGTCAAGCAACTTTTCGGCGGCATCGGCAAGAATTTCGTCAATCCTGCGCTGGCGGCGCGCGCGTTTCTGTTTAGCTGGCCGGTGGCGATGACCACGTGGGTGAAAGTCGGATTCGACAATGCCGTTGGCATTGTCGACACGGCCGATGCCGTAACCGCCGCCACGCCCATGGCATCGCTCCACCAAGGCACGCTCCCCGCCGAAAGCCTGAAAGAAATGCTCCTCGGCAACATTGGCGGAAGCATGGGCGAAACGTCGGCAGTGCTGATTTTGCTTGGATTTGCCTACCTGCTCGTGCGGCGGGTGGTGTCGGCGCGCATTCCGCTGTGCTATGTCGGCACGGTAGCGGTGCTGGCACTGCTCTTCCCACAGGGGAACGACCGTCTGCTCTGGGCGGCATATCAGGTGCTCGGCGGCGGATTGCTGCTTGGCGCGTGCTTCATGGCGACGGATTACGTCACCACGCCCGTGACCAAATGGGGACAGGCGATTTTCGGGATCGGCTGTGGCGTGCTGACGATCGTCATCCGCTATTTCGGAAGCTACAACGAATGCATCAGCTACGTGATTTTAATCATGAACTGCACCGTGGTGCTGCTTGATAAGATCGGCCGTCCGCGTCCGTTCGGCACGAAAAAGGAGGCGGCAAAATGAAAAACATTCTGAAATTGACCGCCATTTTGTTCGCGATCACCGCCGTCGTAGCGGCACTGCTCGCAGGCGCGAATTTGCTGACGAAAGACCGCATCGCCGCGGCCAAGGCGGAGAAGCTGCTGCAATCGGTGGCACAGGTGCTGCCCGGCGGCGAAAACGCGCAGCAAATCGACTTCGTCACCGAGGACGACAGCGGCGTAAAGGCAATCTACCAAAATGAAAACGGCTATGCCGTACAGGTGGAGACTGCCGGTTTCGGCGGTACGATCACCGTGATGGTGGGCGTGTCGAACGATGCCAAGGTGCTGGGCGTGCGGATCGTTTCCCACTCGGAAACGCCGAGTCTGGGCGCACGCGCGGAATCCGACGCATCCTTCCGCGACAGTTTCGTCGGGCTTGACGGCTTCGTTCAGGTCAGCAAAGACGGCGGCGAGGCCGATACGCTGACGGGCGCGACCGTCACCTCCCGCGCGGTGGCCGATGCGGTCAACATGGCGCTGGCGGCAGTCAGATCGTTGGGCTGAGGAGGTGTCGGAATGAAAATCGGAACTATGTTCAAAGACGGTCTGCTGACCAAAAATCCCGTTCTCGTGCAAATGCTGGGTATGTGCTCGACCATGGCCATCACCACAAGCCTGTTTAACGGCCTCGGCATGGGTCTGAGCGTGACGATCATCCTGATCTGCTCGAACGTGATGATCTCCGCCCTACGCAAAATCATTCCCAATTCCATCCGCATTGCGGCATACGTCGTGATCATTGCGGGCTTTGTGACGATCGTCGATCTGATGTTGCAGGCGTTTTTGCCCGATCTGTCGCAAAGCTTGGGCGTGTTCATCCCGCTGATCGTGGTCAACTGCATCATTCTGGGACGCGCGGAGGCATTCGCCTCGAAAAACGGCGTGCTCGCCTCGGCACTTGACGGGCTGACGCAGGGAATCGGTTACACGGCCGCGCTGTGCGTCATGTGCATTATCCGCGAGTTTCTGGGCGCGGGCACGTTCGGTGGCGGCATTCTCAACGGCGGCGCCGGCATCCGCATTTTGCCGGAGGGAACCCCGGCGATTTTGATGATCCTGCCCGTGGGCGGCTTCCTGACGCTGGGATTCGTGATTGCGGCAAGCCGGTGGTACATGCAGAAAAAGGAGGATAAGGGCAAATGATGGCGGAAATTTTCGGTATTTTGCTTGCCGGTATTCTGACGGAGAATTTTATCCTCGTGAAATTTTACGGCATTTGCCCGTTCTTGGGCGTGTCGAAAAAAATCGACACGGCACTTGGCATGGGTATGGCCGTCACCTTCGTCATGGCCATCGCCTCGGCGGCGTGCTGGGCGGTCGACCATTTCGTGCTGATCCCGCTGGATCTGGCGTATATGCAGACCGTGGCGTTCATTCTGGTGATCGCCGCCATCGTGCAGGTGGTGGAAATGTTCCTGAAAAAGAGCGTTCCCGCGCTGTATCAGGCGCTGGGCGTGTATCTGCCGCTGATCACCACCAACTGCGCCGTTCTGGGCGTGGCGCTGGTGAACGTGCAAAAGGAGTTCAATTTTCTCTACTCCGTGCTCAACGGCGCGGCGGGCGGCTTGGGCTTCACGCTGTCGATCGTGCTGTTCGCCTCCGTGCGCGAGCGGACGGAAAAATCCGACTGCCCCGCCTGTTTCAAGGGAACTCCCATCACGCTGATCTCGGCGGGACTGCTGGCACTGGCGTTCATGGGATTTTCCGGGCTGAAGATTTTCTGAGGAGGGCGCAAAATGGACATTGTGATTGCAATCGCCGTGTTGGGCGGCCTCGGGCTGGTGTTCGGCTTGGTGCTGGGCATGGCGGCAAGAGTATTCCACGTGGAAGAAGACCCGCGGCTGGAACAGCTTAACGACGCGCTTCCGGGCGCAAACTGCGGCGGCTGCGGCTATGCCGGCTGCTCCGGCTATGCGCAGGCCGTGCTCAGCGGGGAGGCACCGATCGGAAAATGTGCCTCCGGTGGAAATGAGGCGGCGGAAAAAATGGCCGCCGTCATGGGCGTAAAGGCCGAAAAGGTCACGCGCAAGGTGGCCATGGTGCGCTGCAGCGGCTATCGGCAGACGGACAAGGACGGAAAACCGCTCGGCCAGAAGATGAAAGGCGTGTACGAGGGCATCGAAGATTGCCTTGCGGCGTCGAAAGTGGGCGGACGCGGGCCGTCGATCTGCAAATTCGGCTGTCTGGGATTCGGAAACTGCGTCAAAAAATGCAAATACGGCGCGATTTCCGTCGTCGACGGCGTGGCCAAAGTGGACTTTGAGAAATGCGTCGGCTGCATGAGCTGTGCCGCGGCCTGCCCGCGCAATCTGATCGTGCAGGTGGAGTACGGGCGCGACGTTTTGATCGCCTGTTCGTCCCATGCCAAAGGCTCGGTGACGGTGCGCGGCTGCGCGAAAGGCTGTGTCGGGTGCGGTATGTGCATGAAGATCTGCCCCCACGGGGCGATTTCCCTCGACCGCAATCTGGCCGTCATCGACTATGAAAAGTGCGACGCGTGCGGCCTGTGCGCGACGGTTTGCCCCAAGCACATGATCACCGACGCACGGCTGTCGGACGAATGACGAAAGCCCTGTAACACGGGCAAACAACAAAACGATGCAAATGGTTTGCCCGCGCGGACTCCCCCGAGTCGCGCGGGCAAATTTTTTTAGACAATCAAGGGCGTGCTGCATTGCAGCACGCCCTTTGGAAAAATTACATATCGAACGGTTCCATGCCCAGCACGGGGTGACCGACATTGCCCAAGAACTCCAGCAGTTGCTCGGGATCGTCGGTGCAGACGGTTTCGTCGGCGACCATGTCGGTGAAATTCTCCACGCCGTACAGCTCCAGAGCCGTCGCATCCAGACGCTCGCGAACCTGCTCTTTCAGCTCCTTCGGCATCCAGACGATACGTCCCGGGCCGCCCTCGGCCGCGATGAACTTCTTGGAGGAGATGAACTGCTTGCCGTGACCCATGAATCCGGGGGTCTGAACGCCGCCGCCGGTCATGGAGGCCATGTCGGAGAAGCTCATGCCCAGAGGCGTCATGCCCGCGTGCTCACGCGAGGTGATGACAACGCCCATGGAGCACGGCTCCACGCCGCAGATACATTCGAAGCAGCCGCAGCTCGTCATCGGGTCTTGGAACAGGGAGTAGAGCGTCACGTGCTCCAGCGCGCCGTGCGAATACTTGTAGACGGCCTCGTCCACATCCTCGAAGCGACCCAGCGCCTCGTCGATGCAGCGCTCCTTGGGCACGATCTGGCAGGGGCCTGCGGGATCGAGCTCATTGGTTGCCTTGGCATCCAGCCAGCTCACCGCGCCGCACAGACCCAGACGCTCGGGAGTAACGATACACACGTGGCTCGGCGAGAACGCCTGACACATGATGCAGGTGTAGTACACGGGCACGGACTCGTCGGTCATGGACTTCAGGCGGTCGTCGCGCTTTGCAAAGACCTCGTTCGCCTCATGGCGCAGTTGCTTGTTCTTCTCGGCATCCACGACGATGACGACTTCGCACTTGTCCACGACGGCCTCGAACTCGCTCTTGATCTTGGCATACAGCACTTCGCCCAGATGACGGAACTTAAAGCCCGCCTCGAAATCGGCCTTGCTGATACGGATACGGATCATGTCGCGCTGACCGGTGTGCATCACGCCCTCGATGCAGTTGAGGTACGCATGGAACTTACGCTCCATGACGGACTCAAAGTCGGGCTGCATGGCCTTGCCGGCGACCTTGACGGTGTACGACAGGGAGATCTTGCTGCCGACGGGAATCTCGTCGATCTCGGGGCCTGCGACGGTGATCTTGTGGTCCTCGATCTCGGCGGCCTCGCAGGTATGTACCAGCTCGAAGCAGTCGACGCGCGAGCCGTCCACTTCTACCTGCATATCGCCGCGGCGGATGATTTCGCCCTCGAACGCGGTAGCGTATGCGACGGGAATGTCGATGTTGGTGATTTTGATCTTGATGTCACGCGCTTCCAGAGAAGTGGCATTCCACTTCTCGGTGTCGAGCTGCTGAATCAGGGACTTGGGCACGCGGAACATATTCTCGGTTTCGTTGGAAACAACGGGGAAGCCCAAGCAGATCGCGCCCGCGCCGTAGGAAACAATTTCGTCGGACAGGGGCTTGTAGGCGTTGACGAACGCCTTCACGCGATCCATGGTGTACTTGGCCAGCGCCTTGAAATCACCGGCCTTCACGTTGCCGAAGATCAGCGCGGCACGGACGGCCACGGACACGACATGGATGACCGACTGCATCTCATAGCCCAGCGGGCACACGCGGACGTTTTCGCCGGTCTTCATGCCGGCGTCGGCCACGTGGCGAATGCCTTCGCCGGTGATGGTGACCAGAATACCCAGATTCTGATAGCTCTTGACCAGCGCAACGGTATCCTCGGGCTTTTCCGCGCCGCCGATGATGACGGCAACGCCGGGGATGTCGCCGGTGACCAGCGGAACGCCCAGATTACGGACGAACGCGTCGGTCAGGTGACCCATTTCCGGCTCGGTGTACGGGGTCGCGCCGTGGATATACTTCAGTGCTTCCAAAAACTCCGCGCACAGCGCCGACGCGATGCCGCTGTCGAACGCATCCTGCAGACGGGAATTTCTGGTCATGTTGGCCTTGATGGTGTCCATGGCTGCTTTCATTTCACCCAGCGTGGTGATCTTCACGCCGGTCACGCCGTAGTAGCAAGGCAGGGCGTAAGCAGTTTCGGGGAAACCAACGGGCTCGTTTTCGCCATAGGTGGCGATCGCCTCATCAATGGCGGCGACGGTACGCGCATAATTGTAGTCGTTACCGCCAAATACTCTGTCAAAAAGTGTCACGGTATTTCCTCCTGTAATTTTTATTCATGATCGAGAACGGTCTTGATCTTCCGAATTTCTTCCACCGCAGCGGGGCTGAAATCATAGGGCGATTTCCCCTGCCGATCGGCGTCGATGACGTCGGCGTTGTAGTGCAGGATTCCGAGCAGGTCTTCCGCCGGAATCGACTCGCGGATGAACGCCTCATCCTGCGCGTCGCGCACCTTGTTTGCCACGACGCGAACCTGTTTCACGCCCAGATCGGCGGCCAACCGCTTGACGTTGCGGTACGTCTGAACACTGCGCGCACCGGGTTCGATCACCACGATGAACTGATCCATGTTCATGGCCGTCCCGCGTCCGAGATGCTCCAATCCCGCCTCCATATCCATGATGACCACATCGTTTTTCCGATAGGTCAGGTTGGCCAGCACGGATTTGATCATCACGTGCTCGGGGCAGACGCATCCGCCGCCGCCCACATCCACCGTACCCATGACCAGCAGCTTGACGCCGTTGATGTCTTTGGCATATTTCTCGGGAATGTCGGCCACATAGGGGTTGAGCTTGAAAAATTTATTGGCTTCATTTGCGCCGGTGCGTTCTTCGACGAGGGTGCGCATTTTGGAGATGGGGACGATTTTGTCCACTTCCTCCTGCTCCAGTCCCAACGCCAGCCCCAGATTTGCATCCGGGTCGACGTCAACGGCCAGAACGGTGCGCCCTTCCTCGGCATAAAGACGCGCCAGTGTGGAAGACAGCGTTGTCTTGCCGACTCCGCCTTTTCCGGTGATCGCAACTTTCATTGGAAAAAGACCTCGAAATTCAGTATTGTTAGATGCCCAGAGCAGCGCGCTTGGCCTCGATGCACTCGATCATCTTGTCGCCCAGCTTTTCGATGTCGGTCTCGACAACATACTTCGCTTCGACCCACTGCTTGATGCCGTCCTCGCCTTGCAGCAGACGGGTAACTTCTTCGGAGCCCTTGGAGTACGGATCGACGCCCAAGAACGTTTCGATACCGGTCGCCACGACGTAGTTACCGATGGAAACGGCCTTCTCGGACATCCATTCGGGCGCGCAGCCCACCACGGGAACCTGAGAAATGTTGATGCCCCAGTCCTTCGCGATGTCGGACGCCAGAACCATCATACGGGAAATATCCACGCACGAACCCATGTGCAGGACGGGCGGGATGTTCGCCAGCTCGCAGACACGCTTCAGACCCGCGCCGCAGTATTCCTTCGCCTGCACGGGATCCATCAGGCCGGCCTTTGCCGCGGCCTGTGCCGAGCAGCCGGTGGTGATGACGATGATGTCGTTTTCCAGCATCTTCTTCATCAGGCCGATGTGCGCGGTATCGGGACGAACCTTGGGGTTGTTACAGCCAACCATAGCCACCGCGCCGCGCAGAACGCCGGAGTGGATACATTCGATCAGCGGCTTGGTGGTGCCGAACTCGTCGAGCTGAGAGTTGGCAACGGTATCGAGCTGCTTCTTGATGGCCTCCACGGAGTAACCCACACGTGCTTTCTGCTTCATGTTGGGGATGTTGACCAGATCTTTGTTACGGTTGGGGAAGTTCTCAATGGCCATCTTCACGATCGCCTTTGCGCTGACGTCCGCGGTCTCGGCATGGAACTGAATGAACTCGGAGTCGGGAATGCGGGCGATGGGAGAAGTGGTGATGAACTTCGTGTGGAAGCACTTGGACAGAGGTCCGAGTGCCGGGAAAATGCACTGCACGTCCACAACGATGGCTTCGCAAGCGCCGGTCAGAACCACGTTTTCCTGATTCAGATAGTTACCGGCCATGGGGATGCCGTGACGCATGGTCACTTCGTTGGATGTACAGCAGACGCCGGAAACGGTGATGCCCTTCGCGCCCAAGCTCTTGGCATAGGCGATCATTTCGGGGTCGTTGGCGTAGTAGACGACCATTTCGGACAAACTGGGGTCATGGCCGTGGACGACGATGTTGACATTGTCCTTTTCCATAACGCCGATGTTGGCCTCGGTGTCGATCGGGCGGGGTGTTCCGAACATAACGTCGGAGAACTCGGTGCCCATCATGGAGCCGCCCCAGCCGTCGGACAGGCCGGCGCGCAGGGACTGACGGATCAGTGCCTCCGCCAGAGACGAGCAGCCCATATGCGTCATATGCATGGACTGAGAAACCTCGCGGTCGATGGCGCGGGGACGAATTTCCGCATCATCCCACAGCTTCTGCGTGTGCTCGGGCGCACGCTCGGTGAAGCGCTGATAGCCGAAGGGCTTGCCGTATTCCAGCAGGCCGATCTCGGCCATTTCGTGTGCCAGATCGTAGATGTCCTTGCCTTCGGTCTCCACGCCCCACTCATGTGCGATGCGCAGCAGCTTTTCGGGGTCTTTGACCTGATAGTTGCCGCCCTCTTTCGTGGCGTGCAGGGTGTGCATGATTTCACGGCCGTGGTCGGAGTGCGTTGCCGCGCCGCCGGCGGTAAAAATCAGATAGTTACGGGCGACGATACCGTGAACGTCGCAGCCGCAGATACCACGGGGTGCCTTGGGGGTGATACGGCACGGGCCCATGGAACAGATGCGGCAGCAAGTACCAGCCTCGCCAAAGCCGCAGTGAGGAGTCTGGTTCTTGACGCGCTGCTGCCAAGTGTCCGCACCGACCTTATTTGCCGTTTCCAGCAAGGTATTGGTTGCGGCTTCCATCTCCTCGACGGTTGTAGTGAATGCCCAATCCTTCAATTTGATTTCCTCCTGTAAAAATACTCAGCCGACACGCCTACGCGCATCGGGTGCATAGTGTATCAGTATTATTCTACTCGTTTCGTGCAAGAAAGTCAATTGTAGTTTTTGCCATAAAACCGCTTATTTTTGCCATCCCCTCCCGGGGGATGTTGGCTAGTTTCACATTCGGGTGCGACGCGGCGACAACCATCCCCCGTCCGCGGACGCGTCGCATTGACATTTCCCGCTTCCTCTGCTATAATGCCCATAGGTAAGATTTTCCTGCATTGAAAGGAGCGAAAGATATGGAAGAGATTGAGCAATTGGAACAATACGACATTCCCGTTTCCGAAGATGAAATTCCGGCCGAAGAGCCGCTCTGGTCCGAGGACGATGACCTTCAAGCTTTGGCCGACAGCGCCGTTTTCCCCGAAGAGGAGCAGCCCGCCCCGGCAGAAGCACGGCCCCGTGCGCAGACGCGGCGCAAAAAGCCGCACATTGCCGTGCGCATCGCGCTGCAATTTTCGTCGTTCGTGCTGTCCGTCCTGCTGTCCGTCGGCATCTTGGTCAGCGCACTTTTGATCGACGTGCGGATGCTGACCTCCTCGGGCAGTCTGCAACCGCTGATCCGTGCATTTTTGTCCTCGGGCAGCTCCGCAAGCACCCCGTCCGCCACGGGCAACCCCGTTTCCCCCACCCCGCAGGCGCAGCGCCCGTCGCCCTACCTTGTCCCGCTTTCCAACCGTCTGTACGATGACCCGCAGCTTCCCGGCGACATCGGCGGCATCGAGATCCCGGGCGATATTCAGATCCCCTCGGATATTCAGATCCCCTCCGACGTTCTGACCAACCCCTCCGCCCTGACCGATTACATCTGCGAGATCATTCAGGAGACGGCAGGCACCGATGTGCCGGTCACACCGGAACAGGTTCAGCAGATCGTGGACAATTCCACCCTGACCGACTTTGTTTCCGACAAGGTCGCATCCTACATAGACGACGCGTTCACCGGCAACGAAAACACCACCATCACCGTCGATGAGATCATGGATCTTCTGGAAGAAAACCAGACGCTGATCGAAGAGACCTTCGACATCACCGTCACCGACGAGATCAAGCAAAACATCCGCGTCGAGGCGGAAAAGGTCGTGGAGCAGAATGACCTGAACGGCACCATCCGTCAGGAGATCAACAAGGTCATGACCGCCCCCGTTTCCGAGACCTCCTCCCTCACCGTGCAGGACATTCTGCAAGCCATCGGCAGCCTGACGCAAGACGCCGTGATCGGCGCTTGTCTGGGCATTTGCCTGCTGCTCCTGCTGCTCCTGTTGGGTGCCAATTTCTATAATCTTCCGATGGGCATGACATGGGCATCGTTCAGCTTCATGGAGATCGGCTCCATTCTGTGTGCCATCGTCCTGTCCCTGCAATTGACGCCCGCGATTTTGATCGAACTGCTCCCGCAGGAGGCCGATTTCACCGCCCTGCTTAGCTCTCTGGCCGGCATTTTCGCGCCCATCCACTATGCCGTCGCCGCCATCGGCCTCGCGCTGCTGATCGGCTCGATCGTCTGGCGTATCGTCGCACGTTGCATCCGCAACGCCAAACAGCGCGACCTCGCCGCCGCCTGACCCATATTCACGCATAGCTTGCAATTGCAAAAATTGCAGGGTCTGTAATTGCATAGCCTGTCCCCGATTCCTCCGCGGGAGCGTCCACCAACCGTGTACGCTCCCGCCGTTTTTCATCCCTATGCAGACGCTCCGCACCATGGCTCCCCCCTCTGGGGGAGCTGGCCGAAATCTCCGATTTCGGCCTGAGAGGGGAAAAATAATGCAAAATGCATAGTGAAAAGTGAAAAAAATCCACGTCATTGCGAGGCGCGAAGCGCCGTGGCAATCCGCTTCCTTTGCACCGCACTCCCCACTTTGTCATCCCGAGCGAGCGCGAGGGATCTACGCACCCACGGAAAAGCACAACGAAAAATCCCCCGCGGGAATTGACGAACCGCCATTCCTGTGGTACAATTTTCTATCGGAAACCGCAATCGTTCGGGAGGAAAACACGCCATGAGAATGCGAAAAATGAAAAATCTGATCCCGCGCATGGAAAAATGCGCGTCGCTGTGCATCGCCGAGCCGCAGGAAAAGCGCGGCCTGTGGCGCACGCTGAAGCCGGATGCCGCCGCGCTGTGGGTCGAAGTCGGCTGCGGCAAAGGAAAATTTACCGTGGAAACCGCCGCCGCCAATCCCGACGTGCTGCTCATCGCCGTCGAAAAATGTCGTGAGGCCATGGTGCACGCCATGGAAAAAGCCATGGAAATGCAGTTGACCAACGTGTTTTTCCTCGATATGGACGTCGAAAAAATCGAGGAAATTTTCGCCCCCGCCGAAATCGACCGTCTTTTTATCAATTTCCCCGACCCGTGGCCGCGCAAGAAAAACCGCAAGCGCCGCCTGACCTATCGCACGTTTTTGGACAAATATTGCCGCGTCGTGCGTCCGGGCGGAGAATTCCATTTCAAGACCGACAATGCCCCGCTGTTTGAATTTTCGCTGGAGGAATTTGCCGCCTGCGGTCTCGAAGTCAAAAATCTGACCCGTGACCTGCACAAAGACGGCATCGTCGGCATCATGACCGGCTACGAGGAAAAATTTCACGCCCTCGGCACACCCATCAACCGCTGCGAAGTGGTATGTCGCCCCTTCCTGCTCAAACCCGAGGAAAAAGACACGCCCGAAGAAGAATGATCCTTCATCGGCGTTTTTGAACCTTTCCAAGCACGATTTCGCATTGTGCATTTGTCCGTCGGCGGAACCCGCCGCACAAGGAGGACTCGTATGATCTATCACGCAGGCGCGTGCGACGTGGCGGTCGTCGGTGCCGGCCACGCGGGCATCGAAGCGGCGCTGGCCGCCGCACGGCTCGGAATGCGCACGATCCTTTTCACCATCAATCTCGACACGGTCGCCAATCTGCCCTGCAACCCCGCCATCGGCGGCACGGCAAAAGGCCACCTCGTGCGTGAAATCGACGCACTGGGCGGCGAAATGGGTCTGGCCGCCGACCATAGCTGCATCCAGTACCGCATGCTCAATCGCGGCAAAGGCCCCGCCGTGCATTCCCTGCGCGCGCAGGCCGACCGTCAGAAATATCGCCGGTATATGAAGCATTGTTTGGAGTTGCAGGAAAATCTGCAACTGAAACAGGCGCAAATCGTGAAAATTTTCACGGAAAACGGGAAAATTTGCGGCGTTTTAACGTCCTTGGGTGCACGCTATGATGCATCCGCCGTTATCCTCGCCACCGGAACTTACCTCGACAGCACCGTCATCACGGGCGAAAGCGTCGCCTGCTCCGGGCCGGACGGCGTGCAATCCTCCGTCGGTCTTGCCGACTGTCTGCGCACGCTCGGGCTGCCGCTTCGCCGCTTCAAAACGGGCACGCCGCCCCGCGTCAACCGCCGCAGCATCGACTTTTCCAAGATGGAAATTCAGCCCGGCGACGAAACGGTCGAGCCGTTTTCGTTCCGCACGGCGCACAAGCCGGACAATTCCGCCGTGTGCTATCTGACCTATACCAACGAGCAAACACACGCCATCATCCGCGAAAATCTGCACCGCAGTCCCATGTATGACGGCACGATTTCGGGCGTCGGCCCGCGCTATTGCCCCAGTATCGAGACAAAAATCGTCCGTTTCGCCGACAAAAACCGCCACCAGCTCTTTATTGAGCCGTGCGGCGCGGACACGGAGGAAATGTACATTCAGGGCTTGTCGTCCAGCTTGCCGGAGGACGTTCAGGTGCAAATGCTGCACACCATCGCCGGTCTGGAACACGCCGAAATCATGCGCCCCGCCTACGCCATCGAATACGAGTGCATCGACCCCACCGCCCTGCTGCCCACGCTGGAAGTCAAAACCGTGAAAAACCTTTACGGCGCGGGACAATTCAACGGCACGTCCGGCTACGAAGAGGCCGCGGCGCAGGGGCTGATCGCAGGCATCAATGCCGCACTGCGCCTTTCGGGGAAACCGCCCCTGATTTTGACGCGCGACACCAGCTACATCGGCACGCTCATCGACGATCTTGTGACCAAGGGCACGCAAGAACCGTACCGCATGATGACCAGCCGCTCGGAATATCGCCTGCTGCATCGGCAGGACAATGCCGACCAGCGCCTGACGGCGATCGGTGCGAGTGTCGGTCTGGTCAGCGCGGAGCGTCTGGCGCAGGTGGAGGAAAAATATCGCGCCGTAAAGGCGGAAATTTCCCGTCTGGAGGCCACGGGCGTTGCCGCATCCGAAGCGCTCAACGCCATGCTCTGCGCGCTGGAGTCTCAGCCCGTCGCCAATTCCGCACGCCTTGCCGATCTTTTGCGCCGCCCGAATGTCGGCTATGCCGACATCGCGCCGTTTGACCCCGATCGTCCCGTCCTGCCCGCATCCGTGACGGAGGAAGTGGAAATTCAGGTCAAATACGCGGGCTATCTTGCGCGGCAGGAAAAGCAGGTCGAGGCGTTCCGCAAAGAGGAAAACCGCCGCTTGCCCGCAGATCTTGACTATGCCGCCATTCCCGGCCTGCGTCTGGAAGCGCGCGAAAAGCTCGCGCAAATTCGCCCCATGTCCGTCGGTCAGGCGGGACGCATATCCGGTGTCAGCCCCGCAGACGTTGCGGTGCTGCTGATCTATCTGGAACAAAAAGCCAACGCCTGAGCGCACAAGCGGCGAGCCGTCGGCATACACTGATCCGAGGTGATTTTTGTATGCCCATCGTATCGACCGACGTTCCCATCACATCCGCGCGCAATGTCGCCCTGATTCAGGCACTTTCCGATGCCTACCCCTTCCTTCGAACACAGCAATTCGGCACGACCGCCTTCGGCCGCCCCCTGTGGGCACTGACGATCGGCAACGGAAGCAGGCAAGTGCTCTACAGCGCCGCGCACCACGCAAACGAATGGATCACCGCCTATCTTCTGCTGAAATTCGCGGAGGAATTTGCCGAAGCCATCGCTTCCGGCGGCAGTGTCTACGGCATTTCCGCCAATACGATCGCCGACACGGCGACCATCACGCTCGTGCCCATGGTCGACCCGGACGGCGTCGATCTCGTGACCGGCGCGGTCGAACGCGGCTCGGTGCAATACGAGCTTGCGCGCACCCTTGCGGAATACTATCCCGACATTCCCTTCCCCGACGGCTGGAAAGCCAATCTTTTGGGTGTCGACCTGAATCTGCAATATCCCGCCGGGTGGCTTCGCGCACGGGAAATCAAGTTTTCCCAAGGATATACCCGTCCCGGGCCGCGCGATTTTGTCGGGCGCGCGCCGCTGGCGCAGTTGGAAAGCCGTGCGCTGGCCGAGCTGACGGAGCGGCTCGATCCCGCTCTGGTGCTGGCCTATCACACGCAGGGACGCGTCATTTACTGGCAATTTGAGGGCGATGTCGTCCCCGGCGCGCAGGCGCTGGCCGAGGATTTTGCCCGCACCAGCGGCTATGCGCTCGCGCAGGTGCCCGAGGCTTCCGCGTACGCGGGGTACAAAGACTGGTTCATCCGCTATTTTCAGCGGCCGGGCTTCACCATTGAAGTCGGCGCGGGCGAAAATCCGCTCCCGCTGTCGCAATTCGACGAAATCTACCGCGACAATTTGGGCATTCTAACCGCGGCCGCGACGGGATTGCCCGCATAAGTTTTATTTTTGCAAAGAGAGAAAATCATGGTCATTTTTTTCGATATTGACGGGACACTGGTGGACGAAAAGTCCCAGATCCTGCCCCGTTCCACGGTAGATGCCATTCATGCGCTGATCGACCGCGGGCACGTCGCGGTGGTCAACACCGGGCGGCCGTACAGCCACGTCGACCCGCGTGTGCGGCAACTTCCGTTTTCCGGCTGCGTCTGCGCGGGCGGTGCGGAGGTCTGTCTGCACGGGACATGGCTGAAAAAACAGGTCGTCCCCGCCGAAGCCGTCCCCGTTTTGATCGATCGTGTGCGCACGCACGGATTGCAGGTGCTCTACGAGGCCGAGGGCGGCTATTATCTAGACGGCGAGCATTCCGCGCACCATCCCGAAATTGCCGTGCAATGTGCCCAGATGCGCCGATTCGGCGGCTTCGTGCGCGACGTGCGCGACGGGATCGACTGCGAAATCGTCAAATTTTGCACCTTCGACGCGCCCGGCTGTGACCGCATGGCCATGGTCGCGGATGCTGCGCAATGGTGCGACTACATCGACCGCCGCGGCATGGCGGAATTTGTCACAAAAGGAAATTCCAAGTCGCGTGGGATGCGCCTGATTCTCGATGCGTTGCACGGCACACAGGCCATGGCATTCGGCGACAGCGGCAACGACATTCCCATGCTGCGCGCCGCGGACATCGGCATCGCCATGGGCAACGCCGTGGAAGAAGCGAAAGCCGCCGCCGATTTCGTCACCAAGTCCGTTCTCGACGACGGAATCGCCTTTGCACTGAAGCATTTTGCACTGATATAAAGGAGAAACGCTATGAATCTGAACCGATTTTTGGATGTCGCGCCCGAAGTGGCGCAGGCCGTTCGCGACGGAAAGCCCGTCGTCGCGCTCGAATCGACCATCATTTCCCACGGAATGCCCTACCCGCAGAACGTCGAAACGGCACGCAATGTGGAAAAAATCATCCGTGAAAACGGCGCCGTGCCCGCCACCATCGCCATCATCGGCGGTCGGCTGAAAGCCGGCCTCAGCGCGGAGGAAATTGAATATTTCGGCAAAAAGGGGCAGGCCATCACCAAAGCCTCCCGCCGCGATCTGGCCGTGCTGTGTGCCCGCGGGCAGGACGGCGCGACCACCGTAACCACCACCATGATGATCGCCCACATGGCGGGCATTTCGATCTTCGCCACGGGCGGCATCGGCGGCGTCCACCGCGGCGCGGAGACGACCATGGATATTTCCGCCGATCTGGAAGAGCTGAGCCGCACGCCCGTGATGGTGATCTGCGCGGGCGCGAAATCCATCCTCGATCTGGGTCTGACGCTGGAATATCTGGAAACGAAAGGCGTGCCAGTCATCGGCTACGGCACGGAAGAGCTGCCCGCATTCTACACGAGAAGCTCCGGCTTCCGCGTCGACTACCGCTTGGACACGCCCGAAGAACTGGCCGTGGCATTCCGCGCGCAGAACGACATGGGACTCGGCGGCGGTATGCTCGTGACGAATCCCATCCCCGAGGAATTTTCCATGCCGCCGAAGATCATCAACGCGGCCATCGACCAAGCCATCGCCGAATGCAACAAAAACGGCATCCACGGCAAGGCAACCACGCCGTTTTTGCTCGCGCGTGTGGCCGAGCTGACCGGGGGCGACAGTTTGGCCTCGAATATCCGGCTGGTATACAACAATGCCGCCTTGGCCGCGAAAACGGCCGTAGCCTATTGCAAATAAAGTACCGGGGGCAAGCGACGCTTGCCCCCGGCTTTTTTACATTTTTTGCATCGGTTTTCCGCAGCAACGCGGGATGACCTCCCCTTTTTCCACGTGGAGAATTTTGTGGCAAACGGGGCAATACACATCGCACGCTTCCTCCGCCCGCACCACGGTGGAAACGCCGCTTTTCAGCTCCTGCTCCATACTCATGCGGTAAAGGTGTAGCGAACCATGCGGCCCTTGCCGTCGCCGGTGGTGATGACGGTGTCGCCGTCGGGCGTTGCGCCGACGCTCAGCACGGGATACTGCCCGTTTTCGGCCACGTATGCCTCGGGGCTGGCGGCATCCACTTCCAGAAATTCTTTCACGGCGTGGCGTTCGCCGCCGCAGGGGTTGATATACTCGATCAGCAGTTCGTAGTTGTTCATAAAACGCTCCTTTGCTTTGATTTTTTCGTTATTATAGCGCAAAACGCGGAAAATATCAAACAGGAAAATCAAACATACAGCATTTTTGCCTCATACGGGCGCAAGATATCTCCCGCGTTTTTGCGGTTCGCAATCAAAATCCGCGCGTTTTCAAACGCCGTCGGAACGGGATATTCCACGTTCTCGGCAGTGAAATTGCAGACGACGAGCAATTTGTGCCCGTCCAGTTCCCGCACGTATGCAAAAACTTTCTCGTTTTCCGCGTCCAAGAGGGTGAAATCGCCGTCGCGGAAAACGGGATATTCTTTTCGCAGGGCGATCAGCTTCTGATAGTAATAAAAGGTCGAATCAGGGTCGGACAGCGCGTTTTGTGCGTTGACGGTCGGATAATTGGGATTGAGCGGCAGCCACGGCGTGCCGTCGGTAAATCCGGCGTTTTTGCCGTCCGTCCATTGCATCGGCGTGCGGGCATTGTCGCGCCCGCGGCGATAGATCGACTCCATGACCGCCTCGTGGGAATAGCCGCGCGCAGTGCGGTCACGATAGAAATTCAAAATTTCCACATCGCGGTACTGCTCCAGCGGCAGGCGGCAGTTGGTCATGCCCAGCTCCTCGCCCTGATAGACGTAGGGTGTGCCCTGCATTCCGTGCAGCATGGTCGCCAGCATTTTGGCCGACTCCACGCGGTATTTTCCGTCGTCTCCCCAGCGCGAAACGATGCGCGGCAGGTCGTGATTGTCAAGAAACAGGCTGTTCCAGCCGCAATTGTGCAGCTCGGTCTGCCAGCGGGCAAGGCAGGCTTTCAATTTCGGCAGCGGCAGCGGCGTAAAATCCCATTTTTCGCCCTGCTGGTCAAGGCAAATGTGCTGAAACTGGAACACCATTGAAAGCTCGCTTCCGTCGGGCGCACTGTACAGCTTGGCGCGCTGCGTGTCCGCGCCCCACGCCTCACCCACGGTGACGAGTCCCTCCTCGCGGAACGCCTCGCGCGACAGCTCGCGCAGAAATTCGTGCAGGCGCGGGCCGTTGATGGTGATGAAATTGTCCGGCTCTTTGGCAATCTGGTCAATGACGTCCAGACGGAACCCCTCCGCACCCTTGTCCACCCAGAATCGGATGGCCTTGTACAACTCGCGGCGCAGGCGCGGATTTTCCCAGTTCAGATCGGGCTGCTGCGGCGTAAATTGATGGAAATACCACTGCCCCAGCTCGGGCACGTACGTCCACGCGGGGCCGCCGAACACACTGCCCATGTCGTTGGGCATTTTATCGGGCGTGCCGTCGCGCCAGATGTAATAGTCGTGATAGGGATTGTCGCGGCTCGTTTTCGCCTCCAAAAACCAGTGATGGCGATCGGAGCTGTGGTTGAGCACCAAGTCCGGAATGATGGAAATGCCGCGCTTTTTCGCCTCGGCGAACAGGTTCTCCATGTCCGCAAGCGTGCCGAACATGGGGTCAACGGCGCAATAGTCGGAAATGTCGTAACCGTTATCCACCTGCGGAGAGGCAAACACCGGCGAGAGCCAGATGCCGTCGATGCCCAGTTTTTCCAGATAGTCCAAGCGGGAGATGATGCCGTTCAGGTCACCGATGCCGTCGCCGTCGGTGTCCTGAAAACTGCGGGGGTAAATCTGATAAAATACCGCGCTTTTCCACCATCCGCGCTTCGTCTTGTCCAACAAGATCTTCGTCACGGTTTCTCAGCAGCGGGTCTCGGACAGCACCGCCGTGGCAAATTCCTTGGCGTTGCCGAAATCGGCGAACTTATACTCGAAGCCGTCATAAGTCAGCTTCAGGTAGCGATTGAAGAAATTGGCGCTTGCCTTGGCGGCGGTGACGTGGCGCAGATCGATGGTGTACATCAAAGGCCCCATGTTCTGCGAAAAATCGAGGTCATAGACATTGAGCGTGTGCCCGTTGAGGCACAGCAGGGTGAATCCGTACTCCCCCTTGGGCAGGGTTTTTGCATTGGCGACGACGACGGCTTTGCGCGCGTCGATGAGTTGCTTCTGTTCAAGATCGGCTACAAGGTCTTTAAATTTCATAGTCGTGTTCCTTTCCGGTGTGATGATACCCAGTATAGCAGAAACGGCTTTTTTTGCAAGTCATTTCTGCACCATTCGCAATGGCAAGCAGGGGGAATGCGTGCCGTACCTTCCCAAAAGGGGAAGGCTGACGCGCACGGCGCGGGATGGGGATGCGGATTGCCACGGCGCTTTGCGCCTCGCAATGACGTAGCTTTTTCACTTCTCACTTTACATTATGCATTTCCGTGGGTGCGTAGATTCCTCGACTCGCGTTCGCTCGCTTAGAATGACATACGGGGAGGTGCGGCACATTCGGGGCATGGCAAAAGAGGACAGAGCAGAAGCTCCGTCCTCTCAAAATCTGCAATGCTTACCGGATCTGCGATTGTCTTATTTGAAGTAACGCTCCAGCAGACCCTTCAGAGCCTTGCCGTGGCGGGCTTCGTCACGAGCCATTTCGTGGACGGT
>CAYSYK010000001.1:0-249747 GCA_964435375.1 uncultured Oscillospiraceae bacterium | reverse complement strand
CTGGAATTGTAAGTATAATCGGCCAGATCACGGTCGCCCACATCGATTCCGGTGTGATTGCCGAATTGATGATATCATCTTTACCACTGGTTCGTACTTCCGTATTTGGTTGTGCAGAGGTTCAAATACGCAAAACAGGGCAAAATAGCCTTTTTATATCTACATTTTTGCAACTTAAAATTTCGCCTATAAAAAGCGAAAAAGCCTTGAAAAATCAAGGCTTTTTCCGGCGATATCTTTTTTATCACCCTTTGATGGTGCAAGAGATGGGACTCGAACCCACACGGCGTAACCACACGCACCTCAAACGTGCTTGTCTACCATTCCAACACTCTTGCAAATCATGCTTAAGTATTATACGCGATGAACGCGGTTTTGTCAACCTCTTTTTCGAGATTGCGGCGATTTTTCCGAAATTCGACACATAGCGATTTTCTTAATCAATTCTTAACGTGCCCAAATCTTGCGTGAGGCGGAAAATCATGGTAATATTTTGGCAAACAGTCGTTTGAGGAGGATGCCCAAATGGAACTATGGACGCGCGAACACGCGCTTACGTTACTGCCCGCCGTGGCACTGATGATTGCCGTTGGTCTGAGTTTGCGCCATTGGCTAAAAGATCGGCCCTACAAAATCCGCATGATTCCGTTCCAAATCCTCAGCGCGGTGCTGTTTGCGGCTGAGATCTGCAAGCAGGTCATTTCGTTCAGCCGCGGATATGATCTGTATCACATCCCACTGCATTTTTGTTCGCTGTTTATTTTCATGATGCCGCTGATGTCGCTGTATAAGGGAAAATACGTGCAGGGCGTGCGCGCGGTGACCAGCGCGCTGTGCGCAAGCGTGTTCCTGCTGATGATGATCTATCCAAATTTGATTTACGGCGCGTCGAATATCCGCAGTTTTTTACGGAATATATGTCGTTTCACACCGTTTTGTTTTATAATATTGTCGTGTTTGCGTTTATCCTGATCGTGACGCTCGACCTGTACACGCCACAGGGGAAACGCGAATGGAAGTATTTGCAGGTTTTCTATATCGTATACTGCGCGGTGTCGGCGATCATGGCACAGGTTTTGGAAACGAACTACAACAATTTTTATAAGTGCAACGTCCCGCCGTTGGAGCAACTGCGCCAGACGATACAGTGCGTGCTCGGATACGGCGTGACGCAGGTGCTGTATGTGCTGATCGTGACGTTCGTGCAGAGTCTGTTCGTGCAAGGCGCGTTTTGGCTGTGTAAATTTTGCCTGCGATGTCTGCATAAAAAAGAGACGGCCCACTTGTAATCGGGGCCGTCTTCTGCTATAATGGGTGCATCAATGCGGGAGGATGCAACATGACTCGGTTTTTTCTTTCATCGGAGCAGCTTTGCGGCGACACGGTCACGCTCAGCGGGGAAAATGCCCGCCATGCGCGTGTACTGCGCCTGAGAAACGGGGAAGAGGTGCTTCTGTGTGACGGCGCGGGGACGGAATGCCTGTGCCGTGTCGAAGATCAGGATAATTTGACGCTTAGCGTTTTTCAGCGGCGCAACAGTGCGGCGGAGGCCGCCGTGCGCGTCAGCGTTTATATGGCACTGCCGAAGGCGGACAAGCTCGAACACGTCATCCAAAAGGCGACCGAGCTGGGCGCGTACGAAATCGTCACGTTCCCGTCGGCGCGATGTGTGTCAAAGCCGGATGAGAAGAACCTGTCGAAAAAGCTGGAACGCTGGCAGAAAATCGCCGTTTCCGCGGCGGAACAATCCGGACGGGGCATCATCCCGCAGATCGTCGCGCTGTCGTCGTATGCGCAGGCCGTGAAACGTGCGGCCGAGGCGGACAAGGCGATGCTCTTCTACGAAAACGAGCACGCCTGCACGCTGCAAGCGTGCCTCAACGACGGGACGTATCGCACCGTCAGTCTGCTGACCGGCCCCGAGGGTGGACTGGAAGAGGCCGAGGTCGCGCAGGCGCGGGAAGCAGGGGTGCACATTTGCACGCTCGGAAAGCGAATTTTGCGCTGTGAAACGGCGCCGCTTTGCGCACTTTCCGCGGTCATGTTCCACGCCGGGGAATTTTGAGGAGAAAATGCAATGAAACGGAAATTTTTGATCGTGATCGCGCTTGAGATCGTCGCGCTGATCGCGCTGATAATCGTGCTGGTTTGCATCAAGCCGAGCGCGCCCGATGACCCGATCAACACCGACACCACCACAACGCAAGACATTACGCCCCTGCCGACGGATGACACGCAGGGAACGACGGACGGCACGCAGGGAACGAGCGCGCCACCTGAGCAGACGCAGGTGCCGAGCCGCGACCTGCTCGGAAAAAAGTATTCCATGGCGGAGCTTGAGGCGATGGACACCGAATCGAACGCCTACGGCCCCGGTACGACCTCCGACGGCAAACAGCCGCCCTATGCGCAGGACGACCAGAAAAAGTACGGTCAATACGGCGCAAAATTCATCACGGAAGAAAGCAATAAGATCTATCTGACCTTCGATTGCGGCTATGAATACAGCTTCCAAGACGAAAGCGGAAAGACCGTCCGCGTGACCGAGTGGATTCTCGACACGCTGAAAGAGAAAGAGGTCAAGGGCGTGTTCTTCGTGACGATGCCGTACTGCGAGAAAAATCCCGACCTCGTGCAGCGCATGATCGACGAGGGGCATACCGTCGGAAACCACAGCAACCACCATCCCAGCTCCATGGCAAAGCTGACGATCGCGGAAATGGTTGAGGAAGTGATGACCCTGCACGACTATGTCAAGGAACATTTCGACTACGATATGCGTTTCTTCCGCCCGCCGACGGGTGCCTTCTCCCAGCAGTCGCTGGCCGTGGTGCAAAGCCTCGGATACGAGAGCGTGTTCTGGAGCTTCGCCCATGCCGACTGGGATCCGGAAAATCAACCGACAGTCGACAAAGCCATGCAGACGATCACCGGCCGTCATCACGGCGGCGCGATTTATCTGCTGCACGCCGTGTCGACGACCAATGCGACCGTTTTGCCGGACGTGATCGACTGGTTCCGCGCGCAGGGCTACACGCTGGAATTGTTGCCCTATTCGCAGAGTAACTGAAAAAGAGGCGGGCTGCCCGATCGGGCGGCCCGCATTGCTTATTTGTGGTATTTGCTGCCTGCCTGAATGGCTTCGGCGCGATAGAGCTGCTCGAGAACCATGACCCGCGCCAGATGGTGCGGGAAGGTCATCGGCCCCATGGAAAGGCGGAGATCCGCCGCGGCTTTCACGTTTGGGGAAATGCCGAAAGACGAGCCGATGAGAAAACAGACACTGCTTTTGCCCGACAGCTTTACATCCGCCAGTTTTTTGGCGAATGCTTCGCTTGAAAGCTCCTTGCCCTCGGGCGTGAAAATGCACAGCCATGCGCCTTTCGGGATTTTCGAGAAAATGACATCGGCCTCTTTTTCCAGCCCTGCGGCGATTTCGGCAGGGGAGGGATCGTCCGGCAGACGCACCTCGGGCAGCTCCTCCAGACGAAATTTGCAGTACGCGCCGAGGCGCTTGGCGTATTCCTCGCAGGCGGAAATATAAAATTTTTCTTTCAGTTTGCCCATAGCGAGCAGAGTGATTTCAAACATCAGGCAAATTCCTTAATGATCGACACGATTTCCGAGCCGATGCGCTTCTGCGCTTCGACGGTGGATGCGCCGATGTGCGGCAGGGCGGACACGGCGGGGTGACGCGACAGCGCGTCGTTCTTGGTGGGTTCTTCGTTCCATACATCCAGACCGGCCGCGCGCACCTTGCCGCTGTCCAGCGCGGCAAGCAGGGCGGCCTCGTCCACGTTCGAGCCGCGGGAGGTATTGATGATGACGACGCCGTCTTTCATCGTGGCGATGGTGTCGGCGTTGATAATCGGCGCGCCCAGCGCGGGTGTGGACAGGGCGATGATGTCGGCCGTTTGCAGCAGATCTTGCAGGGAAACGAAGTGCATGGTGTCGCATTCATATTCGGGCTTGGGATGACGCTGATAGGAGACGACGTGCATACCGATGCCCTGTGCAAGGTCGCCGATGCGCTTGCCGATGCGGCCGTAGCCGATCACGCCGAGCGTCTTACCGCCCAGCTCAAAGCCCTTGCTGTACGCCTTTTTCTCCCAGCGGCCGTCGCGCATACTTTGCCCGGAGACCGAAATATAGCGCGCGCAGGAGAACATCAGGCCGATGGCCAGCTCGGCAACGGCGTTGGACGAGGCGTTGGGCGTGTTGCGCACGGCGATGCCCATGGCCTCGGCGTCGGCGACGTCGATATTGTCCACACCGACACCGCCGCGGATAATGAGCTTCAGGCGGCTGCCGCGCGCAACCTCCAGTTGTGCCTTGCGCACCTTGGTTGCGGAACGGACGACGACCGCGTCAAATTCGCGCAGTGCCGCGCCCAGTTCTTCGGGGGCGTAAAACTGTTCGACCACTTCGTGCCCGTCGTCGCGCAACTGCGCGATGGCGGATTTGTCCATACCGTCGGTTACCAGAATTTTCATATCGTTTCCTCCCGATTACAGATGCTCCGCTTCAAACTGCTTCAGGCACGCCACCAACGCCTGCACGCCTTCGATGGGCATGGCATTGTAGATCGAGGCGCGCAGACCGCCGACGGATTTGTGACCCTTGAGATTGTCGAATCCGGCGGCTTTCGTGTAGGCGACAACTTCGGCGTCCAGCTCTTTGCTCGGAGTGACAAATGGGACATTCATCAGTGAGCGGAACTGCGTTTCGACCGTGCCGCGGAAGAGCTTCGAGCCGTCGAGATAGTCGTACAGCACGCGCGCTTTTTCTTCGTTATAGCGCGCCATGGCCTCCAGACCGCCGTTATTGAGCAGGTAACGGAACACTTTGCCGCAGACGTAGATCGCCCAGCAATTCGGCGTGTTGTACATCGAGCCGTTTTCCGCGTGTGTATCGTAGCGCAGGTAAACGGGGGTTTTCGGGTCAATATCCTTGCGGATTAGATCATCGCGGATAATGACGATGGAAAGACCTGCCGGGCCGATGTTTTTCTGGACACCGCCGTAGATCACGCCATAGTCCGTGACGTTGCATGGCTTGGACAGGAACATCGAGCTTTGGTCGGAAACGAGAATGTGCCCCTTGGTGTTCGGCAGGGTTTGGAAGGTGGTGCCGTGGATGGTTTCATTCTCGCAGATGTATACATAGTCCGCGTTTTCGCGGATGGGCAGGTCGGAGCAATCGGGAAGATAGGAGAAATTGCGATCCTCGGAGGAGGCGATGCACTGCACGTCGCCGAATTTCTGTGCCTCTTTGAAGGCTTTTTTGCTCCATGCGCCGCTGACGATGTAGTCGGCAACGCCGTTTTTCATCAGGTTAATGGGCAACATGGAAAATTGCAGCGTTGCGCCGCCTTGAATAAACAGGACACGGTAATTGTCGGGGATGTTCATGAGCTTGCGCAGGTCGGCCTCTGCCTTGTCGTAAATCTGCTGAAAGACCTTGGAGCGGTGCGACATCTCCATGACGGACATACCGCTTCCGCGGTAATTGAGCAGCTCATCGCGGATTTCTTCCAGAACGGGGACGGGCATGGTGGCCGGACCGGCAGAGAAATTGAAATTGCGATCGTACATGAAATTACCTCCATTCATTTGCTGCATTGTGCGGGCACTATGGACAGTATAGCATGAAAAAGGCCGATTGGCAACTGCAAATTTGTGAATTCTTTACAGTTTTATTTTCGAGAAAGGCGGGGAAACTGTGAGAAAAACAACAAATGTATGCCATAGAGCAACAGGAGGTGAAGAAGAGATGAAACACGGAAGAAAACGCGCCGCGCCGCCGAGTGCGGAGGAGGAAAAACCGAGCCCGATCATCACCGACCCGCAGGGGTGCTACACGGGCAGACCCATCGAAAAACGCGAAACACCGGTGCAGGACGCCGACGATTTGTAGGGGGCTACGCGCCTGCGGCGCGAAACTTCATCCGTCACCGCCTACGGCGGCGACACCTTTCCCAAAGGGGAAAGCAGGAACGGATTGCCACGGCGCTTTGCGCCTCGCAATGACGAGAATAAATTTTGCATTTTTCATTATGCATTTTGCATTGACATTTTCTATCTCGGTGTGAAATTATCATTTCCCGTAAAAAAGCAGCCCGGTGGGGCTGCTTTTTATATGCCTTTGTACATGCGGCGGGTGGCCATGCCACCGCGGATGTGACGCTCCATTTTGTTTCGATCGAGGACACGGCGCACCTGCGTGTAAAGCGACGGATTGGCTTTGGGCAGCTTTTGCTGCAGGTCTTTATGTACGGTCGATTTGGAAATGCCGAAGTGTTTTGCGGCGGCACGGACGGTCGCGCCGTTTTCAATCATGTACACAGCGAGTTTGCAGGCTCTTTCTTCGATGGTGTCGTTCATATGCCTCCCTCCGATGCTGTGTGCTTCCGAAAAAGCTTATGAAATGCCGTGCTCGGATATGCGCGAGAAGAATTGAAAAAATTTCAATATTCACAGCTTATTTACTGGACATTTGCCAAGAATCGGGATATAATGAAAAATACAAAGGAGGCGAATGTATGGAACTGAAGATCGACAAGAAGATCGGACGAAATATTGTGATCACCGGGATCGTGCTTTTTGCGACATATTTGCTATTGCGGGAAACGGATCGGATAAAATCCTTGTGGGATTTCGTCCGGGGGATCATTTCGCCGTTCCTGATCGGCGCATCGGTTGCCTTTGTGCTCACCGTGCCGCTGCGGGCCATTGAAAAAAAGCTGACCTTTATCAAAAACGAGAAAGCGCAGCGTATTGCGGCCATCTGCCTGACGCTCTTTGCCGTGATCGCGCTCATTGCGCTGGTGCTGCTGTTGCTCGTACCGCAGCTCTCGAAAACCATTGCTCGCTTGGGTGAGCAGCTTCCGTCGTTTTTCCGCCGCGTCAATGATCTGCTGATGGAAAATGTCGAAAAATACCCGCAACTGGGCAAATGGCTCGACATTGAGGAAGGCGAGTACGGCATTGACTGGATGAGCTTGGTCGAAAAGGTGATGGCCGCGCTCAAAACGAGCGTTTCGTCGGTGGTCGGTGGTGCCGTATCGCTGGTCGGCGGCCTGATCTCCGGGGTATATGATGCCATTTTCAGCGTGATTTTCGCGTTCTACTGCCTTGCACAGAAAGAGACGCTTGCCCGTCAGGGACGCAAGCTGCTGTATGCCTTGATCAGCGAAAAAAGAGCCGATTCCGTGGTTCGCGTTCTGCGCATGAGCAACACCGTCTTTTCCAATTTCATTACCGGGCAGTGCATGGAGGCCGTCATTCTGGCGCTGATGTTCGTGCCGGTGATGCTGATATTCCGCCTGCCGTATGTTCCGCTGATTTGCGTTATCATCGCGGTGACGGCGCTTGTGCCGATCGTCGGATCGTTTGCCGGATGCATCCTCGGTGCGTTCTTCATCTTGGTCGTCAGCCCATATAAGGCATTCCTGTTCATCATCATCTTCCTGATTCTTCAGCAGGTGGAGGGCAACCTCATCTATCCGCGCGTGGTCGGCCAGTCGATCGGCCTGCCCGGAATGTGGGTGCTGTTGGCGGTGTCGGTCGGCGGCGATCTGATGGGCATCGGCGGTATGCTGTTGATGGTGCCGCTTGCTTCCGTCCTGTATACGTTGATTCGCGAATTTGCGACAAAGCGCGTCCGCCAGCGGGGGATTTCCGAAAACAAGCTCGAATGTCATCCGCCGGAGCTGCAGCCGCATTTCCTGTTCCGCAAGGGTGCGGAGATCCGTAACCGCAGAAAACAGAGAAAAGAAAAATCCCAAAACGATCAACCGTGATCAAAAGGGGGGCGTCCGTGTCGGGTGCTCCCCTTTGCGGATACAAAGCGATGTATGAAAACATATCAAAACTATTTATTCGACTTGTACGGAACGCTGGTCGACGTCCATACGGACGAGGATAAGCCGCTGTTTTGGGAGCGGGTGAGCATTTTTCTGAAAACGCAGGGCGTGAGCTATTCGCCCGATGCGCTGCACGCGCGCTACTGCGCGGAGGTGACGGCACGCGAGGCCGCTGCAAAGAAAGAACGCGGAAATCTGGCGGAAATCGATATTGCGCGCGTATTTGAGGCGATTTATCGTGACGGCGGCGTTTGTGCCACGCCCGAGCAGATCGCACAATTTGCAAAAATCTTTCGCATTTTGTCGCTGGAAAAACTACGCTTGTTTCCCGGGACGGAGGCACTGCTGCAGCGTCTGCGGCAAGATGGGAAGAAAGTTTATCTGCTTTCCAACGCGCAGGCGTTGTTCACCATACCCGAGCTACAGGCACTGGATCTGCTGCAATATTTCGACGGGATCGTGATCTCGTCGAACGAGGGACTCAAAAAGCCCGATGTTCGGCTTTATCGGCGCGTGCTGGCGCGCTTTGATCTGCGCCCGGAGCAGACGGTGATGATCGGCAACGACGACCAAGCCGATTGCCACGGCGCGGCGGAGGCGGGACTGGAGAGTATGTACGTGCGCACGGAGCAGTCGCCCGCGCGTGTGCGGCCGTTGCCGCAAAACTGCCGGGAGCCGGAGACGATCGCTCACGTCTACGGATAAGAAAAAGAGAGGGGAAAAGCATGGATTACATTGTGATTGATTTCAGGAAAGCCCTGCGCCGCGGGATATGGCTGATCGTGGCCGTTGCGCTCGTCGGGGCGGCGTGCGGATTTGTCTATGTGCAGTTTCTTGCCGCGCCGCGTTATCGCGCCGACGTGACGTTCTATGTGGACAACGGGCAGAGCGTCAGCGCGTCGGATTTGACTGCATCGAAAGACCTTGTGAAAACCTGCCGCGAAATTTTGACGACGCGCAGCGTGCTCGAAGCGGTGAGCCGCCGCACGACGCAGACGTATGACTACGAAACGCTGTGCGACATGATCGACACCCGGACATCGGGCGATACCGCGATTTTCCAAGTCATTGTCACGGCCGACACGCCGGAAAAATGTGCGGAAATCGCCGCTGTGATCGCACAGGTGCTCCCGGAAAAGGTGTGCTCGATCGTGCGCGGCGCGCAGATGACCGTCATCGACCCGCCGTGCGAGGCGGGGGAGAATGCCGCGTTTCCGGCAGGGTATGCCGCGGCACTGGGATTGTGCTTGGGCGGGGCGGTCGGCGTGTGCGCGATTGCGGTGCATGCGGTGTATGCCGAATGCCGTGCACGCAAAAAAATCTCCGTTGACACGACGGATCAATGAAAAATATACGGAAAATTCATGATTTTATACTTGTATATACGTTCAAAATATGTTATGATATTCCTCGACGGTGCAGTATCCTAGTCAGAATGACCTTTTTCCAAGAAGGGCCTAAAAATCCTTTGAAGGGCATATCGGTGAAGTCCCTGGTGTCTGCTTGTTACGCCCAGTTTCGGGTGGATGCTGGGGGTTAAGGATTTCGGGCGCGCTCCAATGGCATGGGGCATACGACCCGGTTTCCGTGGAGACCTGAACCTTGTGCGACGACGGGAAATACCTCGAAAGAGGGCCGATCGCGTACGAATCAGGTATGAACCTGCAAGGCAGTGCGCAGAATCGTGTGCTGTGTGCAGTGTAGCCTGCCTTGAGTGATCATGCGGGGAAAGAGGACCAGACGGTATGGCATCTGTGGCCACTATGCTTACCGTTATCGCTTCTGGAAACCATGCTTGCAAAAGAGGCTAAGACTTTGGACCATTCTGCCGTGGAAATCACCTAGGCTGTCGTAATGGGCAGGCGGGGGATTACAGTACGGACTCAGTGGCAATCGGGTATTCCGCGCGGCAACGGCGGAACGAATGGATTAAACGGAAACGGCCTGCGCGGTAACGGCAGGTTCCGTTCGGGGAAATCCAACCCGACCTAAGCCGTAAGATTTATCCTGCCTGCTACCGTCATTTAAAACATATCAAAGGAGATATTTCCGTGGCTAAGGCCGACCCTGACTTAAAAAAGAAAGAACGACGCAAAACGATCCGCTGGGTTGTCACGATTTTTCTCGTGACCATTCTGGTTTCCGGCATTATTTCGCTTGTATCGGAGGAAATTATGTCGGCATCCGGCATCGCGGTCGCGTTTGCCATTCTGTTTGTCATTGTGCTGATCGGTATCGTTTTCGATATCATTGGTGTCGCGGTCACTTCCGCGGATGAAAAACCTTTTCATTCCATGGCTGCACGAAAGGTGCCCGGTGCCGCGGAGGCCATCAAGCTCCTGCGCAGAGCCGAAAAAGTCAGTTCCATATGCAACGACGTGATCGGCGATATTTGCGGTGTCGTCTCGGGATCCGCGTCGGCAACCATTGCGGTGAGAATGCTCGAATCGTTTGAATTTACATGGCCGAACCTGCTGACGCTTCTGATGTCGTCCATGGTTTCGGGCATGACCGTCGGCGGCAAAGCGATCGGCAAGACCTTTGCCATCGGTTCCAATACGAAAATCGTACACGCCGTTGGGAAAGTCATTCATTTCATCTCCGGCATTCCGCAAATTTTTCATAGGAAAAAATGAGGTAGCATGTGTCTGTTTTGCAAACGATATCCGGCCACGACGATCTTTTGCGACTGTCCGCGCAGGAGCGCATCACGCTCTGCGGGGAAATTCGGTCGTTTCTGATCGACAGCGTATCCCAAACGGGCGGCCATTTGGCCTCCAATCTCGGGGTCGTCGAGCTGACGGTGGCACTGGAAACAGTCTACAATTCCAATACGGACCGCTTGGTATTCGATGTCGGTCATCAGTCTTATGTTCATAAGCTGCTGACCGGCCGCCAAGCGGATTTTTCCACGTTGCGCCAATTCGGCGGCATCGCGGGTTTCCCGAAACCGTGCGAGAGCGACGCGGACGCGTTCGTCGCGGGGCACGCGTCGTGCTCGGTGTCCGTTGCGCTCGGTATGGCGCGCGCCAGAACGCTGCAAAATGCGCACTATCGTGTGGTCGCCGTCATCGGCGACGGTGCTGCGACCGGGGGAATGGCCTACGAGGCCATGAACGACGCGGCCGTCAGTGGGGAGAATATGCTCATCATTCTCAACGATAACGAAATGTCCATTGCGCCAAATGTCGGTGGATTTGCACGACATTTGAAGAAAATTCGCACGCGCGACGGCTATCTCGGCTTCAAGCGCCGCTATCAGAGCACCATGTCGCGCAATGCGTTCCGTCGACAAGTCTATTCCGTCACGCATCGCATCAAAGAGCGGCTCAAACGCTTCGCTTTGCCGACGACGATTTTCGAAAACATGGGGCTGACCTACCTCGGCCCTGTCGACGGTAACGATGTCAATGGCCTGATTCGTCTGCTGCGGCAGACGGAGAAGATGTCCGGCCCCGTGCTGCTGCACGTGCAGACGCGCAAGGGTATGGGCTACGCGCCCGCGGAAAGTGACCCGTCGAAATTCCATGGCGTCGGCCGATTTGACCCGAAAACGGGCGAAGTGCGTCAGCGCGCGCAGGCCACGTTTTCGGACAATTTCGGCGCGACCATGCGCGCCGTCGCGAAGGATGAATCGCGCCTGTGCGCCGTCACGGCAGCCATGCCCGACGGAACGGGGCTGCTGGAATTTATGAAAGAATATCCGACGCGGACTTTCGACGTCGGAATCGCCGAGGAGCACGCAGTGTCCATGGCGGGCGGTTTGGCCAAACAGGGGATGATCCCCGTCGTCGCGCTCTATTCCACGTTCTTGCAGCGCGGATTTGATCAGGTCATGCAGGACGTGGCCATGCTGCACCTGCACGTCGTGCTGGCCGTTGACCGCGCGGGACTCGTCGGCGCGGACGGAGAGACGCACCACGGTGTATTCGATGTTGGATTCCTGCGCATGGTTCCGGGCATGATGATTTTGTGTCCTGCGAGCCTACAGGAGCAGACGGATATGCTCCGCTGGGCGATTTTGCGCCACGACGGGCCGATTGCCGTGCGCTATCCGCGCGGGGGCAACCGCACGTTGACAGCGTCTGCGTGGCAACCGACGGTTGACACGGCGGAAAAAGGCATGGCGGTATGCCATGCGCATGGCAGTGACGTTATGCTCATCGGGTATGGCGTTATGATCGAAAATGTTCTGGAAGCGTCCGAAATATTGGAGAAAAGCGGACTTTCCGCCGGTGTTTTGCGCCTGCTGTCGGTTGCACCGCTGCCGACACAGGCCGTCCTTGATGCACTCGGCGACTGCCGCAAGGTGGTGATCGCGGAGGAATGCTGCAACGGTGCGGGCATCGGTGACGCACTTGCCGCGCAGATCTGTCAAAGCCTGCCGACCTGTCGGGTCGTGCAGATGAATTTGGGCGGCGACTTCGTTACGCACGGCGATACGCAACTGCTTTACCGCCAATGCGGTCTGGATGCGCCGTCGATCGCCAGAAAAACCATGGAGGTGTTTGGCTATGAAGAACAAAAAACGACTTGACGTTTTGCTAACCGAGCAGGGCTATGCGGAAAACCGCACCAAGGCACAGGCGATCATCATGGCCGGTGTCGTGTATGTCGACGGGCAGAAAGCGGACAAGCCCGGCATCTCCTATGACGAAACGGCGCACTTGGAGGTGCGCGGCGAGGCGTGCCCCTATGTCAGCCGCGGCGGGCTGAAGCTGGAAAAAGCCCTGCGCTTTTTCGACGTTTGTCCGCAGGGCTACGTGTGCAGCGATTCGGGGGCATCGACGGGCGGGTTTACCGATTGTCTGCTCCAACAGGGGGCGCGGAAGGTGTTCGCAATCGACGTCGGATACGGCCAGCTCGATTGGAAGATCCGCTCCGACGAGCGCGTCGTCGTGATGGAGCGCACCAACATCCGATATGTCACGCCTGAGGATCTGGGCGAGCCACTCGATCTTTCCGTCATCGACGTCAGCTTTATTTCGTTGAAAATTGTACTGCCGGCCATCAAGGCCTTGCTCAAGCCCGATTGCGGGCAAGTGCTGTGCCTGATCAAGCCGCAGTTTGAGGCCGGCAAGGAAAAGGTTGGGAAAAAGGGGGTCGTGCGCGACCCGCAGACGCATCGGGAAGTGCTCGATGCATTTGTCGTGCTGGCACGCGAGCTGGGCTTTTCCATTCGCGGGCTGACGTTCTCCCCGGTCAAAGGGCCGGAGGGAAACATCGAATTTCTTGCCCATCTGACACTGGCCGATTTGCCTGACCGTTGCCCGGAGACGGAGCAGGTCGTAAAACAGGCGCACGATGCGCTGAAAGTGTGAGCATATGAAAAGAGTGATTTTGACCCCCAATCCGTATCGGGACAGAAATTTCAATACCGTCCGCGCCGCCGTACGCATTTTACAGGAGGCGGGGATGGAGGTGCGGCTGTGCCTGCCGTTTGACGTGGAGCGGAATTTCGACCTGCCGAACGATCTGACCTTCGATCGACTCGACCGCGCATTGCCGCACGCGGATGTCATCATCTGCTTCGGCGGCGACGGCACGATTTTGCACATTGCCAAGACCGCCACGCGCTATGATCTTCCGATTCTCGGTGTGAACATCGGCACGATGGGCTTCATGGCAGAACTGGAAAGCTCCGAATTGAATGAACTGGCGCGTCTGGCGACGGGGGATTATGCGCTCGATCGGCGCATGATGCTCGATGTGACCGTCCAGCGCGACCGCGACATTCTCTGTCACGATCTGTGTCTGAACGACATTGTCGTGACGAAAGGCGCAGTGGCGCGCGTCGTGCATCTGCGCGCGGCGTGCGACGGCGCGCAGGTCATGGAATGCGGCGGTGACGGCCTCATCGTTGCCACGCCGACCGGTTCGACGGCGTACAACCTTTCGGCCGGCGGGCCGATCATGGAGCCGGAGGCGCACGGCATTTTGCTTACGCCCATCTGCGCACACGATATGGTCAGCCGTTGCTACGTCGCGTCGGACAGGCGCGTTATCACGGTGGAACTGACGCACAATGCCCGCAGAAACGCCTTCGTGTCGGTCGACGGCGGCAAGGCGCTGAAGTTGAATCCGGGCGACGTCGTGACCGTGCGCAGAGCGCAAAAAGAAACGAAACTTATCCGGCTGAAAAACCGCAGTTTTTATGATGTGGTCAATGCCAAGCTGAAAAACGGAAATTGAGGTAGGCTATGAAAGCACAAAGACAGGCGAAGATCATGGAGATCATCTCCTCACACGACGTGGAAACGCAGGAACAGCTCCTTCGAGAGCTGAACGAAGCGGGAATGCGCTCTACGCAGGCGACGATTTCCCGCGATATCCGAGAAATGCATATCGTCAAGGAAATGACGGGCGTCGGCACCTATCGCTACCGTGTGGCAAGCACGGAGGTCGCCGGCACGTTTTCCGCGCGACTCAATACGATTTTCCGCGAATGCGTGACGGGATTTGACTATGCGCAGAACATCGTGGTCGTGCACACCATCCCGGGGCTGGCAGCCGGTGCGGCATCCGCGCTGGACGCGATGGCACTGGGCGTCGTGCTGGGCACGATCGCCGGGGACGATACCGTGTTCGTCGTTATGCGCGACCACGCGGCCGCCGCCGCATTCTGCGACGAAATCAAAAACGTCCTCGCTTGACGGGGCGCGGGAGGGCTTATCATGCTGCGTTTGCTGCATATCGAAAACATTGCGGTCATTGAGCACGCGGACATTTCTTTCGACGCGGGGTTCAATGTCCTGACCGGCGAAACGGGTGCCGGTAAATCCATCGTCATCGACGCGATCTCCGCGATTCTGGGTGAGCGCGCCTATCGCGACATGATACGCACGGGCGCGAACAAAGCCTCCGTGCAGGCTGTTTTCGGCGACGTTGCGCAGCTTCCGTGGTTTGAAGAAAACGGCGTGCCTTACGAGGCGGAGACCGTCATCCAACGTGACATTTTTTCCGACGGAAAAAATGTCTGCCGCGTCAACGGTACGCTTGTGACGGTGTCGGTTCTGCGCAAGCTGGGCATCGGACTTATCAACATCCACGGCCAGCACGACAGTGCATCGCTATTCGACGAGGAAAACCATCTGACCTTTCTCGACGCCTTTGCCGACAATGCGGCACTGCGCGCGGCCTATTGCGAGAAATTCCAAACCGTTTCCGACTTGCGCCGCGAAATCGAGCGCATGACCATGGACGAGAGCGAAAAACTGCGCCGCATGGAGACACTGCGCTACCAGATCGCCGAGATCGAAAAGGCCGAGCCAAAGGCGGGGGAGGACGACGCGCTGGAACAGCGGCGCAAGCTCCTGCAGAATTCCGAAAAACTGTCCGACGGTTTGCGCGAGACGGTTGACGCGCTCTATGGCGGCGAGGATACCGACGGCGCGGCCGCGTTGCTCAGCCGCGCGGAATATGCCCTGTCGCGGCTGAGCCGTTATACGGATGCCTACCAAGCTCTGCACGACAAGATCGCCGACCTGATGTATCAGGTGCAGGATGCGGCCGAGGAGACCAGAGATTCGCAGGAGGAACTTTCCTATTCCGGCGAGGAATTGGAGCAGATCGAGAGTCGTCTGGATGTACTGCACCGTCTGCGGCGCAAATACGGCGCGACCTGCGAGGATATTCTGGACTATCTGGAACAGGCGAAAAAGGAACTCGATGACATCGAATTTGCCGACGAGCATCTGGAGCGACTCAAAGGCAAGCTGAAAAAGGCCGAAAAAGAGGCGTGGGATGCCGCCCTTGCCCTGCGTCGCAACCGAACCGAATGTGCAAAGGCCATGTCGACGCGCATTTTGACGGAACTGACGCAGTTGGATATGCCGCGGGTGCAGTTCGAGTGCGCCTTTACGGAAACGGAGCTGTCGCCCAAGGGCGCGGATGCGGTTGCGTTTTATATGTCTGCGAATGCGGGCGAGGCGCTTAAGCCGATGAGCAAGGTCGCCTCCGGCGGTGAACTGGCGCGCATTATGCTGGCCATGAAAAATGTGCTGGCAGAAAAAGATGAAGTTGCGACCCTGATTTTCGACGAAGTGGACACGGGTGTTTCCGGCCGTGCCGCGCAGAAAGTGGCGGAAAAACTGCGAAGCGTCGCCCGACACAAGCAGGTGCTGTGTGTGACGCATTTGCCGCAGTTGGCCGCCTTGGCGCAGACGCATTTGTTGATCGCAAAGTCCGAACGCGACGGCAGAACTTACACAACCGTGACGCCCTTGGACATCGAGGGCAGAAAGATGGAACTGGCGCGCATCATCGGCGGCACCAATATCACCGAAACGACACTGAAAAGTGCCGAGGAAATGCTCAGAACGTAAATTTTTCTTGACAAATTTGTGTTTCTTTGCTAGGATAACGGTAACACGAAGATGGGAATAAGTAATCGATTTTCAAACCTCAGAGAGCTGCCGGGTGGTGCAAGGTAGCGGTGTTGAGCCGATGAAATACCTCCCGGAGTGGCTTTCCCGAAAGATACAGTAGGGGAAGACGGGCTCGCCCGATAGCGCGACAGGCGTTGTCAGACGCCGCGAGGCTCTCTGCCGTGAGGCAGGGGCGAATCAGAGGTGGTACCGCGTATTTTACGCCCTCTGTCCGCAAGGACGGAGGGCTTTTTTTCATACCGTAAAAAGGAGAGAGAATGCATGATTCAAAAACCGATGGATGTGCTGAATGCTTACCCGGTGCGAAAAAGCCGCAGGCAAAAGCAGGCGTTTCGCGACGATGTGCTGTCATACGCAGAGACGCTCGGCTATACGGGCAGGGTCGAAAAGGGAAGCCTCGGGAGCAAAAATGTCATTTTCGGTGACCCGAAAAAGGTCGAATATCTCATCACGGCGCATTATGATACCTGCGCAAGACAGCCGTTTCCCAATTTGGTCACGCCCTGCAATTTTCTGACGTTTCTGGCCTATCAGATATTCACGGTGCTGCTCATGTTCGCATTCGTATTTGTTGTGGGACTGGCCGCGCAGCTTTTGTTCCGGAATTCCGAGGTGACGTGGTGGGTTTCCTATGCGGCACTGTGGGTGGATATTTTTCTGTTGATGGTCGGACCTGCCAATCGCCACAATGCCAACGACAATACTTCCGGCGTGGTCACGGTTTTGCAGACCATGGCGTCGATTTCGCAGGAGGATCGCGAGCGCGTCGCGTTCGTCCTGTTCGACTTGGAAGAAGCGGGGCTATGGGGCTCGGCATCGTATCAGGGCGCGCACAAAAAAGAAACGAAAAACCAGATCATCCTGAATCTGGATTGTGTCGGTGACGGGGACGAGATCGTCCTGTTCCCGACTCCGAAGCTGAAAAAGGACCGGCAGAAGCTGCAACGACTGCAAGCACTTTGCGGTGCGGTGGGCGAAAAATCCGTCACGCTGCGCAGTGAGGGCTTCAGCGTATATCCGTCCGACCAACAACATTTCCCGTACGGCGTCGGTATCGCCGCCCTGCGCAGAAGCCGCCGCGGCATCCTCTATTGCAGCCGCATCCACACAAACAAAGATACCGTTTTGGAAGAACAAAATGTCATGCTTCTGAGCGACAAACTGACGATTTTCCTGAAAACAACAAATCAATCTACGGAGGAAACAGTATGAAACTTTACGACGAACTCGTTGCCCGCGGCCTGATCGCGCAGGTGACGAACGAACAGGCCATCCGCGACGTGATCGACAATGGCAAGGCGACCTTTTACATCGGCTTTGACTGCACGGCCGACTCCCTGACGGCGGGGCATTTCATGGCATTGACGCTGATGAAGCGTCTGCAGCTGGCGGGCAATCGCCCCATAGCCCTCATCGGCGGCGGTACTACCATGATCGGCGACCCCTCCGGCCGCACCGATATGCGCAAAATGCTGACCAAAGAGGACATCGACCACAATGCCGCCTGCTTCAAGCGCCAGATGGAGAAATTCATCGAATTCGGCGAGGGAAAGGCGCAGATGGTCAACAATGCCGATTGGCTGCTGAATCTGAACTATGTGGAGTTGCTGCGCGAGGTCGGAGCGTGCTTCTCCGTCAACAATATGCTGCGCGCCGAGTGCTACAAGCAGAGAATGGAAAAAGGACTCAGCTTCTTGGAGTTCAACTACATGATCATGCAGTCGTACGATTTTTACCATCTATACAAGAACTACGGCTGTAATATGCAGTTCGGTGGCGACGACCAGTGGAGCAATATGCTCGGCGGTACGGAACTGATCCGCCGCAAGCTCGGAAAAGATGCGCACGCGATGACTATTACACTCTTGACCGATTCTCAGGGCAAGAAAATGGGTAAGACCGCGGGCAACGCCGTCTGGCTCGACCCGAACAAGACCTCGCCTTACGAGTTCTACCAGTACTGGCGCAACGTCGGCGATGCGGACGTGATGAGGTGCATCCGTATGCTGACCTTCCTGCCGCTCGAGCAGATCGACGAGATGGACACGTGGCGCGACGCGCGCATCAACGAGGCGAAGGAAGTGCTGGCATTTGAACTGACGAAGATGGTGCACGGCGAAGAAGAGGCCGCCAAGGCGCAAGCCGCGGCAAAGGCGCTGTTCGTCGGCGGCGGGGATGATGCCAACATGCCCACGACGGAGCTTCCTGCCGACAAGCTGACCGACGGAAAAATCGGCATTCTGAACCTGATGGTCGCCTGCGGCCTTGCACCGTCGAATAAGCAGGCGCGTCAGCTCGTAGAGCAGGGCGGCGTATTCGTCAACGACGAAAAAGTGCCCGCCGCGACGTTCGCCGTGACGGAAGAAATGCTCAAGGAGGGCGTCAAAATTCGCAAGGGCAAAAAAGTGTTCCACAAGGCGATTTTAGCATAATGTACGCGATTTGCTTGCCGCGGCCGCTTGGCCGCGGCAAAGTTCTGCCGTTTCCGTCATTACAGATCGGAAATGGCACTGCTGAGCTTGTCGCCGACAGCCGTTGCGGCATCTTCTACCGTGTCGGCCGCCTTAGAAGCCAGCTTGCGAACGGGGTTGTTGCGAGGCATCATCATAACGGCAACGGCACCTACGGCCGCACCGACAGCCATGGAAACGGCACAAAGTTTCACACCCATTGTCTGCCTCCTTAATAGCGCGGGCCGCGTGCGGCGGGATTGGTGGTCGTTGCGCCGCCGGGCGTGGTCGTTGTGCCGATGGGCGCGGTCGTCGTCGCCTGCGTGGAGGAAGACGTCTCGGGCTTGCGCGTCGTGGTAGTCGCGGCGTTGCCGTCGCGGCAGCCGGTCAAAAGCAGTGCGGTCAGGGAAAAGACCGCGGCAATCGTACAGATCTTTTTCATGCGGATTCTCCTTTTTTTGTCATTTGCGTCAGCGCATTTATAGTATTACGCGGCGCAGTTTTTTTACACCCGAAAAAAGATGGAAAAGGGTTGCTTTTTCCGTAAAGTATGATATAATGAATCAAAAAAAGAAGAGGAAATTTTTTATGAAAAAATTGACCGTCCAGAAAAACAGCCAATGCATGGCCTGCCTCGAGTGCGTCCGCGCTTGCTCCGAGGCTTTTTATAAGGAATTTCATCCCGATTATTCCTGCATCCAAATCGTCGCGGGCAAAGACGGTGCGGCCAAACCGCAGACCTGCATCCAGTGCGGCAAGTGCATGAAAGCCTGCGAGCATGGCGCGATCACCCAGAATCCCAAGACGGGCGTGTACATGATCAACAAAAAGCTCTGCGTTTCCTGCGGCAAGTGCGTGGAGGTTTGCCCGATGAAGGTCATGGTGCTCAAGGAAGGCAGCACTGCGTCGAAGTGCATTTCCTGCGGCATCTGCGCCAAGGTTTGCCCGATGGGCATTCTTGAGGTCGTCGAAAAATAATTCGGAGGGGGAGAGGTAAGATAGATCAAGAAAGACAGCGCCTGACACAGGCGGTAAAAACCGCGCGTATCGACTTGATTCTGATGATCGCCCTGACGATGCTGAACATCATCCTGCTGTATACAGGAAGCGATACGATGATGCTCTTTAGCGCGTCGTTGCCGTATTGGGGACTGGTTCTGCTTAGCTTGCTCGGCCTGTTTCCCATCGGGGTTGCGCTGGCCGCGGTCGTGCTGTTGCTGTATTTCCTGTGCTGGCTGCTCAGCCGCAAGAACACCGTGTGGATAACGGTGGCCATGGCTCTGCTGGCGGTGGATACGGTTTTCCTGATTGCGATGTACATCTGGATGGCGGATTTTTCCGGCATTATCGACCTGCTCATTCATGGACTGCTGCTGTATTACCTGTTTGCGGGCGTGCGCGCCGCGAAGAAGCTGAAGCAGCTTCCCGTGGAGGTCGAGGCGGAACTTGTCGAAGAAGTTCCGGATGAGGCGGAGATAGCCGAAGAAGTTGTGAATGCGGCACAAATCGAAGAATAAGTTAAAGCCCGTCGGTTTTCCGATGGGCTTTTGCCGTGTGCCGTAAATGCTCGTGTTTGCTCATCATTCCGAGGCGGCGCGGCCGCCGTGGGAATCCGCCTTCAAAAGGGGTAAGGAACGGATTGCCACAACCGGTCTGCCGACCGGTTTCGCAATGACAGCGTTATGAAAAGCCCGTCGGAGTCCCGACGGGCTTTTGCAATAGAATTAAGTCATTTCCTCGATAAAGGCAATATAGTCAAGCGAGCGGAGCGCCTCGATGATCTGGCTGTGCCGCTTGTATTTTTTCAGCTCCTGCGAGCTGATGGTGAACGAAACGGTGTACACGCTCAGTCCCGAATTGAGATAGGCAGGATTCAGCTCGATGTCGTCAATGCGCATTCCGAGCCGACGGATGGTGGCCGTAAAATTTTGGAGGTCGCTCTTGCTTTTCAGCTCCAGATGCACCTCGAAATGGTTGGATTTGTCTTTGAGGTAGGTTTCCAGCACGGGGAAGAGCGACAGTCCGCACAGCAGTGCGACCCATGCGATCAGGGCGACCGTGTAAAGCCCGAGGCCGATCGCAAGTCCGATGATACCGCACGCCCAGAGTCCTGCCGAGGTGGTCAGACCTTTGATCTGGCCTTTGGAGCTGAAGAAAATGGAATAGCCGCTGATCATGGCGATGCCGATGATGACCGATGCGCAGATCCACGGCGAGGTGCTGCCGAGCGAGAAAAAGTAGGTTTCCAGAATCGCGCCCGTCGTCGCGGCAAGCGAGACGATGATAAACGTGCGCAAGCCCGCGCTGTGGCGCTTGCTGGAACGCTCAAAGCCGACGATCGCCGCCAAAACCAGCGAAAGGCAGATGCGCAGCAGAACGGATGCACCGTTAAGCTCGGATGACCATGTGCCCAGAAGATTTGCAAGATAATCTTTCATTGTGTTCTCCTCCGATTATGTTGGGTGTAGCTGTAATATTCGTCCGCGGCCTCTTGGAAGGCGGCCTCCTCTTCGGAGGGCGGGTCTTGGTGAAGCTGTTCCTGAATGACCTGAATGCGGCGGATGAGTAGCTCCACGGCATTGTCCTCTTTGCCTGCTTCGAGGACTTTTTCGTCCGGGACGATGTCCTCCAGTTTGGAAGAATACGAGCCGGAAAGATAGAGCGAGAGCTTTGCGCAGGCGGGGCCGACCAGTTCGTACAGGACGCTGGAGGCCAATATGACGGTTTCGAGTGCGACGCCGGTTTCGCCGCCCAGCGTCCGTGCGCCGAGAGCGGCAAGGCCGATGGCAACGCCTGCCTGCGGGATGAGCGCGAGGCCGAGGAAGTTGCTGACCTGCTTGGGCTTTTTCGCGATTTTACAGCCGAGGAAGGCTCCGCCGTATTTGCCGACGATGCGGGCAAAGAAGTAAACGATGCCGATGACGAGCAGAGGCGTTGTGCCGACGGCAGCGGACGAGTCGACCAGCGCGTCCAGACGGAACGTCAGACCCGAACGGACGAAAAACAGCAGCAAAACCGGTGGGGTGAAATAATTAAGTTGCTTGAACAGCTTTTCATCGTTGGTGACGTTGATGTAGACCGTGCCCATTGACATACAGCCGAGCAGGGGAGAAACATCGAGCATGGCGCAGATCCCACAGAACGCGAACAGCAGCGACACGGAGATGATCAGGCGGTTGTCGGTGGAGCGTTTCTTGGGCATCAGCCATTTGAGAAACAGCCCGAACACGCCGCCGAGCAGGAAAACGCCGATGTTGATGCCGATCGGCGCAAGGATGCTGCCGACGTTCAGTGCGGCCGAGCCCATGCTCAGCGCGAGCGCAATGGAGATCGACACGCTGTATGCGATCAGACCGACCACGTCGTCGAGCGCGACGACTTGCAGCAGGGTGTCGACGAAATCGCCATGCGCACCGGTCTGACGGATGGTCATGACGGTGGAGGCGGGGGCGGTCGCCGAGGCGAGCGCGGCCAGAACGACCGAGAACGCAAGGTCAACGCCGAGAATGTAGTAGGTGACGATGAAAACGACGACGGTTGCCATCAGTGCTTCAAAAACCGTGATGATGACGACTTTCATGCCGTTCTTTTTCAGTGTGGAGAGACGGAAGAATTCGCCCGTGCTGAACGCGATGAACGCCAGCGCAATGTCCGACAGGAAATCCATGCCGCCGATGACGGCCTGCGGGATCAAGTCCAAACAGTATGGGCCGATCAATATGCCCGTGACGATATAGGCCGTCACGTTCGGAAGGCGCAGTTTTTTCGTCAGGCGCGTCATGAGAAAGCCGAGAAACAGCATCAGCGCGATGGAGATGATGACCGCGGCAACCGCGTTTGTGCCGATGGCACGTTGAATCCATTGATTGAGCATAGAAAACCTCCCGAAAAAAAGTGAAAAAATCCGACACACGGCGGATTGGTACTTGCAAATTTGACTTCGTTATGATACAATCATTTTGACATAAAGTAAAATTATTCTTTTTTAGCTTGCCATAAAGTTTTTTAATGAGGTAGTGAAATGATCAGTCAAAAACTGCGGACACTGCTGGCGGTTGCCGACTGCCAGAATTTTACGAAGGCATCGCAGACCCTCGCGCTGACCCAGCCTGCCGTCAGCCATCACATTCACCAGTTGGAGGAAGAATTCGGCGTGACGCTGTTCGTGCGCGGCCGCGGAGGGCTCAAATTGACGGCGGAGGGCGAGATCATCGTCAAATATGCCCGCCGCATGGTCGCACTTTACGACAAAATGCGCGCCGACCTGACGGACATGGATCGCCAAATCGCGACACTTCGTGTGGGTATCACGCACACCGCCGAGAGCAACATCACTGCTGAGGTTCTGGCAAAATGCAGTGGCGAAAATGAGGGGGTCAGCATAACGATTATTACGGATACCATAAATAATCTTTATACTATGCTGAGCAATTATGAGATCGATCTGGCCATCGTCGAGGGAAATACCAGCGACCAGAGCTTTAGCTCCTTGGTGCTCGATACGGACTATCTCGTGTGCGTGATGGCACCGGAGCACCCGCTGGCACGTCAGGCAATGATCACGCTCGAACAGCTTCGCCGTCAGCGCATGATTCTGCGCTTGCCCAGTTCCGCGACGCGTATTTTGTTCGATTCGACCCTGCGCAGTCTGAACGATTCGCCCGAAAGCTACAATATCGTTATGGAAGTGGACAATATCGCAACGATCAAAGATTTGGTGCGCAAGGATCTGGGCGTGTCCGTTCTGGCGAAAAGCGCGTGCGCGCGCGAACTGCGCAAAGGGCAGCTTGTTGCACTGCCGATCGAGAATTTGAGCATGGTGCGCGAAACGCGCATCGTCTACAACCGCGATTTCACGAACAAGGATTTCTTGCAGGATATTATGCGGCTGTATCAGGAAACACTCCGCTCCGGTCAATAATACAGGGGGAATTTTGGTGTCAAACCGTGAAAAAATGCAAACTTCCGTCAAGGCCATGGCATTCGGCGGCGTGACGGCGGCGTTGGCCGTGGTCATCATGTGTCTCGGCGGGCTGATCCCGCTGTCGACCTACGTCTGCCCGATGCTGGCAATGATGATTTTGCAGCTTGTGCTCAAAAGTTGCGGCGGACGCATTGCGTGGACGTGGTACGCCGCTGTTACAGTACTGTGTATGCTCATGGGGCCGGATAAAGAAGCGGTTGCGGTATTTGCGTTTCTCGGCTATTATCCGATCCTCAAGCCGAAGCTCGATAAGCTGCCCGTGCGCCGGCTGTGGAAAGGGATCTATTTCAATCTCGCCATTTCGCTGACGTATCTGGTGCTGATTCGTCTGCTCGGCATGGCGGAGCTGGCAAAGGAATTCCGGGAAATGGGAATCATTTTGTTCGCGGTTACGCTCGTGCTGGGAAATGTGACGTTTTTCCTGATCGACCGCGTACTCGGACGGAAGTGGAAACGAAAATGACGCAGAAAATTTGGTATGTGTATATCCTGCGCTGCGGGGACGGCTCGCTCTATACCGGCATTACGACCGATGTCGAGCGTCGGCTGCAAATGCACAGCAGCGGAAAGGGCGCGAAATATACGCGCGGGCGCGGGCCGCTGACGGTCGTCTATCGGGAGCAATGCGCCGACCATGGCGCGGCACTGCGCCGCGAGCTGGAGATCAAAGCAATGACAAGAGAAGAAAAAACGGACATGATTCAGGAGGGAACGGTATGCACGCAGAACTGAAAGAAATCATCGACAATGCACAAAATATCGTATTTTTCGGAGGCGCGGGCGTTTCGACCGGCAGCGGCATTCCCGATTTTCGCGGGAAAGACGGGCTGTATACGGATGCGGACGAAACGCGCGACAACCCGGAAACCGTCCTCTCGGGGTGGTATCTGCGTCGATTCCCGGAGCTGTTTTTCGACTTTTACAGGACGAATATGCTCCATCCCGATGCCCGCCCCAACGCCGCGCACAGGACGCTGGCGCAATTGGAGCGCGAGGGCAAGCTCTCGGCTGTCATCACCCAGAACATCGACGGCCTGCACCAGATGGCGGGCAGCAAAAATGTGATCGAATTGCACGGCTCGATTTTGCGCAATTTCTGCACGCGCTGTGCAAGGCAGTATCCGCTTTCGCATATCGTGGACACCGACGGTGTGCCAAAATGCGAAAAATGCGGCGCGATCGTCCGTCCCGACGTGGTGCTCTACGGCGAGAATCTGGATGGGGAGGCATTTTCCAAGGCGGAGGAGGCCATCGCCGATGCCGATGTGCTGATCGTCGGCGGTACGTCGCTGACGGTTCATCCGGCGGCATCGCTGGTGACGCTGTTCCAAGGCGAGCACTTCGTCATTCTCAATCGCACGCCGACACCGTATGACGGCTATGCTGATCTCGTGCTCCGAGAGCCGATCGAAGAAGTGCTGGCGCTGAACTGAATGAAAAAATCCCTCCGACACGGAGGGATTTTTTGTCACAATTCGTCGCTGATTGCCAGTAGAAGAATGCCGATGATGACGACGGCGATAAAGAGGTAAGTTTTTTTGCTGAGCTTTTCTTTCAGGAAAATGCGCGACAGTAGCAGCGAAACGATGCACACGGAGGAAATGATCGGTGCGGCAATGGCGCCGTTTCCGCTCATGGCATAGACGTAGGTGAACTGGCCGGCGGTTTCGAATACGGCGGCAAGAATTTTGTCTTTGTGCCGGGGGAGGGAGCCGAATTCCACCTTTTTTGCTTTCATGAAGACGAACAGTACCAAGGCAAACAGTGCAAAGGTCAGTTCGTAGCTGGTGTTGGCCACGTCTTCGATGGTTTCCTCCGTGACGCCGATCAAGGGTGTGGAGGCAATGTCGTCAAGGTAGAAAATGTCCAGAAAACTGCCGAATGCGTCAAGCGCAGCATAGACAAAGGGCATGCAGAATGCGGCGATGGCGAGTTTTTTGCCGAGCTTTTTTTTTCGCGGCGTTTCGCCCCGATTTTCCAGAAAACCGACGCCGAGCACGCCGATTACGATGACGAGAATGGCGACGATCGAGAGCGGGGAAAGGGACTCTTTCAAAATCAGCACGCACAGCAGACTGCAAATCGCGCCGGATGTGTTCTCGATGGGGTCGGAGATGGACTCTTCCAAAAAGCGCATTCCGAAATAGGAAAAGGCCATGGAAACCATATACAGCAGCGAAACGGGCAGATAATAGAGCAGATTCGCGGGATTATAGTGAATGTCCTGCGTCAGCAGGGTGAACACGGCGTGCGCGCCCATGACGATGCCGACCCAGACGCAGATTTTTAGGTGCGCATATTTCTCCTCGGGGCGTGCGCCTTTTTTGTAAAACAGCTCCGCGCCACCCCACAGAAGCGTGGTGGCAATGGCAAAGAATAACCAAGACATGATTCCTACCTCTTACAGTTCGACCAGACCGGCATCGAGCATTTTTTGCAGGCTCATCAGGATGCCCAGTTTTGCATGATACCACGTCAGGCCGCCCTGAAAATAAACGGCGTAGGGCGGACGGATGGGGCCGTCGGCGGACAGCTCGATGGACGAGCCTTGCACGAACGCACCTGCGGCCATGATGACCTGACTGTCATACCCAGGCATATCGCCGGGGATGGGGGTCGCGAACGCATCGACGGGCGCGGCGGCCTGAATGCCCTTGCAGAAAGCAATCATGCCCGCCTCGCTGCCCAGTTCCACGGCCTGAATGATGTCGTGGCGGCTTTCACTTGCGCTGGGCACACAGCGGAAGCCGAGCGGCTCGTAGAGGTTCGCGGCAAAAATCGCGCCTTTTTCCGCGCCTGCGACGACGGTCGGCGCAAGGAAAAAGCCCTGATAGAGATTCGTCATCAGACCGAGGTTTGCGCCGACTTCTTTGCCGAGGCCGGGGGCGGACAGACGATAGGCGCAGCGGTTGACGCACGTGGCCGTGCCCGCGATATAGCCGCCGATGGGCGCGAGGCCGCCACCGGGGTTTTTGATGAGGGAGCCGACGGTCATATCCGCGCCGACGTCGGACGGTTCGATGGTTTCGACAAATTCTCCGTAGCAGTTGTCCACCATCACCAGCACGTCGGGCTTTATCGACTTGCAGAAAGCAATCAGCTCGCCGATTTGTGTGACGGAAAAGGTCGGGCGTGTGGCGTAGCCTTTGGAACGCTGGATGGTGATGAGTTTGGTCTTTTTGTTGATGGCGGCACGAATGCCGTCATAGTCGAACGTGCCGTTTTCGAGCAGGTCAACCTGACGATAGGTAACACCGTATTCCGCAAGAGAACAGGGCGACGGACGAATGCCGATGACCTCCTGCAGCGTGTCGTACGGCAGGCCGACAGGGGAGAGCAGTTCGTCGCCGGGCAGGAGATTTGCGCTGAGCGCGACGGTCAGCGCATGGGTGCCGCAGGTGATCTGCGGGCGCACCAAGGCCGCTTCCGTGTGGAAAACGTCGGCGTAGACGCGTTCAAGGGTATCTCTGCCCATGTCGTCGTAGCCGTAGCCCGTGGAGGGGGCAAAGCAGGCGACGGAAACATGGTTTTTTTGCAGTGCGGAGAGCACTTTGGCCTGATTATACTCCGCGATTTTGTCGATGGCGGCAAAGCGATCTTTCAGCTTTTGAAGAGCGGCCTCGCCGTAACGGTACACGGCAGGGGAAACGCCCATGCCGGAATAAAGTTGCTGTAACTGTTCCATATCAATCCTCTTTTTTTACGTTATTCAGAATTTGGTCCGCCAGATCATTGAGCATATCCGGGCGGGAAATAATCAATCCGACTTCGGTCTCGCCGAGGATGAGCAACGTGTCCCCGGGGCGGATGCCGAACATTTCTCTGGCTTCTTTGGGGATGACGATCTGTCCGCGGTCGCCGACCTTAGCCGTGCCGAGGACGCGGCGGGCGTTGGATTTTCCCAAAATGTGCTTGCCACCGGCCATAATGATCTCCTTTCACATTTTTCATACTTTTCACACCGGAAAGATTATAACGAAAACCGCCTCGGTTGTCAATACCGAGGCGGCAAAAATATCGGCTCATTGCGAGGAATTTTGCTTTTTTTCCCATGCGCGGACGCGCAGCAGTACGATGACGGAGCTGATAAGATCGGCAAGCGGGAAAAAGTGCAGCGCGGTGTGCAGGGCGTTGATCCCGTTCGGGCAAATGCCGCGCAGAGCGCGCCAATTTGCGACCATGCCGACGATGCGCACGATACCGTAGCTGACCCAGTGCGGGATGTAGAAAATCAGCAGCACAAAGAAAAGCAAAAGTCCTTCTGCGGGTTGATTTTCCGTCGCGCCGTTGATTTCGGCGAGCTTTGCATACCAATAGACGATCTGGCCGATCAGTATGAGCAAATTTCCCGCGGCAAAAAGGATATTGTAAAGCGCGAGCGATTTTCGGCTGTGTGCGCCGGCAAACACGGCGAAGAGGATGGACGCGAGCACGCTTGCGACGAGAAAGGCGACATATATGCCGAGCAGGACATTGTCGGACGGGTCGATGAGAACAAAAAGCGCGAATAACAGGACATAGAAAACTGGAATCAGCGCGACAAGGGGTGCGAAAACCTTTTTCATACCTGTGCTCCTTTCCGTGTTCGGATATGCTTATGTGCGTTCAAAATTCAGAAACTGCGTTCCGCGAAAGGTCAGCTTTCCGTGATCGTGCTCGACCAGATAGCCGTATTGCGTGTCGGGCACTTCCAGCTCCATGCGGTCACCGCTGGGGAGCTGAAAGGTGGCGAAATAATCCGTGTGGCTGTGATCGCCCCAGACGTGGATGCGCTTGGATACGACGGTCGCCTCGACGGTCAGCTCGGGGGAGCGGCGGTTTGCATGATCTTTGCGGATGCCCTTGACAATGTTGGAAAAGAACAGAAACAGAAAAGCGACGAAGAAAATGGCGAAAATGCCCGTGAAAAAACCATTGGAGCCTCACTTTCAGTCGTTTCGGCGGCGGCCGTTCCCACCGAAGATCACCAGCAGACGCAGAAGCTGTGCCAGCGCAACGGCAAGGGCGGCGACATAGGTCATGGCGGCGGCGGTCAGGGTTTTGCGCGCGCCTTTGCGCTCCTCAGCGGTCAGCAGGTCGCCGTCGGAGATAGCTTGCATGGCGCGGCGGCTGGCATTGAACTCAACCGGCAGTGTCACAAGCTGGAACACGACGGACAGACCGAAACAGGCAATGCCGGCGTAGACGAAGGCGTAGGAGAACGTCTCGCCGAAGCTCAGAAGCAGACCCAACAAAATCAGGGGCATGGCGAGTTTCGAGCCGATGTTCGTGATGGGGATGATGGCGGCGCGGATTTTTACGGGGACGTAGTTGTTGGCATATTGCACGGCGTGCCCCGCCTCGTGACAGGCAACGCCGATGGCTGCCACGGACGTGGAATGGTAAACATCGTCCGACAGGCGGATGACGTTCGCTTTCGGGTCGTAGTGGTCGGTCAGGTTGCCGCTGACGCGATCAATGCGCACGCCCGTAACGCCGTTGGCACTGAGCACGCGCTGTGCCGCCTGTGCTCCCGTCAGGCGGCGGGAGCAGTAACAGGTGGAATAGCGCTTGAAGGTGGAATTGACGTTTGCACTGGCGACCATGGCCAGAATGACAAACGGCATGACGATGATGACATACGTCCAGTCAAAAAACATGGGGTTTCTCCTTACAATTCGGTCGGCTCCATGGCATCATGGAGTGTATCGGTGATGGCGTCGCGGAAAATGGGGAACGCCTGCGCGTGCAGGGTCTGCAGAGCACCTGCGGAGAGGTTGACGGCGATTTTTCCGGGCATGAAAAGGTCTTGGTCAAAAATGAAATGCACTTCCTTGCTGTCCACACCGTTGCGCTTGATAAGCCCCGGGCCTGCATGGATCTTCGCGCGGCAGCCGCCGCGAATGGCAAATTCGGCATCGACCGTCGCGCGCGCGGCGGCATTTTCGGGAAGCTCCTCGTCGGCAAGAATGCCGAGATAGCGGCTGTGGATCAGCTCGCGCAGGGGCGTATCCTCCAGCGACAGCGCCGAGCGGGAGAAGAAATTGAGATAGCGCAGACCCACACGCTCAAAATAGGCGGGTCGATAGGTCTGGATGAATGCGGCCAAGGGCATATCCAGCATTTGGGCAAAATCTTCCCAGCAGGTATAGCGATTGCAGGCGAGGGAGATGAACGTGGGCGTCAGGTTGACGCGCCAGTGCCCGTCCTCGGATACGAACTGATAGTTGTTGGTGGGCTGCTGTGGCTCGGCCCGCCCGTTGATCAGCTTGGGCGGCGGCGTCTCCCGATGGCAGGAATATTGCGGGAATGTGGCGCGGATGGCCTCCTGAAATGCGGCGGGAACGGCCGTTTCGATTGTCAGAATCTGCGGAAAGCGAAGCTGGCAAATGACCTCACCGAGCTGATTTTTCCGATAGCGGCAGCGTGCCTCCTGTGAAAACATGGGCAAACCTCTTTTCCTTTTTTTCTCTATTATAATGGAATTATGCGCAAAAGGCAAGAATTTGCGCGGCGTGTATTGTAAATTTTCCGAAAATCTTTTATAATTATAAAAAATGCTGAGTAAAACCCTTCCGTCAAACGATTGAAAAGCAGAGAGGTGATTACGATGACAGATTGCGGTGAAAGTAGCTACCACCTGAATCTGAAAGACCCCGAGGCACTTGAGCACCTTGTGCGCACCTATGCGCAGCCGCTTGTGCGCTATGCCTATACGCTCATCGGTACGACGGCTGCGGCCGAAGATGCCATGGAGGATGCATTTGCGGCGCTGCTGGTTCGTGGCGGGACATTCGCGTCGGAGGAGGCGGTGCGCGCATGGCTCTATCGCACGACGCGCAACAAGGCCGTCGATTATCTGCGCCGCCACAGACGGGAGATCCCGCTGGAGGATGTGCAGGACGCACTGCGTACTTTTGACGCCGAGCTGGATGCTTTTTTGCGGCAACGCAACCGTCGGCTCTATGTGTGTATGCAGCGATTGCCGCAGCAATATCGCGAAGTGCTGCAGCTTTCCTATTTTGAGGGGTTCACCGTTGCGCAGATCTGTGCCGTTCGGCGCAAAAGCACCAAGCAGGTGTACAATCTGCTTGCGCGGGCGAAAGCCGCTCTGAAAGATTTGCTTATCGAGGAGGGAATTACTTATGAAGACCTATGACGAATACATGGACAATATTCAAAAAAAGGCAAAGAAAATCAAAACGCATCGCCGTGTGCTGATATCGACGGTGACGGCTGTCTGCGCCGTTGCGATTTGTACCACGCTTTTCCTGCCGCTGGACAACGGTACGCGTGCGCTCGCAAAATACAAAGACAGCCCCTATTTTGACCTGATCGAACAGATTCACGCAGATCAGAACAAGGGAAAATTCTATCGCAACAACTTCGAAAAACTTGCCGCAAGCATGAAAAATCTGACGCTCAATATGGCTGATTCCCAAAATGGCGAGGTCATGTATCCCGAAAGTGACGGCATGGCAGACACGGGAAACGACGTCCAAGACGGTTCCAACGCCGGCGGCCAGACCTATCAGGAAGTGACGGACAATCAAGTCAACGGCGTGACCGAGGGCGATATTTTCAAGCGCAGTGACCGCTATATCTACCACCTATCTGACATGCAGGATCTGAAAGTCTATTCCATTGCGGGAGAGCAGTCACAGTGCGTCGGAACCTTTTCCATTCGTACGCCGATCACTTACGACGGCGATCGGGTTTGGAAAGACGAGCAGATCGATCCGTATTGGAACAATCCGAATATGTATCTTTCCGAGGACTGCACGCGCCTGACGATCGTCGGAAATATTACGGGCATTTACGCCGAATCCGGCAGATACGAAAAACTCATCGGCGTTCTGTCGCTCGATGTCAGCGAACCGAGCAACATCCGCGTGGCCAAGATAACGTATTTTTCCGGCAATGAGGTGACATCACGCATGGTCGATGGGAAGCTGCTGCTGATGTATCGCTATAAGGTCGGCCAAACGCCCGATTTTGACGACCCGTGCAACTTCGTTCCGTCCTACGGAGCGGCGGAGAATATGCAGGCCATTTCCCCGCAGGACATTGTTTGTCCCGATGACCCGGCGGAGGCAATGTACACCGTCGCCGCGTTGCTCAGCGAAGACGGCTCGCAGGTTTTGGATATCCACGCGATTTTCGATTGCACAACGGTGACGTACGTGTCGAAAGACACGATCTATTTTGCGTGCCCAAAGTCAAATTACACGAAATCGACGATACTCGACAACGGTACGCGCACAAGTCAGACCGAGATCACCGGCGTTTCCTATGCCGCGAGCACACTTGAAACGGCGGGCACGATCACGATCGACGGCAGTGTATTGAACCAGTATTCGATGGACGAATATGAGGGGATTTTGCGTGTCGCGACCACCACATCCGTGGCGCAGGAGAAGCGCTACAGCGACCTTACCATCGCGACAATCCTATCGAGAGAAATAAATTGTAACCTCTACTGCATCGACCTTTCCGACTGGACGGTCGCGGCCTCGGTTATCGGCTTTGCGCCGGCGGGGGATCGGGTAACATCCGCGCGCTTTGACGGCACGTCAGCCTATATCTGCACGACGGACGTCCGATTGGATGACCCCGTGTATTTCTTCGATCTGTCGGATCTGACCGATATCACATGGAAAAATACGCCTATCATCGAAGGGTTTTCCTCTTCGCTGATCCGGTTTGGCGATTATCTGCTGGGCGTCGGAAAGAACAAACAAGGGCAGGTAAAGGTCGAGGTGTATGCGCAGACCGAAGATGCGGTGGAGGCAATTGCGACCTACGAGCCGGACGCATGGGCGTCTTACCAGTACAAGAGCTTCTATATCAACCGCGAAGCGGGACTTTTCGCGATTCCCATGTATAAAGTCTACGATACCTTTGAGTGGTGGTATGTCTTACTGCATTTTGACGGGGAAACGCTGCAAGAGGTGGTGACGGTTACGCTGGGCAATGGCTATTACAATGGCTATTATGCGCGTGCGACCGTGATCGACGGCTATTTCTACGTCCTCGACGGAGGATTGCAGGCCATAAAACTCTGAACACAATCGAAAAAATTCGACTGAACACACCCGTTCGGTCGAATTTTTTTGTTGCACGAAGGTCGCCGCTGTGCTACAATGATTGCATATGCACAACAAGGAGGTTGCTTATGCAAATTCTGTATTGGCTGGAAAATATCCGCTTTCCCGTGCTGACCGAGCTGATGCTGCTCATCACCCATCTGGGCGAGGAGACCGCGTTTCTGGCGGCGGCGCTGATCGTGTTCTGGTGCTTGGACAAAAACCGCGGGTATTATCTGATGGGTGTCGGATTTTGCGGCACGATCCTGAATCAGTTTCTGAAGCTCCTGTGCAAGGTGCCGCGCCCGTGGGTCAAAGACCCCGATTTTCATCCCGTCGAGGCGGCTATCCCCGAGGCGACCGGCTATTCGTTCCCAAGCGGGCACAGCCAAAGCGCCGTGGGCGTGTTCGGCGCGCTGGCGATGAGCACCAAACGCAAGGCACTGCGCATTGTGTGCATCGTGCCGGCCGTGCTCGTCCCGTTTTCACGGATGTATCTGGGTGTCCATACGCCGCAGGATGTGCTCGTCGGCGGCCTGAGCGCGCTGGCACTGTGCCTGTTGCTGCGCTTCGTGTGTGACGGAAAGTACGTTCGCCCCATGCTCATCGGCATGGCCGTGCTGTCGGTTGCCTATCTTATTTTTGCGCAGGTCATTGTTGACCCGATGACGACCGACGCGGAGAATTACAAGCACGGCGTGGAAAATGCCTACACGCTGCTCGGCGCGATTTTCGGCATGGTCGTCGTGAATGTCGTCGACGAAAAGTGGGTGCATTTTGACGTGAAAGCCGTCTGGTGGGCGCAGATTTTGAAACTTGTGGGCGGACTTGCGCTGGTGCTGGTCGTCAAATCCTGCCTCAAAGCGCCGCTCAATGCCCTGTTTGGCGACTATTCCGGCAGAGCGGTGCGCTACTTCCTCGTCGTGTTGGTGGCGGGCTGTGTGTGGCCGCTGACGTTCCGCTTCTTTTCCAAGCTTGGCGGACGGAAAGGAAAGGCCCAATGAATTACGCAACCATCAAAAATAACGACATTGCCAACGGCCCCGGCGTGCGGGTCAGCCTGTTCGTTTCCGGCTGCACGCACCATTGCAAGGGCTGCTTCAACGAAGTGGCGTGGGATTTTGACTATGGCGAGCCTTTCACACAGCAGACCATTGATGAAATTTTGGAAATGCTCCGTCCCGACTATATCAAGGGCATTACACTTCTGGGGGGCGAGCCGTTCGAGCCGCAGAATCAGCCCGCGCTCGTCGAACTTCTGCGGCAGATCAAGGCGGCCTATCCGCAAAAAAGCATCTGGGCGTTTTCCGGCTATCTGTTCGATCGGGACATTTTGCCCGGGAAATTGGGCGATGCAAACGTGACGCGGGAATTTTTAAGTTATCTGGACGTTCTGGTGGACGGGCCGTTCATCGAGGCAAAGAAAAATCTGAGCCTGCGTTTCCGCGGGTCATCCAACCAGCGCATCATTCATGTGCCGTCCAGTCTGGAAACTGGCGAGATCGTCCTGTGGGAGGATTGGCAGGCGAGAGGAGAGAATCTATGAGCACCGTTCGTGTCAAAAAATTAAGTCCCAATGCCATCGTGCCGACCTATGGTTCGGCGGAGGCCGCGGGCGCGGATCTGTACGCCTGCCTTGACGACGGCGTGACCATCGAGGCGGGAGAAACGGTATTTATCCCGACGGGCATTGCGCTGGAGGTGCCCAAGGGGTGTGCGGGACTGGTGTTTGCGCGCAGCAGCATGGGCGCAAAGCGCGGTCTGGCACCGGCCAACAAGGTCGGCGTGATCGACAGTGACTACCGCGGGGAAATCCGCGTCGTTCTGCACAACCATGGAAAAATCGCCCAGCGTATCGAGCCGGGGGATCGAATCGCGCAGTTTTTGATCGTGCCCGTGATGACCCCCGAATATCTGGAGGTTGATTGTCTTTCGGACACGGACAGGGGGCAGGGCGGATTCGGTTCGACAGGAAAATAAAAAATGCCTTCGATGCAAAACTTGTCATCGAAGGCATTTTTCGCGGTTGCATTTTTTTCCATATTGTGTATAATGACAATAGATTGAAAGAAGAAACGAGGTTGTGCCCTATGAATATGTCCACCACAGAAATGCAAACGGAATACGCACGGCTGACAGAGGCGTTGCGGCAATGGAAAGCCAAGAACCTGAAGCTGAATATGGCGCGCGGCAAGCCGTCGAAGGCGCAGCTCGACAGCGTCAGCGGCATTCTGACCGTTTTGTCCGACCCGGCCGAATGCGTGGCCGACGGCATGGATGCCCGCAACTACGGCGAGCTGTGTGGCCTGCCCTGCGCGAGAGCATACTGGGCGGATATGCTCGGATGTAAGCCGAGCGAGATTTTCGTCGGTGGTACGGCAAGCCTGACGCTGATGTACGATGTCATTTCCAAAGCCTACACCCATGGCCTGAAAAACAGCCCGCGTCCGTGGGGAAAAGAGGCGCGGGTCAAGTTTCTCTGCCCCGCGCCCGGATATGACCGCCATTTCCGCATCACCGAGTCGTTCGGCGCGGAGCTGATTACCATTCCCATGACGGCGACCGGCCCGGACATGGATTTGGTGGAGCAATATGTGCGCGACGCGTCCGTCAAGGGAATCTGGTGCGTGCCGAAATACTCCAATCCCGATGGCATCGTCTATTCCGACGAGACGATCGCCCGATTTGCGAATCTGAAACCGGCCGCGCCCGATTTCACGATCATGTGGGACAATGCCTACTGTGTACATGAATTTGAGGGCGAGTTTTTGCCTTTTGCCGATATCCTGACGCTTTGCCGCGAGGCGGGCAACCCCGATATGGTGTACGAATTTGCCTCAACCTCCAAAATCACCTTCCCCGGCGCGGGCATTTCCGCCATGGCGACCTCGGAGGGAAACCTTGCCTACCTGCAGAAGCTTCTGGGCGTTCAGATGATTTCTTACGACAAGGTAAACCAGCTCCGTCATGTCAGATTCCTGCGCGATCGGGCGCACACGCTGGAAATCATGAAAGGCCATGCCGCGATCATGGCGCCGAAATTTGAGGTTGTTTTGCAGACGCTTGAGCGCGAGATCGCGCCGTGGGGCTTTGCGCAGTGGAACAAGCCAAAGGGCGGCTACTTCGTCAGCCTCAACACCATGCCCGGCACGGCCAAGCGCGCGCTGGCGCTGTGCCGCGAGGCGGGCGTCGTTATGACCGACGCAGGCGCGACCTATCCCTATGGAATTGACCCGCGTGACAGCAATATCCGCATTGCGCCGAGCCTGCCGCCGATCGAAGAGCTGCAGCAGGCGATGGAAGTTTTCTGCCTCTGCCTGAAAATCGCCGCACTGGAAAAAATGCTGGAAAAATAATGCATGCAAGGCCGCAATGCATCATATGACAGTGAAAACCGCTCCGAAGATCGGAGCGGTTTTTCTTATGTCATTTGGAACACGATGCCGACAACGGCCGATGCGCCAATGAAGATGATCGGGTGGAGTTTCTTCGTGGGCTTGACGAAATTGGTCAGCACGAACAAAACGGCCGCGAGAATCAGCCCTTTCCAGTTGACGGCGGTCGGCAGGGTGGTCATGGTGGTCATGCCGAACAAGGTGGTGGCCATGACGCTCAGACCCGCCGCGGCAATCAGGCCCGTGGAGGCGGGGCGCAGGCCGTAAAACGCGCTGTTGACATAGCGATTGTCGCGAAATGCCTTCAAAATGGAGGCGATGATCAGAATCACGATGACAGACGGTGCGATCAGGCCCAGCGTCGCCGTGACGGCGCCGAGCAGCGCGAAGCCGACGCCGCCCTGCGATTTGCCAGTGATGTAGCCAACGTAGCTTGCCATGTTCACGCCGATCGGGCCGGGGGTGGATTCGCTGACGGCGATCATGTTCGTCAGGTCGGTTTGCGTGAACCAGCCGGTCGCATCCGCCATTTTCCGCAGAAAGGGCAGCGTCGCCATGCCGCCGCCGACGGCGAACAGGCCGGTTTTGAAAAATTCCCAGAAAAGTTGCAGATAGATCATTTCTTACGTCCTCCCAACAAACTCAGCACGATGCCGACGACCGCGGCCGCCACGACATAGAGGATCGGTGAAATATCGGCAAAGAAAGAGGCCGCAACCGCGACGACGAGGAAAATGAGGAACGTCGGCACGTCCAGCACGGCTTTGCGAAACAGCTTGACCACGGCGTTGAGTATGAGCACGCACACGCACACGCGAATGCCGCCGAATGCATACTGCACCCACATGACATCGGAAAACGCCTCGATAATGCCCGCCAGCAGGGAAATGATAATCAGCGACGGCAAAACGAGCGCGAGCGTCGCGATGATGCCGCCGGGAATGCCCTTGATCTTATTGCCGATGAACGTAGCCGTGTTGACGGCGATGACACCCGGGGTGCATTGGCCGATTGCAAAATAATCCATCAGCTCTTCTTCGGTCGCCCAGCCCTTTGCGTCGACGATTTCGCGCTGCAAAATGGGCAGCATCGCGTAGCCGCCGCCGAAGGTCATGATACCGACCTTGAAAAAGCTGACGATCAGCTCCAGATAGATTTTCACGAGAAGCCTCCTTGTTTTTGATTTTTATAGCATACCATAATTTTCCGTCAAATGCAAGCACGGAAAAATCCCTGCCGAAGAATCGGCAGGGAAGTGGTCATAAAATGCGGCGCGCGCCGTAATAATGGGAAACATAGTAGCTTGACGAAAGGGAACTGATCGTCACGCCCTTTGAGGAAGAACAGTGGATGAACTTCCCGTCTCCGATGTAAATGCCGACATGGGAAATGCCTGCTTTGTACGTGTTTTGGAAAAAGACGAGATCGCCGACGCGCAGGGCGGATTTGGAAACATAGGTTCCGTGCCGATACTGCGTGGCCGCCGTGCGGTTGAGCGAAATGCCGTGCGCGCGAAATACGTACTGCACGAAGCCGGAACAGTCGAAACCGCTCGGGGTCGTGCCCGCCCAGAGATAGGGGACGCCGATGTATTTTTTCGCCGTGGCGATGATGGCCTCCGCCTTGGAACCGGGCAGGTAATTGGCGCTGTTTTTCAGTGCCGCGACGCTGACGGCCGTGCCCGTGGATTTTCCGTTGCGGAAAAACAGCGGGGATTTTTCGGACGCGCGGTTTTCATACGGCGCTTCGGTCAGCGTTAGGTAATCGCTGCGGATGTAGCAGATTTTATCGTTCCAGATGACTTTGTACCATTGGCGGTTGAAGCCGATGATATAGGCCATATCGCCGCGACTGCTTTTGCCCAGCGAGGTGTACGACGTGCCGGGGCCTGTGCGCATATTGACCTGCGCGGCATTGACGCGCCCGTAGCCCAGTTCGACGTTTCGCACCGTCCGGACGTTGAGATATGCGCTGTGCATATAGCCTTCCGTCAGATTATAGCGCACTTTGTACCAATTTCCGCTTTTTTCCAGAACGACGACCACTTCATCCTCCTGCGCGTTATCGAGTATGCGTGCGGAGGTGGAAGCGGAGACGCGCAAACGCAGAGCGTCCGCCGTGACGGTGGCAACGCCGATCGCCGGCTCGTCTGTGTTCGTCGCATTCGCGGGCAGACACAGTACAACCACGGCCAGCATGGCCAAAAAAGAGATGCCGAGAAAATGCCTGAGAAATCGCATGGGGAATCACCGTGAGGCATTATTTGCCTGCCAAAGCGCGCTCCAGCCAGACATTTCCGAGGTCAAGTGCGGTGTACAGACCGTCTTTCTCGCTTTTTTTGACGACGCGATCCCGACTGCGGACGGCGGGGTCGGTGAGCTGCAACTGAATGGAAACCTTGCTGGCGACATCCTCGCCGTTGACCTTCTGCGACTCCATGATCTGAAGCATGATGATGTGGCTGTCGGCCATGGAACCATAGTAGATCAGATTGTCTTTCCGCATCAGCGGATGTCCTTTGTACATCAAAACAGCATTTTCTTCTGCCATTTTCGTAACCTCCTTGAATTTGATTATGTCCGAATTGTAACATATCGGGATGTTTATGTCAACCGATTTGGAGAGTATGGCAACATTTACCAAGCTTCGCATATCGGTAAAAGGCCGGGGGAAGGATTCCCCCGGCCTGCGACATTTACTGCTCAAACAGATAGCAGCGCACCAGTTCCTGCAACAGCTCGTCCCGATCGATTTTGCAAATCAGGGCGCGGGCGTTGTTGTAATTGGTGATGTAAGTAGGGTCCTCCGACAGGAGGTATCCGACGATCTGATTGATTGGATTGTAGCCTTTCTCGTTCAGAGAGTCAAATACGCTGCGGAGAATCAGACGCATATTGGCTTTGTCGTCGCAGGGGACTGTGAATTTTATGGTTCTATCCGTCATTTGGGTTACCTCCTTATCCCGATATAGGTATTATAGCCCAAATTTTGCTCGCTGTAAAGACCTTTCTGTGTAAAAATTTATCAACGAAGGGCGGCACCGCATTCTTTTTCCAGTGCGCTGAGCACTTTAGCCATGACCGATTCCGTGTCGGCGTCGGTCAGCGTGCGGTCGTCGGCGCGCAGTTCCAAGGAAAACGCCATGCTCTTTTTGCCGCTTCCGAGGTTCGCGCCGCGGTAAATATCAAACAGCTTGACGTTGCGCAGAAGCTTGCCTGCGGCGGCGGTGATGGTGCGCTCGACCTGATCGACCGTCAGCGCCTCGTCTACTACGACGGAAAGGTCACGCGAAACGGCGGGATATTTTGGCAGGGGGGTGTAGGTCGCATCGGGCAGGAGGTGACGCGTCAGCTCGGTGAAGTCAATCTCGGCGCAGTAGACCTCGGCATCCATGCCATAGTTCTGTGCGACGAGCGGATGCACCTGACCCAGATAGCCGAGCACGACACCGTCCATGCTGACCTCGGCGCAACGGCCGGGGTGATAGGAGGGGTTCGTCGTGCAGGCCGTGTAGGTGGCTTTTGCGCTGCGCAGTGCGGCGAACACGGCCTCCAGCTCGCCTTTGAGTGTAAAGAAGGTTTCGTTTGCACCGTACGTGCCCAGAACGAGGTGCTTCGGCTCCTCGGGCAATACCTGACCGTCGCGCGGCAGGTAGACCTTGCCGATCTCGTAGAGGCGGATGGCGCGGTTGTGATAGGCATTGTTGCGCGAAAGAATGTCCAGCATGGACGGCAGCACCGTGGTGCGCATGACGGACGTATCTTCGCCGAGCGGGTTCTGGATTTTCATGCAATTGCGCAGGGGAGAGTCCTGCGCGACGCGGATGAGGTCAAGCCCGGAGGGAGAAACGAAGGAATAGGTGATGATCTCGTTGTAGCCCATGGCACGGCACTGGCGGCCTGCGGTCGCTTCCTCGGCCATGCCGACACTGTAGCCGCCTTGAGTGGCCGTTTTCAGGTCGGTGATCGGGATCTCGTTGTATCCGTAGGAGCGGGCGACCTCTTCGGCGATGTCGGCCATGTGATTTAGGTCGGGACGGAACGACGGGACGAGGATTTCGCGACCCTGCACGGGAATTTCAAGCGCATTTAAGTAGCGCACCATGTCCTGTTCGGAAATATCCGTGCCGAGCAGGCGATTGATCTTCTCCGGCTCCAGCGTCACGGTATGCGGCTGGGGGACGTGGTGGATGATGTCGATGATGCCGTCCATCACATCGCCGCAGGCAAGCTGCTCCACCAGTTCGCACGCGCGCTGTACGGCGGGGAGGGTCATCATCGGGTCGATGTTCTTCTCGAATTTGCCCGATGCCTCCGTGCGCATTCCGAGCGCAAGGGCTGTCTGGCGGATGGAGGTTCCGTTGAAGTTGGCCGATTCGAACACGACCGTGACGGTGTCGTCGCGGATCTCGGAGTTTTCGCCGCCCATGATACCGGCAAGTCCGATCGGGCGATTTTCGTCGGCAATGACGAGCATACCGGGCTTGAGCGGACGGACGTTTCCGTCGAGTGTCGTCAGCGTTTCACCCTCGACGGCGGCACGGACGATGATCCTTCCGTCGCTGACGTAGCGATAGTCAAATGCGTGCATGGGCTGACCGTATTCGAGCATCACATAGTTGGTGATGTCGACGATGTTGTTGATCGGGCGCACGCCGTTGGCGCGCAGTCTTTGCCGCAGCCACTTGGGCGACGGGCCGATTTTGACATTGGTGACCATGCGGGCGGTGTAGCGGTTGCACAGGTCATCGGCGGGGACTTCCACGTCCAGCATTTCATACATCGAGCCGGCTTCGGAGCCGTGTACCTGCGGCTCGTGGTGGCGCATGGGCTTGTGGAACGCGGCGGCCGCTTCGCGGGCAAGGCCGATGACGGAGTAGCAATCGGGACGGTTGTTGGTGATCTCAAAGTCGACCACGCAATCGTCGTTGCCGATGACGGCGTTGATGTCGTCGCCGACGTTGCAATCCTCGTGAATGATGAAAATGCCGTCGGTGATGGCGTAGGGGAAATCGTTCTGCGTAAGCCCCAATTCCTCAAGGCCGCAGAGCATACCGTTGGATTTGACGCCGCGCAGTTTGCCCTTCGTGATGTGCACGCCGCCGGGGAGATACGAATTGTGCCGCGCAACGGGAACAAGGTCGCCGACTTGGACGTTCTGCGCACCGGTGACGATCTGCACCGGCTCGCCCGAGCCGTCGTCGATCTGGCAGACCCACATATGGTCGGAATTTTCGTGACGGACGATCTCGAGAACCTTGCCCACCACGACATTTTTGATCTCGCTGTCCATGCGCTCGTAGGTTTCGACCTTTTGGCCGAAGATGGTCATGGTTTCGACAAAGTCACGGTCGGAAATATCGGACAGGTCGACAAATTCTTCATGGAGCCATTTTCTGTTCAGTTTCATCGCTGTTTCCTCCTTAGAACTGGTTCAGGAACCGGACGTCGTTTTCGAAAATCAGACGCAGGTCGTTGATTTTCATGCGTCCCATTGCCATGCGTTCCAGACCCATGCCGAACGCAAAGCCGGAATATTTTTCCGGGTCAATGCCGCATCCGCGCAGGACATTCGGGTGTACCATACCTGCGCCCAGCAGTTCGATCCAGCCCTCGCCGTGGCAGGTGGAGCAGACGCCGCCGTCGACCTCGCCCGTGCCGTGGCACTTGTGGCACTGCATATCCATTTCGCAGCTCGGCTCGGTGAACGGGAAGTGGTGCGGGCGGAAGCGCATGACGGCATCCTGCCCGTAGATCTTGCGCATGACCGTGACCAGTGCGCCTTTTAAGTCGCCCATGGTGATGTTTTCGGCGACGACGAGTCCTTCGATCTGATGGAACATCGGCGAGTGAGTGGCATCGGCCTCGTCCTTGCGGAATACGCGACCCGGCGCGAGGACGCAGATGGGAGGCTTCGTGTTCTCCATCACGCGCACCTGCATGGAGCTGGTCTGCGTGCGCAGGAGCACGGAATCATCGTCCGTGAAATAGAACGTGTCGCTGCGGTCGCGGGCGGGGTGGCCTTCTTCGGTGTTGAGCTTGGTGAAATTGTAGTCCGCCAGCTCGACCTCGGGGCCTTCGACGATGGTGTAGCCCATGCCGATGAACATTTCCTTGATTTCCTGCAGCACCTGATTCATCGGGTGCTGATGGCCGACGGCCACTTCCTTGCCGGGGATGGTCACGTCGAGGGCTTCCTCACGCAGCTTCGCCTCCAGCGCGGCGGCGTGTGCGACGGCCTTGCGTTCTTCCAGACGCGCCTCAATGTCGGCTCGGACTTTGTTGGCCAATGCGCCCATGACGGGACGCTCCTCGGGGGAGAGCTTGCCCATCTGCTTGAGCACGGCGGTCAGCTCGCCCTTCTTTCCGAGCAGACGTACGCGCAGTTCTTCCAGCGCGGCGGGCGTGCCGGCATTGTCCAGCGCGGCCAGTGCGGCGGCTCGGATGGCTTCCAATTGCTGTTTCATATGGTTTCCTCCTGAAAAAGGTGATATAAAAATAAAAATCCTCTCATCCCACATTCGGGACGAAAGGACATTCCTTCCGCGGTACCACCCGCAATTCACTCGCATGAGTGCAGCTTATCGGCGCAGACACGCCGCAGACCGTTAACGGAGTCACCCGTCCGTGCCTACTGATGGTTTCAGCCGGAGGCTCCCGGGAGAAAGCCGGATATCGCATTTCGGATGGCTCGCACCGTCCCATCCTCGCTTGGGAAACATAACCGATATTCGACAGCCCGTTCTCAGCTTTTTCATATCTTTTCGGATTGTAGCACAGTTGCGCGCGAAATGCAAGTGTTTTCTTCGAAAAAAGCAAAACGCGCCGCTTGACGGCACGAAAAAAGAATGCTATGATAAGCAAAAACGAAAGGGGGATGGCAATGTATCAGCCTTTGGCGGATCTTTTGCGGCCGACGACGTTGGACGAAGTGTACGGGCAGGAGCATATTCTTGGGAAAGACGGCATTTTGCGCCGTTTGGTCGACTCCGGCAACATCCCCAACATGGTTTTTTACGGTCCGAGCGGTACGGGCAAAACCACCGTCGCCAACATCATCGCAAAGCAGACCAACCGCTCGCTCTATAAGCACAACGCGACCACCGCCTCCACCGCGGATATTAAGCAGATGGTGGCGGAGTTGGATACGTTTATGGCACCCAACGGCATTTTGCTGTATCTGGACGAAATCCAGTCGTTCAACAAAAAACAGCAGCAAACTTTGCTCGACTATATCGAAACGGGCAAGATCACACTTATTACGTCCACCACGGAAAACCCCTATTTTTATGTGTTCAACGCCATTTTAAGCCGCTCGACCATTTTCGAGTTCAAGCAGCTTGACGACGCGGCTGCGCTGAAGGCGATCAACCGCGCGGTAGCCTTTATGGAGCAACGCACGGCGCTCAAGGCGCAGCCCGAAGCGGGCGCGCTGGAGCATATTGCCGCCTGCTGCGGCGGCGACGTGCGCAAGGCGATGAATGCCGTAGAGGTGCTATTCTCCGCGGGACGGCCGCAAAACGGCATTTTGCCGCTGACGTTGGCTGATGCCAAGCTCGTGACGCAGAAATCCTCCATGCGCTATGACCGCGGGGGAGATAACCAATACGATACACTTTCCGCGCTGATGAAGTCCATACGCGGCTCCGACCCCGATGCGGCCATTCATTATCTGGCGCGGTTTCTGGAGGCGGGCGATCTGCCCTCGTGTTGCCGCCGCATTCTGTGCTCGGCGTGCGAGGACATCGGCCTTGCCTATCCGATGGCCATTCCGATCGTCAAAGCGTGTGTTGACAGTGCGCTGCAACTGGGATTGCCCGAGGCGAGATTACCGCTGTCCGACGCCGTGATCTTCCTTGCCACCGCGCCGAAGTCCAATTCTGCCTATATGGCCTATGCCGCGGCGGCTGAGGACGTGCAAAGCGGCAAGGGCGGCGACTTCCCGCGCCATTTGCAGAACAAGCACGCCGACACCTATTCCATGGAGCGCGAGCAGGGCTATTTGTATCCGCACGAGTTTCCGAATCACTGGGTGCAACAGCAGTATCTGCCCGATGATCTGGTCGGCACGACCTATTACGAATACGGCCCGAACAAGGTCGAACAGGCGGCAAAGCAATACTGGCAGAGCGTGAAAGGAAAATGAGATGAATATTCGCATCGGTGACATCCTTGTGATGAAAAAGAAGCATCCGTGCGGCGGCGACCGTTGGCTCGTCAGGCGGGTGGGCGCGGATTTCAAGCTCAAATGCCTGCAATGCGGCCACGAGCTGATGACCCCGCGCTTCAAGGCGGAGAAAAACATCCGCAGTATTCAACGCGAAGAAAATTCTTCGACATAACGGACGGCAGTCGAGCAAATCGGCTGCCGTTTTTTGCGCCATGTACGCGGGAAGCGAGATTTTCGGGAGGAGCGCGGCATATCCTGACGGCGGATGCGTGTCCCGATGCGACGAACTTTTTCGCCGAGCGGAACTATACTTGTGCCAACACCTGCACGGGAGGCGAGGAAATGGAAGTTTATCTGGATGTGGTGGTACTGCTCAATTTTCTCGTGGATTTTTTGCTGATTTTGGGGACAAACCGTCTGGCCGGCCATGCGCCCGCCGTCGGACGCGCCGCAGGTGCGGCGGCGATCGGCGCGATTTACGCCGCGCTGTGTCTGCTCCCCGGGTGGAAGTTTCTCGGCGGGATCGTCTGGCGCGCGGCCGCGCTGGCGGCAATGGCGCTGATTGCGTTCGGGCATAAGGGAAACGCCCTGCGGCGCGGCGTGCTGTTCGTATTTCTGAGTATGGCGCTCGGCGGGATCGCACTGGGCATCGGAAACGGCGGATTCTGGGCGATCGTGATGGCCGCGCTCGGCGTGGCGGTGCTGTGCATGGTCGGATTTTGCGGGAGTGCGGCACGCAAGCAATATCTGGCGGTTTTGATCGAGCATGGCAACCGACGGTTGCGCCTGACGGCACTGCTCGACACGGGAAACACCCTGCGCGACCCCGTCACGGGCACGCCTGTGCTCATTACGGACGCGGAAACGGCGAAGCAACTGTTCGGCCTGACGGCGCAGGAACTGCTCCATCCCGTCGATACGCTGGCACGCAGGGGCAACTGCGGGTTGCGCCTGATCCCGTACAGCGCGGTGGGGCAGCCGCACAGTATGCTGCTCGGTACGCGTGTGGATCGGCTGGAGATCAACGGCAAAAGGGAGGACATGATCGTCGCCTTTGCGCCGCAGAATATCGGAAAAACCTATCAGGCGTTGGCAGGAGGGAATGTAGCATGAACAAATGGACACGATTTTTGAAATGGCTCGGATTGCTCGGCGACGACGGCATCTATTACATCGGCGGCAGTGATATCCTGCCGCCGCCGCTCAAAGGGCAGGTCGAACAGCGGACAATCGCTGCCTTGGAACAGGGCGACGAATGCGCAAAGCAGCAACTCATCGAACATAATTTGCGTCTGGTGGTGTACATCGCACGGCGGTTCGAAAACACGGGCGTGAATCTGGAGGACTTGATTTCCATCGGCACGATCGGCCTGATCAAAGCAATCGGCACCTATCGCACCGACAAAAACATCCGTCTGGCGACCTATGCCTCGCGCTGTATCGAAAACGAGATCCTCATGCACATCCGCAAAATCTCGGCACAGCGCGCCGAGGTGTCGCTCGACGAGCCGATCAACATGGATTATGACGGGAACGAACTGCTGCTGTCGGACATTCTCGGCACGGACGAAAACGTCGTGACGGGAAAGCTCGACGATGCGGTCGATCTCGTGCTGCTGCGGCAGGCACTGGGGCTTCTTAATGCGCGCGAGCGCGAGATTATCGATCTGCGCTACGGGCTCAACGGTCGCCGCGAATTGACGCAGAAGGAGGTCGCGCAAAAGCTGGGAATTTCGCAATCGTATATTTCGCGGCTGGAAAAGCGCATCATGGTGCGGCTGAAAAAGGAGATGCTACGTCAAACCGCGTGCGTGTAAAAAAGTGCTTGCATTCATTTTTTTGCTGTGCTACAATCGGTATGGAATATATCGGTATACTTTGCACGAAAGAGAGGCCGCACCATGGAACACAGAGGAATATCCAAATCCGTACTGAAAAGACTGCCCGTTTATCTGTCTTTCCTGAAAAATCTGCCGCAGGACGGTTCTCCGTATATCTCGGCCACGACGATGGCCAACGCGCTGGGCATGGGAGACGTGCAGGTGCGCAAGGACTTGGCGATGGTCTCCGACGGCGGCCGCCCAAAGGTCGGCTATTTTCGGGAAGATCTGATCGACGACATCGAGCAGTTTCTGGGCTATGACAATACCAATAACTGCGTGCTCATCGGCGCGGGCAAGCTCGGGCAGGCTCTGCTGGGCTACAGCGGATTCGATGCTTACGGCCTGAACATCATGGCCGCGTTCGATGCCAATCCGGCCGGCAAGGCGGCCGATTGCGGCAAGCCCGTGCTCCCGATGGATAAGCTGGGCGAATTTTGCCGCAGCAACAAGGTTGCCATGGGCATCATCACCGTGCCGGCACAGCACGCGCAGCAGGTCTGCGATCGGCTCATCGGTGCGGGCATCAAGGCAATCTGGAACTTTGCGCCGACGCATTTGGACGTTCCCGCGAACATCCTCGTGCAGAACGAGAATATGGCGACCTCTTTGGCCGTGCTGAGTATGCATTTGCAGGCGCAGATGAAGGAGAAAAAATAATATGCGGTACAACACACTCGGAAAAACGGGACTGCGTGTTTCCGCCGTTGGTTTCGGCGGGATTCCCATTCAGCGCATCGACCCGCAAAAAACGCGTCTGCTGATGGAAAAACTCGTGCAGCAGGGCGTGAATTATATCGACTCCGCGCGCGGCTACACCGTCAGCGAGGAATTTCTCGGGCAGGCGCTCGCTGGAATGCGCGATCGGTTCGTGCTGGCGACGAAATCCATGGCACGCGACCGCGCGGGCATGGCGGCGGACATTGAAACCAGCCTGAAAAATTTCCGCACGGAACATATCGACCTTTATCAGGTGCACAATCCCAATGCCGAGCAGTTGGCGCAGGTCTGTGCGCCCGGAGGCGCGCTGGAGGCACTGCAGGAGGCAAAACGTGCGGGCAAAATCGGTCACATCGGCATTACGCTCCATTCGGCAGACCTGTTTCGGCAGGTGCCGGACTATGATTGGGTGGAAACGATCATGTTCCCGTACAACATCGTCGAAACACAGGGCGAAGATCTGATCGCCGCGTGCGCGGCGCGCAACATCGGCTTTATCTGCATGAAGCCGCTGGCCGGCGGCGCGATCGACGATGCGGCCTTGGCCATGCGTTTTATCGCGCAAAATCCCAATGTTACGGTGACGATTCCCGGCATGGCCGAACTGTCGGAGCTTGAGGAAAACGTCGCGGCGTACTGCGATGATCGCCCGCTGACGCAAAGCGAATGCGAAAAAATCGACCGCATTCGCCGTGAATTGGGGACGAATTTCTGCCGCCGCTGCAATTACTGCGCACCGTGCAGTGCGGGAATCGGTATTTCCAACGTTTTTATTGCCGAGGGATATTACACGCGCTACGGCCTGAAAGACTACGGCAGGGCGAAATACGAGATGTCCGGTGCGCCGGCCTCGTCGTGTTTGGGGTGCGGCGCGTGCGAACAGAGATGCCCCTATCATCTGCCCATCCGACAAATGTTGCGGCACGCGGTAAGCGTGTTCGGGAAATAAGCAAAACGCATCCGCCGCATGACGGATGCGTTTTTGTTATTATTTTGCGGGCTTGAAGCTGTCTTTCAGGCTGACGCTGCGGTTGAAGACCGGATGCTCGGGAGAAGAGTCTTTGCTGTCGGGAGTGAAGTAGCCCTGACGCATGAACTGATAGGAAGCACCGGCCTTGGCGTCTTTCAAAGAAGCCTCGACTTTGCAACCGTGCAGGACGGTCAGCGAATCGGGATTCAAACAGGCGAGGAAATCCTTGCCCGCAGCATCGGGATCGGGGTCGTTGAACAGATTGTCGTACTGACGGACTTCCGCATCGCAGCAGGTGTCGGCGTCGACCCAGTGGATCGTCGCGCCTTTGACCTTGCGGCCATCGGCGGGGTTGCCGCCGCCGGACGCGGGATCATAGGTCGCAAGAACTTCCACGATTTTGCCGGTTTCGTCTGCGACGTAACCGGTGCAGGTGATCAGATACGCACCTTTCAGGCGGCACTCGGGGCCGTCAGGGAACAGACGCTTATATTTGGGGATCGGCTCGGCCATGAAATCTTCCGCTTCGATCCAGAGATTGCGCGAGAAAGTTACCTCACGGTTGCCCGCGGCGGGATCGTTGGGGTTGTTTTCAACCTCGAATACCTCGTGTTTGCCCTCGGGATAGTTCGTGATGGTCAGCTTGATGGGGTCAAGCACGGCCATGACGCGCTCGGCCGTTTCGTTCAGGTCTTCGCGCAGGCAGTGCTCCAAGAAGCCATACTCGATGGTGTTGGGGGATTTGGCGACACCGACACGGTCGCAGAAATTGCGGATGGCGGCCGGCGTGTAACCGCGGCGGCGCAGACCGCACAGTGTGGGCATTCTGGGATCGTCCCAGCCGGAAACATAGCCGTTTTCGACCAATGCTCTGAGCTTGCGCTTGGACAGCACCGTATGATCGATGCCCAGACGGGCAAATTCGATCTGACGCGGATGGTGGGGGACGGACACGTTCTCGACCACCCAGTTGTACAGCGGGCGATGGTTCTCAAATTCCAGCGAGCACAGGCTGTGCGTGATGCCCTCCAGCGCGTCCTGAATGGGATGGGCAAAGTCGTACATCGGATAGATGCACCATTTGTCGCCCTGACGGTGGTGGTGCATATGGCGAATGCGATAGATGACGGGGTCGCGCATATTGAAGTTGCCGGAGGCAAGGTCGATCTTGGCACGCAGGGTGTATTTGTTGTCTTCAAATTCGCCCGCACGCATCCGCGCGAACAGGTCGAGACTTTCTTCGACGGGACGGTCACGATAGGGCGACACGGCGGGGGTGTTGAGATCGCCGCGGTATTCCTTGAACTGATCGGGGGTCAGCTCGCAGACATAGGCCAGACCTTTTTTGATCAGCTCGACGGCGTATTCGTAGTCTTTTTCAAAATAGTCCGAACCGTAATAGAAACGGTCGCCCCAGTCGAAGCCGAGCCAGTGAATATCCTCTTTGATCGCCTCGACGAACTCTACGTCCTCTTTGGTGGGGTTGGTATCGTCCATGCGCAGGTTGCACAGGCCGCCGTATTTTTCGGCGGTGCCGAAGTCGATGATCAGAGCCTTACAGTGGCCGATGTGCAGATAACCGTTCGGCTCGGGCGGGAAACGGGTGTGAACGGTCTGCCCTTCGTAGCGGCCGCCCTCGGCGATGTCTTCGTCGATGAAGGCATGGATGAAATTTCTGCTTTCGGTGATATCAGCCATAATTTGAACCTCTCTGCGATTTTTATTCGAAACTTACGGATATTATAACCGATGAAAATGGAGAATGCAACAAAAACTTCATCGAATCTTTGTGCAAGACGGAAGAAAATATGCCGAAACGAAAAAAAGAAAGAAGAATTTGTAAAAAATCAAAATTAACAGTTGAGATTTTCGGTTTCATCATATAAAATAGTGGGGATAAGAGAAAAGGGGGGACGTGACTTGTCCGAAATCAAATACAGGCGTGTTTTGCTGAAACTCAGCGGCGAAGCACTGGCCGGAGAGCAACACCGAGGGCTGGACTTTTCCATCATCCGCGCCGTGTGCGACAGCATTCGTTCTTGCGTGGAAATGGGCGTGCAGGTCGGTATCGTCATCGGTGCGGGCAATTTCTGGCGCGGCGTGAAAGACGGCGCGGACAAAATGCAGCGTAGCCATGCCGATGCGATGGGTATGCTCGGGACGGTGATGAACTGCATTGCCGTGGCCGATGCGCTCGAAAAACAGGGCGTACAGGCGCGTGTGCTCAGCGCGGTGGAAATGAACAAGTTCTGCGAGTATTTCACGTGGGACGCTGCCGACCGTTATCTGCGGGAGGGAAAGGTCGTCCTGTTTGCCGCTGGAACGGGAAATCCCTATTTTTCGACGGACACGGGCGCGGTTTTGCGCGCGGTGGAGATCGAGGCCGATGCTGTGCTGATGGCGAAAAACATTGACGCGATCTATTCTGCAGACCCCAAAAAAGACCCCAATGCCGTGCGCTACACGCACCTGACCTATGCCGAGGCGTTGGCCAAGAACCTGAAAGCCACGGACACGACGGCCATGGCACTTGCGATGGACAATGATCTGACCATGGTCTGCTTCGGGCTGGACACAGAAAACGGCATTGTCCGCGCGGTGCGCGGCGAAGAAATCGGAACAACCGTAAAAAACAGTTTTTAAGGAGGAACTATACATGAGCGTCGATTTTAAAGAATACGGAAGAAGAATGGAAAAAACCTTGGAGCATCTGGATGAGGAATTCGGTGCGGTGCGCGCCGGCCGTGCCAACGCCAAAGTTCTTGACCGCATCACGGTGGAATATTATGGTAGCGAGACGGCACTGGCTGCAGTGGCCTCCATTTCTTCGCCCGATGCCCGTACACTCGTCATCTCCCCGTGGGACACCAAGCTCCTCAAGGACATTCAGAAGGCCATTCAGGTGTCGGATCTGGGCATCAACCCGCAGAACGACGGCCGCGTCATCCGCCTGACCTTCCCGCAGCTTACGGAAGATCGCCGTAAGGAATTGGTCAAGCAGATCAAAAAGTATGCCGAGGACGCGAAGGTTGCCATGCGCAACATCCGCCGCGACGGTATGGATTACGTGAAAAAGCTGAAAAAGAACAGCGAGATCACCGAAGATGAGCAGAAAAAGGCCGAGAAAGACCTGCAGGATATGCTCGACAAATACATCAAAAAAGTCGACGATGCAACGGCATCGAAAGAAAAGGAACTCATGGCGATCTAACGGCCATATGCATTGCGGAGGCGTCTTTGCGCCTCCGCAGATGTGTATTTTGGAAAGGGGGATGTCCGATGCGCGAACCGTCCCGAATGCCCGTACCACAGCACATTGCCATCATCATGGACGGCAACGGACGCTGGGCGAAAAAACGCGGATTGCCCCGAAAAGCGGGGCACAAAGCCGGCGCGGAGACCTTCCGCCGCATTGCCGCGCACTGCAATGAATTGGGCGTCAAATATCTGACGGTGTACGCCTTTTCCACGGAAAACTGGAAACGTGAAGCCGACGAGGTCGACGCCATCATGGGACTTTTGGAGCATTATCTGAAAGAACTTCTGCGCGATATGGAGAAAAACCGTATTCGCTTTTGCCTGTTCGGCGACGGCAGCAGATTGTCGCCGCGCTTGCAGGCGCTTTGCCGTGAAGCGACGGAAAAATCCGCCGTGTTTCACGATTGTCAGGTAAATTTCTGCATCAACTACGGCGGACGCGACGAGATCGTCCGCGCGGCACGCGCGTTTGCGGCCGATGTGGCGGCAGGAAAGTGCCGACCGGAAGACCTGACGGAACGCAACTTTGAAACCTATCTGGACTCTGCCGGCGTGCCCGACCCGGAACTGGTGATCCGTCCCTCCGGGGAACTGCGCACCAGCAATTTCTTGCCGTGGCAGAGTGCCTATTCGGAATATGTGTTTATGGATGTGCTTTGGCCGGATTTCTCGAACGAGGATATGGACAGAGCCATCGCGGAATATCAGCGGCGCGATCGCCGCTTTGGAGGCGCAAAATAATGAAAACGAGAATCCTTGCCGGCGGTGTCTTCGGCATTGTGATGGCATTGACATTTTTTATTGCCCCCGTGTGGGTGACGGCCATCACCATGGCGCTGATGGTCGCGTTGGCATCGTATGAGCTATTGTACGCCACGGGATTGGTGAAAGAGATTCGGCTGAACATTTATTCCGCCGTGATGGCGATGAGCTTTTCCTATTTCTCCTGCGCGTCGGTATCGCAGATGTATTTGCATCTGTGTGTTTTCCTCTACGTGCTGCTGCTTTTTGCGGAGTTGTTGCTTTCGTCGGGGAAACTGCCGATCGGAAAGATCTGCTGTTGCCTGCTCTCGGGCTTGATCGTTCCGTATTGTCTGACCGCGCTGCTGCGCATTCGTATGCGCAGTGCGAGCGACGGCTGGATCTTCCTGTTCATGCCGTTCATCATGGCATTTTTCTCCGATATGGGCGCATACTTTATCGGCGTGTTTTTCGGAAAGCACAAAATGTGCCCGAACATCAGCCCGAAAAAATCGTGGGAGGGGTTTGCCGGCGGGATCGCCTGCGCGGTGCTGGGCATGATCCTCTATGCCGTCATCCTGCGCGAGAGCAGAGGCTGGCGGTTTGACTGTCTCTATGCCGCCGTGTTCGGTCTGCTCGGCTCGCTGGGCAGTGTGCTCGGCGATTTGAGCATGTCGGTCATCAAGCGTCAGACGGGCATCAAAGACTACGGGAAGCTCATCCCCGGCCACGGCGGTATCCTCGACCGGTTCGATTCGGTCATGATCACCGCACCGCTGGCGGAGTTCTTCCTACTGCTTGCCTACGGGCACATTCGGTGAGCGTATGGTGATTTCGATTTTGGGTTCGACCGGCTCGATCGGGCGGCAAAGCCTTGACGTTATCGGCAATTTGCCGGAGGGAAAGGTGGCCGCTTTAACGGCCTCCACCAGTGTGGAACGTATGGCACAACAGTGCCGTCAATTCCGGCCGGAACTGGCCGTAATGGCTACGGAGGAAGCCGCGGCGCAACTGAAAGTTGCCATTTCCGATTTGCCGACGCGCGTTGCGTGGGGCGAGGAAGGGCTGATCGAGGCCGCTACGCTACCGCAGGTTGACATCGTCATTACCGCCGTGGTGGGCATGGTGGGGCTCAAGCCCACGCTTGCCGCCATCCGCGCGGGCAAGCGCATCGGCCTTGCCAACAAAGAAACGCTGGTCTGTGCCGGCGAATTGGTGATGGCGGAGGCGGAAAAATACAAGGCGGAGATCATTCCGGTGGACTCGGAGCATTCCGCGATTTTCCAGTGCCTGATGGGCGTGCATAGCCCGAAAGAGGTAAAAAAGATCATTCTGACCTGTTCCGGCGGGCCGTTCTTCGGACAAACGAGGGAGCAACTGGCGGTTGCCACCAAGGCAGATGCCCTGCGCCATCCCAACTGGAAGATGGGGCCGAAAATCACCGTCGATTGCGCGACGCTGATGAACAAGGGCTTGGAAGTGATCGAGGCGATGCGGCTGTATCGCGTGCCGCTTGCGCAGGTGGAGGTGCTCGTGCATCGGCAGAGCATCGTGCATTCGCTCGTCGAATTCACCGACGGCGCAATCATGGCACAGCTCGGTACCCCCGATATGCGCCTGCCCATTCAGCTCGCACTGACTTATCCGCGCAGAATGCCGTGCCCCGTCGAGCCGCTCGACCTGACGGCGTGCGGCGCGCTGACGTTTGTCAAGCCCGATTTGGAAGCCTTTCCGTGCTTGCGTCTGGCGACGCAATGCGCCGAAAAGGGCGGCACGGCCTGCGCCGCGATGAACGGCGCGAACGAAGAGGCGGTCGCCCTGTTCCTTGCCGACAAAATCGGTTTTTACGACATTTACGATCTTGTTTCGGGTGCGGTAGAGGCGGACGATTTCGTGCCGAATCCCGACTTGGAGCAGATTCTCGATGCCGATCGCCGCGCACGGCGGTACGTGCGCAAACATTTTGATTTTTGAGGATTTCTATGACGTTTTTATTCGCAATTCTGATTTTCAGTTTTTTGGTTTTTGTGCATGAGTTCGGACATTTTTTCACGGCGAAGCTGTTCGGCGTGCAGGTCAACGAATTTTCGATTTTCATGGGTCCGGCGATCTGGAAAAAGCAGATCGGCGAGACGCAATATTCCATCCGCTGTATCCCGTTCGGCGGCTACTGCGCCATGGAGGGCGAGGATGAGGATGTGGACAATCCGCGCGCGTTCGGCAAGGCCGCGTGGTGGAAGCGCGGCATCATTCTCGTTGCGGGTGCGGCGATGAATTTCATCACGGGTTTTTTGTTTTTGCTCGTGCTCTATGCGACGCTCACGGCGAGCGTCCCGACGGTCGACACCCTCTACGACGGCAGTACGCTCGCGCAAGCGGGCGGCCTCATGGCGGGCGATTCCATTCTGGCCATCAACGGGCAGAAAATCGACTCGGTCACGGATTTTTCGGAGTATCTTGCCGCGGACGAGCGTGTGACAGAATACGACATTCTTGTTTCGCGCAACGGGGAAGAAATTCTGCTCAAGGGCGTGCGCGCCGTCAAGCAGAATTTCCCGGTTCGTGACGAAAACGGCGAGGAAACGGAAGAGACCGAGTTTTACGGCTACGGCATCCGCTGGAAACAGGAGCGCATGAACCTGTCGCTCGGGCAGATCATCCGCTACAGCGGCGAGGACTGCGTCAATTTCGTCAAGGGCACATGGCAGGGGCTGGGAATGCTCCTGAGCGGTCAAGCTGGACTTGAGGATATTTCCGGCCCTGTGGGACTTGTGCAGCAGATGGGTGCAACGGCAGGCGCGGCCGATTCCACGTCGCAGGCACTGCGCTATCTTCTGACTTTCGGCGCGATCATCGCGGTGAATCTGTGCGTGATGAACCTTTTGCCCATTCCTGCAATCGACGGCGGACGGATCGTCGCGCTGTTGCTGACCACGGCGATCGAGGCGATCACCAAAAAGAAGATCAATCCCAAATACGAGGGCTATATTCACGCCGCCGGAATGCTCCTACTGCTGGGGCTGATGGTTGTAATCATGTTCAAGGACATTCTTTTCATTTTTATCTGACACGGAGGGGACGCGCATGACAAGACAGATAGACGTCGGCGGTGTGAAGATCGGCGGCGGTGCGCCCGTGGTCATCCAGTCCATGCTCAATACGAAAACCACGGATGTCGAAGGCTCGCTTGCGCAAATCCGTGCGCTGAAAAGCGCGGGGTGCGAGGTCGCGCGTCTGTCCGTGCAGAATATGCAGGCCGCACGCGGCTTTGCCGAGATCTGCGCGCACAGCGCCCTGCCGCTGGTGGCCGACATCCATTTCGATTATAAGCTCGCGCTTGCCGCGATCGAGGGCGGTGCGGCCAAGATCCGCATCAATCCGGGCAATATCGGCGCGCACGAGCGCGTGCGTGCGGTCGCCGACGCGTGCAAAGACAGGCACATTCCCATCCGCATCGGCGTAAACGGCGGCAGTCTGGACAAAAAACTGCTGGAAAAATACGGCCATCCGACGGCTGAGGCGCTGGTGGAAAGCGCGTTTTCGCATTTGGAATTGCTGGAAAAATGCGGTTTTTATGATACCTGTGTTTCCATGAAGTCGTCAAACGTAGCGACCATGGTCGCCGCGGCGCGGCTGTTCCGAAGCCAAAGCGACTATCCGCTGCACATCGGCGTGACGGAGACGGGCCCCGTGAAAATGGGGATGATCAAATCCGCCATGGGAATCGGCGCACTGCTGCTTGACGGCATCGGAGATACCATCCGCGTCAGCCTGACGGACGATCCCGTGCAGGAGGTATACGCGGCAAAAGACATTCTCAAAGCCGCAGGATTGCGCAAAGAGGGCGTGAACATTGTTTCCTGCCCGACCTGCGGGCGTACGTGCATTGACTTGATTTCGCTGGTCAATCGCGTCGAGGAGGCACTGAGAGATTGCAAAAAGCCGATCACCGTGGCCGTCATGGGCTGTGTGGTCAATGGCCCGGGCGAGGCGCGGGAGGCCGATATCGGCATTGCCGGCGGTGACGGCTGGGGCATGGTTTTTGAACGGGGAGAACAGGTAGACAAGGTGCCGTATGACGCGCTTTTGCCCACGCTATTGCGGAGAATCGAGAATTTGTGATGGAAGAAAGAATTATTCTGTTTTCGGACTTGTTTCCGGAATATGAGCCGCCTGAGACGATTGCGCAAGCGCTTTCTCAGGCGGTTGTCACCGCGGCCGATATTGACATCCTCGCGCAGGGGATCAAAGTGCGGATGCACGGCGAGCAATACATCCCGATGCGGCTGCTTCAGGAGGTGATTGAGCAGGTCGAGCAGATCTACGGCTTGCAGTTCCTGACGCTGACGGTGACGCATCCGGCCGACCAACTGCAAATGATCGAGCCGGAGGAACTGCGCGATCTGTTTGTCGCGAAAAACTCCATGAGTCGCGCTTCTCTTGCCGGCGCACAATGGATATGGGAGCGGACGCACCTGCGTGTCATGCTGCGCGGCAACGGCGTAAAAGAACTGCAGGAGTCCGCGGCAAGCGTTGCACGCGAACTCGGCGAGCGATTCGGCGTGCCCGTTACCATCGAATTTGAGGCGGGCAACGAGCTGAAAGGCGATGCGCTTTTCAATGCGATGGAGAAAATCCGCGGCGAGGCACTGGCCAATGCTCCGCTTCCGTCGCCTACGGAGAAAAAAGCACCCGCGCAGACGGAAAATGTCGCATTTTACGGCAGGCCTTTCCGCGTATCGGCCACGCCGATGCGCGAGCTGAATCTGGATATGGGCAGCGTCGTGGTCGAGGGCAAGGTATTCGCCATTGACCACAAGGAACTGAAAAAACGCAATGCGTGGGTCATCAATTTCGACATGACGGACAATACCGGCTCCGTGCGCGTCAATCGCTTTTTCGAGGCGAACGAGGCCAAGCCCTTGCTCGAGAAAATTTCGATCGGGTCGGTCATCCGCGTGCAGGGTAAGCTGTCGATCAACCAGTATGACAATGAGCTGATTTTGAAGCCCTATGCGATGATGTGCGGCCATATGCCGACGCGGGAGGATACCGCGCCGGGCGAAAAACGCGTGGAGCTGCATTTGCATACCACCATGAGTTCCATGGATGCGCTGACCGACGTTGCGACCGCCGTCAAACAGGCTGCGGCATGGGGACATCGGGCGATCGCCATCACCGACCACGGCTGCGCGCAAGCCTTCCCTGACGCGATGAAAGCGGCGGAAAAGGCGAAAGTTGCCGGAACGGACGAAACGATCAAAATTCTCTACGGCTGTGAAGGCTATTACGTCAATGACGTCGACGACCGCATCGTCGTACACGGCGAGCGGGAGATGGGATTCGACGAGGAGTATGTCGCGTTCGATCTGGAAACCACGGGACTTTCCGCGCAGAACGACCGCATTATCGAAATCGGTGCAGTCCGCATGAAAAACGGCGCGGAGATCGAACGGTTCCAGACCTTTGTAGACCCCGGCCGCAAGCTGGAGCGGCACATCACGGAGCTGACGGGCATTACCGACGACATGCTCATCGGTGCACCGAAGATCGAGGAAGTTCTGCCGCGTTTTTTGGAATTTGCGGCGGGGCGCGTGCTCGTCGCGCACAATTCCGAGTTCGACACGGGCTTTTTGCGTGCCGAATGCCGCAGGCAGGCTCTGGCGTATGACTTTACATCGGCCGATACGCTGATCCTGTCGCAAAATCTTTTGCCGCAGCTCAGCAAATTCAAACTCGATCTGGTCGCCAATGCGCTCAGCCTGCCCGAATTTCAGCATCACCGCGCGGCGGACGATGCCGTCACCTGCGGCCTGATTATGGACAGGCTTCTGCGTATGCTCGAGCAGGAGCACGATATCCACACCCTGCAAAGCATCAATTCCGCTATGGTCGCCCTGCGCGCAAAGGGCAGGATTGACAATCGCAAGGCGCGGCATATCATCGTTTTTGCAAAAAATCAGCAGGGCTTGCGCAATCTCTATCATCTGATTTCCGATTCCAATCTGAAATACTTCAAGCGCGTGCCGCGTATGCCGAAATCGGAGCTGCTCGCCCTGCGCGAGGGCTTGATCATCGGCTCGGCGTGCGAGGCGGGAGAACTGTTTCAGGCAATTCTGGAGGAAAAGAGCGAAGAAGAACTCAAGCGCATTGCCTCGTTCTATGATTTTTTGGAGATCCAGCCCATTGCCAACAACCGCTTTATGCTCGGTAACGAGAAATACAAGGCGAAAACCGACGAGGACTTGCGCGCGTACAACCGCACCATCGTCCGCTTGGGCGAAGAACTGGGAAAACCCGTAGTCGCGACGGGCGACGTGCATTTCCTGAATCCCGAGGACGAGATTTACCGCCACATTCTGCTGGCGACCAAGGGTTTCGAGGACGCGGACAAGGACAATCCGCTCTATTTCCGCACGACTGACGATATGCTGCGCGAATTTGCCTATCTCGGCGAGGAAAAGGCGCGGGAGGTTGTCATTACCAATCCCAATGCGATTGCCGACATGGTCGAATCGCTGCGCCCCGTGCCGCACAATCTGTTCGCGCCGAAAATTGAAAATTCCGTGGAAGACCTGAAAAAACTGGTTTATGACAAATTCCATCGCCTCTATGGCGACAATCCGCCCGAGCCTTTCCGCAAGCGCGTGGAAACGGAACTGCACGACATCATTTCCTGCCACTACGACGTGATCTATATGTCCGCGCAGAAGCTGGTGCAAAATTCGCTGGAACACGGCTATTTGGTCGGCTCGCGTGGTTCGGTCGGCTCGTCGATCGTGGCGTATATGTCCGGCATCACGGAGGTCAATTCCTTCCCGCCGCACTATCGCTGCCCCAATCCCGTGTGCAAGCACACGGTGCTCGACGTTCCGGCGGGCTTCAACTGCGGCGCGGATCTGCCCGATGTCGATTGCCCGCTGTGCGGGACGCGCATGGAAAAGGACGGGTTCAACATCCCGTTTGAGACCTTCCTGGGCTTCGGCGGCGATAAGGTGCCCGATATCGACCTGAACTTCTCGGGCGAATATCAGGCAAATGCGCACGCCTACTGCATTGAACTGTTCGGCTCGTCGCACGTGTTTCGTGCGGGCACGATCGGGACGGTTGCGGACAAAACGGCCTACGGCTACGTAAAAAAATACCTCGATGAGCGCGGAAAAACGGCCTCCGCCGCGGAAATCAACCGCCTCGCGGCAGGCTGTGTGGGCGTGCGCCGCACGACGGGTCAGCACCCCGGCGGCTTGGTGGTCATCCCGCAGGAAAACGAAATTTGGGATTTCTGCCCCGTGCAGCATCCCGCGGACGACCCGAATGCCGACCAGATCACGACGCATTTTGAATATCACTCCATGGAGGAAAACCTGCTCAAGCTCGATATGCTCGGCCACGATGACCCGACCATGATCCGATACATGGAAGATCTGACGGGGGTCGATGCCCAGAAAATCCCGCTTGACGATCAGGCTACCATGTCCATTTTCACCTCCAGCAAGGTGCTCGGCTACGAAGACGATCCTATCCTCGGGCCGACGGGCGCGGTCGCCGTGCCGGAGTTCAATACCCGATTCACGCGCGGTGTGCTGCTTGACACCATGCCGAAGCAGTTCGATACCCTGCTGCGTATCTCGGGCTATACCCATGGCACGGATGTGTGGCTCGGCAACGCAAAAGATCTGATCATGTCCGGCAAGGCCAAACCGAGCGAAACGGTCGGCTGCCGTGACGACATCATGATCTATCTCATTTCCATGGGTCTGCCCGAAAAGCGCTCGTTCAAAATCATGGAATCGGTGCGAAAGGGAAGGGGCTTGCCCGAAGGCGCGGAAGAGGAAATGAAAGCCGCGGGCGTTCCCGCGTGGTACATCGAATCGTGCAAGAAGATCAAGTATCTGTTCCCGAAGGCGCACGCGGTTGCTTATGTGATGATGGCGTTCCGCATCGCATGGTTCAAGGTCAATCATCCGCTGGCGTTCTATGCGGCCTATTTCTATCGCCGTAGCCAGAAAGGCGGCTTTGACGCGGTGATGATGACGCACGGCATGGACAAGGTCGTTGCCAACATCCAAGCCATCGAGAAAAACGAAAAAGCAACCGATAAGGACAACGACCTGCTCACGACGCTGGAAGTTGCCTACGAATACTATTTGCGCGGATTCGAGTTTCTGCCCATTGACATTTATGAAAGCCATGCCACGCGCTTCCGCATCGTCGACGGAAAGCTCCTGCCGCCGTTCGTGGCCATTTCCGGCTTGGGCGAAAGTGCCGCGATGGATCTGATGGAGGGAAGAAAGGGCAAGCAGTTCATTTCCGTCGAGGAAATCGCAGCGGCCTGCCCGAAGGTTTCCAAAACGCATATACAAATGCTCAAAGAGGCGGGTGCGTTCGGCGATCTGCCCGATACGAGCCAGATCACACTCTTTTAACGCGATCCGAGATGGTTCACGTCGGCTGCGCCGCCTCGGAATAATGAGGGAAGTAAAGACGACCCGCCGCACCGATGCTCGGTGCGGCGGGTACATTTTGCTCTGCGGCTTTATTGCTGCAAATTGCCCAGATTCGGGCGGCGGAAAAAGAAACTCAGCGTCCAAAGTCCCGCCACGAAAACGACGGCATAGACGATGCGCGTCAGCACCGTTGCCGTGCCGAACAGCCATGCAACGAGGTCAAACTGAAAAATGCTCACAAGCCCCCAGTTGATGCAGCCGATCACGGATAAGATCAAAGCGACGATGTCCATATACGTCCTCCTTGTGTATTTTTGACGAAAACAGTGTGCCCAAAACGATGATTTTTATACTTAATGATTGACGAAATGCGATTTTTTCGCTATAATGGGCATTGACAAAACCGAAAGGATGGATACACCGTGAACATTTTTGGAAAAGCCGACATTCTGCTCCCCGCGCAAGCCGATATGCACCGCTGGGCGGTGATCGCCTGCGACCAGTTCACAGCCGATACCGACTATTGGGCGCGCGTGCGCAAGGAGGCGGGGCAGTCGCCCTCCACCGTCCACATGATTTTGCCTGAGGCCGACCTCGGCCGCGTGGACGAGGCCGAAGCCATTGCGTCGATCAACGCCACCATGGCAAACTATCTGGACGAAGGTGTGTTCACCTGCTATCCGCAGTCATATCTTTATGTCGAGCGCACACTGTGCAACGGCACGGTGCGCCCGGGCCTGATCGGCGTGGTCGATCTGGAACAGTATGACTATCATCCCGGTTCCGTTTCGCCCATCCGTGCGACGGAAATGACCGTGCTCGAACGCATCCCGCCGCGTCGCCGCGTGCGTAAGGACGCGCCGATCGAATTTCCGCACGTGCTGATGCTTTGCGATGATGACCGCAAAGTGCTCATCGAACCCATTGCCGCCGAGAAAGACAAATTGAAGAAAGTCTATGATTTCGACCTCATGGAAAACGGCGGACACATCACCGGCTGGCTGGTCGACGCGCAGTGCGCGCAGGCGTTTGACGAGCGTCTGCAGGCGTATTTTGCCGCCGTGCCCGAAAAATATGCGGATCTGGACGAGGCACCCGTTTATCTTGCCGTCGGCGACGGTAACCATTCACTTGCCACGGCGAAAAGCTGCTACGAAACCATGAAAGCAGAGCACCCCGCGCTTGATCTGCGCGCGCACCCGGCGCGCTACGCCCTCGTCGAGCTGGAAAACATTCACGATGCGTCGCAGGTGTTTGAGCCGATTCACCGCATTTTGTTCGACGTAGATGCCGAAAAGCTCCTGCGAGACATCCGCGCCATCCATACGCCGGGCGGCGTTGCCGTGCATTATATTGCGGGCGATATGCAGGACACGATCTGCTTGGATTGCTCCGGAGGCGAGCCGGCCGTGGCCGTGCTGCAGGAATTTCTCGATCAATGGATGGTTGACAATTGCGCACGAATCGACTATATTCATGATGACGACGAGCTGACGCGGCTTGCACGGCGCGAACGCGCGGTGGGCTTCCTGCTCCCGTCCATGGAAAAGCATGAGCTTTTCCGCGGCGTGATCTGTGGCGGCGTGCTGCCCAGAAAAACCTTCTCGATGGGTCACGCCCGCGAAAAACGCTACTATCTGGAGGGCAGAAAAATCAAATGACGACATTACACGAAGGCGCATTCGCAAAAGTGAATCTGACGCTTGACGTGCTTGGAAAGCGCGCCGACGGCTATCATGACATCCGCAGCATCATGCAGACTATCTCCCTGCGTGACGATCTTCAAATTGACATTGACACCGGCAAGCCTTGGCAGATTTCGAGCGACCGCGAGGGCGTTCCGACGGACGAGCAAAACCTGTGCTGGACGGCGGCGAAAATCTTTTTCGACACCCTCGGCTTTGACCCGAACGGCTTGAGCGTTCGCATTACCAAGCGCATTCCCATGCAGGCCGGCCTCGGCGGCGGAAGTGCGGACGCGGCGGCGGTTCTGCGTGCGCTCAACCGTCACTACGGCGCGCCGCTGTCACTGCCCGCGCTGGCGGAATTAGGCGCGCGGGTCGGCTCCGACGTACCGTTCTGCGTCCTGTGCGGCACGGCAATGGTGGAGGGGCGCGGCGAGCGCATCCGTACACTGCCCGATCTGCCCGAATGCATTTTCGTGGTGTGCAAGCCGGATTTTTCCGTGTCCACGCCCGAGCTGTATCGGCAAATCGACGAAAAGGCCATCGCAAGACGCCCCGATCATAAGGCAATGGAAAACGCCATCATGTCGGGCGACATGGGACAGATCGTACAAAACGTTTGTAACGTCTTTGACCCCATCGTCTCGGCGGAGCATCTTGAGCTGAACTATATCAAGTCGATCTTCAATTCCTACGGTGCCGTCGGCTATCAGATGAGCGGAACAGGCTCTGCCGTATTCGGTATTACGACGGCGTTTGAAAACGCCGCGGTCATCTGCAATATGCTCAAAGACAATTATCCGCAGGTATTTATCGCAAAAACCGTATAAAATCGCAAGCATCCGTCCATACTGGAAGTATTTCGGTATGGACGGTGTTTTTATGAAAAAAATCCTATCTTTTCTGCTCGTTTTGACGCTTGTTTTCGGTGGCATGTTTGCCTATCGGCTGATTTCCGATCAGCGGCAACTGGAAAATGCCTTGGTGCGGCTGCACGTGGTGGCGGCATCGGATTCCGCGCACGATCAGCGCGTCAAGCTGTGCGTGCGCGATGCGGTGCTCGAATCGCTCGACGGGGCGATGGATACGATCACGGACGTTTCTGCGGCGCGGCAATACATCCAAACGCATTTGCTTGAAATCCAAGAGGTCGCCAATCGGACGCTCGATCGCCTCGGCGAAACGAAAAGGGCCGTGGTCGGATTCATGAAAGAGGAATTTCCCATGCGCGAATACGACGATTTTTCGCTCCCGTCGGGCGTGTATGACGCTCTGCGCATCGTCATCGGCGAGGGCGAGGGGCACAACTGGTGGTGCGTGGTTTTTCCGCGGATGTGCTACGGCGCGGCGGAGGTCAAAAGCGTGACTGCGGGCGCGGGATTTTCCGAGCAATTACAAGATACGATCACGGGGGAGTATCAGGTGCGATTTTTCCTGATGGATGCATGGGGAAGGGTGAAAAATTTCTTTCGGCGCGGGTGAGATTGGTCTGTTTTTTTTCGCGCGGCTGTGCTATAATGTAGAAAAATGTCGAAAGGCGGTGGCACGATGCTGACCTTGCTCTTGGGTACGGACTGGACGGCCAACCGAAACGAAATACTATCGCGCATTGCGCGTGACGTTACACAGCGGCAGGGAAACCGCATTCTCATGGTGCCGGAGCTGATCAGCCACGACACCGAGCGGCGTTTGGCCGCCGCGGCGGGGGCGACGGCCAGCCGCTATGCGCAGGTGCTGTCGTTCACGCGGCTGGGCCGGCGCGTGTCCGATCTGGTCGGTCGGGCGTTTCCGCCCTGTCTGGACGACAGCGGGCGCATCGTTGCCATGGCATCGACCGCGCGCCAGCTTCACAGCAGACTCAAAACCTATGCCTCCGTCGAAACGAAGCCGGAATTTCTCTCGCAGGTGATCGACGCGGTGGACGAAATGAAACGCTGCTGCATCGGCTGCGCCGACCTTCAGGCGGCAAGCACGCAGGCGCAGGGCTTGCTTGCACAGAAATTGGAAGAACTGGCGCTTCTGATGGAGGGCTACGACGCGCTGTGTGCGCAGGGCAAGCGCGACCCCAGAGATCAGATGACTTGGGTGCTCGAACAACTCGAACAGACCGATTTTGCAGAAAACCATGTTTTTTACGTGGACGGATTTCCCGATCTGACGCGGCAGAATCTTGCGATTCTGGCGCACATCATCCGTGTCGGTGCGCCGATCACCGTCAGCCTCAACTGCGACGGCTTGCATTCCGAGGCGATGGCGTTCGAAAAGGCCGCGCAGACGGCGACGGAGCTGTACAAAATTGCCGTGCAGGCCGACATCCCCGTACATATCGAAACGGTCGCGCCGCGGCGCGATGCCTTGCAGGCCATGCGCGCGCTCGTGTTTGAAGGAAAAATCCCCGAAAATGCGCCCGGGTGCGAGCGCATTACAGCGGTACGCGCGACGAGCGTGTATCAGGAGTGCGAGGTCGCGGCACAAAAAGTCATGCAGCTCGTGCAGGGCGGCTGCCGCTACCGCGACATTGCCGTCGTGTGCACGCAGATGCCGACATATGCGCCGATTTTGCGCCTGATTTTCGACCAATGCGGACTTCCGCTGTACATTACGGGTATGGAAGAGGTACTCAATTCCGGCGTGATCTCGACGGTGATTTTCGCGCTCAATGCCGCGCTGGGCGGATGGGAACAGCGCGATGTCCTGCGCTATCTGCGCAGTGCGCTCTCGCCGCTCGATCGCGATGCGTGCGACCGCATGGAAAACTACGCCGTGATCTGGGCGATTTCCGGAAAACGATGGTGCGAGCCGTGGACGGGACATCCGCGCGGCCTTTCCGAGCCGTGGGACGATTTTTCCCGTGACGAGCTGGAAAAACTCAACGCCGACCGCGCGGCGGTCATAGCACCGCTCATGCGCCTGCGCGACGCATTCCGCGCGGCGACGAAGGTCGCCGATCAGGTGCGCGCGCTGTATGCGTTTCTTGACGATACGGTATTTTGCGAGCGATTGCAGATGCTCGCGCAGAGCATGGAGGACGACGGCGACGACCGCACCGCGCAGATCGACCATCAACTGTGGGACATTTTGCTCAACGCGCTCGAACAGCTCTATGACGTGCTCGGCGAAACGACGTGGGACGACGATACCTTTGTCCGCCTGCTGAAACTCCTGCTGAGCAGATGCTCTGTCGGTACCATTCCGCCTGTGCTCGACGCGGTCAGCGCCGGTACGGTCAGCACCATGCGCTGTCAGCAGGCAAAGCATCTCGTTTTGCTCGGTGCAAATGAAGGAAGCTTTCCCGGCTACGGCGGTTCGAGCGGCTTGCTCAGCGATCAGGAGCGTGTACATCTGCGCGCGCTCGGCTTGCCGCTGACGGGCGGCGCGATGGAAGGACTTGCGGCGGAATTTGCCGAAATATACGGCGTATTTTGCGGTGCGGAGGAAACTGTGACCGTGACCGCCTCGGCTTCACAGCCCTCGTTCGTATATCGGCGCATGGCGGCGTTGTCCGGCGGCGAACGCGCGGCCGATACCGACCTGATTGCCGCACTGCGTCGGAAAACGGCGGCGGGCGCGTATCTTGCCGCCTGCGGTGCGTGCGACGAGGCCGCGCAACTGGGCATTTCCGACGCATATGAAACGGTGACGAAACGCGCCGCACATCGGCTCGGGACGGTCACGGGGCAGAATGTCCGCGCGATGTACGGCGAACGTCTGCGCCTGTCTGCGTCGCAGGTCGACAGGCAGGCCGAATGCCGATTGTCGTATTTTCTCAAATACGGCCTGCGCGTGCGCGAACGCAAAGAGGCGCGGGTCGACCCCGCGGAATTCGGCACCTATGTGCACGCCGTGCTGGAGCAGACCTGCCGCACGGTGATGGAGCGCGGCGGATTCCGAACCGTCACGCTGGAGCAGACGCTGGAGCTTGCCAACCGATTCTCGGATGCGTATTTGCAGGCGCATTTTCAGGAGATCGACTCGCGCCGCATGGAATACCTGTTCCGACGCAATATGCAGGAGCTGGATGCCGTCGTGCGTGAGCTGTGGCGTGAACTGAATGCCGCGGACTATCAGCCGCGCTTTTTCGAGCTGAATTTTGACGAAAACGGGCAGATGCCCGCCGTCGAGATTCGCGGTGGCGCGATGCCGGCGCAACTGCGCGGCTTTGTTGACCGCGTGGACGTGTGGGTAAACGGCGACGCGGCGCATTTCCGCGTCGTGGACTACAAAACGGGAAAAAAAGAATTTGACTACTGCGACGTGTGCAACGGCGTGGGGCTGCAAATGCTTATCTACCTGTTTGCGCTGGAGCAGGAGGGAGAAAAGCTCCTTCCCGGACGGCGCATCAGCGCGGGCGTGCAGTATTTCCCGGCACGCGTGCCGTACCTGAGCGCCGACGCGACCATGACCGACGAACAGGCGCAGAAAAAACGCCAACCTTTGTGGAAACGCAGCGGATTGCTGCTTGCCGACACGGCCTCGCTTCACGCGATGGCCGACGACGAGCGGATGTCGATGCTCGGCGTGAGCCTAAAAGACGGAACACCGAGCGGAAACGTGGCCGACCGTGTGCAACTCGAAAAATTGCGCGGATACATGATGTCGGTGCTGGCGCACATGGTCGATGACATTGCCTGCGGCAACGTCGAGGCCAATCCCTATACCCGCGGCAGTGCGCATGACGCGTGCATGTTCTGCCCCTACGGCACGATTTGCCACGAGGATAACGTCCCCGGACGGCGCGATTATCGCGCGATGAGCGCTGAGGAATTCTGGAAAACGGTCGAAAAGGAGGAGCACCATGGCTGAGAAATTGACAGAACAACAGCGTGCCGTGGTCAATGACCGCGGCGGACGATTGCTGGTTTCGGCGGCGGCCGGTTCCGGCAAGACCAAGGTGCTTGTCGACCGATTGCTCCGTTATCTGACCGATCCTGTCGACCCGGCGAATATCGACGATTTTCTCATCATCACCTATACCAAGGCGGCCGCGGCCGAGCTTCGCGGCAAAATCACCGCGCGCCTGACCGAGATGGTCGCGCAAAATCCGGGCGATCTTCACTTGCAGCGGCAGCTTCGGCGGCTGTATCTGACGAAAATTTCGACCGTGCACGCGTTTTGCGGCGATATTTTGCGCGAATTTGCCTTTGCGCTCCGACTTCCGGGTGATTTCCGCATCGCCGAGGAAAACGAGTGCGCCGAACTGCGCACACTGGTCATGGAAAAGCTCCTGTCGGAAACTTATGAAACCGAGGCGGAGCATCCGTATTTCCGTGCGCTTGCCGACACGCAGGGGCTTGGCCGCGACGATCGTCTGCTCCCGCAGATCGTGATGAAGGTGTACGACAGCGCGCGCTGCCATCTTGACCCCAATGCATGGCTGGAGCATTGCCTTTCACTGGTGCAGACACAGGGATTGACCGATGCCGCCCAGAGCGAATACGGGTCGTTTCTGATCGAACGTCTGCACCAATGGCTCGATCTGCAGATCCCCGCACTGGAACGTTGTGCCGAGCACGCCGACGCCGCGGACGGATTTGAAAAGTCCGCGCAGCTTCTGCGCGATCACGTGCGCCAACTGCGGTATCTGCGCAATGCGCAGACGTGGGAGCAGGTGCGCGAACGCAAAACGATCGATTTCGGGCGCATTGTTTTCCCGAAAAAGCTGACGGATCCGGAATTGAAAGAAGTCATTTGCGCCGTGCGCGATGCGTGCAAGGAGGAGATCGATACCTATACCGGCCCGTTTGCCGACGATTCGGCGCGGGTTCTGGGCGATCTGGATGCGTCGGCGGATGCGGTTCGCGGGCTGATCGAACTGACCAATGCATTCGCAAAGGCGTACGACGCGGCCAAACAATCGCGCCGTATGCTCGACTTCAGCGACCTCGAACACAAGACGCTTGACCTTTTGCTCGGGAAAAATCGTACCGGTGCGACGGCGGCCGCCACGGAGATTGCCAAGCGATTCCGCGAGGTGATGGTCGATGAATATCAGGATTCTAACGCCGTGCAGGATGCCATTTACGGCGCGCTGACCGACGGACGAAAAAATCTGTTCATGGTCGGCGACATCAAGCAGTCGATCTACCAGTTCCGACTGGCGGACCCGAGCATTTTTCTGGAAAAATACCTCTCGTTTCGTCCGGCGCAGCAGACGCAGGCAGGGGAAGATCGCAAAATCGTCCTCGGGGACAATTTCCGTTCCTCGGGCGGCATTCTTGAAGCGTGCAACGACGTGTTCCGCCTGTGCATGACGCCCGATGTCGGCGGCTTATACTATGGCGAGGATGAGGCACTGCACGAGGGCAAAAAGGGAAACGGCGTGATTGAGCCGGAGGTGTGGCTGCACTGCATCGAAGCACAATCGAACGGCAGTGCAGAGGAAGCGGCGTTTATCGCCGCCGACATTGAAAAAACCATCCGTGAGGGCACCATTGCCGAAGGGGAGACGCGCCGCGCGGTGCGGCCGGAGGACATTGCCATCCTCCTGCGTTCGCCGGGAACCGTGCGTGACGAATTTTGTCAGGCGTTGGAAAAGCGCGGCATCCGCACCTGTACGGGCGGCGGTGTCGATCTGCTGAAAACCGAGGAGATCAGCACGCTTTATGCACTTTTGCAGGTGATCTACAATCCGCGGCTGGATATTCCGCTTGTGGCGGTGCTTTGCAGTCCGGTGTTCGGCTTTTCCGCGGACGAGCTGGCGGCACTGCGCAGTCGGCACACAAAATGCACGTTTTTCGATGCCCTGCGCCGCGGCGAGAGCGACAAATGCCGCGCATTTGTCGATATGCTGGCGCGCCTGCGCCGCGCCATGGCACATTCCTCGCTGACGGAACTGCTTGAGCGCGTTCTGACGGAAACGGCATTCGAGGAAATCTACGGGGCTATGGAAAACGGCGCAAAGCGCCGTGCCAACATCCGTGCGTTTTTCTCCATGGCCGTCGATTACGAGGCGGGCGGCAACCGCGACCTTGGTTTTTTCTTGGAGCATTTACGCACGTCGGAGGAAAAAGGACTCAAGACCGAGACCGATCTGACGGCGGCCGCTTGCGTCACAATCATGAGCATCCACAAGTCCAAGGGCTTGCAGTTCCCGATCGTCTATCTGTGCGGATTGGGCAAAAAATTCAATTTTCAGGATTGCAGCGCGACCGTGCTGTGCCACAAGGACATGGGACTGGGGCTGTCCGCAGTCGATACGCGCAACCGCCTGCGCTATCCTACGCTTGCGCGTTCGGCGATCAGCGCGAGGATGCGGCAGGAAATCGTGTCGGAAGAAATGCGTGTGCTGTACGTGGCGATGACGCGCGCGCAAAATCGGCTGGTTATGTGCCACACGGCGCAAAGCCTTGCGAAAAAGATGACGAAGATGGTTCGGCGCATGGATATGAGCGACAGGGAACTGCTCACACGTGAGGCGCAAAATGCGGGGCAATGGGTGCTTTTCACGGCACTGCGCAAAACCGAGGCATCGGCACTGCACGCGCTTGCCGGCAGACCCGCCGAGACCGCAACGGGTCGCTATACGTGGCAAATCAGCGTCGATCAGGCACCGCCACAGGAGACCGCGCACGTGGCCGTGACCGATGCGCCGACGCGCATTGCCGACGAAACGCTCGAAAAAATCAAAAACGGGCTGGACTTTGTCTATCCGTATGCGGCGGCGATCGCCGCGCCGTCGAAGCTGACCGCGACGGGGCTGAAAGGCCGCTACAAAGATGAAGAGGCGGCACAGCAGACGATCCGCAAATCTCTGTCACGGCAGTGGCGCGCGCCGAGCTTTGTTAAGCCTCAGCACGACGGTCGGGAATACGGAAATGCGCTGCATACCGTGATGCAGTACATCGACTACGCGGCCTGTGGCGATACGCAGGCGGTACAGGGAGAACTTGTGCGACTCTATGCGCAGGGGCTTATTTCCGAGGAGCAGATGCAATCGGTCAAGCCGTCGGACATTGCCGCTTTTTTCGCCACCCCGCTCGGGCAAAAACTGCGGCAGGGGAAGGTGGTGCGCGAGTTCAAGTTTTCGATTTTGCAGGATGCGGGGATGTACGACCGCGCGCTTTCGGGCGAAGAGGTACTGCTTCAGGGCGTGGTGGACTGCGCGCTGATCGAGGAGGACGGCATTACCATTCTCGATTTCAAATCCGATTTCGTCACCGAGGCGACCTTTGCCGAAAAATGCGCGCAATACGCTCCGCAGGTGCACGCATACTGCGCGGCGATGGCGCAGATCTATGAGCGTCCGATCAAACAGAAACTGCTGTATTTCTTCCATTGTGGGAAATTTGCCGAGCTTTGATCTCCTCTCGGGGCGCAACCGACGGTTGCGCCCCGAAAGACAATGCGCACTTTACGCAGAAAATCGGTTGACAGCCGTGCATTTTTTCGCTACAATAAACGCGTTGCACATCTGTCGCAGTAGCTCAGTTGGATAGAGCACACGCCTCCTAAGCGTGGGGTCGGGGGTTCGAATCCCTTTTGCGACGCCAAAAATCCCTCTGCCTACGGGCAGGGGGATTTTTATGAAACGGGGGTATTTTCCGCACTTCCTACGAAAAAATGTCGGTCGGACGAAAAATCGGAAACAGATTGTCCTTGACTTTTGCCGAGTTTTTTATAATATAAAACACAGAGGCAAACGTGGGAGCGACACCGACGGCTTCCCGTGTGACCATTTTTGCAACAGGGGGGATCGTTATGAAGAAGTGTATCGGCATTCTGATTTTGTGCGGGATCCTGATTTCCGCCGCCGCTTGCGGCACAAACGACGGCACCACACCGCCGCAGACGACAACACAGCCTGCACAGCAGTACATCAACACAATGACAGGGGAGGAACTTATGGAAGAAATGAAAATCGGATGGAACTTGGGCAATACTTTGGATGCGCCGGACGGCGAGCTGTCATGGGGTATGCCGATGACTACGCGCGAAATGATCGCCAAGGTGCGGGAAATGGGCTTTCGCACCATTCGTATCCCGACCTCGTGGCACAAGCACGTAAGCGACGCGCCTGCATATGTGATCGACGAAGCGTGGCTCAAGCGGGTCGAAACCATCGTCAGCTATGCGCTGGAGCTGGATATGTATGTCATCATCAATTCCCACCACGACAACAGCGTCTATTATCCCGCGCCCGAGAATGAGGAAAATGCAAAAACGTATCTCAATGCCATTTGGACGCAGATCGCGACCTATTTCAAAGATGCCGACCATCGCCTGATTTTCCAGACGATGAACGAGCCGCGCATCGAAGGCGCGTCCTACGAATGGAGCATCGACACGAAAAACAAAGACTGCATGGCGGCCGTGGATGTGATCAATCGGCTCAACCAGACGGCGGTGGACGCCATCCGCGCCACCGGCGGGAAAAACGCACAGCGGTGGATCATCGTTTCGGCCTATGCCGGAAGTCCGCAATCGTCCATTGTCAATAATTTCCAACTGCCGCAGGATGAGGCACAAAAGCTCATCGTATCGGTTCATGCCTATTCGCCGTATAACCTCTGCCTGAATGTCAATTCCCCGCAGAGCACCTATACCTCCGCAATGGCCTCGGACTTTACGGGATTTATGAAGAGCGTCAACTACAAATTCGTGCGCAAAGGCATCCCCGTCATCATTGACGAAATGGGCTGTATCAACAAAAACAATCCCGATGACCGCTATGCGTGGGCGAAAGACTATGTCTCCGCCGCCAAGCAGTACGGCATTGTTTGCTGCTGGTGGGACAACGGCGTGGTCAATGGCGACGGTGAGTTGTTCGGCCTTCTCAACAGAAGAAAATTGGAAGTTCATGATGATTCCCGCTCGGTGTTGCAGGGCTTGATGGACGGCCTGAACGAAACGACAGACTGAGAGGTGCGATTATGAATCCGATTATTCCGACCGTTTTCAGCGCGGATGCTTCCGCGCACGTGTGGGACGACAAAAATGTCATGTGGGTCTATGCCTCCAACGACGAGGCCATGACCAACACCCACGACACCATGGCATCGTATCATGTGTTTTCCTCGGAGGATATGGTCAACTGGACGGACTACGGCTGTGTGCTGACGCTGGAGGACGTCAAATGGGCGGTGAGCAATATGTGGGCGATCGACGCGTGCTACCGCCATGGTACGTATTATCTGATTTTCTGCGCGGTCGAGGCCGCAACGGGAATGTTCCGCACCGGCATTGCGACCTCCAAAAATCCGCAGGGGCCGTTCGTCGATCAGGGCTTTATCCCGGAGGTGGAGTGGGGACAAGACCCTGCGCTGTTCGTCGACGATGACGATACGCCCTATCTTTTCTGGGGCTTGGGCGGCTCGTGCTTTGCCTGTGAGCTGACGGACGATCTCATGCACGCAAAAAAAGAAACCATCGTCAATCTGACCGCACAGCTCAAATGGGTATACGAAGGCCCGTTCGTGCACAAGTACATGGGCAAGTATTATCTGACCTACCCGGGACTCTATGAAGGAAATTGGCCCGAGCGGATGTACTATGCCGTGGCGGACAAGGTTTTGGGGCCGTACTCCTTCCGCGGCGAATACCTTTCTCTGTTCGAGGGGCAATCGGGCACCAATCACGGATCGGTGCTGGAATTCAAGGGAAAATGGTACGCGTTTTATCACAGCGCATGGGTGTCGGGCATCAGTGAATCGCGCAGTTTAATGTGTGATTATGTAAACTATGACGCGCAGGGAAATATCCTGCCGATCGTTCCCGACCGTCGCGGCGTACACGCCACCGAGGACGAGAACGAAACACGCTCGAAAGTCACGCTTTGGCTCGATGCGGCGGGCGCGCCCCGCATGAAGGGCAGACTGGCCGCCGTCACCGTCGGCACGGAAATTCCCGGTTACACGGGCGACGGATACGTCGAGGGCTTTGAAAAAAGTCTGGCCGGCGTGACCGTGATGGCGCAAAGTGCGATCAACTATCGAACAAAATTGAAGATCCGCTATTGCGCACCGGACGGCGCGTGCACCAAAAAGATCATTTTCAATGGCCAAATGCTCTGCCCGGAGGGCGTGGATCCGCAGCAGTACGACAAGCTCTACCGTTTTGAAAAAACGAGCGAGTGGACGACCGTCACCGTGGCCGAAGTGGAGCTCAAGCCAGGTGAGAACTTCATCCGCCTGTACAACGGAGCGGGTGAAATGAAGGTCGACGCCATTTTGCTCGAGCAGATTGTTTGATCCGCAAGGAGAACCGATATGGGAATTACCTACTGCGAAAAAAATCGTGTGTTTAAGCTCGATACTCCCAACACCAGTTACCTGATGGGGGTGGTGGATGCATGGGGCTATCTGCTGCACTACTATTACGGGAAAAAGCTGGATACGGCCGACGTGACCTATCTTGCGAGAACCGACGAGCCGCCCTATACTCCGGAGCGCAATGACCGCGACAAGCTCAGCTTTCTCGACGGCGCGCCGATGGAATATCCAACCGGCGGAATCGGCGATTTCCGCGTGCACTGTCTGGAAGTATGCGACGCCGGCGGGCACAATGCCGTGCAACTGCGTTATCGCAGCCACGTGATTCAAAAAGGAAAACCGAAATTGGCGGGCTTGCCCGCGACCTTCGGCACGGAGCGCGATTGCACAAGCCTGTCGATTTTTATGGAAGACCCTGTTTTGCGGTTGGAAGTCGAATTGCAGTATACGGTCTTTGAAACGCTTGACGCGATTACCAGAAGCGTCAGAATCACGAATAAGGCGCAAGCGCCGATTTATCTGACGAAGGTACTTTCGGCGTGCGTGGATATGGACAATCGCGAATACGAGCTGCTGACACTCCACGGCTCGTGGGCGCGTGAGCGGCACATCCAGTACCGCAAGATCGGCTACGGCAGACAGGGCGTTTTCTCCGAGCGGGGAGAAACCAGTCACCAAGACCATCCGTTCATGGGCTTGACTACGCCGAACATCACGCAGACGAGCGGGGAAGTATACGGCCTGCATTTTGTCTATTCGGGCAATTTCGAGGCACAGGCGGAGCAAAACCAGTTCGACCAAGTGCGCGCCGTCATGGGCATCAATCCGTATCATTTCCGCTGGAAGTTGGAGCAAAATGCTTCTTTCCAAGCGCCCGAGGTCGTGATGGTATACAGCGCGCAGGGCTTGGGCGGCATGACGCGCACCTACCATGACCTGTATCGCGAGCATCTGATCCGCAGCGCTTATCGCAACAAAAAACGCCCCATTCTCATCAACAACTGGGAAGCGACGTATTTTGATTTCAATACCGAAAAACTGCTGTCCATCGCCCGCGAGGCATCCAAGCTGGGAATTGAAATGCTCGTGATGGACGACGGCTGGTTCGGAAATCGCTGTGACGACAACCGCGCACTGGGCGATTGGGTCGTCAACGAAGAAAAACTCCCCGGAGGGCTGGAATATCTGGCGACCGAGGTGAATAAACTCGGCATGAAGCTCGGAATCTGGCTCGAACCGGAGATGATCTCGCCCGACTCCGATCTGTATCGGGCGCATCCCGATTGGGCGATCCAAGTGCCCGGGCGCACGGCGGGGCTGTGCCGCAACCAGTATGTGCTCGATCTGACGAGGCCGGAGGTGCTCGAGTACACGTGGAAGCAGATCGAAACGATCGTGGCAAGCGCAAACATCGCCTATGTGAAATGGGACATGAACCGACAGCTTTCGGATATCGGAAGCTATGCCATGAGCGCGGACAGACAGGGCGAGATTTATCACCGCTACGTTCTGGCCGTGTATGAATTACAGGAGCGACTCGTGACGCGATTCCCGCAACTGCTTCTGGAAAACTGCTCCGGCGGCGGTGCACGCTTTGACCCCGGTATGCTCTATTACAGCCCGCAGATCTGGTGCTCGGACGATACCGACGCCATCGAACGGCTGCAAATTCAGGAGGGAACGGCGCTACTCTATCCGCTGTCGACCATCGGCGCGCACGTTTCCGATTGCCCGAACCATACGGTCGGCCGCTCGACGCCTTTTGAAACGAGAGGCATCGTCGCGCTGGCGGGAACGTTCGGCTATGAGCTGGACATTACGAAAATCTCCCAACAAGAACGCGAGCAGATTCCGCAGCAGGTGCGCCTGTATCATGCGTGCAACGAACTCGTGCGGGAAGGGGACTATTATCGGCTGGCGTCGTATTCGGAAAATCATCATTTCGATGCGTGGCAGGTGTGCGCAAAGGACGGAAGCGATGTGCTCGTGACCTTTGTGCAGGTGCGCAATCGCGCGAATTGCCGCTCGCGCAGGCTTCCGCTGCAAGGGCTCGATCCGTACGGCGTATACGAACGGGAGGGCACGCAGGAGCGCTATCGCGGCGACGTGCTGATGTATGCCGGATTGCCCGTGCAAAATCCGTGGGGGGACAATCGCGCGCTGCTCATTCGGCTGAAAAAGGTTCCCAAGAACCCTTAGAAGCTGCTTAAAATTATTTAGCTAAATTAATTTAATGTCAATTTGTTACAAAAATGAGAACAGCACTTCGTGCAGTTAGACAAAAAATACAAAAAGACTTGTAAAAGACATCGGCTTGTAGTAGAATTGTTACAGGCCGATGTCTTTTCTGTTTCGAAAATATAGACAAATATATTTCGTTCGAAAAAATATCGAAAACAATTTACTTAAACTAAGAATTTAATTAACTTACCAATTTCCAAGAAGAAAAAAACCAAGCGGGATATCCCGCTTTTCATGCTGTTTGCAACAGCATGAGGATGCTTTGGATACGGATGATCGAAAGGAGCCGGAATATGAAAAAGAAGATCACAGGCATCGTGCTTGCGTCCGCGATTCTGCTGGCGGGCTGTACGGGAACGCCCGATACGACCGGCGGCAACACCGATGATACGCAGCCGCCCACGACGGCTCCGTGGGTCGCCGAAAAACTGGCGAGCTTTGAGCCGGAAAACGGCAAAACCATTGGCACGGAAATCAATAAGACCTATGTGACCGGCTTTGACGCGGACGGCGACTCTTGCGAGATCGACATCAGCGCCCCGGAGGATGGGTTCTATGATTTTGAGTTTATCATGAGAACCAACGGCGGCTACAAGCAGAACTATGTGTACATCGACGGCAGCAAGGCGGCCGACTTGGACTCCGACGGCGCGAGCTTCCATAGCTGCTGGGTGCGGCGCATCTATCTTTCCGCCGGCGAGCACACCCTAACCCTGTTAAAATCGTGGGGCTATGTGGACTGGGAGAAGGTAAATCTCTGGACGTCGAAGCCGTTCGACGAATCCATTTTCGATGTTTCGGCAAAGCTTGTCAACCCCGATGCAAGCGACAATGCCAAGCGCCTGTTCAGCTATCTGTGCGACATTTACGGCAAACAGATTCTGACCGGCCAGCAGTGCGACACGGGTATGATGGGCTGGGAAATGCGCGTCATCGAGCAAAATACGGGCAAATATCCCGCCGTGATGGGCCTGGATATGATGGACTATTCTCCGTCGCGCGTCGAGCGCGGAGCGACCTCCAACGCAACCGAGCTTGCGATCGGCTACTGGGAAAAATGCGGTGGCATTTCCACCTTCTGCTGGCACTGGAATGTTCCGTCGAAGTATATTCGACCCGATAAGGAATGGTACGGTGCGTTCTATACGGAAAATGCCACCATTGACCTGTCCAAGGTAATGGACGGGGAAGATCAGGAAGGGTACGACCTGCTTGTTTCCGACATTGATGCCATCGCCGTAGAGCTGAAAAAACTGCGCGACGCGGGCGTGCCGATCCTCTGGCGGCCGTTGCACGAGGCAAGCGGCGGCTGGTTCTGGTGGGGCTCGGACGGCCCCGAGGCATACAAAAAGCTCTATTATTTGATGTACGACCGACTCGTGAATTATCACGGCCTGAACAACCTGATCTGGGTCTGGAACGGTCAGGACGGCGCATGGTATCCGGGCGATGAATATGTCGACATCATCGGACAGGATATTTACCCCGGCGAGCGGGTGTATAACGCACAAATGAGCTACTTCATCAGCAATCAGTCGTGGGCGGACGGCAACAAAATGGTCGTCCTGAGCGAAAACGGCTGCCTGATCGATCCTGATCTTGCCGTGCGCGACCGCGCCATGTGGGGCTATTTCTGCACATGGTCGGGCACGTTTGTGATGACAGACGGCGTGGTGAAGAAGTATTCCGAAACCTATACGGAATTGGATATGCTGAAAAAAGTGTACAACAGCGAGGTTTATATTTCCCGCGACGAAATGCCGGATATTCGCGAATATCCGATTCGGGATGATGCGTAATGGAAGAAACAATCGTTACGGAAAGACCGCTGATCAAGTTTCTCGATAAAACCGGGCAGCTTATCTTGCTCAGCCTTTGCTGGATCGTCGGGTCACTGCCCGTGATCACGCTGGGAACGTCAACCACGGCGCTGTATTATGCGGTGATGAAGTCCATTCGTCGCGAACGCGGATACGGTGTCAGCGAGTTTTGGCGGAGCTACAAGGCAAATCTCGGCCGCGGGATTCTGACAACCGTCCCGATGCTGCTTTTGGGTGGCCTTCTGTGCCTGAATCTGTGGATGCTCATCGGCGCGGAGCGGGAAAACGGTGTGCTGATTTTCGGAAGCGGCCTGTGCCTTGCGGTGCTGTGCTTCTCGTGGATGTTTGTATGTCCCGTGCTTTCCCGCTTTACCATGCGGGTGCGGGATGTATGGAAGCTGGCATTTGTCATGGCACTGCGATTCCTGCCGCGGTCGATTCTGCTGACGGCGGGCACGGCGTTGCTCGTGGCGCTGCAGATCTGGATCCTTCCGATACCGACGGCGCTGCTGATTCCGGGGCTTTGGTGTTTGGCGACGACTTTCCTCATCGAGACGGTACTTCGCAAATATATGCCCGAAAAGCAGGAAAGTGACGACGCATGGTATTACGAATAATAAGAGGGTGGCAAAAATGACAGGAACGAAAAAATTCATAAGATGCATTGCTCTGACGCTGGTCGTCCTGAATGTCATGGCACTGGGAATGCCCACCGTGGCACAGGCAAAGACCGACCTGAGCAAAGACGACTATGAACAGATCGTCAACGGCTTTGCTTCGTCCGACGGTTATGTCGGCTACGAGGAATACCGCGCACTGTACCCGGACGTGCGGCCGGATGCATCCATCGAGGTGAATGCCGCCGACTATGTCCGCTATGAGCGCGACGATGTTGCCGCTACGCCGGAAATTTACACCGATTACGAGGGAATGGAGGGCGAGAGCGTCCTGACCTCGGAAGACTCCCTCATTGAATACGAAATTACCGTGGAACAGGCGGGCTATTACGACCTGTCCATCCTGTATTATCCCGTCAAGGGCAAAAACTCGGCCATTCAGCGCAGTATTTTCTTGGACGGAACGCTGCCGTACGATGAGCTGTCGCTGGTGGAATTCCAGCGTGTCTGGACGGTGGACGTTTCGGAAACCGTGACCGACGAAAACGGCATTGCCGTGAAAAACTGGGAAAAGGACAATCAGGGCAACGATATGAAGCCCGCGTCCGTCGAGGCACCCGAGTGGATGGAGGGCTACCTGTACGACAGTGAGGGCTATGTCACCTCGCGGATGGCCCTGTACCTGACGGCCGGAACACATACCATCACCATCAGCGGTCTGCGAGAGCCGATGCTGATGCGCAAGCTGAATCTGCACAATGCGCAGAGCGCAAAGCCCTATGCGCAGGTCAAAGCGGAAAACGACGCGAACGGCTACACCAATACCACCGGGCAGGTCATTCGCATCGAGGCGGAGAATGCCGTTAAGACTTCCTCGCAGATGCTTTATCCGCAGCAGGATCAAAGCTCGCCCGCCGTATATCCCGCAAGCGCGAAGGAACTGTTGAACAATACCATCGGCGGCAACTCGTGGCGGCTTGTCGGGCAGTGGATCGAATGGGATTTTGAAGTTGCCGAGAGCGGCTACTATAATATCGCATTGTTTGCAAGGCAGAATTTCGTCCGCGGCGTTTACGTTTCGCGCCGCATCACGATCGATGGGGAAGTCCCGTTTCAGGAAATGGAAAATTACGGCTTTACGTACAATTCCAACTGGAAAAAGAATGTACTTTCCGACGACGAGGGCGATGCCTATCAGTTCTATCTGGAAAAAGGCAAGCACACGCTTCGCATGGAAGTGGTGCTCGGTGAATTTGCCGAGATCATCAGCTCCGTTCAGGATTGCGTGACACAACTCAACAGCATTTACCGCAGTGTCATCCGCATCACCGGCGTCAGCCCCGACCGATACAGAGACTATGAGATCGAAGATAACCTGCCCGGGCTGAAAGCGCAACTCGTCGCCGTCAAGACGGAACTGGATCAGGCGATCGCCGACCTGCGCGCCTTGATCGGCACCAACAGCGACAAGGAAACCGTTCTGATTACGATGTCCGATCAGCTTGAGGAGCTGATAAAGGATCAGGAGCGTTTCACCGAGGTCATCGGCTCGTACAAGGTCAATGTACGTGCCACCGCAAGCTGGATCACGCAGGTTATCGAGCAGCCGTTGCAGCTCGACCGCATTTACATTTACTCTCCCGACGAAAACGTCGAAATCAAAAAGACCGGCTTCTTCGCCGGACTCTGGCATGAAATTTGCCGCCTGTTCTATTCGTTCATCGTCGATTACAACCAGATCGGCAACGTATCCACCGACAAAGACGCGACCACCATTACGCTCTGGATCGGTACGGGACGCGATCAGGCGAATATCATAAAATCCATGATCGACTCCGACTTTACGCCGAACACGGATATCAACGTCAACGTGCAGCTCGTGGATATGAGCGCGCTGCTGCGTGCGACGCTGGCAGGGGAGGGGCCGGACGTGGCAATTCAGGTCGGCGGCAACGACGTCCCCGTTAACTACGGTATTCGAAATGCCGTGCTCGACCTGTCGCAATTCCCCGACTGCGACGAAGTGACACAGAGATTCTCGCAAAGTGCCATGGTGCAGATGCAGTTCCACGGCGCGATCTATGGCCTGCCCGAAACGCAGACCTTCCCCATGATGTTCTACCGCAAGGACATTTTGTCCGATCTCGGTATGGAAATTCCGCAGACGTGGGACGACGTGAAGGTCGCCATGTCGATGCTGGCCAAGAACCAGATGGAATTCGGTATGCTGCCGAGTGAATCCGTCTTTGCTATGATGCTCTATCAGAATGGCGGCGAATACTACAACGAAGACGGCAGTATGTGTATCCTCGATTCCGAAGAGGGCGTCAACACCTTCAAAGATTACTGCGAATACTACACCGATTATAAGCTGGACAAGGCGACCAGCGTGGAAGAGCGCTTCCGCACGGGCGAATGCCCCATCATCATCGCCGATTATACGTACTACAACAATTTGCAGGTTTCCGCACCCGACATCAACGGCCTGTGGGGCATCGCTCCCGTACCCGGAACGGTCAAAGACGACGGCACCGTTGACCGCAGCGTCAGCAGCTCCGGCAACAGCAGCCTCATCATGTCCGCAACCGAAGAGCCGGAGGCAAGCTGGGAATTTTTGAAATGGTGGACTTCCGCCGAAACGCAGACCAACTTCGGCTACGAAATGGAAAGCCTGCAGGGCAAAGCCGGCCGTGTCGCCACCGCCAATCTCGAAGCGTTTGAAAACCTTGCATGGTGTGCGTCCGATATGGAGGCACTGCTGACCCAGTTCCAATGGGTCAAGGGCATTCCCCAAGTTCCCGGCGGCTACTACACATGGCGTAACGTCAACAATGCATTCTACACCGTCACGACGGATACGGATATTGCATCCCCGAGAGAAGAGCTGGTCGACCAGATCGTGCTCATCAACGAGGAACTTGCCTACAAGTGGGATGAATTCGGCCTCGTCAGCAAACTGAAAAAGGAGGATTGACCATGGCACACGCAAATGCAAAACTGCCCGCCCAAGCCGGCCGCGGCAAAACATTGCTCACTTCGCTGCGTAAGGATAAAATCTCCTATCTGATGCTGGCACCGTATTTTATTCTGTTCTTCCTGTTTACGGTGCTGCCGGTTCTGGCCTCCATCGTGCTGAGCTTTACGAATTTCGACATGATGCAGTTTCCCACCTTCACCGGCTGGACAAACTACGTCCGTCTGCTTGTCAACGATGAGCTGTTCATTCTGGCACTGCAACACACGCTACTGTTCGCGGTCATTACCGGCCCGATCAGCTATATGATGTGTCTGCTGTTTGCATGGGTTATCAATGAGTTCAGCGGAAAACTCAGAACGTTGCTGACGCTCATCTTCTATGCACCTTCCATTTGCGGCAACGCGTTCATGATCTGGCAGATCATCCTCTCCGGCGACCGCTATGGTTATCTCAACGGCATCCTGCTGAAATTTGACTTCATCAACGAAGCGATTTTGTGGATGCAAACGGAAAAGTACATCCTGCCGATGCTGATGGTCGTTCAGCTCTGGCTGAGCCTCGGCACGGGCTTCCTCAGCTTCATCGCCGGCCTGCAGACCGTGGATAAGACGCTGTATGAAGCCGGTGCGCTCGACGGAATCAAGAACCGCTGGCAGGAACTGTGGTACATCACCTTGCCCGCCATGAAGCCGCAGTTGATGTTCGGCGCTGTCATGCAGATCACGCAGTCGTTCGCCGTGGCCGACATTTCCATCCAGCTGGCGGGTAACCCCTCCATCAACAACGCCGGTTCCACCGTGATCACGCACCTGCTCGACTACGGCAACGTCCGCTTTGAAATGGGCTACGCCTGCGCGATCGCGACGATCCTGTTCCTGCTGATGGTCGGTTCGAACAAGCTGGTACAAAAGCTGCTCAGAAGGGTGGGAGAATGATGGCGAGAATTCGGTTATTCAAGCGCAGACAGAGAAAACTCAACCGTTCGGCTGCCGGCAATGCGCTCCTGTTCTTCGTCATGGGCGTTTTCGGCGTGCTGATGGCGTTGCCGCTGGTCATGATCGTCAACAACGCCCTCAAGCCCATGGAAGAACTGTTCCAGTACCCGCCGAAGCTGTTCGTGCGAAACCCCACGCTGGAAAATTTCACCGATCTGTTCGTGGCCATGAACTCGACATGGGTCCCGTTCTCCCGTTACCTGATGAACACCATCATCATCACGGGCGGCGGCACGATCGGGCATGTGATTCTGGCATCCTTGGCGGCGTATCCGCTGTCCAAGCATAAATTCAGAGGCAAGAATTTCCTGTTCCAGATGGTCGTGCTGTCGCTGATGTTCTCGTGGACGGTCACGCAGATCCCCAACTACATGATCATCTCGTGGCTGCACATCAACAATACCCATCTGGCACTGATCCTACCCGCCTGTTCCTACGGCATGGGTTTGTATCTGATGAAACAGTTCATGGAGCAGATCCCCGATTCTTTGCTCGAGTCCGCCAGACTTGACGGCGCAGGAGAGTTCCGCGTATTCATGACCATCGTCATGCCAAACGTCAAGCCTGCTTGGCTGACGCTTGCGATCTTCCAATTCCAGCAGATGTGGGGCAATACCGGCTCCGTGTTCCTGCGTGATGAGGAGTTGAAGCCGTTGCAGTATTCTCTGCAACAAATCGCCGCCGGCGGTACCGCAAGAGCGGGTGCGAGCGCCGCGGTCACGTTCGTGATCGCAGCCATTCCCATTATTTTCTTCCTGCTGTGCCAGAGTCAGGTCTTGGAAACCATGACCACCTCCGGCATGAAAGAGTAAGGGGGGCGCGCGTATGAGTAAGCTGAAAAGAATTCTGACGGTTGCGCTTGCGGCGGTTGCCTGCCTGCTGGTGTTGCCCGTCAATGCGTATGCAAACGACATTCCCTACGACTCTTATAATTACGATTATTGGGACAACATCGTCTTTACCCCCGCGCCCTACGTTCCCGACGGGACAATTTCGGGCGTGAGCTTGGGGCTCGGCGGCTTTGCTCGTCCGCAGGATATGTGCGTTGCCCCGAATGGCGACCTGTACATTGCCGATACCGGCAACAACCGCATCGTCGTGCTCGACGGCACGACCAAAGCGCTGAAAACGACCATCAAATCTTTCCTGCGCGACGGGAAAGAGGAAACCTTCAGCGCACCCAACGGCGTATGCGTATCCGCAAAAGAGCAGATCTACATCGCCGACCGTGACAATCGGCGCATCGTGGTGCTCGAAACGGACGGCAGCTTCGTGAAAACAATTCAGGATCCGGTGTCCGAGGCACTGCCCGATAACTACGATTTCATGCCGCTGAAAGTCACGGTTGACTATGCCGACCGCGTATACTGTATCGCGCAGAATATGTTCCAAGGCATTCTGGTGTTCGAAACGAACGGCCAGTTCTCCGGCTACTTCGGCACGATCAATGTGTCGCTGTCGCTGTGGGAAAAATTCTGGCGAAACATCGCGACCAAAGAGGAACGCGAAAATCAGAGGCTGTACGTCCCCACGGAATTTACCGGCATCGACATTGACGCAGACGGTTTCGTCTACGCCACCAACATCGACGATTCCGGTGAGCAGGGCATCCGCCGCCTCAATCCGCGTGGCGAGGATGTCATCAAAAAGGGAAGACGCGGCACGCTCGGCGGTGACGTCAGCATCGGCGGAGTCGGCGTTTACGCCGGCGCAAGCCAGATCACCGACATCGTGTACCGCGAAAACGGAATCTATTCCGTGCTCGATCGCAAGCGCGGCCGTATCTTTACCTACGACCACGAGGGCAATCTGCTCTATATCTTCGGCGGCTTGGGCACGCAGGAGGGCACCTTCACCACCGCCGCTGCCATCGAAGAATGGAACGGACAAATCCTTGTCCTCGATTCGGCAAAATCCGAGATCCACGTCTTTTCTGCGACGAAGTATGGCAAGCTGATCAATGAAGCGGTCGCCCTGCGTTACGGCGGCGATGAAGCACTGGCCGTCCCGCTGTGGAATCAGGTGCTGGAACTGGACGAAAACAATGAGCTGGCCAACTCCGGTATCGGCAAGGCATACCTTTCCGCCGGCGACAACGAAGCCGCCATGAAATACCTGAAGCTGGGCATGAACCGTGAGTATTATTCGGTCGCGTTCAAGCGTTACCGCAACGAAATGCTCAAGAAATACATGGGTCCGGTGCTGACGGGTGTTGTCGTGCTGGTGGTCGGAATCTGGGCGGCGATCAAGATTCGCGAAAGAGTCAGAATGAACAGGGAGGAGGGAGAAGCGTGAAAAAATATTTTTCAAAGGAAAAGTGGAAATATTTGCTTTATACCATGTCCCATCCTGCGGACGGCTTCTACTGGATTCGGCACAAGAATTACGGCAGCGTCCCGATTGCCATCTTGATGGTGATCCTGTTCTCCCTGAGCTATTCCTTTAACCGGATCAGCGCAAACTTTATCGTAAACGATATCGAACCGACCATGGTCGACAGTTTGGAGGAACTCAGCGGCGTGCTGCTGCTGTATGCACTGCTGTGCATCGCAAACTGGTCGATCACCTGCCTGATGAACGGCGAGGGACGCATGAAAGACATTGCCATCGCCGTTGGCTACGGCTGCGCGCCCCTGATTCCAACCTTCCTGCTGGCGACGGGGCTGAGCCACCTGATCGCGCTGGACGAATCGTCGTTCTATTCCATCGTGCTGATCGTCGGAATCGCATATGCCGTCGGCCTGATCCTGATCGGCATCATGCAAATCCACAACTACACCTTGGGAAGAACGCTTCTGACCTTGATTTTGACCTTTGTGGCAATGCTGATCATCATCTTTGTCGGCTTGCTGCTGGCGGACCTGGTCGGGCAGGTTGTTAACTTCGTCTACTCGATATACATTGAGTTAATCTTCAGGTAAAGGGGAGTTGACGATATGAAAAAAGCAAAAAAGCCGATTTCCCTCGGGAAGAAACTCCTGCTGGTTCTCATTGCACTGGCAGTGCTGGCCGGAGTGATCTATCTGACGTACTACCTGCTGCGCTTTACGTTCTACGACGAGTACAAGCAATATCTTTCCACACCCGAATATGAGCAGGGGACGGAGCTGGTACTGCAGGGAGAATCCTTGGAAGGGTATCCGTCGTTCAAGCTCGCCCTGCAAACGGACAGCCTGAAACTGTATCTGGACAAAGAAAGCTCCAACGTTGCCATTTACGACAAGCGCAGCCATGAAATCACGTTCTCGGCACCCGTTGCCGCGGACAGCGATCCCATGGCCAACGAAAAAAACAAAAACTATCTCAAATCCCATATTCGCGTAGACTACTACAATGCCTCGCGCGTGCTCGGTACCTACGATTCTTACAGTATGGCCGTCAACCGCGATCAGGTGAGCTATGAAGCCATCGAAGGCGGCATTCGCGTTATCTATGATCTGGGCGACTATACCAACGCACTGGGCATCATCCCGTGGTATATGACCTACGAAACGTTCGACGCGCTGTGCGCCCAGCTTTCCGAACAGGAAGCGAAGGATCTGGGACGTTACTTCTCCATGGAGTCGGACATTTCCGGCGTGCGTATGCTTATTCGCGTGGCGCGTACCAACCCGCTGTCGCGTGCGAGGATTCAGGCGCTTCTGGAAAAAGTCAACTTCACCGAGGAGGACTGTATTGAAGAAATGAACGCCGCGGGCGCGGAGGTCGTGCAGACCGTCTCATTTAAGATTCCGCTGGAGTACCGCCTGAAAGACGATTACGTTGAGGTGAATGTCCCCGTTTGCGGAATCGAAGAAGGCGGCGGCGCGGTGGTGTACCGTATTCACGTGCTTCCCAATTTCGGCGCGGCGGGAGCCGACGAGAGCGGCTATATGGTCGTTCCGAACGGCGACGGTTCGCTGATCTACTTCAACAACGGGAAGACCGCCGTCAACGACTATTCCCAGTACGTCTACGGCATCGACCTGCTGGCTTCGACCTATTCCGTGGTCGAATCGAGCAACAAAGCGTCGATGGCACTGTTCGGACTGAGCAAGGAGAATGCGACGATTTTCGCCACCATCGAAGATGGCGCGTCTCTGGCCAACCTGACGGCGAGCATTTCCGGCAAGGTCAACAGCTACAACAATGTCTATGCGGCCTTCATCGTACGCGGCAGTGAAACGCTGACTATGTTCGGCACCACTGGCAATGAGGCGGAGCTGCCCGTTGTCGAGGATGCACCGTACAACACCAATCTGACCGTGCGCTATTCGTTCTTGGACTCCACCCATACGGGCTACAGCGGTATGGCAAGGTACTACCGCGAACGCTTGATAAACGAAGGTGTGCTGACGCGGAACACCGAAAGCGACGATCTGAAGTTCTATTACGACGTTATTTCCGGTGTGGAGATGACCCGCTTCTTCCTTGGCAAGCAGTACATGAGCACCTACGCCATGACAACCTACGAGCAAGCTGCGCAGATGGCTGAGCAATTCAATCAGGCGGGCATCACGAATCAGGTCATGAATTTGCAGGGCTGGTTCAACGGCGGCTACTATCACGATGCGGCGCAATACATTCGCCTGCCGCGCAAGCTGGGCGACAAGGACGAGCTGGAAACGCTCAATCAGCTGCTTGCAGACAACGGCGGCATTCTGAACGTCGACGTTGCGTTCCAAAAAGTCCCGTTCAAGAGCAAATATTTCGATTATCAGGCAGAAAGCTCCAAATACTACAGCGGATATGTGGCAAATTTCGGACAGGTCAATCCCGCGACCCTGCGGCAAACCTCGAGTCTTGGCTATGTGGAGACACTGTATGATCTGATTTCTCCGAAGTTCCTTGTCCGATACACCGGTGCCTTCGCCGAGAAAATCGAAAAATACGATGTTTCCGGCATCTCTCTGCGCGATCTGGGTTCGCAGTTGCATTCCGACAAGAAGCGCACGAACATTATTGATCGGGAAGCGGCGCTGGATGTCGTGCTGTCGCAGCTCGCGCTGATGGAGAGCACCGACAAGAATATCATGGTGAACATGGCCAACGATTACGCATGGCGCTACGCCGATGATATTATCAACCTGCCCCTGTGCGACAACGGCTATGCCGCCATCGACGAGAACATTCCGCTGTATGAAATGATCGTCCACGGCTGCATCGACTATTGCGGCGAGGTCTACAATCTCAGCAGTGACGCAAACGAGCGCGTCCGTGTACTGAACATGATCGAATACGGCGCGGCACCGCATTTCGTCTTTACATGGCAGGAAACCAGCGAGATGAAATATTCCGGCCTCAACAGTAAGTATTCCACGACCTTTGCCCTCTGGGCAGACACGGCCGTCGCCATCTACGACGAGGTCAACAGCGTGCTCGGCAGGGTAGACAATGCCACCATCACGATGCATGAGGTGCTTGCCGACGGCGTCCGGAAAGTCAGCTACAGCAACGGCATCATCATCTATGTCAACTACACGCAAAGCGATGTCACCGCCGACGGCATCACGATCCCCGCGTTGGGCTATACGGTCAGGTAAGGAGGAGCGGATATGAAAAAGAATCGTTTGACCCTCGCGCAAAAACGCAGTATCAACGGCCTGCTCTTTATCTCTCCGTGGCTGATCGGTTTTCTGTTCTTCTATGTGCGGACGCTGTTCCTGACCTGCCAGTTTTCGCTCTCCGAGCTGACGATGAACTTGGAGGGCGGCGGATACAGCCTGAAATTCGTGGGTTTGGAAAACTTCCGCTATGCATTCTTTGAACACGGCGAGTTCAAGCAGGTGCTGACCTCATCGGTCATGGATATGGTCATCGACGTTCCGCTGATCACGTTCTTCAGCCTGTTCATGGCGCTGTTGCTCAATCAGAAATTCAAAGGCAGAACCATCGTGCGCGCCATCTTCTTCCTGCCGGTCATTCTCAATTCCGATGCGATCATGTCGGCGGTCAACAGCGCCGCGGCCATGATGGGCGAGGGAATCAACTCCACCAGCTCGGAAATGGCATCAAACTCCGCCGGCATGGGCATTTCCTACTACATCAGCCTGTTCGGCGATTTGATGATTCCGGAGGAAATTCTGGAATATGTGGTGGGTGCTGTTGGTCGGATCACGGATATTATTTCCGCCTCCGGCGTGCAGATCGTCATTTTCATCGCAGCGTTGCAGGCCGTGCCCAGTTCGCTGTATGAAGTGGCGAAGATGGAAGGCGCGACGGCGTACGAAACGTTCTGGAAGGTTACCTTCCCGATGGTCATGCCTCACATCATCACGAACATCGTCTATACGGTCGTGGACAGCTTCATTTCCAGTGAAGTGGTCAATCTTGCATATACGACCGCATTCACGAACTTCAACTATGGCCTGAGTTCGGTGTTCAGCTTGGTCAGTACCGTCGTGACCTGCTCGATTCTGGCAATCGTCGTGAGCCTGATCCAGCGCAAGGCATTCTATTATACCTGAGAAAGGAGAGGAAACACAATGATCCAGAAAATCAAGAACTTTATGAACAAGCATCTGGAAGCGCTCAACAACGAAACGACGCGTGAAAACGAAGTGCACGCGCTGACCGGTTCCGCGAAGCGTTTTCTGGTGAAGATTTTTCAGATTGTCATCATTGCGGGCGTCAGCTACGTGATCTTGGCACCCGTGCTGGGACTTCTGGCAAGCTCCTTCTTCTCCACGAAGGATGCCTATAACCCGATGGTCTATTTGATCCCGCAAAATCCGACAACCGAACGCTACAAAACGGTCATCGACGTCATGGAATACTGGAGCACCATGGGAAAATCCCTGTTCTACACCGTGTCGCTGATGGTGATTCAGTGTCTGGTGTGCTCCATGGTCGGCTACGGATTTGCCAGATTCAATTTCCCGCTGAAAAAGCTGCTGTTTGGCTGCGTGGTCATCATGATCGTCATTCCCACGCACACCATCATGCTGCCGCTGTACATGACGTTCAAGAATTTCGACCCGCTGGGCATTTGTACGCTGCTCTATGGCGGCCCGATTTCCCTGATGAACAAGACCGCGCCCATGTACATCATGACTATTTTCGGCACCGGCCTGCGCTCGGGTCTGTACATCTACATCTTCAATCAGTTCTTCCGCGGCCTGCCGCGGGAGATCGAGGAAGCGGCTTTCGTCGACGGTGCCGGCACGTGGTACACCTATTTCCACATTATGCTGCGCAACGCAACGCCTTCCGTTATCACGGTGGCCGTGTTCTCAATGGTCTGGCAGTATAACGACACCTTCTTCGCAAGGCTGTTCGTGTATAACTCGGCCGAGTCCATCGGCATTCGCATCAGCTCGCTGATGGGCAACATCGCCAACCAGTTGAAGATCATGGATCGCGTCGTCCAACAGCTATACTTGGATGCTGGCATCATCCTGATGGTACTGCCCATCATCCTCGTGTACATTTTCCTGCAAAAGTACTTCATCGAAGGTGTGGAGCGAAGCGGTATCGTCGGCTGAGCCGCCCGCATGCTCGACACAGATCCCCGTAAATCAGGGCACCCATGACAAATGGGAGAAAATCATGCGTGCCCTTTTTTAGAAATGTAACAAAAATCAAGGAGGAATGACAAAGTGAACGCAAAGAAACTGATTGCACTGGCGCTCGGCCTCGTAATGCTGCTTTCCCTCGCAGCGTGTGACCCGAGTGACCCCGGCACAACTACCTCTCAGCAACCCGCACCCTCTACTACCGTAGATCCCGGCACCACAGCTCCCACCACCGAGGGCGACGTTACCCCGGAGCCCAAGGCACCCGCAAGCATTGACTTTAAAGACGGCAAATCTGATTTTGTTCAGATGTACACCGGCAAGGCCAATGCCGACGCATCGACCTATGAAGTCGTTGACTACAACGGCGACAAGGCACTGAAAATCATCAACAAGAACGGCAAAGTGCCCTACGTGGCATTCGACATTTCCGGCCTGTTGGGCGAAAATGCCTCCAAGGTTGCCTCCATCGAACTGATTATGGGTCTGGAGCATCCCGACGGAAAGTTCTACGCCGCTTCCGGTGCGATCGTGACGTGGACGGGCGCCGATCTGGTCGAGCGCACCCATGCATGGTCGATCTACATGGAAAAGAAGAATCCGAAGTCCTGCGTCGCGAAGCTGGACGTTGCCGGCGGCGAAGTCTTCACCGCTGACAAGAACATCATGATGATCACCCTCGTCGACGACAACGGCGCGGAAAAGGGCGCGAAGAACGCCAACCTGCTCATCGACGACATCCGCTTCTTGGATGCCGACGGTAACCTCCTCAGCGCGAACAGCGAAGCTGTATTCGACGGCCCCGACGCCTTCAACGCAGAGAAGGATATGTCCAACCTCTACTACCTCAAGGACGAAACCCTCGTGCTCGATACCGCCATCTCCGGCGCGGGCTGGGGTCAGACCGATACGGGCAAGAATGTTCCCGATTTTGCATCCCTGCTCGTTCCCGGCTCCGTCTTCGAAATCGACTTCAGCTCCGACAGCGGCGACATCTGGCTGGTGTTCCCCGACTCCGCCGCAGGCTGGATGCGTATCCAGCAGCAGACCGCTACGACCAACAATTCCAAGACCACGGCACAGATCACCTTCGAAGAGGTGGCCGAGATTCTGGGCGACGACGTTTCCACTTGGGGCGGCCGCATCCAGTGCGAGGCCAGTGGCAACTGGGAAGTTTACTCCATTAAGATCGGTATGAACACCGGCTTGGTGCACACCGGCAACGCCAGCGTCGTGGTAGGCTCCACCGTCAGCGGCGCAGGCTGGGCACAGGTCGACAGCGGCTGGACGGTCGACGAAGATTTCCAGAATCTGGTCGTTCCCGGCTCCGTCATCGAAATCAAATACACCTCCGCCAACGGCGATGTCTGGCTGGTATTCCCCGACTCCGCCGCAGGTTGGAAGCGTATCAACAGCGACGAAGGCGCGAATATTGCGTACAACGGCTCCGTTTGCCAAGTGACCTATGAGCAGATCGCTTCCATTCTGGGCGAGGATGTCTCCACATGGGGCGGCCGCATCCAGATCGAGGCCAGCGGCGACTGGGAGGTTTATGAGATCTCCGTCGGCAAGCCCATGGCCAATGTCAAGGGCGGCACGTTACTCGATGGTTCTTCCGTTTCCGGCGATGGCTGGGCACAGGTCGAAATCGGCTCTACTGCCGAACAGTGGCATGAACTGATGGTTCCCGGCGCCGTGCTTACCATTCAGTACGAATCCAAAGACGGTTCCATGTGGCTCGTTCTGCCCGATGCAGCGGCCGGCTGGACGCGTCTGGACATGGTCGCTCGGTACGACGGCAGCATCTGCCAGATCACCTATGAAGACATCGCTTCCATTCTGGGAGAAGACGTCTCCACTTGGGGCGACCGCATCCAGTGCGAGGCTGTGACGAATTGGACGGTTTACGCCATTTACGTCGCTACCGCCGCTTGATTGCGCACGACCCGAATCACGAATTATCTAGGAGGATAACTACATGAAGCTTTTTACTAAGATTCTGGCATTCGCTCTGGCGGCCATGATGCTCTTTGCTCTGGTTGCCTGCGATTCCACCCCCGATCAGACCGGCAACTCCGGAAACAACAACACCAGCAGCACGAAAGACAACAGCGGCAACAAGCCCAATGGCGATCCCAGCAAGAGAAGAACCATCACCATCGGTGTTCACTGGGAATGGCACTACGACAGCAACGACGACGATCCGACCGATGACCCCGCTTATGCCGGCAGCGTACAGGACCAGATGCGTTTTGAAGTTGTCGAGTACATCGAGAACACCTACAACGTCAACATCGAGTTCGTCGACCTGACTTGGAACGGCGTCCGCGAGTCGCTCAACACCTCCGTTCTGGCCGGTACGCCCGAGTGCGACCTGTATCTGGTTGACCCCGCCGCCGGTATCGCCGCGGTTAACAACGGTCTGGCCATCGACCTCAAGACGGTCCTGCCCGCCGATGCGGACATCCTGACCGATAAGAAGATCATGAACTATCTGGATCTTGGCGACGGTAAGGCCAGCCTGATGTTCTCCGTCAAGGCCGAGAACGTGGTTGCCGATACCTATCCTCTGGCTTTCAACAAGCAGCTTCTGGAAGAAGCCGGCTTGGAAGACCCCCGCGCACTGTATGAGCGCAACGAGTGGACTTGGGACAAGTTCGTTGAATATTGCCAGAGGCTGACCAAGGACACCGACGGCGACGGCACCCCCGATCAGTACGGCTTCGACGGCTTCATCGACGACTATCTGCCCGGCCTGCTGATGTCCAACGGCGCTTCCATCGCCTCCGGCGACAAGGAGACCCTCAGCTCCAGCGCTACCGGCGAGGTTCTGGACTTCATCTACAAGCTGTACAACGTTTACAAGGTTGCAAAGCCCGTCGATCCCTCTCAGGACGGCTGGTTTGATCTGGGCCGTACCGACTACCGTAAGGGCAAGATTGCGTTCTGGGTCTCCGCGGCTTGGATGACCGGCACCGACTACGACTGGGACGGCTCCGTCGGTTCCACGCTGAACTTTGACACCGTTTATGTCCAGTGGCCCGTCGGTCCGAGCGGCAACAAGGAAACCAACGGCGGCAAGATGGTCGGCGGCGGCACTGCCAGCTACTTCATCATCCCCTACGGCGTTGAGGATCCGGAACTGGTCTACAACGTTTGGGAGGCATACAACAACTGGTACATGGGCGACACCGACATCCGCGACGACAAGGAAGCTCTGTGGTGGTGGTATGCCGTTACCGCAAAGGATCCCGACCTGCGGGAGGAGAACTTTGCCGTCATGAAGTACCTCGGCGAAAGAGAAAACTATGATCTGTACGGCGCACTGGGTCTGGAATGGCAGTTGCCCGAACTGCTCACCGGCACCATGACCGCCGCACAGTTCCAAGAAACTTACAGACAGGAAGTCCAGAACAAGCTGGATGAAATGCTCGGATAAGTAAACGCGTCGTTCCCGAAAAGGAACGAGCAAACAAACGGCAGGTCCGCACCTGCGGGAAACCTCGGGTGCGGACCTTTACCAAGCGCAGGGGAGGGAGATGCGTGCATAAATTTTTCGACATGGACGGGCTGTTCGCCCGCGTCATGAATCGGCTCTGGGAGTTTATTCTCATCAGCCTTTTGTGGATCGTTTGCAGCATCCCGCTTATTACCGCCGGCGCGGCAACCACGGCCGCCTACTATGCCATGGCAAAGGTCGTCCGGCATCACACGGGGAAGATCTTTCCCGAATTTTTCAAATCGTTCCGCGCGAATTTTAAGCAAAGCTTCGGCTTTACCGTGCTCTATGCGATGCTGCTGGTGTTTCTGGTGCTCGATTGCGCCTATTTCTTCGGCAATGAAGCACAGGGAAGCCTGATGCTGCTGTATCTGTTCTATTTCATGATCCTGATGGTGATCGCCCACGGGGCGTACCTGTTCCCGTTCCTTTCCCGGTTCCAAATGACCGGCTTTCAACTGTTTCGCATGGCGGCCATTGCAATGTTCCGCCACCTGATTTCGACAATATTACTGCTGCTGCTCCTTGCTGCACTGCTTCTGGGCATCTATCTGATGCCGTGGGGGCTTCTCGTATTCCCGGGTGCCGTGATCTATGTGCAGAGCTTCCTCATGGAACGCATTTTGCGCAAATACACACCGACGCCCGAGGAGGGAAGCGAAGAGGCGCAGAAGTGGTTTTATCAATAACATCATAACGTACCATGGCGGCGCAAAGCCGTCGGACAGGAGGCAATTATGAGCAAAGTGAAAATGATTTCTCCCGCAGTTCCCAATGTCCCGTGGCAGGAAAAGCCCGAGGGATTGGTGGGTGCTCCCATCTGGAGATACTCCGAAAATCCCATCATCGACCGTAACCCCATCGAGAATGTCGCGCGCATCTTCAACAGCGCCGTCGTGCCCTACGGCGATCGCTTCGTCGGTGTGTTCCGCGGCGAGCAGACCAACGGTATTCCCTATATTTATTTGGGTTGGAGCGATGATGCTATCCACTGGCAGATCGAGCCGGAAAAAATCTCCTTCGTCGATGAGGCAGGCAATCCGTGGATGCCCGTTTACGCATACGACCCCCGCCTCGTGAAAGTCGAGGATGCCTATTACATCATCTGGTGCGGCGATTTCTACGGTGCGTCGATCGGCGTCGCCAAGACAACCGATTTCAAGTCCTTCGTCCGCATCGAAAATCCGTTCATCCCGTTCAACCGCAATGCCGTCCTCTTCCCGCGCAAAATCAACGGCAATTACGTAATGCTTTCCCGCCCGTCCGACTCCGGCCACACGCCCTTCGGCGACATTTTCCTGTCCGAAAGCCCGGATATGATCTACTGGGGCAAACACCGTCACGTGATGGGACGCACCGGCAACTGGTGGGAATCCGTTAAGATCGGCGGCGGTGCCGCTCCGATTGAGACGAGCGAAGGATGGCTGCTGTTCTATCACGGTGTCAGCGGCACGTGCAACGGCTTCGTCTATTCCATCGGCGGAGCCATTCTGGATATCGATAATCCTTCCAAGGTGCTCTATCGTTGCGAGAATTTCCTGTTGACGCCAGAGCAGTGGTATGAGGAGCGTGGATTTGTTCCCAATGTCTGCTTCCCGTGCGCAACGATCCACGATTCCGAGTCCGGCAAGATTGCACTGTACTATGGCTGCGCCGACAGCTACGTCGGCCTTGCGTTCACGCAGATCGACGAGATCGTCGACTACATCAAAACGCACAGCAATGTGTCGTGGGACGATGCCGACATCGGAAAACGCTAAATAAAAACAAAAAAGCGGACCTTTTCTTAGGTCCGCTTTCTTAGGACGGAGGGCTGAATTTGACCGACGAAAAGAAAATCCAAGCCAATGACCCCGCACTGCAATACATGGGGCGTATCGACTGGGATGACCCGGAAAATCCAATCTGGATCTATGCCTGTACCAGCGCAAAAGTGCACTTTACGGGCACGTTTATCCGCGCCGAGATCACAAACTTCCGTGGCTGTTGGGATAACTACATCGGCGTGCTGATCGACGGCGTGCAGTCGAAAATCAAGCTGCATGAAAGCGGTCGCCACATCTATACCTTGGGCGAAAATCTCGGCGACGGAGAGCATGAGCTGATGCTCTTCAAGCGGCAAGACGGCTGCCATGTGATGCAACTTCACGGGCTGTACGTTGCGCGCACCGCCACTGTGACCGCACCGCCTCAACTGCCCGCGCGCAGGATGGAGGTCTACGGCGACAGCGTTTCGGCCGGGGAAGTTTCCGAGGCCGTGCAATATTGCACGCTGCCGGACCCACCGCACAACGGTGAATTTTCCAACGCCTACCACTCCTATGCATGGCACACGGCCCGATTGCTCAATGCGCAACTGCACGACATTGCGCAGGGCGGCGCGGCACTGCTGGCCGGAACGGGCTATTTCCATGCGCCGGATTATTTGGGCATGGAATATATTTATGACAAAATCGAGTATAACGACCAGATCATGCCGTGCAAAACGTGGGATTTTTCGCGCTATACGCCCCATGTGGTCGTGGTCGCCATCGGCCAGAACGACAACCACCCCGACGATTATATGTCCGCCGACCCGCAAGGGGAAAAGGTGGGCTTCTGGCGGGCGCATTACCGCGATTTCATTGCGCGTCTGCGCACGCTCTACCCCAAGGCCGCCATCATCCTGACGACAACCATTCTCAGTCATCACAGCGGATGGGATGCGGCCATCACGCAGGTGTGCAACGAGTTGGGCGACTCGCGTATTTTCCGCTTTCTGTATTCCAACAACGGATGCGGCACGCAAGGCCATATCCGCACACCCGAGGCGGAGAAAATGGCGGCAGAACTGGCCGAATTTATCCAAACCATTCCCGACGTATGGGAGGACTGAACGATGATTGATTTTGAACAGGGAATCCTCAATCGCGGTGATTGGGGGAAAATCCGCCGCGTCATGCAAAAGGCGGTCGACGGTGAGCAGATCACGCTTGCATTTTTGGGCGGCTCCATTACGCAAGGCTCGCTCAGCTCCACGCCGGAGACGTGCTATGCTTATCTTGTGTATCGCTGGTGGACGGAGCAATTTCCGAAAGCGAAGATCACCTATATCAACGCCGGCATCGGCGGCACGACCTCGCAGTTCGGCGCGGCCAGAGTGCGCGAGGATGTTTTGCGCTATCGGCCCGATTTTGTGCTGACGGAATTTGCCGTGAACGACGACGATACGCCGCATTTCCGCGAAACCTATGAGGGCTTGATCCGCACCATCGTGAAAAGCGGTGCGGCACTGCTGCTGATGAACAATGTCTGCTACGACAGCGGAAACAATGCACAGGCGCAGCATTTGCCCGTTGCGCAGCGTTATCGCCTGCCGATGGTCAGCATTCGGCACACCGTCTACGCCGCGCTGCAGCGCGGAGAATTACAAAACCGCCAAATCACGCCCGACGATCTGCATCCGAATGATGCAGGACACGCGCTGGTCGCGCAGGCGGTGTGTCATATGCTGGAAAAAATTCGCACGAGTCCGTGCGAAGAAGTTAGCGATGCGCCCCTGCCTGTGCCGATTACCGATAATCGCTACGAGCAGAGCACGCGCTACCAAAACCACAATGCACAGCCCGTTTGCCTCGGCTTTGTGCCTGACGAAACGCCGCAGACGCACATTACACAGACCTTCCGCCGCGGTTTTACCGCGTGGAACACGGGCGACAGCATTACCTTTTCCATCGTGTGCAGTTGCGTAGGCGTGCAGTATCGCAAATCCGTGCACAAGCCGACACCCATCGCGAAAATCACCGTCGACGGGCAGCATGAGCTGGTGCTTGACGGCAATTTTGACGAAACATGGGGCGACTGCCTGTATCTGGATACGGTCTGCGAGGGCTTGGAACGAAAAGAGCACACCGTGCAGGTTCACATTGTGGAAAGTCACGAAAATGACGCAGTGCCGTTCTATCTGGTCAGCGTTATCGGTTCCTGAGGAGAAAATCTATGTTTGATAAGAATTTTGTATGGGGCTGTGCCTCCAGCGCGTATCAGATCGAGGGCGCGTGGCGCGAAGACGGCAGAGGCGAAAGCATCTGGGATCGCTTCAGTCATGACGGACGCATTGCCAACGGCGACAGTGGCGACGTGGCCTGCGATTTTTACCATCGCTACAAGCAAGACATCGCCATCATGAAAAAGCTCGGTGTGCAGGGCTATCGCTTCAGCCTGAGTTGGCCGCGCATTTTGCCGGAGGGCACGGGCAAGGTCAACCCTGCGGGCATCGCATTTTACAATGCGGTGATCGACGAACTTCTGAAAAACGGTATTACGCCCTATATCACCATGTACCACTGGGATTTCCCGCAGGCACTGCAAGAACGCGGCGGCTGGCTCAACGAACAGAGCATTTCGTGGTTTGCCGAGTATGCGGCCGTGGTCAGTGAGGCATTTTCCGACCGCGTGACGCATTTTATCACGTTCAACGAGCCACAGTGCTTTACGGGCCTTGCCCATCTGCACTGCGCGCACGCACCGGCTATTCGCTACACGCACAAAGAGCTTTTCCAAATGGTGCACAATATCCTGCGCGCCCACGGCGCGGCCGTGATCGCCCTGCGCGAGCACGCAAGCAGACCGATCAAGGTCGGCTATGCGCCCACCTGCGGCATGGTTTATCCCAAAACCGAAACGAGTGCGGATATCGAAGCGTGCCGCAAGTATCTGTTCCGCTGTCCGGAGGATATGAGCAACTGGACGTGGAACGTCCCGTGGTTTTCCGACCCCGTGTTTCTCGGCAAATACCCCGAAGACGGCCTGAAAAAATACGCCGAATATCTGCCCGAGATCACCGAGGCGGACATGGCGCTGATTCATCAGCCCTTGGATTTCATGGGCGAAAATATTTACAATGGCATCATGCTGGAGGCCGACGAAAACGGCGAGCCGCGCTATGTGGAGCGCAAGCCGGGCTTCCCGACCACGGGAAACGGCTGGCCGGTCACGCCGCAGTGCCTGCGCTGGGGACTGAAGCTGCTCTACGAACGCTATAAAATGCCCATTTACGTGACGGAAAACGGAATGTGCAACCGCGACATCGTCAGTTGCGACGGAAAGGTACACGATCCACAGCGCGTGGATTTCCTCAACCGCTATCTGCTGGCGCTGAATCAGGCGATCGACGAGGGCGTGGACATCCGCGGCTATTTCCAATGGACGCTGACGGACAATTTCGAGTGGGATAAGGGCTATCAGGATCGGTTCGGCTTGGTGTACGTGGATTTTGAAACACAGGAGCGGATACTCAAAGATTCCGCCTACTGGTACGCCGAATTGATCGCAACAAACGGCGCGAATCTCGTGCCGGAACCATAAGGAGAAACTATGAAAAAGATTTGCGTTTCCGTTTTGATGCTACTGCTTGCTCTGGCGGTGCTCGCATCCTGCATGCCCGCACAAGAGAGCACCCAAAGCTCCGACACAACGACACAGGATGTCCCGCCCGAGCCGACGAGCGACGGCTACGAGGAGAAAAATAAGCTGTCTAATCCCAATGCCAACGTCACGACGCAAAAGGTATACGACTACATTTGCTCCCTGAGCGGTGTCAACTGCCTGAGCGCACAGCAGGAATCCGTATGGATGGGCAGCCCCGATTATGAGATGAACTATATCTACGAAAATACGGGCAAATATCCTGCCATTCGCGGTCTTGACTACATGAACGACGATTTCGACGGCGTGAATGCACGCGCGATCAAATGGTGGAACGAGGGAGGATTGGTCACAATCATGTGGCACACCGGCGCGGATTTCAGCGGCGAATGGAGCCACTGCATGAACACCACCGTGGAAAACTGGAAGGCGACGCTGACCGAAGGCACCCCCGAAAACGAAGCGTTCTTAGCAGGTATGGACAAAGCGGCCAAAGCCCTGCTGGAATTGCAGGAGGCGGGTGTGACGGTCATCTGGCGGCCGTTCCACGAGTTCGACGGGAAGTGGTTCTGGTGGGGAAAAGGCGGCGCGAAAGCGTTCAAACAGCTCTGGCAGATGATGTACACCCGCTATACCGAGCATTGGGGACTGAATAACCTGATCTGGGTGCTGCCGTATTCCGGCAACGGCAAGCTGTATAATCTTTGGTATCCGGGCGACGCTTACTGCGACATCATCGGCGCGGACAGCTACGATGGCGGCGTGCAGCATGGCCTATATGAAAAGTTGACCGAGCTGAGCGACGCGGGCAAGCCCTATTGCTTCCACGAATGCGGCACGAATCCGACGGCAGAAGAATTGCAGACGACACCGTGGACGTGGTTTATGACGTGGCATACGGATCACATCATCAACCAGAACGACCCCGCGGCGCTCAATGCCCTGTATAATCACGCATACGTGATCACGAAAGACGAATTGCCGTCATTCCACGATTAAAAAACAGCCCCGGTTTCCCGAGGCTGTATCGAAAGGCTTATTTTCCGGCCAGATATTGCCGATTTTTTTCGATCAGCGCGATGCGTTGTGCGACGCAGTCACGGCTGCGCAGGGGATCAGCGGGCGTGTGGAACGCGTAGTCGAGCATTTTTTCCACCGTTGTGCTCGCTACGTGAAGGCGGGTATCGCTGGAGGCGTAGTAGATGTACAGTTCGCCGTTATCGTTTGCGATGGCACCGTTGGTGAACACCACATTGCTCACGTCACCGACGCGCTCCCGGCCGCGCGGCGCGATCAGGAAGCCGGACGGTTCGGCGATGACTTTCCACGGTTCGTTCAGGTCGGTTACGAACACATAAATGACGTAGCGCAGACCCGCGGCCGTGTTGCGCACGCCGTGTGCGATGTGCAGCCAGCCTTTGTCCGTTTTGATGGGCGTTGCGCCCTCGCCGTTCTTGCTTTCGGTGATGGTGTGATAGCGGCGCGGGGAGGTGATGATCTCCTCGTCGATGACGGCGTGCGTAATGTCCGCGCACAGCCCGAAGCCAATACCGCCGCCGCTGCCCGTTTCGATGAAATCGTCCATGGGGCGGGTGTAAAAGGCATACTTGCCGTTCACAAATTCCGGTAGCAGATCGACGTTGCGCTGCTGCGGGGAACGCAGAGTCACCAGATTGGGCAGACGCTCCCATTGCTTCAGGTCTTTCGTGCGCACGATTCCCGCGGCCGCCACGGCTGCGGACAGGTCGGCATTTTTCGGATCCTTGCTCTCGGAGCAGAAAATGCCGTAGATCCAGCCGTCGGCATGCTTGACAAGGCGCATATCGTACACGTTGGTTTCTTCGGGGCAGGTGTCGGGCAGCAAAATGGGGGTTTCGTGAAAACGGAAGCCGTCGACCGGGCTGTCACTCTCGGCCACGCCGAAAAAGCTCTTGCGGTCGTTGCCCTCGATACGCGCGACCAGATAATATTTGCCGTCAAGCTCGATTGCGCCGGAGTTGAACACGGCGTTGACACCCAGCCGTTCCATGAAATGCGGATTCGTCTTGGGGTCGAGGTCGTAGCACCATTCCACGGGGATGTGCTCGCGCGTCAGAACGGGGTTTTCCCAGCGGTCATAAATGCCGTTGTAAAAGTCGGATTTGCTGTTTTTTGCGCTGAGCAGGCGTTCCTGCTTTTCTTTCAGCAGGGCGTACATCGGATGCAGTTCACACATAAATTTCCGGATCCTTTCTCATAATCATTAAGCACATTCTTCCGTTGTGATACGGACATTTCCAAGGCTCGAGGATGGGCTTACCGGCGATCGGTTCGCCCGACGGAGTCACACTGTAGTACCATTCGCTTCCGGGACGCTTGTCGACAAGATAGGTTTCGATGAAACGGAATGCGTTGGCGGCAAACTCACGATACTTACTTTGCTCGGGGCATTTGCTCCACAGATGGATCAGGCCGAGCACGGTTTCCGCCTGCACCCACCAGATGCGGTCGGTGTTGACCTTACCGCGGTCGCATTCGTTGGCGAGCGAACGGCCGTCAAAGGCGGCATCTATGACGGTGACGGCCATGCGGCGGTTGATTTCCGAGATTTTTTCGGTCAGCGTCTGGTTTTCCAGCAGAGCGCAGCCCCAATCCATTAGCCAGCTCGACTCGATGTCGTGTCCGTAGCTGTATAGATCGAGGATGGAATGATAGTCCTTGTCGAAGAACACAAGCTGGCGGTTTTTCTCCGCAGAGAAGATTTTTTCGGCGTAGATATCCAGAATCCGCGTCATTGCCTTGCCGACGGCTGCATCGTGTGTGGCCTCATACAGGCCGGAATATCCCTCAAACACGTGCAGCAGGGTATTCATGGTTTTGTCGGCCATGACACCGTTTTCGCTGAGCTTTTCGTTGGATTCGGGCTTCCAATCGGCGGTGAATGCCTCCAGATAGCCGACATCGTCGGTGCAATGCGTTTCAATCAGGGAGAAAATGCGAAATGCCTCGTCCAGCGCGGCGCGTTCGCCGCTGAGGCGATAGTAGGCGGAGAGTGCGTAGATGGCAAAGCCTTGGTTGTAGGTGTGCTTGGTGGTGTCGAGCGGCGTGCCGTCATAGGTCATGCTCCAGAAAATTCCACCGTTTTCGCGGTCGATGCAGTGCTCGGCGAGGAAGCGATAGGCATGATCTGCATACGCGCGCAGGGACGGGTCGTCCAGCGCCATGGCCGCTTCGGAGAAAAACCAAAGGATTCGACTGTTGAGAATGCAGCCTTTTTCCGCCTGCTTTTCAAGAACCAGATCCTGACCCATATAGCCGTAGTAGCCGCCGAACGTATCGTCACGCAAGTGCTTCCAGAACGGAAGAATGACGGACTCGAGATGTTTTTTAGCCGCAGTGGCGATTCTTTCCATAGTAACCTCCGATCATGCCGATTCCCGGCAAATCAATTCGCCTTTGATGACGATGTTGCCGCGCGTGCTGTGCTTGCCCGTCATACGGCGTATCAACTGCGAGACGACCATTTTGGCCATGCCCTCGGCGTTGACGCGATAGGTCGTCAGGCGGGGAGAGCAGATTCGCGCCAGATGCGAGTCGTCGTAGCCGACGACCGCCACGTCCTCGGGGACGCGATAGCCTTGCCGTTTCAGCAGCGCGATCAGATTGTAGGCGACCTCGTCGTAGCTGCACACGAATGCATCGGGCATATCCTTGGGAAGCTGAATGGGGATCAATCTTCCGCCGGCGTCTCGGTCGTCGAGTATCCAATCTTTGTTAATGGGAATGTCGGCGCGCAGGAGCACCTTGGCGTAGCCCAAGAAACGATCCATGATGGAGCTTGTCGCGGATTTCGTGCCGACAAAGCCGATTCGCTTGTAGCCCTTTTGCATCAGGTGGTTGGTCAGCCGATAGGCACCCTCCACATTGTCGCTGGTGATGCTGTCGGCATCCAGCTCATCGTCGTAGAAGTCCAGCAGCAGATAGGGAAGACCGCAGTGAATGACGGCGCGCATATACTCCCGGCTGATTTCGCCCATGAAAATGATTCCGTCCACTTTTTTGCCCTGAATGAGCGTGGGCATGATGCAGTTGCGTTCCGCCGCAGGGGAGATCAGCTCCAGAATGGCGCAGTATCCGTCTTCGCTGCAACATTTTGCGATTTCCCGATAAAGGCTTGCGTAAAAGGAATTGGAGTCGAAGAAGTGATCGGCAATCAAAACGCCGATACTGCCGGTGCGGGGTGCTTTCTTGCTCTCGGGTTTGGTGCGCAGGGGTACATACTGCATTTGCTGCGCCAAGTCGAGAATTTGGGTACGGACGGCATCGCTTACGCCTTCTTTGCCGGACAGGGCTTTGGAAACCGTAACGACACTGACACCCAATTGCGCAGCAATATCCGCCATGCGAACTTTGCCTTGCATGAAGATACCTCCTTTAGAAAAGTAAATTAAGGGTAAATAACTAAGTTAACTATACAACGTAACGGAAAAAAGTCAAGTATTTTCCGAGGAAATCCCAAGTGAGGCCTGAGATTTTGTCGGAAAACACTTGCCGCAGGCAAGTTAAGAAACTTTTGCAATCACGCGGAGGCATTTGCATGACCGACTACACAAAATACGTTAATATCAAGCAGGGGACGTTTTCCGACCCGCGCTATTCCAACGGCAACACCTTGCCGCTGGTAGGCGCGCCGTTCGGCATGAATTATTTCTGCCTGCAAACGAAAGATGCGGGCGACGGCTGGTTTTATCATCCCACGCATCGCCACTCCGAGGGCGTGCGCCTGACGCATCAGGCAAGCCCGTGGGTGCGCGATTACGGCCATTTCGTCTTTATGCCGCAAAGCGGCGCGCCGTTCGTCAATGCGGATGCGCGCTATTCGAGCTTTTCCGAAACGGAGATGGCACCGGGGCATATGTCGTTGTATTTCAAGCGCTATCAGGCGCAGATGGATTTGGCGGCCTCGGAGCGTGCGGCCGTTGTGCGCCTGCGCTGGGATACGGAGCAAACGCCGCGCTTTGCGGTTCTGCCGTTTGACCATCTGACCAAACTGCATCTCGACCCGCACGGTGGTACACTCGACGGCTGGGTCAATGCCACGGGCGACGGCACGCGCAAAGATTTTCGGATGTATTTCTGCATGACGTTCGACCGCCCCATCGACACGGAGGCGACGTGCATCACCGACAATACGGGAAAAACGGAGGCGGGCGTTTGCGCAAGTGGTGTGGGCATCGGCATCAACATTGCGTTCCGACTGCCCGTCGGCGAAACGCTGACGGTGCGGCTCGGTACATCGTTTGTGTCCGCGGAGCTGGCGCGGGAGAATGTGCGCCGCGAGGTCGAAAAGCTCGATTTTGACGCGCTGAAAGCGCAAACCACGGAAAAATGGAATGCACTTCTGTCGAAAATCAAAATCACCGACACGGAGGAGAAAAAGAAAACCTTTTATTCCTGCCTATATCGCTGTTTCCTGTTCCCACGGATGTTCTACGAATACGATTCCGACGGAAAAATCGTGCATTACAGCACGCGCGACGGCAGTATTCGCCCGGGCGTCATGTACACGGACAACGGCTTCTGGGATACGGGACGCACACTCTATCCGCTTTTGACATTGCTCGTTCCCGAGCGCGTGCGCGAAATGCTGAGCGGGTATCTGAATTTCTATGCCGAGGAAGGGTGGCTTCCAAAATGGCTCGCGCCCGGTGAACGCGGTATTATGCCCGGGACGCTCGTGGATACGGTTTTCGCCGATGCCGCCGTGAAAGGCTTGCTCGATGAAAAGCAGATGCGGCAGGCGCTTTCCGGAATGCTGAAAAATGCCAATGTCCCCGGCGACAGCCATTTGCACGGGCGCGTCGGCGTAGCCGATTATGTCGAAAAAGGCTATGTGCCCGCCGATCGCTACGGTGAGAGCGTGAACAATGCGCTCGATGCCTATTATTGCGATTTCGGCATTGCACAGGTGGCGAAGCTGCTGGGCGAAACCGAGTTGCAGGCGCAATATATGCAGCGCGCCGGCGGGTATCGTGTGCTCTTTGACGAGAAAGTCGGCTTCCTGCGCGGACTGAATGCGGACGGAAGCCGAAAGGCACATTTTGCACCTGAGCGATGGGCGGAGGAATACTGCGAGGGCTGTGCATGGCAAAATGCGTTTGCCGTGTATCACGATGTGGACGGTCTGGCGGCGCTCTACGGCGGGCGCGAAAAACTGAAAGAAAAGCTCGATGAACTGTTTGCCGCGCCGCCGCGGTTCGATGTCGGAAAATACGACGGCGAAATTCATGAAATGACCGAAATGCAGGCACTCGGCGAAAAAGGGTTCGGCCAGTGCGGACTTTCCAATCAGCCGGGCTTCCATATCCCGTATCTTTTCGCCGCACTCGGTTCTCCCGAAAAAACGGCGTATTGGGTGCGCCGCTTGGTCGACGAGGCGTTCGACAGCGGCACGCAGGGATTCCCCGGCGATGAGGACAACGGCTCGATGAGCGCGTGGTACGTTCTGAGTGTGCTGGGGCTGTATCCACTGTGCCCCGGCAAGGCGGAGTACGTCACGGGCACGTGCTGCGCACAGCGTGTGCGCCTGACGCTCGGAAACGGAAATGTCGTGACTATCTCGGGCTACGGTAGCTGCCCGGTGATCGACGGCACGCCTTACCCCAATGCGAAAATTTCCCACGAGCGGCTCCTACACGCCGAAAATCTGCAATTTATCAGCGAGGTGAACACGAAATGAATCCCATTGTGGAAGGATACTATGCCGACCCCGAGGCGCGCTATTATAACGGCCGCTACTATATCTATGTGACGAAATCGTTCTCCGCCTACGGTGAGCAACTGAATTTGGACGCGTTTTCTTCCGATGATCTTGTACATTGGCAAAAGCACCCGAATATCGTGGATATGTCGGGCTACCCCTATGTCCATCGTGCGGTCTGGGCACCGACGGTCATCGAAAAAAACGGCAAATATTATCTGATTTTTGCCAGCAACGACATTCAGAACAACGATCAGGTCGGCGGCTTGGAGATCGCGGTCTCCGATTCGCCGACAGGGCCGTTCGTCAACCACATCGGCAAGACGCTGGTCGATCGCTTTATCAACTACGCGCAGCCGATCGACGCGCACCTGTTCAAAGATGACGACGGCACGGTCTATCTGTACTACGGCGGCTGGCAGCACTGCAACATGGCGATCATGAACGAAGAAATGAACGGCTTTGTGCCCCATACGGACGGCACGATCTTCAAAAACGTCACGCCGAACAACTATGTCGAAGGGCCGTGCATGCTAAAGCGCAACGGCATCTATCATTTCCTGTGGTCGGAGGGCGATTGGGTCAACGGGACGTATCACGTCTGTGCCTCCGCCGGCAAAAGCCCGCTGGAGATCAATCCGAACGGTCGCGTGATTTTGTCCGCCTCCGACATTGCCGACGGCCCGGGGCATAACGGCTATCTGAATATCCCGGGCACGGACGAATGGCGGATCGTGTACCATCGGCGCATCATCGGCGACACGGAGGCGGGACACCGCGTGCTGTGCATTGACAAACTGAAATTTGACGGGGATGAAATCTGCCCCGTTATCATGACATAAAGGAGAATAACGATGCAAATTTTAACGGATTTCGGTGCAATCGGCGACGGCGTGACGTGCAACACCCAAGCCTTCCAGAACGCGATCGATGCGTGCGCGGCGCAAAAGCAGACGCTGTGCATCCCGTCGGGCGTGTTCGTTACGGGCACGATTCAGCTCAAGGGCGTTTCCCTGTATCTTGAGTCCGGCGCGGTGATCAAAGGCTCTACCGACATCAACGATTATCCCGAACAGGATTATCATCACAATGAAATGGGTGCGCTTCGCGCATTAATTATCAACCGCGACGCGGACAATGTATCCATCAGCGGCGAGGGCACGATTGATCTGAGCGGCACGGCGTTTTACGATACGTCCGTCATGAATGTCCCGCAGGCAAAGGTCGCGCTGACGGAAAGTCAAGTGGCGCAGTGTACCTATCCCATCGGCGTTCGCCCCAATCAGTGCATTTTCTTCCACAACAGCCGCAATGTCCGCATTACGGACATCACCGTCATCGACGCGCCGTGCTGGACGCTGAGCTTCCACCAATGCGAAAATATCAAGCTGCGAGGCCTGACCATTGATACCAGCCTGAACGTGCCCAACGATGACGGCATCCATCTTTGCAGTTGTAAGGGCGCGGTGATCTCCGATTGCAATATTTCCAGCGGCGACGACTGCATCGCGCTGTCGGCAATCACGAGCTGGGATTGTCCGTGCGAGGACATCGTCATCACCAACTGTGTACTCAAAAGCTGCTCTAAGGCCATTGTTATCGGCTACATATACAGCCAGATCCGCAACGTGACCATTTCCAACTGCATCATCAAAGAGAGCAACCGCGCACTGTGTATCATGTGCGACGAGGCGTGTGCGATCGTGGAAAACGTGCGCATCAGCAATCTCATCTTAGACACACGCATTCGCGCCGGCAACTGGTGGGGTAACGGCGAGCCGATTCTGATGATGGCACTGCGGCATGACTATCATATTCCGTCCCAGCAGAAGCCCGACACGCAGACCGATTGCGCGATTCGCAACGTCCATATCGACGGCGTGACCTGCATGGGCGAAAATGCCATCGGCATCGTCGGAAACGGCAGCAACATCCGTGACGTGACCCTGCGCAACATCGACTATATTCGCAAGCCCTCGGAAAATCTGGCGCTGAAAGGCTCTGCGCTCGATCTGGCCCCGTCCGATGTGACGGTGGAAGTTCCGGAGGATTGTGCCATCCTGATTCGCGGCGCGGACGTAAAGCTGGAAAACGTCAATACGCGCGATTGGCGCATTGTATCGCAATAACGCAAAAGGGGGAGAAGGTATGAAAACGTACCGAAAAATTTCCCTTTCCGGGCAGTGGGAGCTGTGTTGGAACGAAACGGGAAGCGGAAAATTCGATGAGATCGGCAAGCGACTCGACGCGCAGGGCATTGCTTGCCCTGTGCCGGGCGATGTGCATATGGCCTTGGTGGACGCGGGCATAATTCCCGAGCCGCTGACGGACATCCACAACGAAGATTGCCGATGGGTGGAAAATCAGGAATTCTGGTATCGGAAGAAATTCTGCGTCGATGCGGATCTGCTCGGCGAAAGAACGGAACTGGAATTCGAAGGATTGGATCTGACGGCCGATATTTGGCTCAACGAGCAGTATGTCGGCAATCACGACAATGCGTTCATCGAAAAGGTGATCGACGTTTCCCACTGCCTGCGGGCGGGGGAGAATGAACTTGTCATTCGCATTGACGACGGCGTGAACGCCGTGAAAGATAAGCCGCTGGATTTCGCGCAATACGCGTGGAACAACGAACAGCCCTACCGTATGTGGATGCGCAAGCCACAGTACGTCTACGGTTGGGACTGGACGATCTGGATGCCGACCTGCGGCATCTGGAAAGACGTGTCGTTGCGCACCTATACCGCGGCAGCAATTCGCGATGTGCTCGTCAAAACGGAATTTGACGGCGATAAGATTACGCGGGCAAAGCAGATTTCTCTTTCGGTTTCCGCACGGACGGAATTTTTCCGCGGCGACGCGTATACGCTGCGCGTCGAAGTGACACAAGACCCGCGCTTCGATGCGGCGAGCGTCGTTGCGGTAAGCACTTGCCGCGTCGAGATTGACGCGCCCGGTGAGAAAACGATCGACGCGACACTGCCTGTGCAAGACCCCAAGCTCTGGTGGCCGAACGGCAGCGGCGACCCGTATCTTTACACGGTTCGCGTGACGATCGAGGATGCAAACGGCAATGCCCTGCACACCGATACCGTCCGACACGGTCTGCGCACGATCGCCATAACCGAGGACGTTCTGGAGGAAAAGAGCAAGAGCTTTACTTTCACCATTAACGGACAGCGGATATTCTGCAAAGGCGCAAATCACGTCCCGTCCGATTGCCTGCTCGGGCGCATTACGGCTGAAAAGACCCGCGCACTTTTACATATGGCCGCGCAGGGGAATATGAACATGGTGCGCGTCTGGGGCGGCGGTGTGTATGAAAGCGATTGCTTCATGGACACCTGCGACGAACTGGGCATAATGGTGTGGCATGATTTTATGTTTGCCTGCGGATTCTATCCTGACCATGTGCCCGAATTTTACGAGGAGATTCGCCGCGAGGCAACCGCCGCCATCAAGCGCCTGCGCCGCCATGCGTCGCTTGTCGGCTGGTCGGGCAACAATGAAATTCAGGAGATGTACCGCTCCGTTAAGCAGTGGCATCCCGAACAGGCGTGGAGCGGCGGACGGCTGTACGAGCAGCTTTTGCCGCAGCTCGTGGCGCAGTTGTGCCCCGATCGGATTTACCGCCCCAGCAGTCCCTATGGCGGCGAAACGGCCGACAGCTATGACGAGGGCGACCAGCACACGTGGCATTTCACACATCGGCCCGGCTGGGAGCATTATCTTGATCTGTGGCGATTCACGGATTTCGATTTCAAATTCCTCAGCGAATTCGGAATCATCGGCGCGATGAATATCGAGTCGGCGAAAGAATGCATCAGCGCCGATGCCCTGCGCACGGATTCACCGCAATGGCTGCATCACACCAATTCCTGCCAAGAGCACAAATTGCTTGACGTTTTCGTCGATACGTATTTCGGCGGGCACGAGAATCTGAGCGTGCAGGAATATATTCTGAAAAGTCAGGTCGTTCAGGCGGAGATCATGCGCCATATTTACGACGAACTGCGCAGTCGCAAATTCCGCTGCTCGGGCGTTCTGCTATGGACGCTGAGCGATTCTTATGGCATTCACAACTGGTCGGTGATCGACTATTATCTGCGCAAGCGACCCGTGTATTATTATCTCAAGCGCTCCATGGCACCGCTGAATCTTTCGTTCCACGGCTACGAAGTGCAGAATTTTGACGGCACGAGGGATTATGCGCACCATTATCGAACCGACCCCACGCCCATTGGCATTCGCGTTGCGAACGATGCGCTGTGCGAAAAGCAGTATTCGGTGTGCTACCGCATCGTGACCTTTGACGGAAACGTTCTGAAGACGGATACCGTTGCCGATAAAATCGCGGCAAATTCCGTCAAGCAGGTGTGCAGTGTGGAGATTTCCGATATCGCGGCCGACTTTGACCCGGAGCGGACGGTTTTGTACGCGCAAATCCTCGAAAACGGCGAAACGGTCAACGAAAATCACTATTTCTTCGCGCCGTACGGAAAACTGAAGCTCTCGCAGGCGCAGATATCCGCCCACATCGAGCAGATCGGGCAGGGAAAAGCAAGGCTGACCCTGTGCGCCGATACCTTTGTCTGGATGGCGCATATGCACGAGCTTGCGGGCGTGGAGTACAGCGACAATGATTTTGTTCTCCTGCCCGGACAGGCACGGACGATCACGCTGACAGGCGCGCAATGCAATCGGATTCCCGCGATGGACGCATTGAATCCCAAGCTGACGATCTGCCAAAACGGAGGCGCGCTATGACGGCCGGAAACCGCGCGTTTTCCGCGGAGGCCGAACGGCTGATGGACTATCTCATGCAACTGCGCGGCAAGGGCATTCTGCTCGGTCAGCATACGCTGACCATGGAGCAGGAGGAACTGCACCACATCGAACAGATGACGGGCAAACTCCCCGCACTGTGCGGGTTTGAACTGCTGTCGTACTCGCCCAACATACGCGAAGAAGCCTGCAATGCCGAGGCGTTGCAGGAAATCCGCGCCAACCGAGGCACTTTGCAGCGTGCCTACGAATGGGCGCAGCGCGGCGGGATCGTGACCCTTACATGGCATTGGTATTCTCCGCTGGGCGGCCGGGATAAGTCGTTTTACACGAAAAATACGGACTTTGATCCCGCCAAGGCGCTGATCGACGGTACGCCCGAGCAAATCGCCTTTTATGCCGATATGGATGCGATCGCCGTGCATTTGCAAGGCTTTCGTGATCGGAAGATCCCGATTCTCTGGCGGCCGTTTCACGAGGCGCACGGAGACTGGTTCTGGTGGGGAAGAAGCGGGCACGAGGTCGCGAAACGGCTGTGGCAAGCCATGTATCGGTACTATACCGATGTCAAGCATCTGGATAACCTGATCTGGGTGTGGAACAGTCCCGCGCCCGACGGTTACGTCGGCGACGAATACTGCGACATTCTCTCTGCGGACTGGTATCTGGAGCCGCATATGCACACGGCGCTGGCCGAGCAATATGCGCTGCTGCGGCAGGTATCCGCGCAAAAACCCATGGCCATCGGGGAAAACGGCATTCTTCCCGATGTTGCGGCCATCGCGCAGGCGGGGCCGGATTGGCTCTGGTTCATGACATGGAGCGGGCCGTTCGTGATCGGCGAACGATTCAACACCGAGCAAAGCTATCGCGCGCAGTACAGCCACGACTACGCCGTCACATTGGATAAACTGCCAAAATTATATTGAAAAAATCGGCATTTCAACCGCATATGGGCTGAAATGCCGATTTTCAAACTCACCGCGCGCGAAACTGCGTGGGGGTCATCTGCGTTTTTTGCTTGAAAATATTCGTAAAATAATGCTCGTCCGCGAATTTCAGCAGATACGCGATCTCCCCGACGGACAGGGAAGTGCCGCCGAGCAGGGTCTTTGCGGTGCTGATCTTGTTGCGCAGGATGTAGGCGTAGACGGTGCAGCCGTATTCCTGCCTGAACAGCCGATTGAGCTGGGAAACGGACAACCCGACCTGCTTTGAAACCTCCGCGACGGTGATTTTTTGATAAACGTTTCGGTCGCAGAAATCCTTGGCCTGCGCGGCGTATTCATTGACGAACGGCTTGGCCTCTGCGTGGTGATACAGCTTTAGAAGAATCTCCATAAAGACCAAGCTGCATTGGTCGTACAAGTCGGCCTCCCGCCGTTCGCACAGTTGCAAAAACCGGAAAAACTGCGCGGAAAGGTCGACCCCGCGAAAGTGATATTTCCCGGAGAGGCGATAGAGCTGAATGAGTTGTCGACACAGTTCGCCGTCGACGTTCATCCAGATTTTGTGAAACGGGTCGTCTTTGGCCGCGTAGTAGTGGTGACGGCTGCCTTTCGGGAGTAGGTAGACATCGCCCTGCGCCGGATGAAAGACCTTTCCGTCGATTTCCACCGTGCCTGTCCCGCCCAGAATGTATTCCAAGACATACGCCTCGGAGCACTCACGCTGGATGTCGTAGTTGGCTGTCGGGTAGGTGATGCCGGCCAATTCCACGTAAAAGGGCAGGGCGGCGACACGCTTATCGACGATGAAACTCTCGATTTTTTCCATATGACGAAAATCCTCACATATACGATGATTTTTCCTATTCCATTTTACTATAAATTGTGATAAAACACAAGCAGAGATACACGGTAACTTGCACAAAAATTCAGAATAAAAAAGGAGTGTCCTTGCCATGATGTACAGACCCGAACATCCGAATCCCCAGTTTGAACGTAAAAGCTGGCTGAATCTGAACGGAAAATGGGATTTTGCCTTCGATTACGGAAAAAGCGGAATTGACCGAAAACTATACTTGGACAATGATGAGGCAAAAAAGAGCTTCGCGCACACCATCGAAGTTCCGTTCTGCCCGGAAAGCGATCTGAGCGGCATCGGCTGCAAGGATTTTATGAACGCCGTGTGGTACCGCCGCAATGTCGAGCTGAGTGCCGCGCAGGTGAAAGGCAGAACGATTTTGCACTTCGGTGCCGTTGATTACGAGGCGCACGTGTATGTCAACGGCAACGAAGTCGGTAGGCACATCGGCGGCTATATTTCCTTTGATTTCGACATCACGGCGCATGTCCATGAGGGCGAAAACACCATCGTCGTGTGCGCCATTGACGAAGTACGCAGCGGCTTGCAGCCCGTAGGCAAGCAGTGCGGAAATTATTATTCGTTCAGTTGCGTCTACACCCGCACCACGGGCATCTGGCAGACCGTGTGGCTGGAATTTGTCCCCGAAAACTATATAAAAGAAGTCAAATACTATCCCGATCTTGCCGCAAGCTGCCTGCACATCGACTGCAAGGTGCGCGGACAGGGGGAGATCACCTTCACCGCGTGCTATGACGGCCGCGTCGTCGGTACGGCCACGGCATCCGTCAGCGGCGATGCCAATCGCCTGACGCTTCCGCTGAGTGAGCTGCATCTGTGGGAGTGCGGCCATGGCCGCCTGTATGACATTGCCATCGAATACGGTGACGATCGCGTCGAGAGCTACGCCGGTATGCGCGAGGTGTGCATCGACGGCTACAAGTTCAAGCTCAACGGCAAGACCGTCTTCCAGCGCACCGTGCTCGATCAGGGCTTCTATCGCGATGGCATCTACACCGCACCCACCGATGAGATCTTGCAGCGCGATATTCGCCTTTCGATGGATCTGGGCTTCAACGGCGCGCGCCTGCACGAGAAAATCTTTGAAAAGCGCTTCCTTTACCATTGCGACAAGGCGGGCTATCTGGTCTGGGGCGAGCACGCTAACTGGGGGCTGGATCTGTCCAATCCGACCGCACTCATGCGTTTCCTGCCAGAATGGATGGAGGAATTGCAGCGCGATTTCAACCATCCGTCCATCATCGGCTGGTGCCCGTTCAACGAAACATGGGACTATTGCGGCAGACCGCAGATCAACGAGATTCTGGAAAACGTCTACAAGGTCACGAAAGCCATCGACCCGACCAGACCCTGCATCGACACCTCCGGCAATTTCCATGTGATCACGGATATTTACGATGTCCACAATTACGACCAGTGGCCGGAGAGCTTCAACAACTGCTATAAAAATTTCCCCGCCGATACCACGAGCTTTGAATCCTACGCCGACAGACAGCGCTATCAGCAGGGCTTGCCGTTGTTCATCAGCGAATACGGCGGCATAAAGTGGGATACGAGCAAGGAGCACGAAAATGCATGGGGCTACGGCGACGGCCCCAAGACGGTCGAAGAATTTATCGAGCGATACAGAGGCCTTACCAAGGCACTGCTCGATCAGCCGTATATCATGGGCTTCTGCTATACCCAGCTCTATGACGTTGAGCAGGAAACCAACGGTCTGTACGACTACGATAGAAACCTGAAATTCGACGCGAACGTCATCCGAGAAATTACCGCCGCGCCCGCGGCGATCGAGCGCAATCAGTAAAATTGCAGACCGGTTTTCCGGTTTTCCTACCTCCCAAAGGGCGGAAGGCCGTGTTTCCTTCCGCCTGGAAGGTCGGGCATGATAAAACGTCAACAGGCGTCCGACGCGCCGCGAAATAACGGCGCAAGCGGAAGGCTTGCGCCGTTGGCATTTGTGGGAAAGAGGTAGCTATGAATTACAATCTGTTTTTGGAAAACGCGTACAGAAGTGATGTGATCGGCCGCAACATCTACACCATGGGTCGTCGCCGAATCTACGACTACAAACGCGAAACCGCGGTGCTCCCGCAGGAAAACTGGGACGCGCCCGCTATGGGTCTGCCCGGGATCATTGCAATCGGCCATCAGATTGACGTTGTCGATCTGCTGACCGTGGCGATCACCATAGACGGCGAACGGCAGGAATTTTCGCCCGTGCGCAACCGCTGGACACCTGCGTGGATGGAAACGTATTATCGCAGTGCCGTGCGGGAGGAGTACTATCCGAAATCGGGCACAATCTGCGTCAAAGAGACGAAATGCTTTCTGGATGGGGACGTGTTTTTCGCCGAACTGACGCTCTTTAACGATCGGCGCGAGAGTGTGGAGGCGGAGATCTCGCTTTGCGTACCCCTTGAGCAGACGCAACCGTGCACATACTGTGTGGATGCAAACGTCCAGCCCGGAAGTCTGGGACGCAACTACCGGTTGCGGGGCGTTGCGGTGGCCGCAACGCAGGAAGAAACCACCACCGTCCGGAAAACCGTCGCAGGCAACGATTGCGTGGTTTTGCGCTATGCGTTTGCATTTGACCCTGCGTCCGAACAAGCGGCGTGGCGCAAGGTAAAAGAAGCCCTACGCACCGAGCAGCCGCTGCAGCAGGCGCAGGCGCGGTTCAACGCATGGATGGACGAAAACGTGCCCGCACTGCAAACCGACAATACAGACATACTGAAAATCTACTATTACCGCTATTTCGTGGTGTATCGCGGCATTCACACGCCCAAAAATTTCATCGCCGACCATGATTTTACCGGGCAATGCGTCTATGAGTCGCCATTCGGCTACTGGTTCGGTGCGCCCGTGGGCTTGTCCGTTCCGTTGCAGGTGGAGGAAATGAAATGGATGAAAGCGCCCGAGGCCGTGTATTCACAGTTGCGCAATTGGAAAAACGACGCGGGCAACACGCGCGGCTACATTCAGGCCACGCCGATGGCGGTATGGAATCTCTACACGGTTCACGGCGATCGTCGAATTTTGGAAGAACTGTACGACGTGTGCCGCGGGTATGCCCTGTGGAAATGCAACCCCGACGACCCGGGTGCGCTCCCCGTCCAGACGGGAAGCTGGGGCACGGGCGCGGAATATCAGCCGTCTTTTTATCAGTTCACCGAGCCGAAATATGACTGGCGGCACGACAATGAGATGGCATGGCAGGGCTATGCGCACACGAAATTGCACCGCGTTGACGAATGCGTATTCCATGCCGCGAATCTGACGGCCTGTGCGCGCATGGCACAGGTGCTGGGGCGCGACGCGGACAGGTGTGAACTCGAAAATTATGCCGAACAGACGCTTGCACGCATCCGTTCGCTTTGCTGGAATGAGGAAAAGCAATTTTTCTTCGATTGCGACGCGCAGACTCTGCGCCAATGCGACGAAAGCAAATGCTATGACGGATTTTTCCCGATGCTTTGGAACCTGTTCGGGAAAGACTATTACGGCGTTTTTTCGCATTTGAAGCAAGGCGGGGGATTTGCGGCAGATTTTCCGATGTCCTCGGTGGACAAGCAAAGCCCGATGTATTGGTTTGACAACTGCATCGCAGGGCCGACGGCCTCCTCCGTAAAAGAGCCGCATTATTACGATTGCTGCTGGAACGGGCCGACGTGGCCGTTTGCGACTTCGTTCGTACTCGAAGCGCTCGGCGGCGCGGCGCAGGAAAACGACGTGTGCGCGGCACAGTGGCGCGATCTGTTCGATCGGTATACGCAGTTGCATTTCGCCTACGGCGATCGTAGCCTGCCGCGCATCGCGGAGCACTACCGCTCCACCGACGGGGTCAGCTTTTCGCCGTATCACGAGTATTTCCATTCCACATGGATCGCACTCTTTATGCACTATTGGGCGGGCATCCGCGTGGAGAATGGCAAGGTTTCCCTTGCGCCGCTGACGGATGAACCCTTTGTTCTCAACGGCGTTTGTATTTGCGGCAACCGCTATCGCCTGCGGCAGTATTTCGAGGATGGAAAGCTTTGTACGGAGGTGAAAAAACTGTGAAAAAACGGAGTCTTTTTCTGCTTTCGGCCGCGCTGCTGCTTATCGGATGCACATCGCAGGGCGTGACTACGACCGCGACTACCGATTCGCCTGTACCTGAAAAAATCGCACTCGATTGGAGCCGCGGCGAACTGATCGACACCGGCATCCGCGGCGGCTATCCCAGATTGTACACTCTGCAAGACGGCACATTGCTGCTCGGATACGACGGAATGTACGTTTCGCGCAGTACGGACGATGGGGTGACATGGTCGGCGGGCGTTCATGCCAGCGGCGACCACCCGGGCACGGCCAACGCCGCATTTTTCCAGACGGAGGACGGCACGATCTATCTCGGCTATCGCGCAACTCAGCACCGCGATGACGGAAGCTTTTATTCTTCCATTCAGGTCAGTTTCAGCACCGACAATGGAGTTACATGGAATCGGCATTCCACGATCTACGAAAACGTCGAGCAAAGCGGCGTATACAAGGGCGTGTGGGAACCGCACTTCGGGATGATGAACGGCTATTTGACCTGCTTTTATGCCAACGACAGCACGAACGTCACGTCACAGCAAAATATCGAGTATCAGCAGTGGGATCCGACAACGTCCGCGTGGACGAACCGCACCATTGTCAGCGCGGGCAGATTGCGCGCCTCGCGCGACGGAATGCCCGTCTGGATGCAACTGTCCACAGGGGAGTTCGTGTGCGTCATGGAGGCGTTCAACAAAGACGACGGCGACCGTTTCTGCATTCAGCTCACTTATTCCGATGACGGCAAGCAATGGTCAAAGCCCGTGACCGTAATGCGTGCGATGACACCCGGCACGGTCTGCGCCGCGCCGTATATCGTGGAGCTGCCGAGCGGCCAAATCGTCATCAGTTGCCAGACCAACGAGCTTGCGGGCGGGGAAACCTATTATCCCGCCACGATCATTTCCGACGGCACGCCCGTTTCCGAACTGACCGAGCGGCGCTTTTCCGCGCACGCCTATCCCATCTTCGACACGACGCCCACCGTCGGCGGAATGTGGAACGGTATGCACGTCCACAATGGGTATCTGTTCCTGTGCACGATTTCCGACGACCGCGGCATACGCCTCAATCGCCTCTGTCTTTATCCGTAAAAAGATCGTCGCAATCGGGTGATATTCTTATGGATTGGGTGAAACAAAAAACCTTATAACGATAGAAAGAGCAAGAATACAGGGATGAAATCCCACTATTCTTGCTCTTTTTTTGATGATATATTCTCACGTTGCTCGAACTTGTCGAAAATCCCGCTAGGGATTTCTCTCGATGGGTGACGCTCTGCTAGGAGCATCGCCCTATTGCATTTGCGTTTTCAGTCGATTTCGCGCAATATGCGGACTTGGTAGGGAGCAAACTCCACGATTCCTTCCTGACGCGTGTCGGTCAGAATGTCGATGTGCGGCTTGTCGAGCCGCAGAGTGCCCGATTTTCCCTCGTATTCCATGGCGGAAATGCCGCGCAGATCGCCGCCGATGCGCCGTGCGGTAACCACTTTGCCGCTGACGGAAAAGGCGGAAATTTCGTTTTCCGCAAGCAGATCAGTCACAAATCGGCTCATCTGCGCGCCTTTTGGCAGTACGCCCATGGTGATGATCTTTCCTTTGCCGAGTGTCGTCTCGAAAATCAGTGCCTTGCCGACCAACGCGCTGTAGCCGTCGGTCACGGTGGCGAGCACGCGGGCAGTTTGCGGCACGTCGAAAAGCTGCAGCCACGTGTCCGTGGCGAGAGAACTACCGTCCGACCATGCGCAGGAAATCCTGTCGTAAGTATCCGGCACCTGATAGACCATGGTTGCGTTGGTCAAACGCTCAAGTGCGCCCGTTTCGCGATTGAGATAGTGCGCGCCGATGGCATTTCGGATATCTGTCATGGGGCCTGCGACCCAGATGCCGCCGTCGCGCACCCAGTTTTCGATGCGGCGGTGCAGTTTACCATCCTCCATCGTCAGCATAAAGGGCGTGAACAGTAGCTTGTAATCGGAAAAGTCCTTGCTCGGCGGGATGATGTCACAGCGCAGACCCGCGTCGGTGATCGGCTCGTAAAAGCGATACAGCCGCTTCGTGTATGCCGTTTCCCATGCGTGAGCGCCTTCTTCCCAGACAACTTCCTGCTGTTTCATTAGATAATCGTTTGTCGACGACACCATCAGCGCCGCGTCGGCGACGATTTTTGTGCCCGTCAGGAAATCGGCACATTTTTCGTATTCTTCCGAAAGTGCACGAACCTCGTGAAAAATGTGCATCGGGCGACCCGAGGCATAGAGCACCGCGCCGTGCATCAGCTCGTGCCCCGCGTGGTGCTGCCGCCAGAGCCAATAAAAATTCGCCTCCGCGCCGAGCGTGATGGGCAGCCAAGAATTTGCCTTGCAGAAGCCCTCCCGACGAAAATTCGACGGGGTAGAGGTACTGCCGTTCCAGCATGTTGCCGTTTCCGTGACCCAGAACGGACGATCCTTCAGTCCGCGCATATAGTCAAACCAGAAGATCTCGCGTTTGAGACTGTTCTCGTCGTCATAGTGGTTATACTGAACGATATCGAGAAACGCGGTGGTTTTCTCGTAATCCTGATTGAACACGGGCATCATGTCCGTGCCGACGGGCGCGGCGGTGTACTTGTGCAGTACATCGGCCTGCAGCTTGAGAAATTCCACGTGTGAATCGGCGTGGAAGGTCGCCCATTCATATTTCAGGTGCGGCGAATGCCATGTGTGCGGTTTGGGCTGGGGGATTTGGTCAAAGGAGTCGTATGCTTGGCTGAAAAGCTCCAAATTCCATGCTTCGTTCAGCTTTTCGATGCTCCCGTAGCGTCTGCGCAGGTGCGCCTTGAATTTTTCCACGCAGTGCGGGCAGAAACAGCCGTAGTCGAACGCGGCGATCTCATTGTCGATCTGCCAGCCGATGACATTGGGGTGCATGCCGAATTCCTGCGCCATTTTCTGCGCGATGCGCACGCTGTATCGCCGATAGGTCGGGTTGTTCGAGCAGCAATGTCGACGGCCGCCGTGGTCGTGCCGCAGACCCATGTCGTCGAGCAGACGCATTTCGGGATCCAATTCTTCCAGCCAGATCGGCGGCGTTGCCGAAGGTGTGCCGAGAATGACGGCGATGCCGGCCTCCTGCAAACGCGAGATGACATCGTGCAGCCACGTGAAGTGAAATTCGCCGTTTTTCGGCTCCATTTTGTGCCAAGCAAATTCTCCGATACGCACCGCGTGGATACCGGCTTGCTGCATTTTCGCAATGTCTTCGGGGATTTGTTCCTCCGGCCACGCCTCGGGGTAGTAGGCGGCTCCAAGCATGGGCAACCGTTTCATACGGAAATCCTCCTTGCAGATTTTGTGGTGGGAAATTTCCCTCTAATCATAGCACATAATCGCAGGCGGGTAAAGGAAAAATCGGCAGTTTTTGAAATATTGCTTGTTTTTGTCATGCAATCCTGCTATACTGAGAGAAAATCCTGCGCGCATTCGTCCAAAATAAAAAACGGAGGATCACGTATGCTACTGCGAAAAATGACCGCGCTGCTGCTTCTGTCGATTCTGCTGGCAGGCTGTGCGCACACGCAGCCGACGAAAGGGGAAACCACCGTGCCGACAACGTCCACACAAACCCAGCCCATCCCGACCGACCCACTGCTGGAAAAAGCAATTCTGAATCCCGGAAACTGCTACCGCCTGCAGGAAAAAATCAAGGCGGCACAAAACGGGGCGGATATTACCATCGCCTACATCGGCGGTTCTATCACGGAAGGGCCGGACGTGAAAGCGGCCGAACGTTATGTCACGCTCAGCTCCCGCGAATTTGAAAAGACGTACTGCAACGGCGGAAAAGTGACCTGCATCAATGCGGGCCTGAGCGGCACACCGTCGAATCTCGGCGTATTGCGCCTTCAGCGTGATGTGTTGGTACATCGACCCGACATTGTGTTCGTGGAGTTTGCCGTTAACGATTCTCAGGACTCTCTCGAGAAGCAGTGCTTTGAGTCCATGATCCGCACGATCTTAATGCAGGACAATGCCCCTGCGGTTATCCTGATTTTCAACCGCACGCAAGACGGCTATTCCTGCCAGAGTAGCATGGGCTTGACGGGACTGACCTACGGCCTGCCCATGATCAGCGTGCGCGATGCCGTTACGTGGCAGATCGAGCAGGGGACGCTGACATGGGAGGATTTTTCCAATGATACCGTCCATCCCAATGCCTACGGCCATCGCATGACGGCGGATTTTATCGCCCACCTGATGTGCATTGCCGAGGCGGGAACGTGGCCGACTTATTCCGTGCCCGATACCAAGCCGACCAAAGCGCCGTTTGTCAATGCCGTGATGGTCACGCCGCAGGACGAGGACACCGCGGGGCTGAATATCACGGATCTCGGTGATTTTACCGTCTATTGGGGCAATCGCACCGGTTTTACCCACCAGTGGCGCGCGGGCGGCCCTGCCGGCCTGCGCTTTACGGTGACGGCCAATGCGGTATTTCTCATTTATAACCGCAACAAAACGGCCAATATGGGTGCAATGGATGTGTATGTCAACGGCGAAAAAACCATGACCATCGACACCTCCGACCCTAACGGCTGGGGCGACCCGTGGACGCAGTTGCTGGTAAAATCCAAGACGACGGAAACCTACGAGATCGAGATCCGTCCCGCGCAGGGCAGTGAAGACAAGCAAGTCGACATTTTCGGCATTGCCTACACGCAAAATCCGTAGCGCGATCTGCGTTCGTTTTCATGAAATTTTCCCCTTTACAGACGGGAAAAATTAGGCTATAATAATTCGGAATGTTATACGACGGAGATTGTGTGCAATGAATATTGAATTTGACAGTTATCGCCAAAAACTCAACGATTGCCGACCTGCACTGGACGGTCTGGCCGAATCGCTGAATATGAACGGCCTGCGCAACGAGCTGGAGCGTCTGCACGCCATGCAGGAAGCCCCCGGCTTCTGGGACGACCCGGAAAAAAGCCAGAAAGTTGCCGTGAAAGTGAAGCAGACCGAGCAAAAGGTCGAACGCTACGAGCGGATGCGCGCCACGTGGGACGATCTGATGACCATTTGCGAAATGGCCGCCGAGGAGGACGACGACTCCATGCTCGATGAACTGAAAGACGGCTACGAAAAGCTCATGTCCGAGATGGAGACCTGCCGTTTGGAAACCCTGCTGACGGGCAAGTACGACCGCAACAACGCCATTATGAGCTTCCAGTCGGGCGCAGGCGGCACCGAGGCACAGGATTGGTGCCAGATGCTCTATCGGATGTACACCCGCTGGGCTGAGCGCAGCGGCTTTACCTATCAGATTCTCGACTATCAGGAGGGCGACGAAGCGGGACTGAAATCCGCATCGATTCTCGTCACGGGCGAAAATGCGTACGGATTTCTGAAAGGGGAGAACGGCGTTCACCGTCTGGTGCGTGTTTCGCCGTTCGATGCCAATGCCCGTCGCCAAACTTCGTTCTCCGCGATCGAAGTTATCCCCGAGATCGAGGATTCCTCCGAGGATTTCGAAATTCGTCCCGAGGATTACGAAATGCAGGTCTACCGCTCTTCCGGCGCGGGCGGCCAGAAGGTCAATAAGACTTCGTCCGCAGTGCGCTTGATTCACAAGTCGGGCATTGTCGTTTCATGTCAGACCGAGCGCAGCCAGTTCCAGAACAAGGAAACCTGCCTGCGGATGCTTCGCTCCAAGCTCGTGGAGATTCGCGAGCGCGAGCATTTGGCCAACATCGCCGACATCAAGGGCGTTCAGCAGAAGATCGAATGGGGCAGCCAGATCCGAAACTATGTCTTCATGCCCTACACGCTCGTGAAAGACACCCGCACCGGCTGCGAGACCGCCAACGTCAATGCCGTGATGGACGGCGCGCTCGATCCGTTCATCGAAGCGTACCTCAATTGCCTGTCTACGGGCAACTGGGTGCAGAAATAATTTGCAAAAAGTTTGATTTTGGGGCTTGCAATCTCTTGCACGCCGTGATATAATACTCAGGCTATTTGTGTGTCGCCTTTTTGCGACGAGAATTACAAACATCCGCGGTGCGCCTTTGCCATCGGCGGAGGGAGGAATAAACATGGAAGTTTTGAAGTATATTTTGATCGTTTTGGAGCTGATCGTCAGCGTCGTTCTGACCATTCTGGTTCTGATGCAGTCCAGCGAAGAGTCCGATCTGGGTGCGATTGCCGGCAACTCCGGAACGTACATGAACAAAGATCAGGGCGGCATTGAGAACTTCGGCCAGAAGTACACCAAGTGGATCGCTCTGGCATGGGGCGTGCTGGCGTTCGCGCTGGTCATCGTTCTGAAGGTCATCGCCGGTCAGGGCGCCTGATCGCGGGGACTGTAAAAACGCGAAATAAAGATGTCGGTTCGTATGGCCGACATCTTTTTTTGCAAAAAGGGCAATCGCGTGCAGGTATCGGTTGCACTTTTGCGAAAATTGTGTTATAGTAGTTGCACGGAATAAAAACGCAAAATCATTCGATTTTTCGCGGAAAACAAGAATTGGAGTGTACCATATGTCCAAGAAATACATTATTAACGGCAAAATCTGCCGAAATCGCGCGTTCGAGTCGTCCGTCATCTGCATCGAAAACGGCAAGCTCTCGCTCGTGGAGCGTGCAGGAGAGGACGGCGAAATCTTCGATGCTCACGGTCTGACGGTCGTCCCCGGATTTATCGACACGCATATGCACGGCGCGGTCGGCGTAGACGTCAACGGCGCGACGGCCGAAGATCTGGAGAAAATCGCCTGCTTTCTGGCAGAGCACGGAACGACGGCGTGGTTCTGCTCCATCCTGACCGACACGCAGGAGCAGACCGAGTGGTGCATCGAGCAGTTCAACAAGCATATGCAAATGCCGCACAACGGCGCGCAGCTTGTCGGCATTCATCTGGAAGGGCCGTTCCTTTCGCCGCAGTACAAGGGCGCAATGCCCGAACATCTTCTGCGCAAGAATGATATTGCCCTCGTGGAGCATTATCAGAAGCTTGCGGGCGGCAATATCCGCTATATCACCATTTCTCCCGAGCTTGAGGGCGTGCAGGAGATGATCCCCACGCTGAAAAAACTCGGGATCGTCGTCGGCATCGGGCACAGCGGCGCGACTTACGCCGAAGCAATGCACGCCATTGAAATGGGTGCGTCGGTCGGCACGCACGTCGGCAATGCGATGCGCCTGTTCCACCAGCATGAGCCTGCGATTTTCGGTGCGATCATGGAAAGCGACGTGTACTGCGAAGCCATCTGTGACGGGCGGCATCTCGCGCCCGGCTCGGTTCGGATGTACGCAAAATGCAAGGGGCTTGACCGCATCGTCGCCATCACCGACTCCATCATGGCCGCGGGCTTGCCGGACGGGGACTACCATCTGGGCGTGAACGAGGTCGTGGTGCGCGACGGCGACGCGACCCTCAAGAGCAACGGCACACGTGCCGGTTCGACGCTGACGCAGGATGTTGCGCTGAAAAATCTGGTCGCGTGGCTGCCAAACCCGCCGCAGGAGATTTTCCCCCTGCTTACGGAAAATCCTGCCCGCGAAATGGGTCTGTGGGCGCACAAAGGCTCCATTGACGACGGAAAAGATGCCGACCTCGTCTTGCTGGACGATGCATGCAACATTTGCCACGTCTTCGTGCGCGGCAAGCAGGTGAAATAATCTCATCGACGAAATCATTCGAAAGGAGAACTCCCATGAAAAAGCCCATTGTTGCGATCATGTACGACTTCGATAAGACCCTGTGCACGCGCGATATGCAGGAATATACCTTCATTCCGAGTGTCGGCATGGAGCCGAGCGAATTTTGGAATCACACGGCCGAGGTGGCCGCCGCGCAGACGATGGACAGCATCCTGACGTATATGTACTGCATGGTTGAAACGGCCAGACAGTCCGGCAATCCGCTTACGCGCGAAACGCTGGTCGATTGCGGCCGCTACATCGAGTATCACCCCGGCGTGGAGGGGTGGTTCGAGCGCATCAATCGCTATGCAGAGGAAGCGGGCGTTCGCGTGGAGCACTATGTGCTCTCTTCCGGCCTGAAAGAGATCATCGAGGGCACGTCCATCGCGAAATATTTCAAGCGCATCTATGCCTGCGAATTTCTCTACCGCGACGGTCAGGCGTACTGGCCGAAGATGGCGGTCAATTACACGAATAAGACCCAGTTCGTCTATCGAATCAACAAGGGTGTTCTGGACATCAACAACGACACCGATCTGAACAATTCCCGTCCTGATTCGGAAAAACGCGTGTTTTTCAGCAATATGATCTACATCGGCGACGGCCTGACCGACGTTCCGTGCATGAAGCTCGTCAAATCGGAGGGCGGACATTCCATCGCGATTTATCAGAAGAATCAGGAAGAAAAGGCCGCACCGCTGCTGCGCCATGAGCGCGTGGACTGGATGTTCGAGGCTGACTATCGCGAGGGCAGCGAGCTTGACAGCACCATGAAGCTGCTGCTGCAGGATCTGGCGACGTATAACAAGCTGCGCGGGATCAACGAGGTACAAAAGAAAGCCTACGCAAAATAAAAGCCCGCAACCACTGGTTGCGGGAAGAAAGAGACCGCTTCGGAATGACAGGAAAGAACTTTATCCGGCCGCAACCTGCGGTTGCGCGTCCTTTTGAATGAAAAAATCACCGCGCAGACGGAGGCGTCCGTCACCGCGGTGATCATTTTCAAATCAGTGGGTATCCAGCCATTCGTTGACCTTGGTCTTGGCCAGACGCTGAATGTCTTCGCCGGGGTAGGGAGAAGTCTCACCGCCGCGGGTGTAAACAAAATACAGGCCGCTCTCGGTCTGGAACAGAATTTCCTCGTAACCTGCGGGGTCGCCGTAAGTGCCGTATGTGCATTTCTTGACCAGCTTTGCGGTCTCGGAGTCGTATTCTTTCTTGCAGATGATTTTCTTCATGGTATGGACCTCCTTTCTCAAGGGTATCGAACGAGGATATTATACAGTATTTCCGTAAAAATGCAAGCCTGTTTTCGGAAAAACGGCCTGTTTTTGCGTGAATTTGTTTGAAGCGGTCATTTTCAAATGAGTACACTTTACAATTTTCCGTCAATGTGCACAATTTCCCGCATGGAAATGTGTCGACTGCACTGCCGCAAGGAGGAAAAAATGAAAGATATTCCCATTTTTACGACAGATAACGGCGTCGCGAGCCTGTTTTTGCAGGAAATCCCTTATCGCAAGCGGGCGCATATCAAAATCCGCTCCAGCCTGTCCCCGGAAGCGTTTCTCGACGAGTGCATTTCTTTTTGCAGGATGTGCGGCGCGGACTGGATCGATGCCTCCGGCCATGACTATCTGCAAAATTATCCGCTCATCACGGCACTGTATCAGATGCAATGCCCGAAAGAAACTATCGGCACGACCGATGCGTGCCTGTTTTCGCTGACGCAGGAAACGCTTGATGAATGGGTGCGCCTTTACAACGCGCGCATGGGCGACGTGCCCAACTGCGCATGGCTGGATACGGCGCAGGCGAAAAAGATGCTTGCCGACGGCGACTGCTATTTCGTGCACCAAAACGGCGTGCTTATCGGCTTCGGCAGTGCATCCGACGGTATGCTCCATACCGTTGCCGCCGTTGAGCGCGGGATGGGGCAGACGGTGGTTCGTGCGCTTGCGAGCCTGCTGGACACCGACACGGTGACGCTTAATGTTGCCTCCGAGAATCAGCGCGCTATCCGCCTGTATGAAAAAATGGGCTTCGTTACCACCAAAGAAGTGACGCGCTGGTATCGCGTGTTATAAATTTTTTTCGATGTTCAGGAAAAACACTTGACAACGCCTGCGTACTATGCTATAATACGGCAGGTTTCAAGTAAAAACCCTTAACGGGAGGGACAATATGGACGCTGTTGAGATCACCTTGCTGTTCGATACGTACGGCGAAATGCTCACGGATAAGCAACGGGAATATCTGGATATGCGTTACAATCAGGATATGTCTTTGGGCGAGATCGCACAGGCGCAGGGCGTCAGCCGTCAGGCCGTGTTCGACAATCTCACCCGCACGGAGGCATTGCTGCACCGTATGGAAGAAAATATCGGCTGTGTGCGGCGCGATCGCGCGATCGACGATGCCGTTGCCCGCATTGAATCGGCGCTGGCAGACCTATGCGAAAGCCGCTCCGAGCGCGTTTTGCGTGCAGCAGACGATATCCAAATCGCACTGCTACTACTGAAGGAGTAAAAAATGGCGTTTGAAGGCTTAACCGAAAAAATATCCGCCACTTTCAAAAAGCTCCGTGGCAAAGGCCGCATCAAAGAGTCCGATGTCAAGGAGGCAATGCGTGAGATCCGCATGGCCTTGCTGGAAGCGGATGTCAGCTATAAAGTTTGCAAGGATTTCACCAAATCCGTCACCGAGCGCTGTGTCGGCGCGGACGTGCTCGAATCGCTGACCCCTGCGCAGATGATCGTCAAGATCGTCAATGAAGAGCTGACCAAGCTCATGGGTTCGGACGTCAAGCACATCACCACCAATCCCAACGGCCCGACGGTCGTCATGCTCGTCGGCTTGCAGGGCGCAGGTAAGACCACCAACGGCTCAAAGCTGGCGGGGTTGATGAAGCGGCAGGGGAAAAATCCACTGCTCGTCGCCTGCGACATTTACCGCCCCGCCGCTATTACGCAGTTGAAAGTCTGCGGCGAAAAGCTGGGCATTCCCGTGTTTGAACGCGGCACGCAGAACCCCGTGGACACGGCGAAAGAAGCCGTCCTCTACGCCCGCCAGCGCGGGCACGACATGGTGTTTTTGGACACCGCAGGCCGCCTGCACATCGACGAAGCGCTGATGCAGGAGCTGAAAAACATCAAATCCGCCGTCAAGCCGGACGAGATCATGCTCGTTGTCGACGCGATGACCGGTCAGGACGCCGTCAACGCGGCGGAGAGTTTCAACAATTGGCTGGATATCGACTCCGTGATGCTCTCCAAGCTCGACGGTGATGCCAGAGGCGGCGCGGCGCTTTCCGTGCGTGCCGTGACCGGTAAGCCTGTCAAATTTGTCGGCATGGGCGAAAAGCTGGAGGATATTGAACCCTTCCATCCCGATCGCATGGCCGGCCGCATTCTGGGCATGGGCGACGTGCTGAGCCTGATCGAAAAGGCGGAAAAGGCTTACGATGAAAAAAAAGCGGCCGAGATGGAGGAAAAGCTCCGCTCCAACCGCTTCACCTTGCAGGATTTTTACGACCAGATGGTGCAAATGAAGTCCATGGGCTCCATGCAGGACATTCTGGCGCAGCTTCCCGGCGGCGGAGCGATGAAAAACATCCAGCTTGACGAGAAGGCCATGGCGCATACCGAGGCGATCATCCTGTCGATGACCCCACGCGAGCGTGAAAACCCCGGCATCATCGGCGGTAGCCGCAAAAAGCGTATCGCAGCCGGTGCCGGTCTGAAAGTGGAGGATGTCAACAAGCTGCTTAAATCTTTTGAACAGATGCAGAAATTGATGCGGCAGTTCTCCGGCCCCGGTGCGGGCAAAAAAATGAAGCGCATGAAGGGCTTCGGCGGTCTGGGTGGTTTCCCCGGCCTGTAACAATGTTCGTCTAAGCAAAGTTGCTTTACGATAGAAAGAACAATGGAAATATTTATGGAGGTGAATCTCAATGGTTAAGATCAGACTGAGAAGAATGGGTGCTAAGAAGGCTCCGTTTTATCGCATCGTGGTGGCGGATGCCCGCTCTCCCCGTGATGGCCGCTGCATCGAAGAGATTGGCACGTACAACCCGCTGGCCAATCCCGCTGTCATCCATGTAGACGCTGAGAAAGCTCAGGCTTGGATCAAAAACGGCGCACAGCCCACCGACACCGTTCGTGGTCTGCTGAAGAAGGCTGGCGTGCTGTAATCCGAAAGGAGAACGCGCAATGAAAGAACTTTTGCTGTATATGGCAAAAAATTTGGTGGACAATCCCGATGCCGTCACCGTCACGGAGACGGACGGCGATGAGGGTAAGATCCTCGAGCTTCATGTCGCCGAGGGCGATATGGGCAAGGTGATCGGCCGCCAAGGACGGATCGCAAAAGAGATCCGCACCATTGTTAAGACTGTAGCCCAGCGCACAGGCGAGAAGGTCACGGTCGAAATCGTGGATTAAGCGATGATGCGTGACTTACGTCACGCATTTTTCGCTTTTACGGAAGGAGAACGCTATGAAACTCCCATTTATCAAGGCCGGCGAGATCGTCACCACGCACGGCATCGGCGGCGAGGTAAAGCTGCTTTGCTGGCTCGATGCGCCCGAGATGCTGTGCGAATTTGACCGCTGCCGCATCGACGGGAAGGAATATGCCATGCACTGCCGCGTGCAGAAAAAATGCAACCTCGTGAAACTGCAGGGCATCGACTCGATGGACGCGGCGCAGGCCATGCGCGGCAAGGTGCTCGAGCTTTATCGCGAGGATATCGACGACGACGTCATTTTCGCCGACGAGCTGGAGGGCGTGGAGGTCTATGCCGCGGGGACGTGCATCGGGAAAGTGACCGATGTGCTCGATTATCCCGGAAATTCCGTCTATGTCGTGCGCGGGCAATACGAATACATGATTCCCGCGGTGAAGCAATTTGTCCGCAACATCGACTTGGATGCAAACCGCATGGACGTGACCGTGATCGAGGGAATGCGAAGCGATGAGAATTGATATTTTGACGCTGTTTCCCGAAACTTTAGGCGATGTGCTGTCGGACAGTATATTAGGCCGTGCACAGGATCGGGGCATTATCCGCATCGAGACCCACCAAATTCGTGACTACACTGCCAACAAGCAAAATCAGGTCGACGACTACCCCTACGGCGGCGGACGCGGCGCGGTGATGACGGCAGACCCTCTGTATCGCGCGTGGGAGGCTGTGTGCGACGAGGCGGGCGCGCCCGTTCATACGATCTATCTATCCCCCTGCGGCCATACTTTCAGGCAGGCCGATGCCATTCGCCTGAGCAAGATGGATAATCTGGTGCTGGTTTGTGGTCACTATGAAGGTATTGATCAGCGCTTCATCGACGAATGTGTGGATGAGGAAATTTCTCTGGGCGACTTTGTTCTGACCGGCGGCGAGATCGCTGCCATGGCGGTGACGGATGCGGTGTGCCGGATGGTGCCCGGTGTGCTGGCTGATCCGGAGTGTTTCGAGGATGAAAGCCACTATAATGGCCTGCTGGAATATCCTCAGTACAGCCGCCCTGCGGTGTGGCACGGCAGGGAAGTGCCGCCCATTCTGGTGTCCGGCAATCATGAAAAAGTGCGCCAGTGGCGGCGCAAGCAGGCATTGCGGCGCACCCGAGAGCGCAGACCCGATATGTATGAAAAACTGGATCTTTCTTCCAAGCAGGATAAAAAGCTGCTGAAAGAAATGGAACTGGAAGATATGCAAACCCCCGATTGACGATCAATCGGGGGTACTGCTTTAGGCTTTTCTTCCTCGCTTTCCCACATCCAAGGCGGTAAAGACGGTGACAATAATGAGATAGAGCGACAGCGTAATGAAGATGTTGTTGAGATTCCAATCAAGATGGTAGCCTTGAAGGATACCATTGCTCCATTCATAACAACCGACAAGCCAGTAAGAAATGCAGAAGGTGGGGATGGAAAGAGTAACATTTCTCAGACCGATGATGAGAAAGGAAGAACGGTGCTGTTTATAGCAAAGACAGAAAATGATAAATAGCACAACATTGCATACCAAAAACGCCAAAGGCAGGCTTGGGAATATCCATCTGCTCCATATTTCCGAAAACTCAAACTGAGGATTGCTCAGATAGATCACTTTGCCCAGCAGAGGGATGGCTAGATAAATTACGCCTGCCAACAGAATGGAGCCTAGCTGTAACAAATTCAGCTTTCGCCGAAAAGGATTTTCAGCATATCCGTCGGTATGGTAGGGCTGCTCCGTGACCCATGCGAAGTAGCGATCCTTGACCGCCCAACGGCACAGAAGCAAAATGGGGATCAGTATACACAGAATGATCAGATTGTCCTCCATAACGAGTACCCCATAGGGATGCTCTATTCCTGCAATGGTCAATGGAAGGGTCAGGAAAAATGCAGAAAAAGCAATGAAAAATGAACGGAAAGAGTCGATTTTGAGTGTATTGTTGAATTTGTCCAGCAAGGTGGGATCAGCATTTTCAAAAAGCTCATTTTCCTGTTTGATGGTTTTCATTCTGGTGATGCCGACGAATGCCACCGTCACCGCGCCCACCAGAAACAGCATCATCACGGCAAAACCGATAATGGGGCGGTAAAAACCGTAGGAAATGCCCAACATACATATAAAGCCCACCGCCGAAAGGGCAAGGGAGAGGTAAATAAGAAACCTGAAACTGGAAATGCTTCGATTGACAAGGGCTTTGAGCTGCTTATCAACTTTCGGCTCGGGTTTTGTCGGTTCTTCTGCGTCGTGGAAAATTCGTTCTCCTTTTAATAGTTCGTCGCAGCTTACGCCGAAGATTTCGGCGATGGCCGGAATTAAGCTCAGGTCGGGGGCGTTTTCGTCCCGTTCCCAGCGACTAACGGCTTTGTTGGACACGCCCAAGCGGTCAGCCAGCTCCTGTTGAGTCATGCCGTTGGCCTTCCGTAGGGCGGAGATGAACGCGCCGATGGTTTTCTTTTCCATATCAAACCTCCCCAAAAATGTGCGTCAACTTCGAAATTGCAGCTTTATTCTATCGCGTCGGGAGAAAAATGTACACCCCGGCGTGATAGATTTTCTCTCGCAATGCGAGAATTTGACAAAATTTCGCCGACCGCGCAATGCAGTCGGCGAAAAAAGAGGACGGATTAGCGCGTCGCTTCGCTCCTCGCAATGACACGAGGAGCGTGGCGTCTGATAAGCCGCGTCGGTGCGATCGCGAAAAATCAATGGCGCAGCGGTTTTTTCCGACGGATCCATGTGGTGTGCAGATGGACGATGGTGGATACCAGCAAAATGCCGGCGGCCATCAACCCCGCGACGATGACGGTCTTGGTGCCGTAGGAGGAAAACGCGGCGGCGTTGCCCATGATGAGATTGTAGATCGTGTAATACAGGCTCGAACCGGGAATCAAAATAATAAGACCGATGATGAGATAGCCGATGGCGGGACATTTGCGGATGCGCGCCATGACCTCGGCGTAGATGGCGGAGAAAACGGAGGCGATAAACACGGCCGTGTATTGGCCGCCGCCGAACTGCTCAACAAGGCAGTGCGTGCCCCAGCACAGGATACCGCCGAGAATGCACAGCAAAATGCCCGGGCCGTGCAGATTGAAAATGATGGAAAAACCGAGGCAGCCCATGGCGCAGGCGACGCATTCGATGAAAAAGGAATGGTCAATGGCGGGCGCGCTGGACGGTGTGCCCCAGATGCTCGTGGAAAGCTTCAGGGCAACGGCCGTGCCGCAGGCGATGGCGACGGCGATCATCAGAACCTGAATGATGCGGTTGATGCCGGAGTTCGTGTCGCCGAAAATGATGTCACGGATGGCGTTGGTGAACAGTAGCCCGGGAATGAGCACCATGACCGCGCCGATGATGGCCGCATCCGGGCTGGGTGACAGGCCGATCGCACCGAGAAAATAGGGCAGAAAGGCAAGCGGGATGGCTGTCAGGAGCGTGCTGAAGAAGGTGTTTGCCTTGTGCTTGTCCATGAAGCGGGAGATCATGCACGCCAGCATTGCGCTGACACCCGCGGAAAGTGCGTCAAGCAGGCCGCCGCCGAAGAAGATCGCAAATCCGGCCGCGCCGAGAAGGTAGCCGAGCAGGGCGACGGGCAGCTTGTGATATCGCTTGGAGCGGCACGCCTCGTCGAGAAGTGCCATGGCGGTGTCCGCGTCGGGCTTTTCACGGCAGATTCGGCGGCTCAGCGCGGAAAAACGCTCCACGGAGTCGAGATCGTTGCCGTGGAATCCGATGCGGCGCATTCTCGTGGTGGGCTTGCCGTCGGGGCGGATAATGCTGACGATCAGATCGTTCGGGATGGCGAAAACTTCGGCCTGAATGCCGTAGGCAGCGAAAATGCGCGTGATGCTTTCCTCAACACGGTAGGTTTCCGCGCCGCTCATGGAAAGCTCGTAGCCCAAATCGACCGTAAAATCCAGAAGCTTGTTGTAATCCATAAAGGAAAAACCTCGTACTCAGATAATAACGAACCCAGTATAGCACACCTGTGAAAAAATACAAGCGGAATTTTTGAAAAACGGGCATGACCCGATCGGTCATGCCCGAAAAATTATTTGCGCACGAACAGAACGCCCAGCGTTCCGGGGCCGCAGTGGCACGAAACGGTGCAACCGGCTGTCGTGTGATACACGGTACCGAATTTCGGACACTGTTGCACGGCATCCATGACGGCGTTGAAGCAATCGTCAGAAACGGGGGTGTTGGTGACAAAGAGAATCTCGTGCGTCAGATCGTCGCGATTGTCCAGACGGTCACGGACGTAGTTTGCCAGACATTTCGCGTAATTTCCGCGGTATTTCTTCACGACGACCATCTTACCGTCGCGCACCTCGATGCACGGCTTCAGATTCAGCAGATTCGCTCCCAACGCGGTTGCGGCGGAGCAGCGGCCACCCTTGGCCATATAGTCCAGACGATCGAGCAGAAAGCTTGATTCGACACGGGAGGTAAATGCACGCAGATACTCGGCCAGTTCGTCGAGAGAGGTGCAGCTTTGGGCACGGCTGCATGCCTCCAGCACGACCAGACCCTGCCCGGAGGAGAGGTTCTGCGAGTCGATGACGCGCACATTGTCAAATTCCTGCGCGGCAAGCGTCGCATTCTGATAGCACGAGGAGAAACCCGAGCCGATGGTGACGTGGATCACGCCGTCGTAATCCGAGGCGTATTTGCGGAACTGCTCGATGTATTCGCCGACGGAATTGGCGGAAGTGGAGCACAGCGCGCCGCCGGCGGCGACGTGGGCGAAGATGTCGGCGGGGGTGATGGTGACATTGTCTTTGAATTCTTCCCCGTTTTTCACGACGGTCAGCGGAATGAGAGAAATGTTGTTCTGCTCCAGAATTTCGGAGGAGAGATCACAGGTGCTGTCGGAAATGACCTTGATTTTCATGGGAAATAGATTCCTTTCAGTTATTGTTTTGTGTAGTGGGGGTCTGATTCATCATGAAGCAATTCGGCTCCGTTTGGGATTGGCGCAAATATGCGGCACCCCAGTCGCGCATGGCAACGAGAATGGGCATCAGGCTGCGCCCCAGATCTGTCAGGGAATATTCGACTTTCGGTGGGACGATGGGGTAAACCTCACGGTGGATCAGCCCGCTGGATTCCAGTTCACGTAGCTGCTGAGTCAGCATTTTCGGCGTGATTCCGACAAGCAGATCACGAAGCTGACCGTAGCGCAGTTTACTTTCGGACAAATGCCAGATGATCAGCGCCTTGTATTTTCCGCCGATCAGATCCAACGTGGCTTCTACGGGGCAATGTTGCGCTACTTGCAAGGAAACACCTCCTTGGTTTCAAAAAGGATAGTATGGCACAAAAAGGTACATACTTGCATTTTGAAAGGATTATGGTAGAATGTTAGCATATGGATCGAATTCTGTCAATATATTTTTCGAAAGACGGTTGATTTTTTCGCGGGAATGACCGATAATATAGAGGAGGAAGCCTATGAAACTGAAATTTGAGATAACCGGAATGACGTGCGCCGCCTGTTCGGCGCGCGTGGAGAAAGTGACACGCGCCGTTTCCGGCGTGCAGCGGGCAGAGGTCAATCTCCTTGCAGGGAAAATGGTTGTCGATGCCTCTGCCGATGTTTCTGCGGCGATCGAAGGCGCGGTTCGCGCCGCGGGGTACGGAATTTCCGCCGCCGACGCGCTGAAAGCGCGTGCGCCGCAGCAGACCGACGAGCGCGGACGGATGAAGCGGCGCATTCTCGGCTCGGCGTTTTTCCTGATCGTGCTGATGTATTTCACGATGGGGCATATGCTCGGCCTGCCGCTGCCGCACTGGTATCACGGGACGCAAAACGCCATGACGGCGGCACTCGTGCAGTTTTTGCTCACACTGCCCGTGGTGTATCTCAACCGCGCGTATTATCTGCGCGGGTTTAAGGCACTCGTGCATCGCGCGCCGAATATGGATTCTCTGATTGCGGTCGGTTCCGGCGCGGCGCTGGCGTACGGTATTGCCGCGCTACTGCGCATGGCCGACGCCATCGGCGCAGGGGACTGGGAAACGGTGTCACATTACAGCGAAAACCTCTATTTTGAGTCCGCGGCTATGATTCTGACGCTCGTAACGCTCGGGAAATTCCTTGAAAGCCGCGCCAAAGGCAAGACGGGCGATGCCATTCGCCGCCTGATGGATTTGCGTCCGAATACGGCGACCGTCGTGCGCGACGGAGCCGAGGTCGAGATTCCCGTCGAACAGGTTCGTGTCGGCGACATTGTCGTCGTGCGGGCGGGCGGAAAAATTCCCGTCGACGGCGTAGTCGTTTCGGGTATGGCCGCCGTCGACCAAAGCGCACTGACCGGAGAGAGTGTCCCCGTCGAAAAAACGATCGGCGATACGGTTGCCGCCGCGACCGTCAGCCGCTCGGGGTATTTGCATTTTCGCGCGGAAAAGGTGGGGGAGGACACATCCCTTGCGCAGATCATCCGCATGGTCGAGGAGGCGGGCGGTTCCAAAGCACCGATCGCGCGTTTGGCAGACCGCATTGCGGGCATTTTCGTGCCCGTCGTCATGAGCATTTCGGTGCTGACGCTGATCGTGTGGCTGATCGCGGGAAAGGACTTTACGTTCGCGCTGACTTCGGCCATTGCGGTGCTCGTCATCTCGTGTCCGTGCGCGCTCGGCCTTGCCACGCCTGTGGCCATCATGGTCGGAACGGGCCGCGGCGCGTCAATGGGCGTGCTGTTCAAAAATGCGGCCGCGCTGGAAAATCTGCACCATGTCAATACCGTCGTGTTGGACAAAACCGGCACGTTGACGACCGGCGAACCGGTCGTGACGGATGTAATTGACGCAACTGGCGGTTGCGACCTGCTGAAAATTGCCGCCGCGCTGGAAGAAAAATCGGAGCATCCGTTCGCCAAAGCCATTCGCGACAAAACGGCAGGCGCGCAGATATGCACCGCAACGGAGTTTAACACGCTGCCCGGCATGGGTGTCAGCGGCGTGATCGACGGCGTTCGTTATTACGGGGGCAACCGTAGGTTGCTGGAAAGCCTGCATATTTCCATCCCCGAATATCCGCTTTTTGCGGCCGCAGGGAAAACGCCGCTGTATTTCGCCGCGGAAGACGGCAGGTATTTGGGTGTGATCGCTTGCGCGGATGTTTTGAAAGCGGATTCCTCGCTTGCCGTGCAGCGCATGAAAAAGCTCGGGCTGCACGTCGTTATGCTCACGGGCGACAATGCCGCCACCGCAGCCGCCATTGCCGATGCCGCCCAAATTTCGACCGTCATTGCCGACGTTTTACCTGCCGACAAGGCGCAGGCCGTGCGGAAGCTGAAAGCGGACGGCCACCGTGTTGCCATGGTCGGAGACGGGATCAACGACGCGCCCGCGCTCGCGACGGCGGATATCGGCATCGCCATCGGTGCGGGCACGGATGTTGCCATCGACTCGGCGGATGTGGTGCTGATGTCGGGCGCGCTGACGGGTGTGGCCACCGCCGTGGAGCTGAGCCGCGCGACGATCCGAAACATTCGCCAGAATCTTTTCTGGGCATTTTTCTACAACTGTCTCGGCATTCCTGTTGCCGCGGGCGTGCTGTATCCGGCATTTCATTTGCAACTGAGCCCTATGATCGGCGCGGCGGCAATGAGTTTAAGTTCGATATTTGTTGTCACCAACGCGTTGCGTCTGCGCCTGTTCCGGCCGCAGGCACTGCGCGAAGAACGTAAAAAAGAGGGCAATCAAGAGGAAATTCAAACCGAAAAAACGGAGGAACAAGCTATGGAAACGATAATCAAGGTTGAGGGTATGATGTGCGGCCACTGCAAGGCCAGAGTCGAGGCCGTCTGCAAGGCCGTTCCCGGCGTGACGGATGCCCTCGTCGATCTGCAGAAGAAACAGGTGAGCGTCAGCGGCAAGGCGGAGCGCAAGCAACTCGTGCAGGCAATCGTCGATGCCGGATATGAAGTGATCGAATGAGGTGAGGCTATGCATACCGATTTTTACTTTCCTTCCTACGGAAAGGGCATGATCCACGGCTGCCGCTGGGAGCCGGAGGGAAAACCCAAGGCCGTGCTGCAGATCGTGCACGGCATTGCCGAATACGCCGCGCGCTATGACGCGTTTGCGTCGTTCATGGCCGCGCAGGGCTTCCTCGTGGTCGCGGAAGACCATATGGGACACGGCAATTCCGTCGGCGACGGCGCGTACGGTTTTTTTGAAGGCGGCTGGTTCAAGGCCGTCGCGGACACGCACCGTCTGCTGAGCTATACGCGCATGGAAAATCCCGACATTCCCTATGTTCTGCTCGGGCATTCGATGGGCTCGTTCATGGTGCGCACACTGCTGATCAAGTATCCCAAGTGCCCGATCAATGCCGCGATCATTTGCGGTACGGCGTGGATGCACCGCGGCATTATCAACTCCGGCCTCGCCGCGGCGAAGATCGTGTGCAAGGCCGAGGGCGACGACAAGCCCAGCAAAATGCTCAACAACATGATGTTCGGCACGTACAACCGCCGCGTCGAGCACAAGCGGACGGATTTCGACTGGCTTACGCGCGATGCCGCCTGCGTCGACGCGTATATCGCAGACCCGCTGTGCGGCTTTACGATCACAGGCGGGCTTGCCCGCGATATGCTGACCGGAATGCGCTTCAATCAGGAGCCGGAAAATCTCGCGAAAATGCGCAAAAATCTGCCCGTTTTGTTCATCGCGGGCAGTGATGATCCCGTCGGCAACTACGGCGACGGCGTGACCAAAGCATGCCGTGCGTTCCGGAAAGCAGGCATGGAGCAAGTGGACATTCGCCTGTATCCGCTGTGCCGTCACGAGCTACTCAACGAGATCAACCGCGAAGAAGTGTACGGACATATCTGCAACTGGCTGCAAGCACGTAACGTGCTGGCATAAAGAGAGGGACTTTTATGCGAAATGTGTGCCTTGTCGTGTGCTATGACGGCACGCGTTACCGCGGATGGCAGCGCCTGAAGCAGGGCGACGATACCATACAGGGGAAACTAGAAACGGTGCTCTCGCGCATTTTGGAAGAGCCGATCGAGCTGATCGGCAGCGGCCGTACGGACGCGGGCGTTCACGCCGAAAATCAGGTCGCGAATTTTCACTGCGAAAGCGAAATGCCCTGCGCGCAGATTATGTCGCTTCTGCGGCGGTATTTGCCCGAGGATATCGGCATAAGATCCTGCAAGGAGGCCGCGCCGCGTTTTCACGCCAGAATCCACGCGCGGCAAAAGACCTACCGCTATCGGCTGTGGTGCAGCGAGCAACCGTGCGTATTCGAGCGGCGATTTGTGACCGTCATGCCCGATATACCGCAAATCGAGCCGATGCGAAAAGCCGCGAATCTTTTGCTCGGAGAGCACGATTTTTCCGCATTCTGCACGAATGCCGGCAAGAAAAAGAGCACGGTGCGGCGGCTCGATGCAATCGAGATCACACAATCGGGCGACGAGCTGCATTTCACCCTCACCGGCGACGGTTTTCTGCACCATATGGTGCGCATTGTGGTCGGCACGCTGGTCGAGGTCGGGAACGGGCAGCGCGATGCCGCGTCCGTCGCGCAGTTGTTCGGCGCACCGCGCAGTGCGGCGGGCATTTGTATGCCGCCGCAGGGACTTTGCCTGATGGAGGTACGCTATTGAACATACAGATTTTCGGAAAAAACAAGTGCTTCGACACGAAAAAAGCCGAGCGTTATTTCAAAGAGCGGCGTATCAAGGTGCAAAATATTGATCTGCTCCGCTTCGGAATGTCGGGCAAGGAGTTCGACAGCGTCGTGCGCGCCGTCGGCGGCATCGACAATCTGATCGATTGGAACGGCAAAAGCGAGCATATCACGCTCATGAAATACATGGACGATCCGCGCGCGAAAGAGGACAAAGTGTTCGACGATCCGTCGCTGATGAAAACGCCGATCGTGCGCAACGGCAAGCAGGCCACCGTCGGCTACTGCCCGGAAATCTGGGCAACATGGGAATAATCACACAAAAGCAGTTTCGGAAAAAGAAGCTGCTTTTTTGTTTGTTTTTGTTGCAAATGGACAAAATATGTGATACTCTGGGAGGGAAGAAATTTGCGCGTTATGCAGTCGCTGTACGATTTTGTGTGGGGCGTTCCCACCTTGGTTTTGATTTTGAGCGTGGGAATTTATCTGTCCGTACGTAGCGGATTTGCGCAAATTCGGCTTTTGCCGCGCGCGTTGCGTGATTTTTTCGCCAAACTGTGCGGAAAACACGGAAAACACGGCACGTCGTCGTTTCGTGCCCTGTGCACGGCCTTGGCCGCAACGGTCGGGACGGGCAATCTGGCGGGCGTGGCCGGTGCGATCACCATCGGCGGTCCGGGCGCGATATTCTGGATGTGGGTCTGCGGCATTCTCGGCATGATCTTAAAATTCGCTGAGGCGACGCTGGCCGTGCGCTACCGCACGCAAAGTGCCGACGGAGAGCTGATCGGCGGGCCGATGTACGTGATCGAACGCGGCCTCGGGAAAAAGCGGAAATATCTGGCAAAATGCTATTGCCTGTTCGGTGTTGTGGCTGCATTCGGTGTCGGCAACGCCACGCAGATCAACACCGTGATTGTCAGCGTCAACGACACGCTTTCCCTGTTCGGCGGCACGCCGACACGGACGGGCAATTTCCTGATGGGCATCGGTCTTGCGATTTTGGTCGGCGCGATGCTCCTTGGCGGCGCGCAGCGGATCGGCAAAACCGCCGAGGTTTTGGTGCCGTTCGCTGCGGCCATGTATTTGCTGATGGGCTTTGCCGTGCTGATTTTGCGCCGTGCAGCCGTTCCTGCCGCGCTGGCGGCCATCGTCCGCGGCGCATTTACCCCGAGCGCCGTCACGGGCGGCGTGGTCGGAAGCATGGTCTCTGCCTTGCGCATCGGCGTTTCGCGTGGCGTGTTTACAAATGAGGCCGGCATGGGCACTGCCGGAATCGCGCACGCCTCGGCGCAGGTGCGCCATCCGGTTGAGCAGGGCATGATGGGCATCGTCGAAGTGTTTCTCGACACCATCGTCATCTGCACGATGACGGCACTGGTGATTCTGTGCAGCGGCGTTTCTGTTCCGTACGGCACCGACGCGGGCATCGGCCTGACCACGCAGAGCTTTGCCGCGGTTTTGGGCGCATGGGTGCCCGTCGCGATTGCGCTTGCGCTTTGCCTGTTCGCACTTGCGACCGTCCTCGGCTGGGGGCTGTATGGCATTCGCTGTGCCGAATACCTGTTCGGCGCGCACGCATGGCGCGCATTTGCGTATCTGCAAATCGCCGTCGTCGTTTTCTCGTCCGTCCTGCATGCGCAGAGCGTGTGGCTGGCGGCCGAGATTATTAACGGCCTGATGGCCGTTCCGAATCTGATCGCGCTTGCCGCGCTCGGCGGCGAGGTATGCGCATCCGTTCGGCAATACCGAAGAAATAAGGCGCTTGCGCCGTCAATGGAGGGTTATCATGAGAATATCCGTCAATGCAAACCGCTGTGAATCCTCGCCCATGCGAAAATATCACCCGCTGGCTGTCGCCGCGGCGGAGCAGGGGAAAACCATTTATCACCTGAATATCGGCCAGCCCGATCTGCCGACACCGCAGGCATTTTACGACGTGATTCAGGGCTTTCACGAGCAGACCCTCGCCTATACGGAGTCGCCCGGTACCACCGAGCTGATTGACGCGATCCGCGGCCATTATGCAAAGCTCGGCGTGTCGCTCGAGCGTAGCGACGTGCTCATCACCACGGGCGGCAGTGAAGCGCTGATGTTTGCTTGCCACTGCATTCTCGACCCCTATACCGAGATCATCGTCCCCGAGCCGTACTATCCGAACTATTCCACTTTCGTGCACATGGCGGGCGGCACCATCCGCGCCTTGCCGACGTGCCCGGAGGAAGGCTATCGCTATGCATTTCGCGACCGCATCGAGGCGCTCATCACGCCCAACACGCGCGCCATCATGATCACCAACCCCGGCAATCCGACCGGCGTGGTGCTCAGCCGAGAGGAAATGCGCATGATCGCCGACATTGCCAAGGAGCACGAGCTGTATCTTATCAGCGACGAGGTCTACCGCGAATTTTGCTACGATCAATCGGCCGGTTCGCCGACGATGGGCATTTTCGACGACATTGCGGAAAATCTGATCATTATCGACTCCGTTTCCAAGCAGTTTTCCGCCTGCGGCGCGCGCGTCGGCTGTGTGATCACGAAAAATGCCGCACTGCACAACGCCATGCTGAAATTCTGCCAGTCGCGTCTGGCGGTGGCGACGATCGATCAGGCCGCGTCCGCGGCATTGTACACCGTCGGCCGTGATTTTTACGACGAATGCCGCCGCGAATACAAAAAGCGCCGCGACCTCGTCGTCGATGCATTGCGCGCCATCCCCGGCGTTATGGTGGAGCGGCCGCACGGCGCGTTTTACGTCATGGCGAAGCTGCCCGTGGACGACACGGATAAATTCCAGAACTGGCTGCTGTCCGAATTTGACGACAGGGGAGAGACGGTCATGTTCGCGCCCGGTGCACCGTTTTACGAAACGCCCGGTAAGGGCGTGGACGAGGTGCGCATTGCCTACGTGCTGAAAGAGGAACACCTGCGCCGCGCGATGGAACTGCTGGAAAAGGGCATTGCCCGCTATCGCAAAGAAGTCATGGGAATTTGATCGCTTTTTCTTGACAATCCCCGATTTCGGTGCTAAAATGAAACAAAATCGTGATGAACGGAAAGAGTACCGCGGCAGTGCTTTTTCAGAGAGCTTGGGTCATCGGCTGGAAGCCCGGGCAAAGCGGCGGCGAGAAAGTGCATCCGGGAGCGAAAAATTGCATACAAGCTACAAATGAGAGTGGAACCGCGGAAACTATGCCGCCTCTTGTGTGATACACAGGAGGCGGCTTTTTCGTAAAAATCAGGAGGAATGACCGATGTATCTGTACAATTCGACCAGCCACAAGAAGGAACAGTTTGTCCCCAATCATCCCGATGTCGTGAAAATGTATACCTGCGGCCCGACCGTATATCATTACGCGCACATCGGCAATCTGCGCACCTATATTATGGAAGACGTGCTGGAAAAGGCATTACGCTACGAGGGCTATAACGTAAAGCGCGTGATGAATATTACCGACGTCGGCCATCTGGCAAGCGACGCGGACACCGGCGAGGATAAAATGCTCAAAGGCGCACGTCGCGAGCATAAGACCGTCATGGAGATCGCGAAATTCTATACCGACGCATTTTTTTCCGACTGCGAAAAACTGAACATCAAGCGCCCCGATGTCGTCGAGCCTGCGACCAATTGCATCGCGGAGTATATCCACATGGTGCAGACGCTTTTGGAAAAGGGTAAGGCGTATTTCGCCGGCGGAAACGTCTATTTTGACACGTCCACGCTCGAAAAATACTATGTTTTCGGTGAGCACGAGGAAGAAAACCTTGAAGTCGGTGTGCGCGACGGCGTGGAGGAAGACACCAACAAGCGCAACAAAAACGACTTTGTTCTGTGGTTCACGAAGTCGAAATTTGAAGATCAGGCGCTGAAATGGGACTCGCCGTGGGGCGTGGGCTATCCCGGCTGGCACATCGAATGTTCCTGCATTTCGATGAAACATCTGGGCGAAGATCTGGATATTCACGCCGGTGGCATCGACAATGCCTTCCCGCACCACACCAACGAGATCGCGCAGTCGGAGAGCTATCTCGGGCACAAATGGTGCAACTACTGGTTCCATGTCCACCATCTGAACACCGAAGGCGGCAAAATGAGCAAATCCAAGGGCGAATTTTTGACCGTTTCGCTTCTGGAGCAAAAGGGATACGACCCGATGGCCTACCGCCTTTTCTGCCTGCAAAGCCATTATCGCCGCAATCTGGTATTTTCGTGGGAAAATCTGGACAATGCAGCCGTTGCGTATGAAAAACTCGTCGCCAAGATCGCCGCGCTGAAATCGGAGGGAACGGTGGACGAGGCCGCGCTGGCGCAACTGAAAGAACGATTTGTCAAGGCACTTGACGGCGACCTGAATACGTCGCTTGCCGTCACAGCCGTATACGACGTGCTCAAAGCATCCTGCAGTGACGCGACCAAGCGCGCGGCGATCGCCGATTTCGATACCGTGCTGGGTCTGAATCTGCCGGAAGCCGCCGAAGCCCTGCGTAAAAGGCAGGCAGAGGCAGAAGCAGCCAATGCCGATCCAGAGATCGACGCGCTCGTTGCCGCGCGCACCGAGGCGAAAAAGGCGAAAAATTGGGCAGAGGCCGACCGTATCCGCGATGAACTGAAAGCCCGCGGCATTGAGATCACGGACACTGCGCAGGGCACGAAATGGAGAAAAGTATGAAACTGCTGATTTTAGACGGCAATTCGGTCATCAACCGCGCGTTTTTCGGCGTCAAGCCCTTGACCACGCGGGAGGGAATCTTCACCAACGCGATTTACGGCTTTTTGAACATCCTTGATCGTATGCAGCGCGAAGAATCGCCCGACGCGGTGTGCGTTGCTTTCGATCTGCACGGGCCGACGTTCCGTCATCTGCAATACGACGGCTACAAGGCGACGCGCCACGGTATGCCGGAGGAGCTGGCCATGCAGATGCCCATCATGAAAGAGGTTCTGCAAGCCATGAACATTCCGATTTACGAATGTCAGGGCTGGGAGGCGGACGACGTGATCGGCACGGTGGGCAAAATCTGCTCGAACAACGGCTGGGAATGCGTCGTTGTCACGGGAGACCGTGATTCGTTGCAGTTGATCGATGAAAACGTCCACATAAAGCTCGTCATTACCAAAGGCGGCCAGACGACGGCCGCGCTCTATACGCAGGAAAAATTCCGTGAAGAATACGGCTTTGCGCCGCGAACGCTCATCGACCTGAAAGCCCTGATGGGCGACTCGTCGGATAATATTCCAGGTGTCGCCGGGATCGGCCCGAAAACCGCGACACAGCTATTACTGCAATTCGGCTCGCTCGATGGCGTGTATGCGCATTTGGATGATGCATCCATCCGTCCGCGTGTGCGCGAAAAGCTGGAAAGTGATCGGGAAAACGCCTATCTTTCCTATAAACTCGCGACCATCGTCGCGGAGGCACCGATTGACTTTGCCCCCGAGGATGCACTGCTCAAGCCCTATGATCGTCCGCGGCTGTACGAGCTGTTCCAAAAGTTGGAATTTTTGAAACTGATCGATAAATACGGCCTGCGCGGTGCGGCAACGGCCGTGCAGAAAAAGGCCAATGTCTCGTGTGAGCCATTGCCCGTGAAAAATGAATTGCCGAGCATCGATACGCCGTGCGCCGTCTATATCGCGCCCGACGGCAGCGTCGGCATCGCGTGGGAGCAAGGCGTGTATGACATGACCCCGCTCGAGGTGCAGATGAACGGCGATTTCCTTGCCGAACGCAAAACTTGCATCTGTCACGACAAGAAAGCGAGTATGCATCGCCTTGACGAACTGGGGCTGACGTGCGGCGCGTTCGTCTTCGACACCGCGCTGGCCGCGTACGATCTGGATCCTTCACAGTCGGATTATCCGCCGGAAAAACTCGCCGCACTCTATCTGGGGCGGGAACTGAAAAACACGGACGCGGCGGCTTGCGCCGAGGCCGTGTGGCAACTTTCGTCGATTTTGAAGCAGGAGCTGGAAAAGCAGGAGATGACCGACTTGTATGAGCAAATCGAACTTCCGCTGTGCGACGTGCTCTATCGCATGGAAAAGCGCGGTGTGGCCATCGATGAAAACCAGCTCGCGCGTTTCGGCGAAATGCTCGCCACGCGCATTGAAGCCTGCGAAGCACTCATTTACGACTATGCCGGCGAAACATTCAACATTAACTCCACCAAACAGCTCGGGGAACTGCTGTTTGACAAGCTCGGTCTGCCCCCGGTGAAAAAGACGAAAACCGGCTATTCGACCAATGCCGACGTTCTGGAAAAACTACGCAACAAGCACCCGATCGTCCCCGCGATCATGGACTATCGGATGCTGACGAAGCTGAAATCGACCTATGCAGACGGCCTGATGAAGCAAATCGGCGCGGACGGCCGCATCCATACGACCTTCCAGAATCTCGTAACCGCGACGGGTAGACTTTCCTCCACCGACCCGAATTTGCAGAACATTCCCGTGCGCACCGATCTGGGTGCGGAAATACGGAAAATGTTCGTTCCGAAGCCCGGCTGTGTGCTCGTCGATGCCGATTACAGCCAGATCGAACTGCGTGTGCTTGCTCACATCGCCGACGATACGCGTATGCAGCAGGCATTTTTGTCCGGGCAGGACGTGCACACCGTCACGGCGGCGCAGGTATTCGGCGTTGCGCCCGAGGATGTAACGCCTTTGCAGCGGCGGCACGCAAAGGCCGTCAATTTCGGCATTGTCTACGGAATTTCCGAATTTTCCCTCGCCGATGACATCGGCGTCACCCGCTACGAGGCGAAAGAATACATCGAAAACTACCTCGGAAATTACAGCGGCGTGCGCAAATATCGCAAGCAGGTCGTCCTCGACGCGCGCGAAAAAGGCTATACCCGGACCCTCTACGGCCGCCGCCGCTATATCCCGGAACTCACGGCGACGAATTTCAATGTCCGCCAGAGCGCCGAGCGCATGGCACTCAATACGCCCATTCAGGGCACGGCCGCCGATCTGATCAAGCTGGCCATGATCCGCGTGGACGCGGCACTGCGCACGCAGTATCCGTCGGCGCAACTGCTGTTGCAGGTACACGACGAGCTGATTGTCGAATGCCCGGAGGAAATCGCGCAGGAGGTTGCCGCGCTCGTCAGTCGCGAAATGGAGTCCGTTGCGGCACTGCGCGTGCCGCTCATCGCCGAGGCGAAAATCGGCAAAAGCTGGTATGAGGCGAAATGATGGAAATTCTGACCATGAAATCGTGCCACGTTGCAGCCGTCGCGCAACTGGAAATGCAGTGCTTTTCCGACCCGTGGAGCGAAAAGAGCGTCGAGGGCGAAGTGCATAATCCGCTGTCGCTGTGGCTCGTCGCCGTGGACGGCGCACGTGTAGTCGGCTATGTCGGCTCGCAGAGCGTGCAGGGTGAAGCGGATATGATGAACCTTGCCGTCGACGCCGATTGGCGCAGGCAGGGGATCGCGACCGCGCTCGTCACGGCGCTAACGCAACGGCTGAAAGAAAACGGCGTGCACAGCCTGACACTGGAAGTGCGTGCGTCGAACGAAAACGCCATTGCCCTGTATCAAGCCCTTGGGTTTTCCGCTGTCGGGCGCAGACCGAACTACTATCGCCATCCGAAAGAGGATGCGTGCATTTTCCGAAAGGAGTGGGAAATTTGAACATTCTGGCAATCGAATCTTCCTGCGACGAAACCGCCGTCGCCATCGTGCGCGACGGCCGTGAAGTGCTGACCGACTGCATTGCCTCTCAGGTGGCATTGCATCGGGAGTATGGCGGTGTCGTGCCGGAAATTGCGTCGCGAAAGCACATTGAGGCGATCTACGGCCTAGCCGACCAAGCTTTGTCTGAAACCAAGCTGACACGTACCGACATCGACGCCATCGCCGTCACTTACGCGCCCGGCCTGATCGGTGCGGTGCTTGTCGGCGTGAATTTTGCCAAGGCCGCGGCACTGGCCATGGGTAAGCCTCTGATTCCTGTCCATCACATCCGCGGTCATATCGCCGCCAATTACATTGCCTATCCCGAGCTGGAACCGCCGTTTTTGTGTCTGGTGGTGTCGGGCGGGCATACCATGATCGTGGAAGTCAAGGAATACACCGATATGCACATTTTGGGCACGACACTCGATGATGCCGCGGGTGAGAGCTTTGACAAGGTCGCGCGTGTGCTCGGAATGCCGTACCCCGGCGGTGCGGCGCTCGATCGTCTTGCACAGGGCGCGGACGATACCAAATACGATTTGCCGCGCAGCCGCCCCGGCGAAAACCCCTATAACATGAGCTTTTCCGGCCTGAAAACCGCAGCGCTGAATCTGATTCATCACGCCGAGCAGGTAGGGCAGACGCTGGACGTTGCAAGCCTTTGCGCATCGTTTTCCGCGGCGGTGTCCGATACGCTCGTGCCACGCGTCGCGCGTGCACTTGAGCAGACCGGCTACCGTAAAATCGCCGTCGCAGGCGGCGTCGCGGCCAATTCGCGCATTCGTGCCGACGTACTTGCTACCGCCGAAAAGCTGGGCGCGACGGTATATTTGCCGCCGCTGCGTCTATGCGGCGACAATGCCGCCATGATCGGCGCGCAGGCGTACTACGAATATCTGGCGGGAAACACCGCGGATATGCATCTGAATGCCTACGCCACCAAGTCAATCTTAGGGGAACGGGTATGATGCAGGTTTATGGCAGCCTTTCGCGCCTGCGATTCGGGGAATTGATGGAGGTGTACCGCGAAAGTGTGGCACTCTCCGGCGCGGAAAATTACCCGCGATCGTCCGAACCGATGCAGTTTCATCAGGCGTGTCAGGATTTTTATGCCTTTTTGCAACAGGGATTTTTCTTTACCGAGGACGACCGCTATTGCATCTTGGAGGAAAACGGAACCTATATCAGTGCGTTGCGGCTTGAACGGTATCAAGACGGGCTTTTGCTGGAAGCACTCGAAACACGGCCGGAATATCGCGCGCGAGGCTATGCCGAAAAGCTCATCCGCGCCACGTTGGATGCATTTGGCACGCAGAAAATATACAGCCACATCAGTCATAGAAATGCGGCCTCTCTGGCCGTGCATCGCAACTGCGGCTTTGAAAAAATTCTTCCCTACGCCCGCTATGCAGACGGCTCGGTCAGCCATCACTGCGCGACCTACCTTTACGAACGAAAATAACGAAAAAGCGCAACACGGCAGGTTTTTCCGTGTTGCGCTTTTGGTATTTTATTGGTAATCGGGGGAGCAGATATAGCGGATGAACGTATCGTCGATGCTGTATGACTTGATGCAGACCTGTCCGCCTTCGCTGCTGTTTTCGCCCGGATAAGTGTTGCCCTCGACGGTGTAGATGATGCCGTCGCCGTAGCGCACGACAATGCCGACGTGGTTGACCTCGTTGCGGTTGGCCGACGACTTGAAATAGATGACGTCGCCGGGCTGAGGCGTGTATGTACCGCGGGCGACCTGCGCGCGTGTGTATGCCCGTGCGCGGTCTTTGAACCATTGCAATCCGGTGGGCGTATAGGCGTGATAGGTAAGCGTGTCGGACGGAATGCCCGCCTGACAGGCGCACCACGAAACGAACATGGCGCACCAAGCGGCGCGATTGTATCCGTCGGGGCCGTAGATGCCGTCGTACCATCGGCCGTACTCGGTGTAATTTTTGGAGCCTTTCGTCAGGCCGGAGAGGGAATACTTGTCATTTCCCTCGGTGTAACTGATCTGAGAGAGGGCAATGTTCACAATGTCCGACCGCTGGTCGCCCGTCAGCTTGACGTTGCAAAGCCGACGGTAGAAAATGGACGTGCGATAGTCGGAACTGAAGTCATCCTCCACGGAGGCGGCGGGCGTGCCGAGGCAGATGAGCGACGCGCACAGCAGCGCGAGCGCGAAAATACGCAGAATCGGTTTGCGACGGGCGTGCACGGCGTTTCCACCTCCTTCCTCGAATGGTTTTATTATAGCGGACAATCCAAAACCTGTCAATCCCCGAATACGACACGAATCCCAGCGCACAAAAGAAAGATTGACAACCCCCGCACAATGGGATAAAATAGTAACAAAGTTCCCGCCGATCAAAAAACGAAAGGACGACGCACTGTGACGACATCGAATACGAGGCGGAGGCCGCCGTGGCGCGACCGCTTGCGCCCATACAAAGCGTGGCTTTATCTCCTGCCGGCATTTGTCTTTCTTGGACTTTTCATGGTTTATCCCCTGATCGACGTGCTGATTTATTCCTTTGAAGAGGGCTTCAATTTCGTTTCGGGCGAGATTTTCGGAATTGGCCTGTATAACTATTCCTACGTCCTGCACGACCCGTATTTCCTGCAGGCGGTGAGAAACACGTTCATTCTGGTCGTTATCACCGTTCCGCTGTCGACGCTGATTGCTCTGCTGATCTCGCTGGCGCTCAGCTCCGTCCAAAAACTGCGCGATTTATTTCAGACGATCTACTTTTTGCCCTACGTGACCAACACATTGGCCGTTGGACTCGTGTTCATGGTGCTGTTTAACAAAACCGCCTATACCGACGGCATGGTCAACGTGCTCATCAACGCCTTCGGCGGAGAGTCGGTCGATTTCATCGGTGGGCCATACTGGGCGAAAATGCTGGTTCTGTGCATTTACACGATCTGGATCGTCATGCCGTTCAAGATCATCATCCTCACCAGTGCGCTTGCCTCCGTCAACCAGAATTACTACGACGCGGCAAAAGTCGATGGTACAAGCCCGCGGCGGATGTTCTGCCGCATCACATTGCCGATGATCTCGCCGTCGCTGTTTTATCTCGTTATCACGGGATTCATCGGCGCGTTTAAGGCGTACAGTGACTCGGTCGCCCTGTTCGGCTCCGACCTGAATCTGGCCGGGATGAACACCATCGTTGGCTATGTCTATGATATGCTCTACAGCAACGGCGGCTATCCGTCGTATGCATCCGCGGCGGCGATGATCCTGTTTGCCGTTGTGCTGACAGTTACCGTTATCAATCTGATGGTCAGCAAAAAATACGTCCACTATCGCTGAGGTGAACACGATGAAAAAACAGGTGGAACAATCTGTCCTGTCGGACAGCAAACGGCACGGCCGCAAGGTTGGCAAGGCGCTGGTCTACGCGCTTCTGACCCTCTGGGCGCTGGTGGTGCTGTTCCCGTTTTACTGGATGGTGCTCACATCCTTCAAAAGTTACGGCGGATACAATGCCGAGCGCATTCCGCAGCTCATCGTCCTGCATCCGACGCTTGAGAGCTATGTCACGGCGTTTACGGCCGTGCCCTTGGCGCGGTTTTTCTTCAATACGTTCCTGTTCATGGTCGTAACAACGGCGATCATGCTGGTTGTGACCGTTTTGGCGGCATTTGCCTTTGCGCGGCTGGATTTCAAAGGGAAAAGCCTTGCCTTTACGCTGCTGCTGGCGCTGATGATGATCCCGAGCGAGCTGGTCGTTATCACCAACTACGCGACGATCACAAAGTGGGATCTGCGCAATACCTTTACGGGTCTGATTCTGCCGTCGGTTGCGAGCGTGTTTTACATTTACCTGCTCAAGGAAAATTTCGCGCAGATTCCCGACGAACTCTACTTCGCGGCAAAGGTCGACGGCACGTCCGATCTGAAATACCTGTTCAAGGTCATGATCCCCATCTGTACCCCGACCGTTGTGACGGTGGGTATTCTCAAGGCCATCGAATGCTGGAACAGTTTCGTCTGGCCGCGTTTGATCTCGGAAAAAGAGGAATACTATCTGCTGTCGAACGGCTTGCAAGCTCTGCGTGAATACGGTGTCGGGCGTGAAAACGTCCCGGCCATGATGGCCGCCGCAGTGCTCGTTTCGCTGCCTCTGATCGTCCTGTTTATCGTGTTCCGCAGGAAGATTATGGAAGGCGTGGCAAGAGGAGGCGTGAAAGGATGAAAAAACGCATTTGTCTTGTCCTTGTGTTTGCCTTGTGGATGCTTGTGCTTTCCGGCTGTCACGGCGCAGTTGCGCGGGAACAATTCGTCGTTCCCGCCGCGTTCGATACCGATCACGAATATACCATTTCGTTCTGGGCGAAAAACGACACCAATATCGTTCAGGTCAACGTGTACAAAAATGCGATCGCGGAATTTGAAAAACTCTATCCGAATATCCACGTCGATCTCAAGCTGTATACGAACTACGGCGACATCAACGAGGACGTTATCACCAATATTTCCACCGATACGCTCCCGAATATCTGCGTTACGTATCCCGATTACATCGCGACGTATCTGACGAGCGAAAACTGCGTCGTCCCGCTCGATGATCTGATCACCGACGAGCGATACGGGCTGGGCGGCTCGCAACTGCGCTTCGACGGTGTCCACCGTGACGAGATCATCCCCGATTTTCTCGCCGAGGGTCAGCTCGACAGCCGTCAGTATGCTTTGCCGTTCATGCGCTCGACGGAGGCTTGCTATATCAACAAAACCCTGCTCGAATCGCTCGGCTTTACACTGCCGGACGTCCTGACATGGGATTTTGTCTGGGAAGTGAGCGAATACGCCATGAGCCTCGGCAAGCAGACCGTGTACGACGATAACGGAAACGGCAGGGAAGTGTTCGTTGCCAACGGACAGGAGACCTTGGTGCCGTTCATCTACAAGTCGACCGACAATATGATGATCACCATGCTCAAACAGCTCGATGCCGAGTATTCCACCGCGGCCGGCCGTGTCCGGATTTTCAACGATACGACGCGTGAACTTCTCTACACCGTCGCCGAGCACGCCGCAAGCCGTTCCTTTACCACATGGAAAATTTCCGGCTATCCGTCGAATTTCCTCAATCGCGGGCAGTGCATTTTTGCCATCGACTCGACCGCCGGTGCGACATGGGCGGGCAGTGATGCCCCGCTGAACGAAATTTCAGAGGAACAGCTCGTCCACTTTAAAACGGCGGTCAGAGCCGTACCGCAGGTCGATGTAAACGATCCGCAGATGATTTCACAGGGTCCGTCGCTGTGCCTGTTCAATCAGCAAGACCCGCAGGAAGTTCTGGCCTCGTGGCTGTTTGCCCAGTTTTTGCTGACGAACGACGTGCAGATTCCCTATGCCCAGACGGAGGGCTATGTCCCCGTTACCTCCAAAGCGCACAATTCCGACGTGTATCAGGACTATCTTTCACGCGCGGGGGAGGACAATGACCTTTACTACGATGTCAAACTCGACGCGACCAAACTCCTGCTTGACAATCTGGACAATACCTTTGTCACGCCCGTTTTCAACGGCTCGTCCGACCTACGAAACGCCGCAGGGCAGTTGATCGAGGAAGTGACCAAAGGCGTCCGCTACGGCAAAACGGTCGACGCCGCCTTCCTCGACGAGCTGGAAAACCGCCTCATAACCCTCAATCACCTCGACGAAATCGAATCCGGCGGCCTGCGCAACGAACTGGGCGCGATGCCGACCGCGTCGATTCTGCTGCTTGCGGGCATTGCGTCGACTTGGGTCGTGATCGGTGTGTGTTTTTTGGTCCGTTCGCACAGAAAACGAAAAAATCAGTAAAAAGGTATTGATTTATTTCTTTTTTCTAGTATAATGGCATTGTATCAAACTCAGCGACAAAAACAACAAAGGAGTTTATGAAAATGAAAAAAGCATTTGTTCTGTTGCTGGCTCTCGCGATGGTCATGAGTTTTGCGGCCTGCGCCGGCAACCCCGATGATTCTTCCGCAAACACTTCCGGTAACGGCGGCGATGTAAGTGTCATGACGCATGAGCAGTATATGGCCGCGGAATTGGATTCCGAGGTCACGATCGAGGCTTATGTGCAGGCAACGCAGAGCTGGTGGGAAAAAGACGGCGTCGGCGGTGTCATCACCGTCTACCTGCAGGAGCCGAACGGTGCATATTTTGCCTATGATATGCTCTGCAGCAAGGACGACGCGGCCAAGCTGACTCCCGGCACAAAAATCCGTGTCAACGGTCACAAGGGTGCATACGAAGGCGAGATCGAAATTCTGGACGCCTCGTTCGAATTTGTCACGGCCGAGCCGTGGATCGCCGAGGCCGAGGACGTGACCGCTCTGCTGGGCACCGATGATCTGGTCAACCACCAGAACGAGCTCGTTTCGTTCAAGAATGCAAAGATCGTTGCTTCCTCGATCGCCAACGACGATACGGCCTACGCCTTCCTGTACAAGTGGAACGGTTCCGGCACGCGTGGCGATGACCTGTACTTCAACGTCGAAGTCAGCGGAAAAACCTACACCTTCACCGTCGAGTCGTATCTGTGCAACGCCGACTCCGAGGTTTACAAGGCCGTCGAGGCTTTGGCGATCGGTGATGTGGTCGATCTGGAGGGCTTCCTGTACTGGTACAACGGTGTCAACCCCCACATTACATCCGTTTCCAAAGTCGCCTCATAAAAGTGCATAATCCGCCGCCCGAACGGTTCGTTCGGGCGGTTTTCATTCTTGCGTATGGCCGTGCGATGTGCTATAATGGAGCAAACAAACAGAATGTGAGCGACGTATGAAACTAGGTAACCTGCAATTGGATCATCCGCTTTTCCTCGGGCCGATGGCCGGCGTGACCGATCACGCATTTCGGCAAATCTGCGCCGAGCTTGGCGCGGACGTAACGGTGACGGAAATGGTCTCCTCCCGTGCGCTGGTCTACAACGACCCCAAAAGTGCCGCCCTGCTCGGACGTAACGACGGTTGCATCTGCGGCGCGCAGATATTCGGCAACGACCCCACCGTCATGGCACAGGCGGCGGTTCTGGCAGTGGAAATTTCCCACTGCGATTTTCTTGACATCAACATGGGCTGTCCCATGCCGAAAATCGCCAATTCGGGCGACGGCTGCGGCCTGATGCGAACCCCGGAGCTGGCAGGGCAGATCGTTTCCGCCGTGAAAAAGGCGGTTTCCGTGCCCGTGACGGTGAAATGCCGCCTCGGATGGGACAAAGGCAGTATCAACGTTTTGGATTTCACCGCGCGCATGCAGGACTGCGGCGCCGATCTCGTGACCGTGCATGGCCGCACCCGCGCCATGCTCTACACGGGCAGTGCCGATTGGGACTATATCGCGAAGGTCAAGCAGCACCTGTCCATCCCTGTCATCGCCAACGGCGACGTAGTCGACGCGGCCTCGGCCTTGCGCTGTTTGAAATGGACGGGCGCGGACGGCCTGATGATCGGCAGAGCCGCATTTGGCGATCCATGGATTTTCACGGAGGTCAAGGCGGCCATCGCAGGGCAGAGCATTGTGCCGCGTCCGCCGCTGGCCGAGCGTATGGCGGTCGCCCTGCGGCAGATTGAGTTGTCCGAGCTCGAAAAGGGCGAAAAAATCGCCTGCTTGGAGGCGAGAAAGCATCTTGCGTGGTATCTGCGCGGTGTCAGCCACAGCGCGTACTACAAAAATCAGATATCCTCCGTCGGGACGCTTGACGAAGTGCGCAAGTTGGTCGACGAGATCGTCCGTGAATTGAAGTAAAATTTGCCGCCCCGTGCATACGCATAGGGCGGCATACTTATTCGCTTTTCGTGACGGAAACGACCGTCAGGGTGTTTTCTTCCACGCAAAAACGCAGTTCAAATCCGGCAAAGGGGAGACCGTAAACGCGCTGTGCGTCCTTCTGATAGCGCGGGCGCGGGTCATGTGCCAAAATGCCGATGGCGGCGGCGTGCTTCTCTTCCGGCAGGCATGCAAGCAACTCCGGTGGGAAACGGACATCCAGGACTTCGCCCTGCGTGCCGCCTGTAAAGCCGCCGAGCGCATCCGGGTGGCAATCGGCGTAGGGAATGTAGGGCTTGATGTCGAAAATGGGCGTTTTGTCCATCAGATCCGCGCCGCCGACGTGCAAAACGGTGCCAAATTCGGCGGTATCCTCCACGCCCAAGAGCGTGACGCACGACAGCGCCAGATTGTTCGGACGAAACGGTGAGCGTGTGGCAAACACGCCCATGCGCGTGTTCCCGCCCAGACGCGGCGGGCGGACGGTGGGCGACCAGCCGTCGCGCACGGCTTCACTGAAAAGCCAGATCAGCCAAAGGTGAGAAAAGCCCTCGATGCCGCGCAGAGCGTCGCGATTGCGATATTCCGGCTCAAAAACGATGGTTGCGCGCAGTTCCTGCACGATGCCGCTTTGCCGCGGAATGCCGAATTTTGAGGGAAAATCGCTGTGAATGTGTGCAATGGGTGTGATTTTGAATGCTTCCATCTTATGCCCGCGCCTTTCTGAAACAGAATGTGACGGCGAAAATCAAGGCCAGAACCAGCGAAATCGCCGCTCCCGCGGACACGCCGAGGAAGAACGAGGCCAAAAGTCCGCAAAGTCCTGCAAACAGGGCAAAAATCACGGAAAGCAGATGGTATTGCCGCAGATTTTTCGCAAGATTTCGCGCCGCGGCCGCAGGCAGAACCAAAAGGGAATTGAGGATCATCAAGCCCACGGCGGAGATGGTCAGCGTGACCACGACGGCAATCACCGTCGTGAAAATGGTCTGCATCCAATGAACGGGAATGCCGCGGGAGGAGGCCAACTGCGGATGCACGGCGCTGAGCGTCAGGCGGTTGGCGCAGAGGATCCAGAAAATCAAGACGCCGACCAATACCAGCGCCAACGCGACGATCTCCGGCAGGGTGATGGAGAGAATGTCGCCGATGAGGTATTTGTTGTATTTTGTAAAGCTCTCGCCGCCCAAGGTGGCGATGAAAATGCCGAACGCAACGGCCGCGCTGGAAAATACGCCGATGAGCGTGTCGGCGGCCTGATTGCTTCGATTGCGGACGAAGGAGAACAGCAGGGAAAACGCGATGCTGAAAATCACCGCCGCCCACAGCGGCGCGGCCATGCCGAAAATGCAGCCGATGGCGATGCCGGTGAACGCGGAATGCCCGAGTGCGTCGGAGAAAAAGCTCATGCGTCCCGTGACGATCATGGTCGACAGCAGGCCGAACAGCGGCGCCATGACGACGATGGCAAGCAAGGCGTTTTGCATGAAGCGGTAGTTGAAAATGTCGATAATGCTCATGCTTTCGCACCTCCCGTCATGCGGAAAATGGCTCGAAATTCCGCGCTGGAGAGCACTTCGTCGGGCGAACCCGATTTCGCGAGGCCACGGTCGATCAGTGCGACGCGATCGGCATAGCGCGGCAGAACCGAAAAATCGTGCGTGCTCATCAAAATGGACAGATCGTAGGTGCGGCGGATTTCGTCGAGCATATCCATCAGGCCGCTCTGCCCCTCCACGTCCACGCCCGAGAGCGGCTCGTCGAGGATGAGAATGTTGGGAATCGGCTCGAGCGCCAGCGCAAGAAGTACACGCTGCAATTCGCCGCCCGAGAGCGTGCCGACGCGCTTGTCGATCAGTTCGGTGGCGTGGACACGGTCGAGGCATTCTAGGATTTTCGCCCGCTCTTTCTTGGAAACGCCCAAAAAGGCAGGGCGACGGCTGTGACAGCAGGCGAACAGATCCGCGACAGAAATCGGGTCGCCGGGGTCAAACGCGGGACTTTGCGGCACGTAGCCGATCTTCATACCGCGGCCGCGGCTGCCGGGCGCGGAAAAGGCAATTACGCCGTCATAATCGAGCTGGCCAAGTATGGCCTTGAACAGGGTGCTTTTGCCCGCTCCGTTGGGGCCGATGAATGCGACAAGCTGGCCGCAGTGGACGTGCAGGGAAACATCGGAAAGAATCTGCGTCGTTCCGATTTTTACCGACAAATTCTGCACTCTCAGGCAGCAGGAATCACCGCATTTTCCGCCGTGAACCGTAGGTTTCATTCCAGTGCCTCCTTTAAAGTGTCGATGTTGTAGTACATACAGTCAAAATAGTTTCCGTCGCCCATGCACATATCCAGCGCATACACGTCAACGCCCGTTTCACGGGAAATCACGTCGCAGGCCGATACACTGCCGTTGACCTCATGGAAAACGGCGGAAAGTGCGTGTTGCCTGACCAGCTCGGTCAATTCGATCAGCTCGCGCGCGGAGGCTTCGCTGCCTGATTCTTCCTCGACGGCGGCAAGAATGGTCAGATTGAAGGCATCTGCGAGATAGGCAAAGCCGTCATGAAAGGTGACTAGCTCGCGGCAGGAAAGATTTTGCAATTGCCGTTCGCCGTAGGCTTGCAGTTCATCGAGCCGCACGAGCAGGGCATCCAAGTTTTCTGCAAATTGTGTACCGTGTGCGGGAAACTGCGCGATCAGGCCGTCGCAAATGGTCTGCGCCATGGATTTTGCATTGGCGGGGGAGAGCCAGATATGTGCGTCGTGCTCGTGATCGTGGCCGTCATGGTCGTGCTCGCGTTCACATTCCAAAAGTGGGACGTGCGCGGACGCATCGCAAATTGCGTTGCCGTGTGCAAGCAGTTCGGCCTGAAAATCCTCCAATCCGGCACCGGAAATGACGATGAGCTGTGCATTTTCGACCTTTTTCATCTGCGCGGTGGAGAGGGTATAGTCGTGCAGGCAGGAAACGCTTTCGCCGATCAAGAGCGAAACATCCAGCCCCGTCTGCGCGCACAGCGCGCTTGTCAGATCATAGACCGGACGCGTCGTTGCCAAAATTGGCGCGTCGGATTGTGTCGGGGCGCAACCGCAGGTTGACAAAACCAGCAGCAAAGCCAAAAAAAGTGCGAATTTCTTCATGCATTTCACCTGATTGGGAAGATATTACTTATATTATACCATATCTGTCAATCTTTTTCTGTAAACCAGCGGTTGCGCATGAAAAAAACGGCAGTTTTCGGTTTTCGCACTTGCACTTTCCACGCAAAAGGAGTATAATAGCTGTCTGTATATGATCGGTCAATCGAAAGGAGCACTTATGAAACGTCTCGATAAAAATATGCTTACGGGCTCACTGTTTCCCGCGATCATATCTTATACCATCCCCATCATCCTGACGGGCTTGCTGCAACTTCTGTTCAACGCGGCCGATCTGATCGTCGTCGGCACGAAGGGGGATATTTATATGTCCGCCGTCGGCGCGACCAATGCCATTACAAACTTGATCGTCAACCTCTTTATCGGCCTGTCCGCCGGTGCGGGCGTCACGTTGGCGCACGCCATCGGCTCCAACGACGAAACGGCCATGCACCGCACGGTACATACCGCATTCCCCACCGCGCTCATCGGCGGCGTGGTTCTGACTGCGGTCGGCGTTGTGTTTGCCGAGCAGTTTTTGATCTGGATGGACACGCCTGAGGCCGTTTTGCAGTATTCGACGACCTATATGCGTATTTATTTCGCGGGCATGATCTTCAACATGATCTACAATTTCTGCGGTGCACTGCTGCGTGCGGCGGGGGATACCAGAGGCCCGCTCATTTATCTGACGATTGCCGGCGCATGTAATGTGATACTGAACCTGATTTTCGTCCTGCTTCTGGGCATGAATGTCGATGGTGTTGCATGGGCGACGATCATTTCGCAGGCCATTTCGGCCGTGCTGGTCGTTCGCGCGCTGATGCGCCGCACGGATGCGGCGAAGCTGTGCCTGAATAAACTGCGTATTTATCGTGAACAGATACTAAAAATCATTCGCCTCGGCTTGCCCGCGGGCATTCAGGGATCTTTGTTTTCCATTTCCAACGTTATTATCCAGTCGTCGGTAAATTCTTTCGGCGAGGTATTCCTGTCTGGAAATACCGCCGCGAGCAGTATCGAAGGCTTTCTGTACGTGACGATGAATGCTTTTCATCAGACGGCCATCAATTTTGTCGGGCAGAATATGGCCGCGGGGAAGTACAAGCGCGTGCGCAGAATCACAGGGATTTGCCTCGGCTGTGTGACGGTGCTTGGCCTTGCACTCGGCACCGGCGTTTACCTGCTGCGCGACCCGCTACTTCGCATTTACATCACCGATTCGCCGACGGCGGAGGAGTCGATCACCTATGGCGCGCTGCGCATGCTGTATCTTTGCGTGCCGTATTTCACGCTCGGACTCATGGACGTGACGACAGGCGTCCTACGCGGGCTTGGCAGCTCCGTCACGCCGATGATTCTCTCAATTTTGGGTGTGTGCGGCATTCGCATTGGGTGGATTTACACCTTCTTTGCCGAACATCACACGCCGGAAATGCTCTATATTTCCTATCCGATCTCTTGGGTCGTGACGTTCGTGTTTGAATTTGCGGCGTTTATGATCATCTATCACCGCCGCACACATACACGCAGATTGTCGCCCGAATCCTAAGACATAGAGCGGGGACCGCCTGTTCTGTCACACACCGCACCATCCGCCTTGTCATTCCGCGCCTCGCAATGACAGTCGAAATACGTTAAAAAGTATAGAAAACTCCCGCATCGGAGCATACCGATGCGGGTGCTTTGCTTTATTTTCCCGTGGCGACGTTCTTGCGGATAAGCGCGCGGCGCAGACGCGCCTCTGCAAGACGCAGGTCAGCGCCGGCCGCATCCGTCCGCGAAAGGACACTTTTCGCCTTTTCGGCGGAACGCTCTGCGCGGGCGACGTCGATTTCGTCCGCCCACTCGAAGGTCGTGCACACGACGGTCACTGCACCGTCAAGCACGCTGACCATTCCGCCGATGCACGCGCCGTAGCGTGTTGCGTCGGGCGTGACGACGGTGGCGCGACCCATGCCCAACGGCGCGACGCAGTTGGTATGGTTGGCCAGAATGCCCATTTCGCCCGTGGTCGTCCGAACGGTGAGCTGCTGAACCTCAGCGTCAAACTTGTTGCCGTCCGGGCAAACGATTTTCAAGGGAAAGGTGGCCATGCTCAGGCCCCCTTTGCGGCATGATAGTCACGCACGACATCGTCGATGCAGCCTTTGAACAGGAAGAACGACTCGGGGATCTCATCGTGCTTGCCGTCGATGATCTCACGGAAAGAGCGGATCGTATCTTTGAGCGATACGTATTTGCCCTCGTAGCCCGTGAACTGTTCGGCGACGGAGAACGGCTGGCTGAGGAAACGCTGGACCTTACGGGCGCGGGCGACGGTGATCCTGTCCTCTTCGCTCAGCTCGTCCATGCCCATGATGGCGATGATGTCCTGCAATTCCTTGTACCGCTGCAAAATGCGCTGGACGGCGCGGGCGGTTTCGTAGTGTTCACGGCCGACGATCTCGGGCGAAAGGATACGCGAGGTCGAGTCGAGCGGATCAACGGCAGGATAAATGCCGAGTGAGGCAATGCCGCGGTCGAGAACGGTGGTCGCATCCAAGTGGGCGAAAGTCGTGGCAGGGGCGGGGTCGGTCAGGTCATCCGCGGGAACATAGACCGCCTGAACGGACGTGATCGAACCATTGCGCGTGGAGGTGATGCGCTCTTGCAGTGCACCCATTTCGGTGGCCAGCGTCGGCTGGTAGCCGACGGCCGAGGGCATACGTCCGAGCAGTGCGGAAACCTCCGAACCTGCCTGCGTGAAACGGAAAATGTTGTCGATAAACAGCAGTACGTCCTGATGCTTGACATCGCGGAAATATTCCGCCATCGTCAGGCCGGTCAGACCAACACGCATACGCGCTCCGGGCGGCTCGTTCATCTGACCGAATACCATGGCGGTTTTGGAAATAACGCCGGAATCGGTCATTTCGTAGTACAGATCGTTACCCTCGCGGGTACGCTCGCCGACACCCGTGAAAACGGAATAGCCGTTATGCGCGGTTGCGATATTGTAAATCAGCTCCTGAATGAGAACGGTCTTGCCGACACCTGCGCCGCCGAACAGGCCGATCTTGCCGCCTTTTGCATAGGGGCAGATCAGATCGATGACCTTGATGCCGGTTTCCAGCAGCTCGGTTGCAGGCTGCTGTTCGTCGTAGGCGGGGGCGGGACGGTGGATCGGCCAGCGTTCTTTGATCTGCGGGGCGGGCTTTTCGTCGATCGGCTGGCCGAGCAGATTGAACACGCGCCCCAGACATTCATCCCCGACGGGGACGCTGATCGGCGCGCCGGTATCCACGGCTTCGACACCGCGCTGCAAGCCGTCCGTCGAGCTCATGGCGATACAGCGCACGACATTGTCGCCGATGTGCTGCGCAACCTCGGCCACGAGGGCGTGGCCGTTGTTGGTCAGTTCGATGGCGGACAGCAACTGCGGCAGATGCCCGTCCGGGAAGCGGATATCCAGTACCGGGCCCATGACCTGAACGACGGTTCCTGTATTTTTGGACATAGGATTCAACTCCTTGCTTTTTTGTTAAGCTCCGGCGACGATCTCGGTGATCTCCTGTGTGATCGCGGCCTGACGCGCCTGATTGTATTTCAGGTTCAGCTCACTGATCATGTCGTCGGCGTTTTGCGTGGCAGAGTCCATGGCGGTGCGGCGCGCGGCCTGTTCCGCCGCACGGCTCTCGCACAGCGCGCCGTAGAGAATGCCGCCGATATACTCGGGGATAATGGTTTCAAAAACGGTGGACGCATCCGGCTCGTAGAGGATATCCGCGCTCGGATGGCGGTCGGACGCTTCCTGCTTGGGCAGGGGAAGTGCCTGCAAAACGGCGGGCTGCTGGGAAAGGACGGACACGAAATTCGTATATCCGATCAAGATCTCGCCGTATTGCCCGTCGCGGTAGGCTTTGCACAGTTGCTTTGCCAGAGAGAAGCAGTGCGACGCGGAAAGTGCTTCGGTCGACAGTGCGTCTCCCGGATACAAAGGGAAGGATTTTCCTTTGAAAAATTCCACGGCCTTTTTTCCGATGGGCAGTACGACCGCGTCTTTGCCGTCCATGGCGGCAAGAGCCATTTTCAGGATGTTGCCGTTGTAGCCGCCTGCAAGCCCGCGGTCACCCGCGATCACGACGAACAGCGATTTTCCGCCCGCTTGCGCACAAAGGTAAGGGGAGGACAGCTCGCCGTCGGCGCTTGCTATTTGGCAAACGGTCGTGTACAGCGTTTCAAAATAGGGGCGCGAGGTCTCCATCTGCGTCTGTGCGCGACGTAACTTGGAGGCGGCCACCATTTCCATGGCCTTGGTGATCTGTCGGGTCGAGCGCATACTGCGGATGCGGTTTTTGATTTCTTTGGAGGAAACACCTGCCATGCAAATTCCCCTCCTTTATTCCTGTGTTTTCGGCAGGAGGGACGAAATGGCTTCTTTCAGGCGTTCCTCGGTCTCCGGCTCAAGTTTCCCCGTGGAGCGGATGGCGTCGAGCACGTCGAAATAGCGGCTTTCCATCACGCTCTGCAGTTGCTGCTCAAACGAGGGAATGCGCTCAACGGGCAGGTCGGTCAGATAGCCCTTCGTGACGGCATAGATGATGCACACCTGCTGCGCCGCGTCCATGGGGGCGTTGTTGTGCTGCTTGAGTACGGCGACGATGCGTTCACCGAGCGCGAGGCGCGCCTTGGTATCCGCGTCCAGATCGGAGCCGAACTGGGCAAAGCTCTGCAATTCGCGATACTGCGAATACAGCAGCTTGAGCGAACCTGCGACCTTTTTCATGGCCTTGATCTGTGCGTCGCCGCCGACACGGGAAACGGAAATACCCGGGTTGACGGCCGGCATGATGCCGGCGTTGAACAGCTCCGTCTCAAGGAAAATCTGTCCGTCGGTGATGGAAATGACGTTGGTGGGGATATAGGCGGAAACGTCGCCCGCCTGCGTTTCAATGATGGGCAACGCCGTCAGACTGCCGCCGCCGAGCGCATCGGACAACTGCGCGGCACGTTCAAGCAGACGGGAGTGCAGATAAAATACGTCGCCGGGGTAGGCCTCGCGTCCGGGCGGGCGGCGAATGAGCAGGGAAATGGCGCGGTAGGCCACGGCGTGCTTGCTCAGATCATCATAAATGACCAGCACGTCCTTTCCCTGATGCATGAAGTGTTCGCCGATGGTGCAGCCGGTGTACGGGGCGATATATTGCATGGGGGCAAGCTCGGAGGCAGTGGCCGAAACGACGAGGGTATACGCCATGGCGCCGTTGAGCGTCAGATTTTCGACAAGCTGTGCGACCGTCGAGCGCTTCTGGCCGATGGCCACGTAAATGCAGATGACGTTCTTGCCCTTTTGGTTGAGGATGGTGTCTGTTGCGATGGTGGTCTTGCCTGTCTGGCGGTCGCCGATGATCAGCTCACGCTGGCCGCGGCCGATGGGGATCATCGAGTCGATGGCCTTGATGCCCGTCTGCAAAGGACGGCTGACGTGTTTCCGCTCGAGGATGCCCGGCGCGGGCATTTCGATCGGACGATAGCTTTCCGCGTCGATCGGGCCTTTGCCGTCGATCGGTTGGCCGAGCGCATTGACGACGCGTCCGATCATGGCCTTTCCGACGGGGACGGACACGACCTTTCCCGTGCGGCAGACGGTATCGCCCTCTTTGATCCCGCTGTCGGAACCGAGGATGACGACGGCCACGCTTTCTTCCTCCAGATTCTGCGCCATACCGTAGGCGCCGTTGGGGAAGCTGAGCAATTCGCCCGCCATGCAATTGGTTAGTCCGGATACGCGGGCAATGCCGTCGCCAACGAGGATGACGGTGCCTGTTTCATGCGTTTCCAGACGGTGCTCGTAATTTTTGATTTGGTCTTTGATGATCTTTGTGATCTCTTCGGGTCTTAATTCCATACAGTACCTGCTTTCTGCATCAGAGTACGGTGTTTTTCAGGGTTTGACGGATCGCGTCAAGCCGATGGGCAATGCTGTCTTCCAACTGACGGCCGTCGTAATCCAGACGCACGCCGCCGAGAAGCTCCGGCTCGATGCGATTGGAAAGTTCGATTTTTTTCCCGGTCAGCGCGGACAGACGCTCGCGCAGACGTTGGGTCTGCGCATCGGTCAGCGGCAAAGCGGTCGCTGCGGTGACGGGCAAAATTCCGTTGTCGCGATTGTAGCTCTCGCGATAGACGGCACAGCAGCGGGAGAAGTGGCGCAGGCCGCCGCGCTCGACAAGGAGCTTGAGCAGATTGCGCACATACGGATGCAGCGCATCGCGGAAACTTTCTTCGAGCAGGGCACAACGCTCCTGCTTCGGGATACTGCGGCAGCTCAAAAGCTCCACATAGTCCGGCTGCGCGGCAAAGCAAGATTCTGCCAGCGCAAGCTGGGGCAAAATCTCGCCCGTCAACGCTTCTTCGAGGGCAAGCGCATACAGTGCCTGTCCGAAAACGGTTCCAACATCGGTCATACGTTGTCACCCAATTCGTCGATGAAGCGATCGACCAGTTTTTCGTGGTCGGAGGCCGTCAGCTCGCGATCGACGACCTTTTCGGCAATGGCGATGGCAATGACGGAAATTTCATCTTTTGCGTCGTTAATGGCCTTTTTCTTTTCCTGCGCGATGTCGGCATTGGCTTTTTCCAAGATGGCATCGGCACGCTCGTTGGCCTGACGGATGATCTCGTCCTCACGTTTCTGGCCGCGGGCAACTGCCTGCTGCACCATTTCCTCGCCCGTCTGGGCGGCAATGGCGAGCTTGGCGGTGTATTCCGATTCCAAGGCCAGCGCGTTTTCTTTTGCCAGTGCGGCATCGGCATATTGGTCGTCGATTTCTTTCTGGCGTTCGTCGATCATCCGCATCACCGGCTTGAACAGAAATTTCGTGCCGACGATGATGACCGTCACCGTGTTTAAGAGCGTGAACAGCGCAGTCCACAGATCAACACCGATAAATTCTTCAAAGTAACCCACGCATTTCGCTCCTTTCGTTCAAAAATCGGAGAAAATGCTTACAGGGTGAACAGAATCAGAATGGCGATGACCAGAGAGTAAATACCGGTCGATTCGGTGATTGCACAGCCCAAGATCATGTTGGTACGCAGATTGTTTGCCGCCTCGGGCTGACGAGCCATACCGTCGAGCGCGTGAGAAACGGCGTTGCCTTCGCCAAGTGCGGGCGCGATTGCGCCGATGCCCATGCAAAGACCTGCACCCAGTGCCTTACCCAAAATTGCCAAACCAGCTCCAATATCCATAATAAAAAACCTCCTGATAAAATTTTTGTTTTGCTTTTATAATGAATTTATTGGCTTACAAACTCAAGCGGCATTTTCCGGCTCGGGAATGGAACCGGCGATATACACCATGGAAAGCAGGGTGAATACCAGTGCCTGAATAAATCCCGAGAAAAAGTCGAAATACACCGACAAAACGGCGGGAATGCCGTATGTGAAGATCGGAACGTCCGTGAGAATATCGAGCGCTTCGAGCAGGCCGAACACGCCGATGACGAACGAAACGACGGAAAGAATCTTAAAAAGCAGTTTTTTCCTCTTCCGTCCGTGGAGGAAAAGCAGTACGCCCGCGATCATCAGTGCGATGCCCATCAGCCATCCGGCGGATGCGACAAGGCTGAGCATGATCGACGACAGAAGTGTCAGTGCGGCATAGAGGATCGTGCCGATGATGCCGCCGACGGAAACATTGCTGAAATGACGGAACGACATCGAAAGCGGCTGAGAAACCTCGGAAATGATGTTCATGGGGTTGATATAATTTTTCAGGAATTTCCCGAGGCCGTTGTAGCGGATGGTGTTGAACCAGATGACGAACGAAACCATCAGTGCCCATGTCGCGGTGCAGTTGATGTCGGCGGTCGCGGAGCGGAAAAATCCGGTCGTGCCGATGTAGCTGCCGCAGATGCTGCACAAAAACAGGCAGCCCATGAACGGTGTCCAGTTTTTGTTGTGTTCACCCATGGCGGAAACAGTCAGACTCGTGATCATCGAAACGCCTTTTTCGACCAGAACCTGTGTCTTTCCGGGGCGCTTTTTCAGGTTTCTGCCGAGCAGGATAAACGCGATGCACAGCGCGACCGTCACGACGAAAGACGACACGGTCGTCTGCGTGATGGGGATCCCGCCCAAGATCGGGATGGTGAAATATACCCACGGGCCGGTTACTTCAAGGGTCATGTCGTTTGATCACCAGACTTTCTGAAAAATTCATAGACGGTCAGCACGGGGCGGGTGAATACCAAGGGCACGAGCAACGCAATAAGGTTGCAGTAGCCGCTTCTGGCAAAGACGATCAAAATCACGGCCATTGCCGCCAGCCGCCCGACCATCGAGGCGCGGACGGTGGCCTTGCCGCCCTTTACATCCTCCTGCGCGGCCTTGTCCGCCGCGATCATCGCGCCCATTGCCATGGCGAAGAAATTCCCGATGGCAACCAGCGCACCGACGATACCGCCGAGCAAAACGGTGGTGTCGAATTGGTGCAGCAGGGCAAATACGCCCATCATCGCCGCGGTGCATACGACCTGTCCGGCGGCAACGATGCCGGTCTCGGTCAGGACAAGTTTACGTGAATCCATTGGAAGCCCTCCAAATATCAGTCATGCTCGGAAAACGAAACGGGGGGAGGGGTGTCCTCCTGCTTGCGCGTGCGGGAAAGCCGTTCCAGCGTTTTCAGTGAAGCGCGAAGCCCCTGAATCGCGGACAGGACACCCAGTGCCAGTGCGACCCAAATGACCCATTTCCCCCAGCCGAAGCGGCCGCTCAGCCACAGCGCCAGCAGGGGATAGCCGACCAGCGGCGCGGCTACGGAAAGGCCGAACTGAGTCAGCCAGACGAGCAGAGTCAGTTCTTTCATTTTCCGACAGCCTCCTTCGACAGATAAAATCAAAATATATTATATGTCAAATTCTTCGCTTTTTCAAGGGCAAAATCGAAAACGGAAAGTAAAATATTGTTGATTTTCGCCGCGGCGGCAAATTTTCGGATTTTACGGCGAACAAGCGGCGGAAGATGTTGACTTTGTCCGTTTTTTTGCATATAATATAACCAAATATTCCGGTAAGATTTGGCAGGTATTATTATGGCAGTACACAAACAGGAACAATACGGCAACTCCAGCATCTCCATGCTCAAAGGCGAGGATCGCGTGCGTAAGCGTCCCGCCGTTATTTTCGGCTCGGATGATCTGGAAGGTTGCAAACACGCCGTTTTTGAAATTCTCTCCAATGCCATCGACGAGGCCAGAGAAGGACACGGCGAGACCATCATCGTCACGCGCTACGAGGATCTGAGCGTCGAGGTCGAAGACTTCGGCCGCGGCTGTCCCGTGGACTACAACGAAAAAGAAAAGCGGTATAACTGGGAGCTGGTGTTCTGCGAAATGTACGCCGGCGGCAAATACGGCGAAAACGGCGAGAACTATGAGTATTCTCTGGGTCTCAACGGCCTCGGTTCCTGCGCCACGCAGTATGCCTCCGATTTTTTCGATGCTACCATCCGCCGCGACGGTTTCCGGTATGACCTTCACTTCGAAAAGGGGCGCAACATCGGCGGCCTGAAAAAAGAGCCGACCGATCGCGGCAGAAAGACCGGCTCGGTTTTCCACTGGAAGCCGGACAAGCAGGTCTTTACGGACATTAACATCCCCGTGGAGTATTACCGCGATGTCCTGCGCCGTCAGGCGGTGGTCAACAAGGGCATTACCTTCAAATTCCGCAATCAGGTCGGACGGAAGTTCGAGGAAGAGGAATTCTGCTATGCCGACGGTATCAAGCAGTACATTGAGGAAATGGTTGGGGACAATGCCTTCACCATGCCCGTCTATTGGGAAACGGAGCGCCGCGGCCGCGATGCGGAAAATCGCCCCGAAATGAAGCTGAAAATCACGACGGCGTTCTGCTTCAGCAAGCAGGTCAGCCACATTGAATATTACCACAATTCTTCGTGGCTGGAATACGGCGGCAGTCCCGACAAGGCGGTGCGCTCCGGCTTTACCGCCGCCTTTGACAAGTATCTGCGCGATAACAACAAATACACCAAGACCGAAAATAAAATCATTTTCCAAGACATTCAGGACAGCCTAGTTCTGGTCAGCAACTGCTTCTCCACCATCGGCTGTTTTGAAAACCAGACCAAAAAGAGTGTCAACTCCAAGTTTACACAGGAGGCCATGACCGCGTTTTATAAAGAACAGCTTCAGGTCTGGTTCATTGAGAATAAGCAGGAGGCAGACCGCGCCGCCGAGCAAATCCTCATCAACAAGCGCGCCAGAGAATCGGCGGAAAAGACCAAGACCAATATCAAGAAAAACCTGTCCGCCAAGGTCGACATTGCCAATCGCGTGCAGAAATTTGTCGATTGCCGCAGTAAGGACGTGGACAAGCGCGAGCTTTACATCGTGGAGGGCGACTCGGCGTTGGGAAGCGTCAAGCTTTCGCGCGATGCGGAGTTCCAAGGCATCATGCCCGTGCGCGGTAAGATTCTGAATTGCCTGAAAGCGGATTACACCAAGATTTTTGCTTCTCCCATTATCACCGACCTGATGAAAGTGCTCGGCTGCGGCGTGGAAATTCAGGGGAAAAAGGCGAAAGACCTCTCGTCTTTTGATATTGATAATCTGCGCTGGAATAAGGTCGTCATCTGCACGGATGCCGATGTCGACGGCTTCCAGATCCGCACGCTGATCCTGACCATGCTCTACCGCCTGTGCCCGACCCTCATTCGCGACGGCTATGTGTATATCGCGGAATCGCCCCTGTTTGAGATCACCTGCAAGGATAAGACGTGGTTTGCCTATAACGAGCAGGAAAAAGTCAAAATCCTGAAAGAACTGGAGGGGAAAAAGGTAATCATCCAGCGCTCCAAAGGTTTGGGCGAAAACGACCCCGAGATGATGTGGATGACCACCATGAACCCCGAAACGCGCCGCCTGATCAAAGTCATGCCGGAAGAGGCGGAACGCACGGCATACTATTTCGACGTTCTGCTCGGCGACGCGCTCAACGACCGCAAAAACTTCATCGCCGAAAACGGCGCCAAATACCTCGACCTTGCCGATATTTCCTAAGTAAAGAAGGAGCCGACCATGGCAAAAAAGAAACAACCTGAACAGGACAAAAAGAAAATCAACACCGACGGCATTATGGGGTTGGTGGGTTCCACCACCGAGCAGGCCATCTCCGAAACCTTGGAGATCAACTATATGCCCTATGCGATGTCGGTCATCGTCTCGCGTGCCATTCCCGAGATCGACGGCTTTAAGCCCTCGCATCGCAAGCTGCTGTACACCATGTACAAAATGGGCCTGCTGACCGGAAGCCGCACGAAATCGGCCAATATCGTCGGCCAGACCATGCGCCTGAATCCCCACGGCGACGCCGCCATTTATGAAACCATGGTGCGTCTGGCCAAGGGCAACGAGACGCTGCTGCACCCCTTTGTCGACTCCAAGGGCAACTTCGGCAAGGTCTACTCCCGCGACATGGCCTATGCCGCCGCGCGTTATACCGAGGCGAAGCTCGACGGCTTTGCCGCCGAAATCTTCAAAGACATCGACTCCGATACCGTCGACATGGTGGACAACTACGATGCGACCATGAAAGAGCCTGCGCTGCTGCCCACGACCTTCCCCAATGTACTGGTGTCGGCAAATCAGGGCATTGCCGTCGGCATGGCGTCGAATATCTGCTCGTTTAATCTCAAAGAAATCTGCGAGACCACCATCGCCCTGATGGACAATCCCGACCGCGACATTCTGGAAACTCTACCCGGCCCCGACTTTTCCACGGGCGCACAGCTTTTGTACGACGATGCCGCCACGCGCGAGATCTATTCCACCGGCCGCGGCAGTTTCAAGCTGCGCGCCAAGTGGCGTTATGTCAAAGAGGGGAATCTGATCGAAATTTACGAAATTCCTTATTCCACCGCTACGGAAGTCATCATGGACAAGGTCGCCGAGCTGATCAAAAACGGCAAGATCAAAGAGATCAACGATATGCGCGACGAAACGGACTTGGGCGGCCTGAAGCTGACCATCGACCTCAAGCGCGGGGGTGACCCCGACAAGCTGATGCAAAAGCTCTATCGCCTGACTCCCTTGCAGGACAGTTTCGCCTGCAATTTCAACATTCTCATCGCGGGAATGCCCCGCGTGATGGGCGTGGGCGAAATTCTGGAGGAGTGGACGGCTTGGCGTATGGAGTGCGTCCGTCGCCGCATTTTCTTCCAGATCCAGAAAAAGGAAGACCGCCTGCATCTGCTCAAGGGTTTGGAGCGCATCTTGCTGGACATCGACAAGGCCATCGCCATCATTCGGGAAACCGAGATGGAAAGCGAGGTCGTGCCCAATTTGATGATCGGCTTCGGCATCGACGAAATTCAGGCCAATTACGTGGCCGAGATCAAGCTGCGCAATATCAATAAGGAATACATTCTCAAGCAGACGCGTGCCACCGCTGATCTGGAAAAAGAGATCGCCGAACTGCGCGATATTCTCGGCAGCCACAAAAAGCTCCAGAATGTCATCAAAAAAGAGCTCAAAGACGTCGCGCAGAAGTACGGCCAACCCCGAAAAACGGAAATCGTCTATCAGGTCGACGAGATCAGCCCCGAAGCGGAGGAGGAGCAGGCTCCCGATTATCCCGTAACTGTGTTCGTGTCGCATGAAGGCTACCTCAAGAAAATCACGGCGCAGTCGCTGCGCATGAGCGGCGAGCAAAAGCTCAAAGAGGGCGATACCCTCGTGCAGACCGTGGAAACGACGAATCGCGCGGAAATGCTCGTGTTTACCGACCGCTTCCAGTGCTACAAGACGCGCCTTTCCGATTTTGACGATTCCAAGGCATCCCTGCTCGGCGATTATCTGCCGCAAAAGCTGGGCATGGATGCAGGGGAGAGCGTCCGTCAGGTCATTTTCCCCGGCGATTACAAGGGCTTCGTGCTGTTCTTCTTTGAAAACGGAAAGGCCGCGAAAGTGCCGCTGAGCGCATACGAAACAAAGACCAACCGCAAAAAGCTGACCGGTGCCTACTGCGACAAAAGCCCGCTCAAAACGGCAATGTCGCTTAATACGGACGATCAGGTCGCCGTCTTTACGACCGACGGGCGGTGCGTCATTTTCTCGACGGCACAGCTCCTTCCGAAAACCACCAGAAACACGCAGGGCGTATCCGTTGTCAGCCTGAAAAAGAAGGCGGCCGTCACGGAAGCCATTCTTTCCGCCGACAGCGGCATCGTCAATCACAGCCGTTACCGCACGCGCACATTGCCCTCTGCAGGCGCACTTCTGAAAGACGAAGACGCGCAGGACAAGCAGACACATTTTGAAGTGTAAGGAGTTTCGACTATGAAGAAGTTTTGGAACCGATGGGGCTGGCTTTTCCTGACGGTTTTCGGCAGCGCGATCTTCGGATTGAGCTTTGCGATTTTCCTACAGCCGAACGGCATGAACGGCGGCGGCGTTTCCGGCTTCGCACAGGCGATCCTGAAAATCTTTTTCGGTCGGGAAATGGCGGAAAAGCACACGGGTTTGCTGACGATCCTCATCAACCTTCCGCTGTTCGCCTTTGGTGGCGTGAAGATCGGAAAGCGCTTCTTTTTCGGGTCGCTGATCGGTCTGGCGGTCAGTTCGCTGATCATCGACTATTATCCCGCCGCATGGATTCCCGTCATTCATAATGCGCTGCTTGCCTCCATCTACGGCGGCGCGATTTCGGGCATTGCGCTCGGATTCGTGTTCATCAGCGGCACGTCGACCGGCGGCAGTGACATCGTCGTCCGGCTCGTCAAGCTCAAGGCGCAAAGTATGCCCATCGGGCAGATCGCGCTGGTTTTCGACGTGATCGTCGTCACGCTGACGGGCTTTGCCTACGGGGATGTCGAAAATGCGCTCTACACAGGCATTACGGTGTTTCTGTGCGACAAGTTGATCGACGCCGTGGCCTATGGATTCGATTATTCCAACGTCGCGCTGATCATCTCCAAAAAGTACGAGCTGTTCCCGGAGATCATTGACGAAAAGCTCGGCCGCGGTGCAACCTATCTCTACTCTCAGGGCACATATTCCCGCGAAGACAGCAAGGTCGTGCTCGTCGCGGTGAAACGCCGCCAGATTCATGACCTCAAAGAGCTGGTTCACGAGATCGACGCGGATGCTTTTGTTATCTTGCAGGAGGCACATCAGGTGCTCGGCGACGGCTTTTCCAAACATTCCAAAAATTCCTTATAACGTACATCGGGGGACGGCAATCGCCGTCCCCCGATTGGGCTATGTAAGTGCGTTACAGGGAATAATCATATTCCTCATACTTGGAAAAGTCGAGCGCTTTTTGTTTCGACGGGACGCGCTTGAGCGGGTCATAGCGAAAGCGGAAGCATTTGCCGTCCGGCTCGACCATTTTCTTTTTCTTCAGACAGTTGACAAAATCTTCGCCGACGGCCGAACCGTGTGCGCAGTAGCGGCAGGCTGGCTCAACCTTTTCGCGGAACATTTTCATGCCGTAAAAACCTCCTCGGATAAACTGCCTCCATTATAGCGCGTCGGCGGGGAAATTTCCACTGCTTTTTTCGTTTTCCCCAAAGAAAATACGAAGCACAAATCGCGGCGGCAAGCAGTGGGAACACCGGCGCGGGCAAATCGAGCGCCAAGGACGGAATGCAAGCCTGCGCCGACACACTCAGCAGATACGCAAAGGCCGCCTGTGCCGCTTTTCCCGGGAAATACCCCTTGCCGCAAAGATTTCCGTCTGCGAGCACGGAGCGCGTCTGCAAGCAGACGCACAGCCCGCCGAATGCGCAAAAAAGAGAGAAAAGCCGCACTTTCAGCCCCACGGAGCCAACCTCGCGCAAAGCGGCGCAACCGTTTGTCAACTCCGTCAGCCCCGACAGGAGCAACCGCAGGTTGACAGGCAGCAGGAAGAAAAACCAACGTTCGACAAAGGCCAGCACGATCTTGAAAAACACCACCCAGCCGCAAACCGTCCCCATCGTCCGCACCGCGCGTTGCATGGCTGCGGTCAGGGAAAACGGCGTTGCCTGCGCAGACGCGATCGTTGTGCGACATTTGCCGGGGGTACAAAGCGCAACGGCCAGCGCAGAAAGAATCTGAATTGCCCAAACGAGCCAGCAATATCCCGTATTCGGAAACAGGCTTGCCCCGATGCCGAACAAAAACGCGGGGCCTGCATTGTTGCAAAACGCCAGCATACGCTCACCGTCCGCACGCGCCAGCCTCTTTTTGCCCACCGCCTGTGCAACGCTTTGCGCGCCGATCGGGTATCCGCCGAGAAATCCGATGACAAGCAGACTCTCCGCGCCGCGCGGTATGCCCAGCGCGGCGCAAACCGAGGCGGGCAGAAACGTGCCGAGGCCGGCTGTGACTGCCGTCACGGCCGATGAGATCAGGAAAAAGGGGAACAGCGACGGAATGACCGTGGCAAGGCACAGTTCTATCCCCGCGCGTGCGCCCGAAAGTGCCGTTTTGCCGTCGAGAATCAGCACGAGCATCAGCCCTGCAAAGAGAATGCCCGTATATCGTTCGGAATGTTTCATCGCCGATCACCTCACGGGATTATATGCGCGCGCCGCGCGTCATATACTGGTAGCAAAGGACGGTGTTGGAAATGGGGCAAAAAACGTCGATTTTTCGGAAACTACTCGATCGCGTCGGCCTGACGGAGGAGAATTTGCCGGGCGAGCCGGTGCTGGAGCTGCTCGGCGACGGACGCGTGCTGATTGAAAACCACGGCGGCGTGATCGAATACGGCACGCAGGTCGTGCGCGCAAAGGTGCGCTACGGCACGGTGGGCGTCGTCGGGGGCAACCTGCGGTTGCGTCAGATGAGTGCGCATCGGCTCGTGATCACGGGCAAAATCGGCCATATCGAACTGACGCGGGAGGGCGAAACATGGACTTGACGCATTCGCTAAACGGTATGGTCACCGTGCACCTGATCGGCGCCGACCTTCCCGGCACGCTCAAAGCGGCGGCCGGCATGGGCATTACGCTAGAAGAAGTCGCGCCGATTGACGAATTGCAGTTGACGCTTTGCCTACGCAGGCAGGATATGCCGCGCTTGGCACGTCTCGCGGAAAAACGCGGCGACCGCATGGAAATCAAAGGGCACGGCGGCCTATTTTATCGCCTGCGCGAGTTGTGCCGGCGGCCGATTTTGACGCTCGGGCTGATCGCATTCGTCCTGCTTTCGCTCCGCGTACCGACCAAAATTCTCTGGATCGAGGTCGAGGGCAACGAAACGATCTCGGCGCGTGCCATTGCGGAAACGGCCGCCGCCTACGGCCTTCATTTCGGTGCGCGGCGCAGTGCCGTGCGTAGTGAACGGCTGAAAAACGCGCTCTTGGCGGCCATGCCGCAACTGCAATGGGCGGGCGTGAATACCTATGGTTGCCGTGCCGTCATCACCGTACGCGAGCGAAACACCGAAGTGCCGATGTCGCCGCAGGCGCGCGTCAGCAGCATCGTCGCACTGCGCGACGGGATCGTGCGCGAAATGACGGTACTCAAAGGAAATGCCCTGTGCGCGCCGGGACAGGCGGTCAAAAAAGGGGAGGTGCTCATCTCCGCGTATACCGACTGCGGCCTTTGCATTCGTGCGACCCGCGCCACGGGGGAAATTTATGCCGAAACGCAACGCCGCCTGACCGCGATTTTGCCGACGCAATCCAGCCTGCGGACGCAAAACACGGCGACGAGCGAAAAATTTTTCCTGATTATTGGAAAAAAACGCATAAATTTCTTCAAAGGGAGTGGAATTTCGGGTGCCGAATGTGCTAAAATATATGAGCAATACGATCTGACGCTCCCGGGCGGGTTTCAACTGCCCGTTGCACTTTGCCGCGAACGGTGCTATGATTATGATACACAGCCGACAACCGTTTCGCAGGAAGAACGCCTTTTGCACGATTTTGCCGCCGCGTACCTGCCAACGCTCATGACGGCGGGGAAGATCACATCCGAAAACGAGTGCCTGCTACGCGCGGACGGATACGTCACGCTCAGCGGCATATATCACTGTTATGAAATGATCGGTATTTCAAGGCCGGAGGAACAGTTACATGAGTAAAACAACAGAACGGATACTCTCCGCGGAACGTGTGGAGGATGTCATCGCCGTATTCGGCTCCTTTGACGAGAACATTCGCCGCATCGAAGAAGCGTTCGGCGTTTCCATCGTCAATCGCGCAACGGAGCTGAAAATCAGCGGCGAGGAAGAAGCGGCGGATATGGCACTGCGGACACTTGAAAGTCTGCTGACGCTTGCATCGAAAGGCGAGGTCATCGACGAACAGCGCGTGCGCTACCTCATCACGCTCGTACAGCAGGGGCAGGACGGCCAAATCGCCAAAATCGCGCAGGACGTTGTCTGCATCACGGCAAGAGGGAAGCCCGTCAAGGCGAAAACCGTCGGCCAGCAGCAATATATGAAAGCCATCCGCGCCAACACCGTCACCATTGCCGTCGGCCCTGCGGGAACGGGCAAGACGTATCTGGCCGTAGCGGCCGCGGTCGCCGCATTTCGCGAGCGGACGGTCAACCGCATCATCCTGACGCGTCCGGCGGTGGAAGCGGGGGAGCGGCTCGGCTTTTTGCCGGGCGATCTGCAAAACAAGGTCGACCCCTATCTGCGCCCGCTGTACGACGCGCTGTACGATATGCTCGGCGCGGAAACGTTCCAGAAATATCAGGAGCGCGGTTCAATTGAAGTCGCACCCTTGGCATACATGAGAGGCCGCACCCTTGACGACAGCTTTATCATCCTAGACGAGGCGCAAAATACCACCCGCGAGCAAATGAAAATGTTCCTGACGCGTCTGGGATTCGGCTCGAAAATCGTCATCACGGGCGACGTGACGCAAATCGACCTGCCGGACGACAAAGTTTCCGGCCTGAAAGACGCGGTGCGCGTGCTGGAAGATGTGAAAGACATTGCCATCTGCACACTCAGCAGTGCGGACGTGGTGCGTCATGCGCTCGTACAGCAGATCATCAACGCATACGAAAAGGCGGAGAAAAAGCCAGCCGCACCCAAATCCAATCACACCGCCGCGGGAACCTACCGGAGGAAGAAATAACATGAACAAAATCAACCTGACATTCGACGGATTCACCCTGAAAAAACTGCCCGTGGCAACCATCATCCGCCGCTGTATCCGCGAAACGCTCAAATCCGAAAACATCCGCGTCGATTGCGAGATCAACGTTCTTGTGACGGACGACAACGGCATCCACGCCATCAACAAGGCCAGCCGAAACATTGACCGCCCGACCGACGTGCTTTCGTTCCCGATGTTTGCGCTCGAGGCGGGCAATCCGCCGACGGATTGGAGCACATATCTCGACTGCGAAACGGGACTTTGCCCCTTGGGCGATATGTGTATTTCCCTGCAACGCGCCACGGCACAGGCCAAGGAATACGGCCATTCCGTCCGCCGCGAGGTGGGCTATCTGACCATCCACTCCATGCTTCATCTGCTCGGCTACGATCACGTGGACGAAGGCGAGATGAAAAAGCAGATGCGCGAGCGCGAGGAGGCCATTGCCTCCGCCATCCCCGGCATGACACGATAAAAAGAAAATGAGGACAACGACCATGAAAACAAAAACCGCCATGATCACCATCGCCGGTCGTCCCAACGTCGGCAAATCCACACTGACCAACTACCTCGTCGGCGAAAAAATTGCCATCGTATCGAACAAACCGCAGACCACGCGCAACCGCATCTGCGGCATCGTCACGCGCGAAAATTCCCAGTTCGTGTTCGTCGACACCCCCGGCTTTCACAAAGCGCGCACCAAGCTCGGCGACTATATGGTCAGCACCGTCAAAGAGTCGATCTCCGACGTGGATATGACGATTCTGGTCGTCGAACCGATCGCCTCGGTCGGCACACAGGAGCAGGCTCTGCTCGACGAGCTGAAAGTAAGCCGCTGCCCGGTGGTTCTGGCGATCAACAAGATCGATACCGTGGAAAAAGACAAGCTGCTCGAGGTCATCGCAATCTATGCCGCGGCCTTCAAATTCGACGCGATTATCCCCATTTCCGCCAAAACGGGCGACGGCGTGGAGGAACTGCTGAAAGAATGCGAAAAATACAGCGTCGAAAGTCCCTTCCTGTTTCCGGACGATCTGACGACCGACCAGCCCGAAAAGCAGGTGATGGCCGAGATCGTCCGTGAAAAGCTGCTGTGGAATCTTGACAAGGAGATCCCGCACGGCACGGCCGTGGAGGTCAACACCTTCTCCGAGCGCGACAACGGCATCATCGACTTGGATGTGACCATTTACTGCGAAAAAGCCAGCCACAAGGGCATTATCATCGGCAAAAACGGAGAAATGCTGAAGAAAATTTCCACACAGGCACGCAAAGACTGCGAAAAATTCATGGGTACGAAAGTCTATCTGACCACATGGATCAAGGTCAAGGAAAACTGGCGCGACAGCGACGTGCTCGTGCGCAACTTCGGCTATAAAGAGTAAGATTTTCCTGTTGTAAAAACCGGAAAGACAAGCCATCCTAATCCTGCAAGGGCAGCATGCCTTTGAAATAAGAAAAAGGCGGATGGCGTATGACGGAACAAGAGTATTGGCGTATTTTCATGGCCACCGGTTCGCCGGAGGCGTATATGCTTTACTGTCAGGCAAAAAGGACGGAGCAAATCCATGTATTTGACGACGAAAGCACTGGTTCTACGGGTAACCGATTACAATGACAAAGATTGCCTTCTGACCCTGCTGACGCCGGAGCACGGCAAGCTGACGGCCAAGGCGCGCGGTCTGCGCGGGAAAAACAGCCCCCTCATCGCACCGTGTCAGCTTCTTGCCTACGGGGAGTTCACGCTCTTTGCGTATCGGGAGATGTACACCGTCAACGAGGCGCAGTCGCTTGAGCTTTTCCACGGCCTGCGCCGCGATTTGACAAAGCTGAGCCTCGGCACCTATTTCGCACAGGTTGCGCAACTGCTGTCGCAGGAAGATCTCCCGAATCCGGAGTTGCTTTCGCTCGTGCTCAACTGCCTCTACGCGCTCGACAAGCTGGGAAAACCGGAGGCGCAGGTCAAGGCCGTGTTTGAACTGCGCAGTGCGGTTCTGGGCGGCTATGCGCCCGATTTAAGCGCGTGTCGGGTGTGCGGCAGCGGCACGCCGGACCGTTTTGACCTCTCGCGCGGGCAACTGGAATGCCACGGCTGCGCAACGCAGGGGGAAAGCGGCATCCGTATGCCGCTCACGCCCGCCATGCGAGAGGCCATGCGTTACATCGTTTTTTGCCCGTCGTCGAAGCTGTTTTCCTTTGAAATCGCGCCCGACGCCATGGCGCAGCTATCGTCCGTGACGGAGGGATACTTATGCACCCAGTTGGAACGGAGCTTTTCGACACTGGATTTTTACAAATCCTTGTTTCTCTGACTCCGTAATGAATATTCGGGAGAAAACCATGTCTGAACTATACGAAAAATCCATACATAAGCTCGAACTGCCCGCCGTGCTGGAGCAGCTTGCCGCCTGCGCGGGAAGCGAGGCCGGCAAGGAAGCGTGCCGCACGTTGCGCCCCATTTCCGATTTGGAGGATGTGGAAGCACTGCTTGCCGAAACCACCGCAGCATCCGAGCTTTGCACCCGAAAGGGGAATCCCGCATTCGGGGAAGTGCGAGACGTTTCGACATCGCTCGAACGCGCCGACCGCGGCGGCTGTCTGCAACCGAACGAATTGCTGGAGATCGGGGCGGTATTGCGCTGTGCACGCATGGTCAAGGGCTATGTCGCCGAGGACGAAAAGGCGACCGTGCTCGACAGTCTGTTTCACTGCCTAACTGCCAATAAATATCTGGAAGACAAGATTTTTGGTGCAATCCTCTCCGAAGAGGAAATTGCCGACAATGCTTCGCCCGCGCTGGCCGACATTCGCCGCCATATGCGCTTGCAGGCAGGCAAGATCCGCGATACCCTGCAAAAAATCATCTCCTCGCCCGCGTATGCCAAATTTCTGCGCGAGCCGATCATCACCATTCGCCAAGGTCGCTATGTCGTCCCCGTAAAATCCGAATGCAAGGGCGACGTTCCGGGGCTTGTACACGACGTTTCGTCGTCCGGCTCGACCTATTTTATCGAGCCGGTGTCGGCGGTCAACGCAAACAATGCCCTGCGCGAGCTGGAAATCAAGGAGAAAAAAGAAATCCAGCGCATTTTGGCCGAGCTTTCCGCGGAGGCCGCGGCCTATCGCGAGAGTATCAACGATGATTTCCGCATTCTCGTCCGTCTGGACGTGATTTTCGCCAAGGCAAAACTCGGCTATCGCATGAACGCATGGGCACCGCAGATGAACGATCGGGGCATCGTCGACCTGCGTTCGGCGCGCCATCCGCTCATCGACAGCGCAAAGGTCGTGCCCGTTTCCGTGCGTCTGGGCACCGATTTCGACACCATGATCATCACCGGCCCCAATACCGGCGGCAAGACCGTTACGCTCAAAACCATCGGTCTGCTGACGTTGATGGCCGAATGCGGCCTGCACGTGCCCGCCGGTGCGGGTAGCAGCCTGTCCACCTTTGACGCGGTTCTGGCCGACATCGGCGACGAGCAGTCCATCGCACAGAGCCTGTCCACCTTCTCCAGCCATATGCGCACCATCGTCGACGTGGTCGCCGAATGCGACAGCCGCACGCTCGTGCTGTTCGACGAGCTGGGCGCGGGCACCGACCCCGCCGAGGGTGCGGCGCTGGCCACGGCCATCATCGAATTTTGCCGCCGCATGAACAGCCGCGTCGCCGCAACGACCCATTACGCCGAGCTAAAGCTCTACGCCATGCGCACCACGGGTGTCATCAACGCCTCGTGCGAATTTGACGTGGAAACTCTGCGCCCGACCTATAAGTTGCTCATCGGCATTCCGGGAAAATCGAATGCCTTTGCCATTTCACGCAAGCTGGGACTTTCCGAGGATATTCTGAAAGAAGCGGGCGACTTGGTCAGCAAGAGCGACAAGGACTTTGAAGACGTGCTGACGCAGTTGGAGCAGCAGCGTCAGCAGATGGAAAACGCCAAGACGGAGGCACAGCGTCTGCGTCAGGAAACGGAAAAAATCAAGCAGGAAAGCGAGCAATACAACCGCCAACTTCAAAAAGAAAAGGAAAAGGCGATGGAGCTTGCGCGCCGCGAGGCACAATATATCATCGACGAGGCGCGCGCCGCGGCAAATCTGGCCTCAGAAGAACTTAAAGCCATGCGCAAGCAGCTCCAAGACAGCACAGATGTCTCCGGCATCAACCGGCGCCAGAGTGACCTGCGCCGCACGCTCAACGAGGCGGAAGAAAAACTGCGCGCAAAAGCCCCTGAACGCGAACGACCGAAGCCGACGCGCGGCATTCTGGTCGGAGACACCGTGGAGCTTTTAAAGCTCGGAACGAAGGCGAGTGTCATCGCCGTCAACAAAGACGGCACCTATCAGCTTCAGGCGGGCATTCTGAAAATGAGCGCCAAAGCGGACGAAATCTATCTGCTGGAGCAGGAAAATCCGTACAGCGAGAAAAAATCCCGCCCCGCACACTCCGGCCGCGAAATGAAAATGACCGCCGCGGCGACGGAAGTCGACCTGCGCGGAATGGACAGCGTGGAGGCCGTATGCGTGCTTGAACGCTACATCGACGAGGCCATGCGCTCGAATATGTCGACCATCCGCATCATCCACGGCAAGGGCACGGGCGTACTGCGCACGGCCGTACAGCAGGCTCTGCGGAAAAACAAATTCATCAAAACATTCCGCCTCGGCGTCTACGGTGAGGGCGAGGATGGCGTGACAATTGCGGAACTTCGCTAAAAATCCGAGAAAATCAGTTGACTTTTGCCACATTTTTGTTATCATATAGATAAGCGCAGCGTTTTACGTCTGCGAGTAAGGAGTGAATAGAAATGTATAGCAAAGAGATCGTCGTTCGTTGCGAGTCCGGTCTGCATAACAAGCAGGCTACATATTTCGTGCAGAAAGCAAATGAGTTCAACTGCTCCATTCGGCTGGAATCCGGCAATCGCAAGATGAATGCCAAAAGTCTGCTGGGGATCATGTCGCTCGGGATCGTGACCGGTTCTACCGTCACCCTGACCGCCGAGGGCTACGATGCCGAGGCGGCGGTTCGTGCGCTGGAAGTCCTTCTGCAGCAGGACGTATACTGAATCTCCCTTTTTGACCGCCTCAGTGCGCCTTTGCATTGAGGCGGTTCTTTGTAATGAGGCTACGCTATGACATTCGACCAACTCAAGCAAAAGGCTCTGAGCCTGCCGTACGCCCCGGGCGTATACATCATGCGCAACGCAGACGATACGGTTATCTACGTGGGCAAGGCGAAAAAATTGAAAAATCGTGTCGGGCAATATTTTCAGGACACTGCGTCGCATACACCGAAAACCCGCCTGATGGTCAGCAACATTCACCATTTCGACGTGATTGTCGCCGCCTCGGAATTTGAGGCGCTGGTGCTCGAATGCAGCCTGATCAAGCGCTATATGCCCAAGTACAACATCCTTCTGAAGGACGACAAGGGCTATCCGTACCTACGCCTGAACATGAAAGAGCCGTATCCGAAAATCACCCTCGTCAGCAAAATCGCGGACGACGGTGCGGAATATTTCGGCCCCTACGGCAGCCGCGGGATGAGCAACGATGTCATCGAGGCCATTCGCCTGACACTGAAACTGCCCGGATGCAACCGCGAATTTCCGCGCGACGTCGGAAAGGGCAGACCCTGCCTGAATTATCACATGAATCAGTGCGCCGGCTGGTGCACGGAAAAGGTCTCCGCCGCGGATTACCGCGCACGGATGCAGCAGGCGCGGCAGCTTCTTCTGGGAAATTACAAAACCGTCGCCGACGAGTTGCGCGCGCAAATGCTTGCCGCCGCGGAGGAATTGAAATTCGAATTGGCGGCAAGTCTGCGTGATCGGCTCAACGCCGTCGAGGCGCTCGGACAAAAACAGCTTGTCACCGCCGGCTCTCTTGCCGACACCGACGTCATCGGCTACGGCGAGTCGGAAACCAAGGCGTGCTTCGCAGTACTGCATTTTTCCGGCGGCAATTTGCTGGACAAAGAGTATGAGGTATTTGCGCGGCCGGACGACAAGCAGGAGGCCGTCAGCAGCCTTCTGAAGCAATTCTATTTGAGCAGGGGGTTAGCACCAAAGCGCGTGCTGTTGCCCTTTGAAACGGAAGATGGCGAACTGTTTGCGGAACTGATGGAGCAGCAGTATCACCACCGCCCCAAACTCCATGTGCCCCAACGCGGCGACAACGCGCATCTTGTCGAGCTTGCGAACAAAAACGCCTTCGAAGAAGCCAAACGCGTCACGGATAAGGACGAACGCGTGTCGGGTACGCTGGTGCTGCTTGGCAAAATGCTGGGCATGGAACCGCCGAAACGCATCGAGTCGTTCGATATTTCCAATATTTCCGGCACGGACATCGTCGCCGGTATGGTCGTGTTTTGCGACGGCAAGCCGCGAAAAAGCGACTACAAACGCTTCAAATTGGAGGGGCTGTCCGATCAGGACGATTATGCGTCCATGCATCAGGTCGTCAAGCGACGTTTCGTGCATTATCAGGCGCAGGATAAGGGTTTTGCCGAAAAGCCCGATCTTCTGCTCATCGACGGCGGTGTCGAGCACGCGAACGTAGCCGTGGACGCTCTGCACGAGCTGAATCTTTCCATGCCCGTGTTCGGCATGGTCAAAGACGATCGCCACCGTACACGGGCACTGGTGACCCCGCAGGGGCAGGAGATCGCCATAGACAGCAACCAGACGGTGTTCGCCTTTATCGGAACGATACAAGAAGAAACCCACCGTTTCGCCATCACGTACCACCGCTCTCTGCGCTCCAAGCGCCTGCGTTACTCCGAGCTGGATGATATTCCCGGCATCGGCCCTAAGCGCAAGCAGGAGCTTTTGAAGCAATTCAAATCCCTGACCGCCATCGCTCAGGCCACGCTGCCCGAACTGGAGAGAATGCTCCCGAAAGACGCGGCCATGGCAGTGTATCGGCATTTTCGGGAAAAGGAAGGGTAAAGCAATGAGAGTCATCACGGGAAAGGCCCGCGGCGTGAATCTGAAAACGCCCGAAGGACTTGCCACACGGCCGACCGCCGATCGGGTGAAAGAAGCCCTGTTCAGTGTCATTCAATTCGATATTCCCAATGCCCGCGTCCTTGATCTGTTCGGCGGCACCGGGCAGCTCGGAATCGAGGCGCTCAGCCGGGGCGCAAAATCGGCCGTTTTCGTCGATGCGGGAGAACCGGCCTGCGCCCTCATCCGCGAAAATCTGCGCCGCACGAAGTTGGAAAATCAAGCCGTCGTCATCCGCGCCGATTATCTTGCCTATCTGAGCCGCTGCAAAGAGAAATTCGATATCATTTTCCTCGATCCGCCCTATGCGGAAGTTTTTCTGGAAAATTCGATAAAATCCATCGCGGAAATTGACATTTTGCAATCCGGTGGTATAATAGTGTGTGAGCGACCTCTGGGAAAGGATCTTCCGTGGGAATATCCCGGTTTTTCCCGCTCCAAGGACTACAAATACGGCAAAACCCTCATTACGCTCTACCGAAAGGAATCCACATGAAAATAGCGATTTATCCCGGCAGCTTTGACCCGGTGACCAGCGGCCATCTGAACATCATTCGCCGCGCCGCGGGTATTTTCGATAAGCTGATCGTGTGCGTCATGGTCAACGCAGGCAAAAACCCGATGTTCACCCTGCAAGAGCGCGTGGCGTTCATCCAACGCATCACCCAAGACCTGCCCAACGTGGAGGTCGATTGCTCCAGCGAACTGCTGGCCGAATACGCCAAGCGAAAGGGGAGCTGTGTGGTCGTCAAGGGCCTGCGCGCCGGTTCGGACTTTGAAAACGAGTTTACCATGGCAATGGTAAACCGCAAGATCAATCCGGAACTCGACACCATGTTCCTGACCGCCGAGCACCAGTATATGTACCTCAGTTCCAGCACCGTCAAGGAACTGGGTAGCTACGATGTAGACCTGTCTGAATTTTTACCGGAGCAGATCATCCCGGACTTTCAGAAGAAAATAAAAGAAAACCGTCAAGGAGGAAAAACCAAATGAGCGATAAACATATCGAAGACCTGATCACATCCCTGTACGACATGATCCAAGATGCCCGTTCCATGCCTCTGGCTGCCGATAAGTGCATTCTTGAGCGGGACAAAGCGCTTGACCTGCTCGACGAAGTCATTGCGCAGCTTCCTGCCGAGCTGAAACAGTCGCGCACGATCGTCGAATCGCGCAACGAGCTGATCAGTCAGGCACGCCGCGAGGCCGAGACCGTCGTCCAGCGTGCACGCGAGGAGGCCGAGATGCTCGTTTCTCAGCAGGCCATCTATCAGGAGGCCAGACGGCAGTGCATCGAAATGGTCGAGCAGACGAAAGCCCAGATCGATGAGCTGCACAAGGTCAGCAACGGCTACATGGACGATGCCCTGCGCCGCACCGAGGAGGCCATTGCCGCCTCTTTGGAGGATGTCAAGCTGACGCGCGCAAAATTCAACAGCCTGACCGCCAAGTCCGAGCAGTCGCCCGTCGAAACCGAGGCCTGATCGCCCACATGGCAACACAATCCGAACATTTGAACCGAAGCGACTGTCCGCTTCGGTTCTTTTTTTCGCCCTCGTGCATACCAATGAAAGGAAAGGGGGAGCGAATATGCCTCATCAAACGAAACAACGAACCGTATCCCTGCCGCTCGCACTTGTGCACGGACTTGCCGCAAGCGTGACGGTGACGCTGATCCTGTCTGCCGTGACGGCAACGCTGGTCGCCGCCGAGCTGGTGGGGGAGGGCTTCTGTGCGACGGCGGCAGTCGTCACGATGCTGCTGTCGGCATTCGTCGGCACGATCTGCGCGCGTGCGAAAACGGACGGCAATCGTACGCTCGTGTGTCTGCTTGCCGGCGTGTGCTATTTTGTCGCTTTGGTGTGCTGCAACGCCATGTTATTCGGCGGGCACTATCAGGGGGTCGTGCCCGCACTGCTGGCCGTGCTGGGTATCGGGCTGGTGTGCGCACTGGGAAAACCGCACCGAAAAAAGCGAAAATACGCCCGTGCGCCGCGTCGATGAAGCAGGCAGATGTGCACATTGCACAAACGGGTAAATTATGCTTACCCCGTCCGGAAAAACCATGGAAAAATTGCACAACCAACATTTGGTGGTTGCGTATTAAGCCTCGGCCCAACATCTTCTTTTCGACGCGTCGAGACCCCGTGCAGCACGTCGCACGGTTACGTCGGTTGACATAATCGCGTTGACATAAAAATGGTGATAATTTACAAAAAATACTTTCTTTCCCATTTGCGGCTTGAATTTCCGAAACTTTTGGAGTATAGTATTTGTGAACAGAGATCGGGCGCGTATGACTACCGGGCCATGGCCGCTGGTAGTCATTCTTTTTCTGTTTTTTAGATGAAAAGAAGAGAGTTTTTGTGTCATGTTGGATTTGATCACCGCCTATGAAAATTACCTTTCAAAGGTCAAAAGGGCATCCTCCAACACGGTCGCTTCCTATATGCGCGACATCCGCCAGTTTTCCGACTGGCTGCGCACTTCGGAAGATCGCGAAATCGTGGACGCCGAGCAATTGAATATTCGTTCCTACTTGGATCATCTGGTAGACGAAGGCCGCTCGGGCGCAACGCTGTCGCGCCATCTCGCCAGCCTGAAAAATTTCTATGCCTATCTGGTGTCTTCCGGTTTTTTGGAGCAGACACCCGTCACGGATATGCACATCGACCGCGGCGAAAAGAAACTGCCGCAGATTCTTACCGGCCGTGAAATCGAGTTGTTGCTGCAGCAGCCCGTTCTGACCGATACCAAGGGCTATCGGGACAAGGCAATGCTCGAGACCATGTACGCCACGGGCATCCGTGTTTCCGAGCTGATCGACCTGAATGTCGACGACGTAAATCTGGAGCTGGGCATCATCAAGTGCAGCAGCGGCAGTAAATCCCGCACCATCCCGCTTTATCCCGCGGCTTTGCGCGCGCTGGGTACATATTTGAAGGATGTTCGCGCGACCATGCTCGCCGAGCCGGACGAAAAGGCACTGTTTGTCAACGTTTCGGGCGTGCGCATGAGCCGTCAGGGCTTCTGGAAGATCCTCAAGCATTACCAATCCACCGCCCATATCGACAAGGAGATCACCCCGCACACCCTACGGCACAGTTTCGCCGTGCACCTGCTGGAAAACGGCGCAGACCTCGGTTCCTTGCAGGAGCTGATGGGGCACAGCGACATTTCCTCCACCCAAATGTACACGCACATGATCAACAGTAAGCTCAAAAGCGTGTATGCAAAATGCCACCCAAAGGCATGACCCGCCACCGTGTCGTGCCATCCCATAAAATTACCACCCATACAGACGACCTGCCGAATGCTTCCCGCGGCGGGTCGTCTGTATTTCCCGGGAAATCTTTCGCTCTTTTTGTACCGATTTTATCCCGCGCCTCTTGACTTTTTCCCGCTTCATGCTATAATACGCATCGGACGGAGTGAGCATCCGCCCATCGTTTTCCTCTGAATTTTATATGCTGCATGGCGTCCTCCACGATGACTGCCGTTCTCGGCAGGTGCGAGAGATCAGGAAACCCGGTCAGAGTCCGGGGCATAACCCGTTGCTGTATGTGCAGGAGTCCGTTATTCATGGCGTGAGCCGGTCACTGGAGAAATCCGGGAAGGCGGAATGCGGACGTAGGATATTCCCCAATGCACGAGCCAGAATACCGGCCATGTTCGAGCCTGAAGGGCATTTCTGCGACGAAATGTCGGACAGGTATTTTGGGGGTGAAAACGTTCGGTCACATTTGCGTTTGCGCAAATGTGGCTTTTTTCTTTGTCGATAGCCGCCCGTTCGGGCGGTCAGGATAGATCCCCGGCTTATTCGTGGCCCGCTGTCTTTGCACGTAAAGGCGGCGCGGCTGAACAAGGGAATCCGGTGAAAAACCGGAACACGGCGGGCATGGCCTGCTGTGCTGTAAGTGCCGAGTCGTTTCTCTTTCCGCGCAAGCGGGTCATTGGGCGCAAGCCTGAGAAGGCGGAGGACGGCGCAGGACTCCCGAGAGGCACCAGTCAGAAGACCTACGAACCGCACTTTCGTGCGGCATAAGCGACACACCGCGTGGCGGTGTGAGCCGGCTAACTCTTCATTGCGCCGTTCGGCGTTCCGATATACCATTTTTATTTCTGGAGGTTTCTTACATGAAAAAACGTATTTTGGCATTGCTTCTGGCACTTGCCGTGGCCGCAGGCGTGATGTGCATTCCCGCCATGGCCGCCGAAGATTCGGAAACGCCAGCATCCGAGAATGTTTCCGCCGAGTGGAACAATTTCCGCAACAGCGACGTCAACATGGCCATCACCGATGCGCTGACGCCCGCAAGCGTGGAGACCACCGTGCTCAAATGGGCGGCAAAACTCGGCAGCGGATGGTCAGCCGCACCGAGCGTGCAGATCATCGTCGACGATGCGCTGATCGTCATGTCCGGCAAGACGCTGTATAAGCTGAGCCTTCTCGACGGCGAGATCCTCAAAACCGGCACGATGTCCGCCGCGCCCAGCTATGGCTACACGCCCCCGATCTACGCGGACGGCCTGATCATTTGCCCCTTGGGCGGCGGCACGCTGGAGGCGTTCAACGCCAAGACGCTCGAATCCGTCTGGATTTACAAAGACGAACTGGGCGGTCAGGCGCTGTCGCCGATCGCATACTCCGACGGCTGTGTCTACACCGGCTTCTGGAACAGCGAAACGAAAGATGCCAACTTTGTCTGCGTCCGCGTTGCCGACGGCCATAAGGTTTGGAACAGAACCGTCGCCGGCGGCTTCTACTGGGCGGGTGCCGTCGTGGTCGGTGACGCGGTGATCGTCGGCACCGACGACGGCCAGAACCAGTTCAAGAACGATTCGCACCTGCTGTCGCTGAATAAGAAAACCGGCGACGAGATCACCGATCTGCCCCTGATCGGCATGGGCGACCAGCGTTCTTCCATCGCATACAGCGCGGAAAAAGGCCGCGTCTATTTCACCACGAAGGCCGGCTATCTGTGTTCCGCCGCACTTGACGCCGCCACGGGCGCACTTAGCGACCTCAAGAGCTACAGTTCCGGCAGGCAGTCGACCTCCACGCCCGTCGTCTACGGCGATCATGTCTATTTCTGCCTCGGCAGCGGCGTTGTTTCCGGCAGCAACGGTGCGGGCGCATTTGCCATTGCCGACGCGGACACCCTTGAAGTGCTCTACTCCGTGGAGCTGACCGCCTATCCGCAGGCATCGGCTCTGCTGTCGACCGCATACTACGAAAAAGAACACAAGCTCTATTTCTACACCACTTACAACGGCAAGCCCGGCGGACTTTCCCTGATCAAGGTCGACCCGTCGAACATCAGCGACACGGGCGTGGAGCTGGTGCAGATCTACGATGCCGCGGGCTTTGAGCAGTACTGCATCGCAAGCCCCATCTGCGACAAAAACGGCACGATCTACTACAAAAACGACAGCGGCAACGTCTTGGCCATCGCCACCAACGCCGCTTACCTCAGCGGCCTGAGCGCAGACACCGGCCGCCTGTTCGGCGAGTTCAAGGCTTCTTCCAAAGCAATTGAATGGATCGTCCCGATCGGAACGACCAGCGTGACGTTCACTCCTGTCGCCTGTGACGGCGGCAGCGTTACCGTCGACGGCGGCAACACCGTCGCATTGACCGACGGCACGGCGCAGGTAAGCGTCGTCGTGACCCACGGCGAGTCCAAGAGAGAATACATCCTCAACATCCGCGAAGAATCGAGCGACAACTCTATCAGCCTGAAGCTCAACGAATCCAACGCCTACAGTGGCAGCCCCCTGACTACCGCACAGAAAGGCTCCTTCTACGGCGCATTCTCGATCGGCAGCGGCCGCAGCTTTGTAAACCTCTGGCCGACGGCAAACGATGCCAACGCCATTGTGAAGGTCTTCGCTCTGTCCAACGTCGATAACGACGGCCTCGACGAGATCGAAATCACCGCAACCAATTCCAATCACGACCGCTATGCCATCTACTTCGACGACGATACCAAGCCCATGCAGGTTCGCATCGAAGTCACGGCCGAAAACGGCGACGTGGCAAACTACATCGTCGTGCTGTCCAAGCAGGACGCGGCCGCCGAGGCCGAGGCGCAGTTTGATGCCATGGCAAACGCCGTTGAAAACGCCGTTGCCCGTATCGACGCGATCGGAACGGTCGACGCAAATTCCCTCATGGTCATCCTGACGGCACGCGAGGCCTACTCTGCACTTGACGACACGCAGAAGCTGATGGTTTCCAACTACGACGTGCTCGTCGCGGCGGAAAGTGCCTATGCAGAGCTACTGCGCGGCGCGGCGGGCATCACACCGCAGCTTCGCATCAACGCCGAAACGAACGAATGGGAAGTTTCCTATAACAACGGCACAACATGGACTTCTCTGGGCGTGAAAGCGACCGGCGAGCAAGGCACACAGGGCGAAAAAGGCGAGCAGGGCGCCGCCGGTTCGAACGGCTCCGACGGCAAAGACGGCGTTGACGGCACTAACGGCACTAACGGCACCAACGGTGCCGACGGTAAAGACGGCAAAGACGGCGTTAACGGCAAAGACGGTGTCGACGGCACGAACGCAAGCAATACGCTCTCGGTCGTGACCATGCTCATCGCGATTGTTGCACTGCTGGGCGATGTCGCGCTGTTGCTGTGCATCCGCAAGAAAAAGTAATCATCGCAAAAGGGCAGGCGATTTTCGCCTGCCCGATTCGAAAATTGGCAACAAAGAGGTTCCCAATGAAAAAAAGAACGCGCAACAATTTGATTATGGTTCTGATCATCGCGCTGATCGTAGGCGGCGGCTTTTTCGGCGTCGGTTACGTCCGCGGATGGTTCGACAACGTGCACGGTGCGCCCACGCTGTGCGAAATTGCCGGCGTTGCCCGTATCGAACGATTGGGCATTGAGACCGACGCGGCAAACGGTACCGTCCTGCGCACGGGTGACATCGTGACCATGAATCCGGGTGCGACAGCCGTGATCGAATACGAGGGCGGTAGCGTCACGCTCGGCGGCAGTGCGTGTCTGATCGTGACCGATGCCGACGCACTGACGCTGACGCTCACCGCGGGCGAGGCGTTTGCCCATACGGAGGCGACGATCCGCCTTGTTTTTGAAACCGAAACGTCCATGGCGCGTTCCGCGTCGCCGTCCGACGGGTGCATCCGTCTGGAAATCACGCAGGCGACCGCCATGCTCAGCTACCGCTCCGGCGCGCAGACCGTCAGCGTTTTCCGCGGTACGGTCGACGGCATTGCGGCAGGGCAGGCGCGCGAATATGTCGGTGGCACGACGACCGACCGTCCCATACAGGCCGCCGCACTCAACAGCTTTGCCATCGCACAGATCCGCAAAACCAACAAAACGACCACACTGTGCGTAACCGACAGCGAGCTGAATACCTTGGAAGAAATTCGCCGTCAGGAGATCGAAGATCAGCTCAACGGCGTGACGACTCCGCCCGTTCACACGCACGCATTTGACCCCGTCGTGGTCGCGCCGACGTGCACGGAGGGCGGCTATATCGAATACATTTGTGAATGCGGCGAGGGCTATCGCGACACCTTCGTCTCCGAAAAAGGGCACGATTTCGGTGTCTGGGAGGTGCGCATAGAGGCGACATCGACCACCGTCGGGCGCATGGAGCGCGTTTGCCGCGTCTGCGGCGAAAACGAGCAGCGCCAAATCGACATCATTCCCGAAACGCATACCCATTCCTACACGGCCGAGGTCGTCGCGCCGACGTGTACGCAGGCGGGCTACACCGTCCATGTCTGCGCCTGCGGCGATCTGTACCGCGACGGTGAACAACCCGCAACGGGGCACAGCTACCAAGCGCAGACCGTCGCGCCGACGTGCACGCAGGCGGGCTACACCGTCCACACCTGCACCTGTTGCGACCGCTACGTCGACGCCCAGACGCCCGCCACAGGGCACAAATGGGGCGCATGGAAAACCACGCAGGCCGCCACGAAAGACGAGCCGGGGCAAAAGCAGCGCGTTTGCAGCCGCTGCGCGGCCAAGCAGGAAGCGGAAATTCCCGCAACCGGGCAGGATGCCATCGTCTATATCACCATTCGCTGTGACACGATCCTCGACAATATGCAAAACCTCACCCCCGGAAAGGCCGGATTCGTCCCGGCCGACGGCGTGATTCTTCCGATGGTGAAGGTCACATTCGAGCCTGACGAAACGGTGTTCGACATTCTCAAGCGCGTCTGCGCGCAGCAGAACATCCAGATGGAATACAGTTGGACACCCGATTACGGCAGTTACTATATCGAGGGCATCAACCAGCTTTACGAATTTGACTGCGGCAACGAGTCCGGCTGGATGTACAAGGTCAACGAATGGTTCCCGAACTACGGTTGCTCGTCGTACTCGCCGGAAGAGGGCGACGTGATCGTCTGGTGCTACACCTGCAACGGGCTTGGCAAAGACGTCGGCAGCGAATGGATGGGAGAATAACTGCAAAACGAAAAGAGAAACGTAAAGAACGGGAACGTCGGGCAGGGAACAGGTTCGCGCCGATTGTCACCTTACGCACTGCACCTACCATGTTCGTCATTGCGAGGCGCGAAGCGCCGTGGCAATCCGTTTCCCGCGCCGCGTGCGGCTCCCCCGCTGGGGGAGCCGCACGCCATACTTTTTCACTTTTCACTATGCATTATGCAATTCCGTGGGTGCGTAGATTCCTCGGCTCGCGAACGCTCGCTCGGAATGACATAGTGAACCAAACCATTACAGGCGGCAGAGGCTTGCTCGCGCCGTGCGCTCCGAAGGGATATCCCTTCGGAGTTTTTTGCATAATCGGGCAGGCACCTGCATTGATTGATAGCAGAACCGTGATTTATCCTTTCGGGAGGGGTAGTATGAAAAAATTCTGTTTGCTCGCAGGTCTATGCCTTTTGCTCAGCGGCTGTGCGTCGGTCGACACCTTTGAAACGCTCGGGCAGATCGCGCACGCGCCCTCGCAAACGCCAACGGCACGCACCATGCAGATTTCCTTGCCGGAGTCGGCCAATGCGCAGTGCTTCGACGGCGAAAACGCAACGCTTTTCGAATGTGACGGCTACAGCGTCATGACGCAGACGCTTCCGGCAGGCGATATCGACGCAACCGTGCGCACGCTTTGCGGCTTTTCACGTGACAAATTGACCCTCATGGAAAGCACCTGCGACGAATTTGCGCGCTACGAATGGGTCTGGACGGCGGCAGGGGAGCAGGGCGATGTGCTGTGCCGCGCAGTCGTGCTCGACGACGGAAACTATCACTATTGCCTGTGCGCGTTCGCGCCGAGTGAAACGGGCGGACGGCTACAGGAGCAGTGGACGCAGATGTTCCGCTCAGTGCGCCTGTCGTGACGGAGGAAACGCATATGTGCAGAAAATTTCAAGTCATCGGCGCGGCACTGGCCGGGTGCGGCCTCGGGCTTCTGGTATCGGGATTTTTCGAGTCCGAATTTTTCTGCGGCTTTGTCGGGGTCGCGACACTGGCCGTCGGCATCGCCTTCATGCAGAAAAAATAAGGGTCATAAACCTGTCCGCAGGCGAATAAACTATGGTATCGACGGCAAAGGAGTGGATGCAAGTGCAATGGAGTAAAAAAAACTGTCCCTATCTGAAAACGGTGATTCGGCAGACGCAAAACGCCGAACAGACGCTGGAACTGCGATTGCCGGAGGAAATGCCGGACATTGGACGCGTGCTGTCGGCGTGGGGCGTGTGCATGATGAGAAGTAAGCAATGGCGTTCGGAGCAGATGAATGTCTCGGGCGGCGTCAGTGCAAGCGTTCTGTATCTGCCCGAAGACGGTTCCGCGCCGCGCGTTTTGGAGGCATGGCTTCCGTTTCAGGTGAAATGGGCGCTCCCGCCGACACAGCGAGACGGTAGCATTCTGGTGCAGTGCCACCTGCGTGAGCTGGACGCGCGCACGCTCTCGGCGCGCAAGCTCATGCTGCGTGCAAACGTCGACGTTCTCGGCGAGGCAATGGAAAGTGCGGAGGCAGAGATTTCCGTCGCGGAGGAGATCCCGGAGGGAATCGAAACGCTGACGCAGACCTATCCCGTCGATCTGCCCACGGAAACAGGGGAGAAGTCGTTCCGATTTGAGGACAATATCACGCTCGACGATCCGCAAAGCCGCGTGATCTGCGCCATGGACGTGCAGGTCACGGAGCGCAGTGTTCTGGGAAATCGCGCCGTGGTGCGCGGCATCGGGCAAGTGAATTATCTGTATGTGGACGCGCAGGGGCAATGTCGCAGCGGGCATCAGGAAATTCCCTTCGCGCAGTTTGTCGATCTCGACCGTGAATACGACCGTAAGGCACAGATCACGCTCCGCCCGATGCTGACGGGTCTGGAGGCCGAGCGGACGGAGGGCGGCGTACACATTGTTTGCGACCTGACGCTGCAATACATCGTGCGCGACACGCTCCTGCTGACGCTTACGCAGGACGCGTACAGCCCAAAATACGAACTCGATATCCAAACACAGCCGCTGTCGCTCCCGATGTATCTCGATACGCGCACGGAGACGATCGAGCTGCCCCTGCAATTTCAGGACGGCAAGCTCATAGACGCCCGTTTTTCTCCTGATTTTCCGCAACCGATGCGCGACGGCGCGGAGGTTCGCATTCCGCTGTCGGGTACGACGCACATTCTCTATGAGGACGCGAACGGCAGCCTGCAGAGTGCAACGGAAAGCTGGTCGGACGAGCGGACGCTCCCCGCGGCGGACGATGTGGAGGTCACTCCGTGCATCGTTTCGGTCAGTCGGCAAAACGGCGGCAAGCGAAACGTACTGACGTTGGAGCTGTCGGCAACGGCAACGCAGACCATCCCCATGATCACCGATCTGACGCGCGGCGAGCCGAAACGGACCGCACAGCGGCCGTCGCTGATTTTGCGGCGCATGAACGAGCCGAGCCTGTGGGCGCTTGCAAAGGCAAACGATGCAACGGTCGAAAGCATCCGCAAAGCCAACGCCTTGACCGACGAACCGGAGCAGGGGAGGATGCTTTTGATCCCGATCGCCAGATAAGAGCGAAAAAATCGGAAAATAATGCACAAAAAAAGCGAAAAAAACACTTGATTTTCCGCAAACGATCTGATATAATCTTTTAGTCTTTAAAGCAGGGTGAGTCCTCTGCGGTGCCGGGAACCATATCGCCGGAGCGTAACGCCGTAAGAACGCCTAATATTAAGGAGGATAAAGATATGGATTTGGTAAAAGCTCTGTCCAGCCAGTACATGAAGCCGGAGCTGCCCGAAATGCGGGTCGGCGATACCGTTCGTGTGCACGTGCTGATCAAAGAGGGCTCCCGTGAGCGTGTTCAGGTGTTTGAGGGCACCATCATTGCCCGTAAGCACGGTGGCATCGGTGAGACCATCACGGTTCGTCGTGTTTCCTACGGCGTCGGCTGTGAAAAGGTTTTCCCCGTGCATTCTCCCCGTGTGGTTGCCGTTGAGACCGTCCGCAAAGGTAAGGTTCGCCGTGCGAAGCTGTACTATCTGCGTGAGCGTTTCGGCAAGGCTGCCAAGATCAAAGAGCGCGTGTAATTCCAATTTCATGAAAAAGAGGGGCGAAAGCTCCTCTTTTTTATGCCGTGGACGCCATTTCCGCGGCATATTTTTCCGTTTCGGGAAAATTATGCTTTTCTTTTGGACGGAAAGGGTGTATAATGGTATGCGGTAAAATTGCGCATTGGCCGCGGGTCGATGCGGAAAGTAGGAACAAATATGGCACGCATTTCGCAACTGTTTTCCAAAGAGAAAAAGAAAGATACAAAAGTATATTCCAAAGAGCAGAAAGCCTTTCTCACTCTGGGCGAATATCTTCCCGTTTTCGCGGCATTCATGGTCGCGTTTCTGCTCCTGTTTCGCATTGTGATGGTCGACGGTCGCTCCATGAACCGCTCCCTGCTCGACGGTGATCGCATCATTCTCGTCAGCCGCACCGTCTATCGCACGCCGGAATGCGGCGACGTAGTCGTCGTCAGCAAAGACAGCTTTGAAAACAGCAAGAATCTCATCAAGCGCGTCATTGCGACCGAAGGGCAGACGGTGGATATTGATTTCGACAATCGGACGGTCTATGTCGACGGCGTTGCGTTGGACGAGCCGTATGTCTACTATATGCCGGGCGATTGCTCGCCCATGCACGCGGAGGGGATGGAATTTCCCTTGCAGGTCCCGCAGGGCTGCGTATTCGTCATGGGCGACAACCGCAACGACTCGCTCGACAGCCGAAGCCCGAAAATCGGCCTGATCGACGAGCGGGAGATCCTCGGGAAAGCGGTATTTCTGTTCTGGCCGGGCACGAACATGGCGAACGAACCGCTCGATTTTACAAGACTCGGAGGGATCGACTGATGGACGACGCACAGATGAACATTCAGTGGTATCCCGGCCACATGACCAAAACGCGCCGCCAAATGGAGTCCGATCTCAAGCTGGTGGATGCCGTGTGCGAAATCGTGGACGCGCGCATCGTCCTTTCCAGCCGAAACCCGGACATTGACGCCATTTGCGGCAACAAGCCGCGACTGGTCATCCTCAATCGCCTTGATCTGGCCGACCCCGATGCCACCGCCCGCTGGGTGCAGTACTTCAAGGACAAGGGCATTGCCGCCGTCGCGACGGATTGCAAAAGCCGCAAGGGAATCGCTGCATTCACCCCCGCCGTGCGCCGACTTCTGCACGAGAAGATTGAACGCGACGCGGCCAAGGGAATGTCACGCGCACTGAAAATCATGGTCGTCGGCATCCCGAACGTCGGAAAATCGACCTTTATCAACCAAATATCCGGCCGCAAGGGCGCAAAGGCCGAAAATCGTCCCGGCGTGACACGCGGAAAGCAGTGGGTCAACGTCGACGGCGGTCTGCTCCTGCTTGACACGCCCGGCATTCTCTGGCCGAAATTCGAAGACCCGCAGGTCGGCATGAAGCTCGCCTATACAGGCGCGATCAAGGCAGACTTGCTCGATCGGGAAGAACTGGCTTGCCGCTTGCTGGAGCTACTGTGGCGGCGTTATCGGCCGCAGGTGTGCCTGCGCTACGGCGTGGAGAACACGCCCGAGGCGACCGGCTGGGAGCTGCTGCAACAGATCGGGCAAAAGCGCGGCTACGTCCTGCGCGGCGGCCTGATCGACACGGAACGTGCGGCAAAAGTTCTGCTTGACGAATTTCAAAGCGGCAAGCTGGGCAGATTCACACTGGAAACACCGGAGGAACAGCCATGAATACAGCGCAAATGTGGGAAATCGAAGACGGTTTTTTCGCCGAGGGATGCTCGCTCATCTGCGGCGTTGACGAGGCCGGACGCGGCCCGCTGGCGGGGCCTGTGTGCGCCGCGGCGGTCATTTTGCCGCCGCATCTGGAAATTCCCGGTCTGACCGACAGCAAAAAGCTCAGCGACAAACGCCGCAGGGAGCTTTTCCCGCTCATCAAGGAGCAGGCCATCGCCTACGGGATCGGCTTTGCCGACCACGAGGAGATCGACCGATACAACATCCTGCAGGCGACGTTTCTGGCGATGGAACGCGCGTTGGCGCAGCTTCCCGTCCATCCGCAGCTTGCCCTGATCGACGGCAATCGCGAAAAGGATTTCGGCCTGCCCGTGCAGACGGTCATCAAGGGCGATGCCCGCAGTGCAAACATCGCGGCGGCCTCCGTCCTTGCCAAAGTCAGCCGGGACGATGTAATGCTGGAAATGGCACAACGCTATCCGGGCTACGGCTTTGAAATTCACAAAGGCTACGGCACGAAAGCGCACTACGATGCTCTGCGCGCGCTGGGCGCGTGCCCGATCCATCGGCACAGCTTCCTGAGGAAATTCTATGGCAGCCAACCTTAACGGCGCGTGGGGAGAAGCACTTGCCGCGCAATATCTGCGTGCGCACCGCTACACGCTCGTGGCGGCCAACTTCCGAACGCGCTTTGGGGAGATCGACCTGATCGTGAAAAACCGAAAATATCTGGTATTCGTCGAGGTCAAGCTGCGCAAAAACGACACCTTCGCGCAGGCGCGTGAATTTGTCGACCGCCGCAAGCAGGATCGCATCCGCGTGTCCGCCTCGATTTATCTGGAGCACCACCCGACGACGCTGCAACCGCGTTTCGACGTCGTGGAGATCTACGCGCCGAACGGGCGCGATACACAAGAGCCGAAAATCGTCCATCTGGAAGGAGCATTTGAATGAATTTTCCCGTTTTTGACCTGCACTGCGATACCGCGCTCGCCCTGCTCGGAAAAGATCTGATGCAGAAAGGCAACCTGCGCAAAAATTCACTGCATATTGATTTGGAACGCGCCGCAACTCTGGGTTGCTACGCGCAGTGCTTCGCCTGTTTCACGACCCCTTTCATGCGCAAGTGGCATCAAGCGTCGCCGCAGTCCGTATTTGAGCGGGAGCTGGAAAATCTCATGCTCCATCTCGAAGAAAACTGCGACCTCATCGTGCAGGCGTTTTCGGCCGAGGACATCGAAAACAACCGCAAAAGCGGTAAAATGTCCGCCATTTTGACCATCGAAGGCCCCGCAGGCTTCGATTTTGACCCCGCACTGCTCGAAATGCTGTGGAAAGTCGGTTTCCGTATCACCTCGCTCGGCTGGAACGAATCGAACGTCCTGACCGGCTCGCACGAAACGGGCGAAGGGCTGACCGATCAGGGTCGTGAATACGTCCGTGAGGCACAGCGGCTGGGGATGTGCGTCGATGTCAGCCACATCAGTGACCGCGGATTCTGGGACATCATGGATATCACAACGCAACCTGTGGTTGCCACTCATTCCAACAGCCGCACCGTCTGCAATCACAGCCGCAACCTGACGGACGATATGTTCCGCGCCATTTGCCGCACCGGCGGCGTGGCGGGGTTGAACCAATGCGTGCCCTTTGTCGGCGAGGAACCGACGCTCGATACGCTGTGCGACCATGTCCTGCATTGGCTGGAGCTCGACCCCGAGGCCAAACACATCGCCCTCGGCGGCGATCTGGACGGCTGCGACCATCTGCCCGCGGGCTTTGACGGTGTGCAGAGCTATCCGTCCTTGGCCGAACGCCTGCTCGCGCGCGGGCTGACCGAACCTATGGTGGAAAACATTTTCTGGAACAATGCACTGGGAGTGATGAATTGTGCTGTATAGAACCACGCGCGGCAAGCATGACGTCGTGACGGCATTCAAAACCATCCATACCGACTGCGACATCGACGGCGGCCTATTTTTGCCCCTGCATATGCCCGTGCTCGACCACGAGCGCATCGCGTCCTTGGCATCGTGTACGCAGACGCAAATTCTTGCCGACGTGCTCAACGCGCTCTTCGCCTGCGACCTGACGGCGTGGGACATGGAGCTTGCCGTCGGGCGCAAGCCCGTGCGCCTGCACGCCGCGGGACGCAATATCACCGCCTGTGAGCTGTGGCACAACGAAAGCGCCGATCTGCGCGCACCCATTCAGGCAGTTTCCGACCGCTTGGGCGGCTACGGTGCCGACCCGACCAACTGGGTAGCCATCGCCGTGCGCATCGCCTTCCTTTTCGCCGCTTACGGTGCGCTGTGTGCCTCCGGCACGCTGCGCTCAACCCAGACGCTCGACATTGCGCTGTCCGTCGGCGATTTCACCACGCCGATCGCGGCTTGGTACGCCCGTGAAATGGGCTTACCCATCGGGACGATCCTCTGCGGCTGCAACGCAAACGGGGGACTGTGGGATCTTCTGTATCACGGCACGCTCTCCACGGGCGGCAACATCCTGCCGACCTGTACGCCGCAGGCAAATGCCGTCGTTCCGCGCAACCTCGAACGGCTGATCCACGGCGCGCTCGGCGTCGATGAAAACAGGCGATACCTGCAAACGTGCGGCAGGGGAGGCGTGTATGAGATTTCTCCCGAGCAAGTTCAGTCGCTCAGCCGCGGCCTGTTTGCCGCCGTCATCAGCGATCATCGTTTGGCGACCGTCATTCCCGCCGTCTATCGCAGCCGCGGCTACGTGCTCGGCCCCTATGCCGCGCTGGCCTACGGTGCCGTACAGGATTTCCGTGCCACCAGCGGCGCGGAAAACCGGACGCTCCTGCTTGCCGAGCGCAGTCCCGCGCACGACGGCGCACTGGTCAGCCGTCTGCTGAAAATCAAACAAACCGATCTGGAAAAAAGAATTTCCGGCTAAGGAGGCGAAAATCTATGGCGCTCTACGTGATCGGTGACCTGCACCTCTGCCTCGGGGCGCCGAAGCCGATGGACGTTTTCGGCGGTGCATGGGTCGGATATATGGACAAACTCCGTCAGGGGCTGTCGTGCATCACATCGGAAGATACCACCATCCTGCTCGGCGATCTTAGCTGGGCGCTCGATCTTCAGGAGGCAAAGGCCGATTTTGCATTTATGCACGCGCACATTCCCGGCCGCAAGCTGATCGTGAAAGGAAACCACGACTATTGGTGGAACACGGTCGCAAAATTCGACCGTTTCTGCGCGGAAAACGGCTTTGAAGACTTCCATATTCTGAATAATAACTGCTATTTTTACGACGACGTCGCCCTGTGCGGCACACGCGGCTGGTTTTATGAGGAACAACGCAGTGCCGAGCACGACGAAAAAGTCTTCCGTCGGGAGCTGATTCGTCTGGAAACATCCCTGAAAGCGGCAGGGGAGTCGCAAAAAATCGCCTTCCTGCATTATCCGCCGCGATACAAGGGCTATGAATGCACGGAAATTCTCGATTTGCTGAAAAAGTACGGCGTCAGTCAGTGCTATTACGGGCATTTGCACGGCCCGAGCCATGCGCTTGCGCAGGAGGGATTGTGGGACGATGTGCAATTTCGCCTCGTCTCGGCTGACCGTCTGCAATTTCAGCCGTATTGTGTCCTGAAATAGCCGTTTCCGCCCGCCACAGCGGCACGAAAAACGAAAAAAAGGATTGACTTTTTCGCCCTTTGTGCTAGAATAAGCGTGGAAATATGAAAAGACTATAGCGGAAAAGAAACGATCCGGTGCGCCGATAGCGAGAGGGGAGCGGTGAAAGCCCTTGCGCGGACGATCGTGGGCCGCTTCCGCTGTCGCCCGGGACGACCGGGACGGTGCTCCCGTTACCGAGCATTTGAGATGTCCGCTTCGGACGAATTAGGGTGGTACCGCGGTTTTTCGCCCCTATCGTTTCGATGGGGGCATTTTTTCTTTTTATCACATTTTTATCGGAGGTCATAACCATGAATCCCAAGCCTTACGGCGTAAACGAACTGCGCGAGATGTTCCTGAGCTTTTTTGAAAGCAAGGGTCATCTGCGTCTGCCCAGCTTTTCCCTCATCCCGCAGAACGACCGTTCTCTGCTGCTGATCAATTCCGGCATGGCACCCATGAAGCCCTATTTCACGGGCGAGGTCGAGCCGCCGCGCCACCGCGTGTGCACCTGTCAGAAGTGCATCCGCACGGGCGACATTGAAAACATCGGCAAGACCGCACGTCACGGCACCTATTTTGAAATGCTCGGAAACTTCTCCTTCGGCGATTATTTCAAGCACGAGGCAATCGCATGGAGCTGGGAATTTCTGACGAAAGTCGTCGGTCTGGACAAAGACCGCCTCTATCCCTCTATTTATGAGAACGACGACGAGGCATTCGACATCTGGACGAAAGAGATCGGCGTGCCCGCCGACCACGTATTCCGCTTCGGCAAGAGCGATAATTTCTGGGAGCATGGCTCCGGTCCGTGCGGCCCGTGCAGCGAGATCTACTATGACCGCGGAGAAAAATACGGCTGCGGAAAACCCGATTGCACCGTCGGCTGCGACTGCGACCGGTATATGGAAGTGTGGAACAACGTCTTCTCCCAGTTCAACAACGACGGTCAGGGCAACTACACCGAGCTTGCCCAGAAGAACATCGACACCGGCATGGGTCTGGAGCGTCTGGCGGTCGTCTGTCAGGACGTGGACAGCCTTTTCGACGTCGATACCGTCATGAACATCACCAACCACGTCACCCGCCTGACCGGCGCGTCCTACGGCCGCTCGCACCGCATGGACGTATCTCTGCGCGTCATCACCGACCATATCCGTGCATCGACATTCATGATCGCCGACGGTGTCCTGCCGTCGAACGAAGGTCGCGGATACGTCCTGCGCCGTCTGCTGCGCCGTGCCGCGCGTCACGGAAAACTGCTGGGCGTCAACCATCCGTTCCTGTACGAGGTCGTTGAGACCGTCGTGCACGAAAACGAAAACCACTATACCTATCTGCGCGAGCGCGCGGATTATATCACCCGCGTCGTCAAGATCGAGGAGGAGAATTTCGCCCGCACGATCGACAGCGGTATGCAGATCTTCACACAAAAGCTGGCCGAGCACCGCGCCGCCGGAAAGACCGTTTTCTCCGGTGACGATGCCTTCCTGCTCAGCGACACTTACGGGTTCCCCATCGACCTGACCGAGGAAATGGTCGAAGACGAGGGCATGACCGTCGATATGCCGCGCTTCACCGCCTGCCGTGAGGAGCAGCGTGTCCGCGCCCGTGAGGCGCGAAAAGCGCTGGGTGACCTCGCATGGGAAGGCATTGATCTGGGTCTGGACAACACCCCGACGAAATTCGTCGGATACACGCAATACAACTGTCAGGCCAAGGTGCTGGCCGTATGCGTCGGCGAAGAAGTCTCCGGCTCCATCGCCGGCGGCGAGAGCGGCATCATCGTGCTCGATCAAACGCCGTTCTATGCCGAAATGGGCGGTCAGGTCGCCGACCACGGCGTTCTGCTGTGCGGCGAAAGTCGATTCGTCATCCATCAGGTGCAGAAGGACAAGTCCGGCAAATACCTGCATCACGGCAAAATGGTCTCCGGTTCCATGAAAGTCGACGACATTGTCATGGCGTCGATCGACGTTGAGCGCCGCAAGGCGATCATGCGTGCCCACTCGGCGACCCACCTGCTGCAAAAGGCACTGTCCACCGTCCTCGGTGCGCACGTCCATCAGGCCGGCTCTCTGGTCGAGCCGGATCACCTGCGCTTCGACTTCACGCACTACGCGGCCATGACCGGTGAGGAGCTGGCACGTGTCGACGCCATCGTCCAGAACGCCATTTTGGAGGGCTATCCCATTGAAACCAACGAAATGGGCATCGACGCGGCCAAGGCCATGGGTGCTACGGCACTGTTCAGCGAAAAATACGGCGATACCGTCCGCGTTGTGAACATGGGCGGCTGGTCGATCGAGCTTTGCGGCGGCACCCATCTGGACAACACCGCAAAAGTCGGCCCGTTCCGCATCGACAGCGAGTCGTCCGTCGCCTCCGGCGTGCGGCGTATTGAGGCCATCACGGGCAAGGCTTGCCTGAGCGACATGACACGCACACGCGAAATGCTCTACAAGGCGGCCGCCGCGCTGAAAGCAAAGCCCACGGACGTGACCGAGCGCATTACCAATACACTCGAAGAGCTGAAAAATCTCAAGCGCGCCATCGAGGCGTACAAGGCAAAGGAAAGTGCGGGCGAGGTCGAGCGTTTCCTCTTCGCGTCGCACGACATCGGCGGCCTAAAAGTCCTGACGGCGACCGTCCCGAACGCCGACGCGAACAAACTGCGTCAAATGGGCGATACCCTGCGCGAACGCAGTGCCGGTATCGCGGCGGTTCTGGCCACGGTCGCGGACGATAAGATCACCTTCCTCGCCGTCTGCGGCAAGGAGGCCGTCGCCAAGGGCGTGAAAGCCGGCGATTTGGTCAAAATGGTCTGCTCCGTCTGCGGCGGCAGTGGCGGCGGCAAGCCGGATTCCGCCATGGGCGGCGGCAAGAATGTCCTGATGCTGGACGACGCACTGGCTCAGGTGGATAATTTCGTCGCGGAAAAAGTGAAGTAAGCAAAGGGGCGTCGCTGCTCAGCGGCGCCCCTTTGCGACCTTACGGAAAGGGGGTGCGTTATGCGGAAATTGATGTGGTTTTCGGTCGGATTCGCGCTGGCCGCGTTCGTCGGAATGTATTTTCTGACGGCGATGTGGTATTTGGCCGCCGCGGGTGTGGCGGCGCTTCTGCTGGCCGTTTTTCTGTGCCTGCGTCAGCGATTTGATAATTTGCGCATCGGCGTTGCCGTCATGCTGGGCTGCGTGATCGGCTTTGCGTGGATATCGCTGTTTGACGCGCTCTATCTTTCCACCGTGCGCGCCGCCGACGACGAAACGCTGAAAATGACCCTCGTCGCGACGGATTATGCGCAGGAAACGGATTACGGCAAGGCCGTCGACGGTGTCGGTTTTCTCAGCGGGAAACCCTATCAACTGCGCATTTACCTTTCCAAAGACGCGCAGGCCGCGCCGGGCGACCACCTAACGGGTGCATTTCGCCTGCGCGCAACTTTGCCCGGTGCAAGCGGGGAGTCGAGCTATTACACCGCCGACCATCTTTTCCTGACGGCCACCGCCGCGGCGGAGCCGACCGTCGATCATGCGCAGGATCTGCCATGGTACGGCTATCCGGCCTATGCGCGCAAGGTAATTCGCGCCACGCTCAGCGATGCCTTTCCCGATGATGCGGCAGGCTTCGCCGTCGCCCTGCTCATCGGAGATAAGCAGCAGCTAGACTACGAGGTCGACACCGCCTTCAAACTCAGCGGTATCAGCCATATCATCGCCGTTTCCGGCCTGCACGTGACGATCCTGTTTTCCCTGATCTATGTGCTTGTCGGGCGGAAAAACTGGGCGGCACTGGTCGTCGGACTTCCGATTTTGTTCTTTTTCGCTGCAGTCGCGGGCTTTTCGCCGTCGATCATGCGCGCGTGTATCATGCACAGTCTGATGATCGTGTCTCTGCTGCTGCACAAGGAGTACGACCCGCCGACCGCGCTCGGCTTTGCGGTTTTGCTGATGCTTCTGATCGACCCGTGGACGATCACGAGCGTCAGTTTTCAGCTCTCCGTCGCGTGTATGATCGGCATTTTTCTCTTTGCTGAGCCGATTCGCGACAAGCTCATGGACAAAAAGTATCTCGGCCGCTTCAAAGGCCGCGCGCGCAAATTCTGTAGCACCGTTGCCGCGTCGATCGGAATGTCCGTCGGCGCGACCGTCACCGTCACACCCCTTTGCGCCTACTACTTCCACACCGTCAGCCTCGTGAGCGTGCTGACCAATCTGCTGACGGTCTGGCTCGTGACGTTTGTGTTCTACGGCGTGCTCGTCGCGCTCCTGACGGGTCTGCTCTGGGCCCCGCTGGGCGCATTTTTCGGCCGGATTGTCGCGTGGCCGATCCGCTATATTCTCGCCGTCAGCAAACTCCTTGCCGCGTTTCCGCTTGCCGCCGTATTCACCGACAGCGTATACATCGTCCTGTGGCTGATTTTCGCCTATGGACTACTCGTACTGTATCTTCTGCGGCGCAAAAACGTCCTCGGGTCGATCTGCTGTTGTGCCATCGCACTGTGCCTTGCGCTGGCCGCTTCGTGGACGGAACCGCTGCTCGACGAATGCCGCGTCACGGTGCTCGATGTTGGGCAGGGACAGTGCATCGTACTGCAAAGCGAGGGGAAGACCTACGTCGTCGATTGCGGCGGCGACAGTGACACCGGCGCGGCGAACACCGCCGCAAACCACCTCATGAGCCGCGGCATCTTTCAGATCGACGGTCTGATCCTGACGCACTACGATCGCGACCACGCCGCGGGCGCGGCCTATTTTCTCAGTCGCATTCCGACGCGCACGCTCTATCTTCCCAATTGCGCAGACAAGGATGCGACCGCGCAGACCTTGCCCGACACCTATGCGCACCACGTCATATCCGAAACGAGCGTGCTTTCCTACGGCGACACGACTCTTTCGCTCATTCCGTCGCAAAATAACCTTTCCGACAACGAAAGTGGTCTGTGCGTCTTGTTTCAGACGAAAAAATGTGATATACTCATTACGGGCGACCGCAGTACGGCAGGGGAATGGGAACTGATGCGCAGTGTGCAGTTGCCGAAACTCGACGTACTCATCGTTGGACATCACGGGTCAAAGTATTCGACCGACCCGCTCCTGCTCGACGTGACACAACCGCGCATCGCCATCATTTCCGTCGGTGCGGACAATCCGTACGGGCACCCGACCGAGGAAGTGCTCGATCGGCTTGCCGACTACGGCTGCACGATTTTCAGAACGGACGTGAACGGAACCGTCATTTTCAGGGGGTAGAGGACATGGCAAAAGAAGCAAACGGCGACAATTTGCAGCAGCTAAAAGCCGCCATTCGTGCAAAACAGCCCGAAAAAATCTATATTTTTTACGGCGAGGAAGCCTTTTTGCGCCGGCATTATCTGCAACAACTTCGCAAAGCCGTACTCGACGAACTGACGGAATCGTTCAACTATCATCGCTTCAACAGCGAAAATTTTGACGTGCGCGACTTTGCCGATGCAGTGGAAAATCTGCCCATGATGGCAGAACGCACGCTGGTCGTCGTGGAGGATATCGACCTTTTCAAGCGCAATGAGGACGAGCGCGGCAAGCTATCGGAGATCCTTGCCGACATTCCCGATTACTGCACCGTGATTTTCACCTACGAAACGGTGGAATGGAAGCCGGACAAGCGGCAAAAAAAACTCTGGGAAGTGCTCAGCGCGGGGCAGGTTGTGGAATTTGCCAAGCAGGATCAGCGCAGTCTGATCAGTTGGGTCGGGCGACATTTCGCCGCAAAGGGAAAATCCATCTCCGCGGAGCTGTGCGCCTATCTCATCGAGATCACGGACGGCACCATGACTTCTCTGGCGACGGAAATCGAAAAAATCAGCGCCTATTCGGGCGCGCAGGTCATTTGCAAATCAGACATCGATACCGTGACCGAGCCTGTGCTCGACGCGGTGGTCTTCCGTATGACCGATATGATCGCCGCTGGCGATTACAGCGGCGCACTGACGACACTGCAAAAGCTCCTGAAAATGCAGCAGGAGCCGATCGTCATTCTTGCCGCCGTCGGCAGTCACCTGCGTCGGCTGGGCACGGCACGTACCTTGCTTGACCGTGGCGGCAATGCCGCGCAATTGGCCAAACTGTGCGGCATTGCCGATTTCGTCGCGCGAAAGGCCATGGATGCCGCGCGGCGATTCCGCCCGGAGTTTTTCAAAAAGGCGATGGAGCTGGTGCTCGAAACCGATATGAAGATGAAAACCTCTTTCGACGATCCCGAGCGGCTGCTGGAAGTGCTGATTTTACAGCTTTCGCAGGAGGCGCGCCGTGTATAAAATCAAAGAGGCCATCGTCGTCGAAGGACGATACGACAAAAATACCCTCAGCCAGATCATTGACGCGGCGATTTTCGAAACCTCCGGCTTCGGGATTTTCAAAGATAAGCAGCAGATGAATCTGCTGCGGCAGGTGGCGCAAAAGCAGGGGCTGATCGTTTTTACCGATGCCGACGGTGCGGGGTTCGTCATCCGCAACCATATCAAAAGTGCCATTCCCGCTCAATATCTGAAGCACGCCTACACCCCCGATATTTTCGGCAAGGAACGGCGCAAGCAACACGGTGGCAAAGAGGGGAAACTCGGCGTGGAGGGGATGACGCAAGCGGTCATTCTCGATGCCCTGCGTAGCGCCGGTGCGACCTTCATCGGGCAAACGCAGGAGGCAACCGGCGGTTGCCTCACAAAGCAGGACATAATGCGCATGGGACTTTCCGGTTGCGCCGACAGCAGTGAAAAACGCAAAAAACTGCTGAAAAAACTGGACTTGCCGGAGCACATGAGCGCCAACGCCATGTTGCAGACGCTCAATATTTTACTGACATCAGACGAGCTGGAAGCACTGGTTTCCGAATTGGAGTAAACCTATGGTTGACATTCAGGTAACGAATTTAACAAAATTCTTCGTCATCGGGGAAAACCTTTTGCAGGGCCTTTCCTTTGAGATTCAGGAGGGCGAGCGCGTGGCCATCCTCGGTCGCAACGGCTGTGGCAAAACCACGCTGCTGAAAATCCTCACGGGCGAAATGGACTATGACGAGGGCGAGGTGTTCGTCAATCCCGACAAGCGCCTCGGCCTGATTTCCCAGATTCCCGTGTTCCCGATGGGCTACACCGTCGAGGATGTCCTGCGCTCGGCTTACGCCGATGTGACCGCCGCCAAGCGGAAAATGGAGATTCTGGAGCAGGAAATGGCAAACGGCGCGACCGACGAGCTTTTGCGCCAATACGACGCGCTGACGAACCGCTTCCAAGCGGGCGGCGGCTATGAAATGGACGTGGAGGTCGACAAGATCTGCAACGGTCTGGGCATCACACCCGCACAGCGCGTGCAGGAATTTGACAGCCTCTCCGGCGGCGAAAAGACGCGGGTGAACCTTGCCCGCCTTTTGCTCGAAAAAACGGACATTCTGCTGCTTGACGAGCCGACAAACCATCTGGACTTAAATAGCGTCGAGTGGCTCGAATCGTATATCAATGCCTTCAAGGGCACGGTGCTCGTTATTTCGCACGACCGCTATTTCCTCGATCAGGTCGCGCAACGCGTCATCGAGATCGTCGACGGCCACGCCGAATTTTATTCCGGTAACTATTCGTTCTACATGGACGAAAAACAGGCGCGTTTCGACCTGCAAATGAAGCAATATCGGCAGGAACAGGGTAAGCTCAAGCAACTCGGCTTCACCGTCGAGCGCATGAAAGGCTGGGGCATCAACAACCGCACGCTTTACCGCCGCGCCATGTCCATCCAGCATCGCATGGAACGCATCCAAAAAACCGAAAAGCCCAAAACGGAAAAGACGATGAAAGCCTCTTTCGGCGAAAAGGAGTTTTCCGGCGACGTGGTATTCAAGCTGAAAGGCGTTAGCAAAGCCTTCGGCGAACGGACGCTGTTTTCGGACGTAAATCTGAACGTCGAGGGCGGCGAGCGCATCGCGATTCTGGGCGATAACGGCACGGGAAAATCCACCTTTCTCAAATGTCTGCTCGACGAAGAGGACTGCGCGGGAAAAATCCAATTTGGCCCCACCGTAAAATGGGGCTATCTGCCGCAGATCATCCATTTTGACCACCCCGAGCGCACCCTCTACGACACCATGCTCTATGAAAAAAACTGCACCCCGCAGGTCGCCCGCGACCGCCTTGGGCAGTTTCTGTTTCAAGGCGAGGACGTGTTCAAAACCGTCGGCAACCTCTCGGGCGGCGAAAAATCCCGCCTGCGGCTGTGTATGCTGATGGATGAAAAAATCAACCTGCTGATTCTCGACGAGCCGACCAACCACTTGGACATCGCGTCGCGCGAATGGGTGGAGGCGGCCATCGAAGAATTTGAAGGCGTGCTGCTGTTCGTGTCGCACGACCGCTATTTCATTGAGAAATTCGCCGAGCGCATCTGGCTGCTGGAAAACGGCAAAATCCGCGATTTTCCCTGCGGATATGCAAAATATCGCTCGATTTTGGCGCACGAGGCGGCTGCGCAACCTGTGGTTGCCCCCGCGTCCAAAGAGAAAAAGGAGCGTCTCAAGGGCGGCACGAAAGAAACGGAAAAGCTCGTACGCCGCTTGGAACGAGAGATTGAGAAGCAAGAAGCGGCCATTGCCGCATTGGATGAGAAAATCGAGGCTGCCTCGGCCGATTATCAACAGTTGTCGCGACTGATGGGGGAGAAGAAACAAGCCGAAGCGGATCTGATGGATCTGATGATGCAGTGGGAAAGCGCGCAGGAGGGATAAGATGCCCCAAATCCGAACGGAACGGTTGACACCCCAGAAAAAAGGGCATATAATAAGCAAAGATAACTTGTAAGGAGCGAATTTTCCATGAGTTCTTGTAGTGGTAACTGTTCTTCCTGCGGTTCGGATTGCTCCGACCGTAAGGCAGAGAGCCTTTTGGCAAAATTAAACCCCAAGTCCAAGATCGGCAAGGTCATCGCCGTCGTTTCCGGCAAGGGCGGCGTCGGCAAGTCGACCGTCACGTCGATGCTGGCGGTCGCCATGGCGAAAGAGGGCAAGCGCGTCGGCATTCTGGACGCGGACATTACCGGCCCGTCCGTTCCCACCGCGTTCGGCGTTTCCGAGTGTCAGGGCGCGAACGAGGACGGCCTGTATCCGGCACTTTCCAAAGGCGGTGTGCAGGTCATGTCCATCAACCTGCTGCTGGATAATCCCGCCGACCCCGTCGTCTGGCGCGGCCCCGTGATCGCCGGTGCGGTCAAGCAGTTCTGGACGGATGTCATCTGGGAGAATGTGGACTATCTGTTCGTCGATATGCCTCCCGGAACGGGCGACGTGCCCCTGACCGTGTTCCAGAGTCTGCCGGTGGACGGCATCGTCATCGTCACCAGTCCGCAGGATCTGGTTTCCATGATCGTTTCCAAGGCCGTGAAGATGGCAAACATGATGCACGTGCCCGTGCTGGGCTTTGTGGAAAACTACGCGTATCTGCAATGCCCCGATTGCGGCAAGAAAATCGAAGTTTTCGGCAAAAGCCGTCTGGATGAGGTCGCCGCGCAGTTTGACCTGCCTGTTCTGGCAAGGCTTCCCATCGACCCCAAGGTCGCCGAAGCCATCGATGACGGCCGCGTGGGGGAACTGGACACCTCTTGCATGGCTGACGTGATCGCGGCCGTAAAAGCCTGCGAATAAGGTGCCGCCACGGGCAACTCTCCGGCCACCTTGCAAATAACGAAAGCCAAGCTGTTTTGTGCAGCTTGGCTTTCGTTCTATTTTCTCCGCCTTGGCATAAACTGTTGGTGCATGGCGCACGCCATGACACACCGTCGGAGGGATGAACATGAAAAAAGCAATGCTCGTATTGGTTTGCCTGTTCGCGTTGTTCGGCTGCACAAAATCAGACGACACTCTTGCGCAGGCGATGGAACTGCGCACAAGCCTCCTGCAGGCCGAAGGATGTGCTTTCCATGCGCAGATCACCGCGGATTTCGGGGACAGCACCTATGTTTTCGAAACCGACTGCACCGCCGACGCGGCCGGAACGGTTCGCTTTTGCGTCACCGCGCCGGAGTCCGTCGCGCAAATCGGCGGCACGATCGACGCCGAGGGCGGCAAGCTGACCTTCGACGATCACGCGCTGGCGTTTCCGTTGCAAGGCGACGGTACGCTCTCGCCGGTCAGTGCGCCGTGGATTTTCCTGCGCGCCCTGCGCGGGGGATACGTGCGCTGTTGCGTGCGCGAGGGGGCACATCTGCGCCTGACCGCGGACGACAGCTATGACGACGATGCGCTCATGCTTGACATCTGGCTCGATGCCGACAATGTCCCCGTGCAGGCCGAAATTTATGAAGAAAATAGGAAAATTCTGACACTTGTCGTCAGTCAATTCCGAATTTTGTAACCTCCTGTCGTCAGTTGGCATAGGATAGCACACCGATGCCCCGTATGAATTTCCGCTGAGCGTGGGACAATAGTATCAGCCGCGTTACATATGGTCGAATCGGTAACGCAGGTAATGATGCTATCGGAGTGTGAACAACTATGGATACAACGGTCAAGCGGGGGGATATTTTCTACGCTGATCTGTCGCCGGTCGTCGGAAGCGAGCAGGGCGGTACTCGGCCTGTGTTGATCGTACAGAACGACACGGGCAATCGCCATTCCCCAACGGTCATAGCGGCAGCGATCACGAGCCAGACGGGGAAAGCCCGCCTTCCCACACATATCAACATAGCCGGCGGCAGTGTCGGTCTGACGAAAGATTCCGTGATTTTGATGGAACAGATCCGAACCATCGACAAGCGCCGCCTGCGCGAGCATATGGGGCACCTCGATGAAAAGGCCATGCAGCAGGTCGACGAGGCGATCGCCGTCAGCTTCGGCCTGTATGACACGCGGCAAAGCTGAATATTTTCCCTTTGCGCGCATAGCGTGTAGGGGAGGCGATGGCATGGAAGGAATCTATCCGCTGTATTGGGACGATCGCCGGGTCGGCACGGTCACGCTGACGCGTCAGGGGCTGTATTATGCGCTGTTTTGCCGCTGTGAGGCGGCCGGGGAAATGCTGGAGGTACGGCAGGGGAGCGGGGAAGTGCTCGGCTTGCTTGCGCCCGCGCACGGCGCGCTGGAGCTTCGGCGAAAAATCCCGATCAAGCACTTTTCGCATAACACCGCCTTTTGCGTGCAGCCGCGAATGACCGATGTGCAAGCCGTGGAAGTCGATGCGCACAAACCCTTTTCCTATCTTCGGCAGCTCCCGTCGGCATATCTGCTGACACAGCAGGGGCAGGTAAAAATCGGCTTCAAAAAACCGCCGAAAACGGGAAATTAGGGCTTGACAAAGCGGGAAATCTGTTGTATTATAGGCAGGCTGATTGAAATAGTGCCTATGGAGAAGTCGCGTAGCTGGCCGAGCGCGCACGATTGGAAATCGTGTATACCCCAAAAGGGTATCGAGGGTTCAAATCCCTCCTTCTCCGCCAAAAAGAAAAGCCGCATATGCGGCTTTTTCTTTTTGTTCTCTTCTCTTTTCTCCGGATTCTCATTCAGAAATCCCATCCACACGGATGGGATTTCTTTTTGACCCGAAATATTACAGCCCCGTCATAGCGGCCAGCACATCGACCTCGATCTGCTGGATGCTCTTTTTCATGGCCAGACCTTCGTTGATGTCCACGTCCGTGAAGCGGCCGTCATGCGTACAGATGATGCGGTTCGTCTTTTCCGCGCACAGCAGTTCGACGGCCAGATAGCCCATTTTTGTCGCGTTGACACGGTCGCGGCCGGAGGGTGTGCCGCCGCGCTGAATATGTCCCAGAACGGTCACGCGCGGATCAAGGTCGATGGTCTGCTTAATCTTCGCGGCAATGTCGGTCGCGTGGCCTGCGCCCTCCGCGACGACGATCATGTAATGTGTGAAGCCATTGAAGCGCGCCTGACGGATCTTTTCGATCACGTCGCGCTCGAAATCGATTGTTTCTTCGGGGACGAGCACCGCCGTCGCGCCGACGGCCAGGCCGACGTACATCGCCAGATATCCTGCATTGCGCCCCATGACCTCGACCACGGAGCAACGCTCGTGCGACTGCATGGTATCGCGCAGCTTGTCGATGCATTCGATGGCGGTGTTGGCGGCGGTATCGAAGCCGATGCAGTAGTTGGTGCAGGAGATGTCGTTGTCGATGGTCGCGGGGATGCCGATGACATTGATCCCGTATTTGCTCAGCGCGAGCGCGCCGCGGAACGTGCCGTCGCCGCCGATGGCGATGATGCTGTCCAACCCCAGAAATTTACAGGTGGATACCGCTTTTTTCTGACCTTCTTCGGTCATAAATTCGGTACTGCGCGCGGTGTAGAGAACGGTGCCGCCGCGGTTGATGGTGTGCGAAACGCTTTTTTCGTCCAAGCGGATGATGTCGCCGTTGATCAGGCCGTTCCAACCGCGGCGAATACCGTAGCACTCGATGCCGTGGTACAGCGCGGTACGCACGACAGCGCGGACGCACGGATTCATGCCCGGCGCATCGCCGCCGGATGTCAGTACACCGATTCTTTTTACGTTCATATGCAGCCTCCTATGGGTCAGATTTCCTATCCCTTATTGTAGCGAATTTCCCGGGAAATGTAAAGAAAAATTTCCACCCTCGGCGCAAAAACGCCGAGGGTGGAGGGAATCAATCGGGGGTGACGCTCTGCACGACCAGCTTCACGTCGGAAACGCCGGTTCCCGAAACCGTGGCGACCACGGTCACATAGGTGCCGATCGCGGGCAGGGTACCGTCATAATCCAGCGCGATCTGCCACGAACCGTCGTAATACGGATGCTGGAGCTTGTTGCCGCTGGCAACGCGCCCGTAAATGCGAACGGCCTTTTCGGCATAGTTCGCTGGATAGTTCATCATGTTGATGAGCTGAACGCGCGTGAGGGTCGGGCTCATGGTCGTCATGTCGTTTTCGCCGGAGGCCTTCTCGTATGTTTCCACCGTCGAAATGTCGGTATTCGTCAGCCAGTAGCCGTCGAGCGCGTCTTTGCTCTGTGTGAAAATACCGGACACCAGCACGTGCGAGCCGATCGGGGGGAGACTGCTCGGGTCATTGGGAACAAATTCCCACTGCCAATCGCAGCACATGGTACTGTCGCTGTAGCCCCAGACATAGTAGCGCGTGGTATTGTTAAAATTGTCGTACAACACGGCGAGGATGCCGTCTTTGGAATAGACCTTATTGACGTACTGATCGGCCTGTTTTCCGTTGAAAATGCTCATGTACATGGAGTATTCCATCTGATTGAGGATCATCTCCACTTTGTCGGACTCTCCGCACGAAGCCATACACAGGGCAATGGCGCAGACCATTACCAACGCAAGGATTTTTTTCATCATTTCTATCCACCGAAAACCTTTCCGAGACTTGTGGTTACCGCGAACACGACCAAATCGGCCGCGACGATCGTCGAGCCGACCGGCGTTCCGGCCAGAATGGACACGATAATTCCGGCAAACGAGCAGGCCACGGCAAAACACGCCGCGCAAATCGTGACACTTTTGAAATTCTTGCACACGCGCATCGCCGACAGCGCCGGGAATACGATCAACGCCGAAATCAGCAAAGAACCGACAAGGTTCATCGCCAGCACGATCACGACGGCGATCACCGTCGCAAGAAGGAACTGGAAAGAGCCGACTTTCGTGCCGGTCGCTTTGGCGAAATTTTCGTCAAACGTGATGCAGAAAATTTTGTGATAGCAGAGAACGAAGACCGCAACGACCAGCACCGACAGCGCGATACACGCGACCACTTCCGTCTTTGACAATGTCAAAATAGAGGTCGAGCCGAACAGCGTAGTGCACACGTCGCCCGCGACGTTGCCGGACGAGGAGGGGAAGACGCTCATCAGCAGATATCCGATCGCCAGCGCGGAAACGGAGATCATTGCAACGGCCGCGTCGCCGTTGATACGCGTTTTCCGTCCGCCGCACAGGAGCAAAATCGCACACAGGATCGTAACCGGCAGGACGATCGCCATTTCATTCGTCAGCCCGGCCACAGCCGCAACCGCCATCGCACCGAACGCGACGTGCGATAGACCGTCGCCGATGAACGAGAAGCGCTTGAGCACCAGCGTCACGCCGAGCAGCGAAGCGCACAGGGAAATCAGAACGCCGACGATCAGTGCATATTGAACGAAGGGGAACCGGAGATACACGGAGAGCTTTTCAATCAGTGTCATGCCTGCGCACCTCCCGTGTATACCGAGATTTCTCTGGCAATGTCGGACGAAAGGAATGCCTCTTTCGTGCCGAAAAACAAATTCTTTCCGATATAGAGGATATGGCTTGCGTAATGCACCGCGGCGGCAAGGTCATGGGAGATCATAATGACGGAAATGCCGTCCGCTTCATTCAGATCCGCGATCAGGCGATACATATCCAGCGTTACTTTCGGGTCAAGCCCCGAAACCGGCTCGTCGAGCAAAAGAAGCTTTTGCGTCGCACACAGGGCGCGCGCGAGCAGTACGCGCTGCTGCTGTCCGCCCGACAGCTCGCGGTAACACCGCTTCGCAAGCGGCAGGATATTCATTTTCTCCATTGCGGACGCGGCCAACGCCTTTTCGGCCTTGCCGTAAAAGGGGAGAAGCCCACGGCGGCTCTCACAGCCCGACAGGACGATTTCCTCAACCGATGCGGGGAAGTCCTTTTGCACCACGGTCTGCTGCGGCAGATAGCCGATTTCGTTCTGCTTCAGGCCGTCTCCCATCACGATCTCGCCACCCATAGGCGCGTGCAGACCGAGCAGGGTTTTCATCAGCGTCGATTTTCCGCTTCCGTTTTCTCCGATGATGCACAGGTAATCACCGGCATTGACGCAAAAATTCAGATCGCGAACGATCTCCCGTCCGTCATAACCGAGGGACAGATTTCGACAGGTAAGTTGTGACATGGTTACGCTCCTTACTGCAGTGCCTGCTTCAAAACGTTCAGATTCTCGGTCATGATTTCGAGATAATCCGCGCCGTTTTGCACATCTTTTTGGGTGATCGTCTGCATGGAGTTGAGCGAAAGGACGGTTGCGTTTTTCGTCGCCGTATTGCGGATGATCGTGTCGGCAATGTCCGTGGAGGAGCCTTCCAACTTGAAGATATAGCGCAGTGACAGCGCGTCCATCTTTTCCGCGAGGAAAACGATCGTCTCAAAGCCGGCATCGCTTTCCGCGGAGCAACCGGTGAACGCGGCATAGTAGTCAAGGCCATAGTCGTCCGTCAGATAGCGGAAGGGGAATCGGTCTCCGAAAAGCAGTGTTTTGACGGATGCACCGTCCACCGTCGCGGCGTATTGGGCATCGAGGGCATTGAGCTTTGCAATGTACGCGTCCGTATTTGCGCCGTAGGTCTGCGCATGGTCGGGATCGAGGCGGCACAGGCCGTCGCGGATCGCCTTGCAGGCGGTCACGGCGTTTTTCAGCGAAAGCCAGACGTGTTCGTCGACTTCCGATTCTTCGTGATCGTGGTCGTCCTCCGGCTCCATGCCGTCGACGGTTTCTTCTTCCTTGACGGCATCGCCGAGCACCTCGATCAGGTTGATGACGACCATATCGTCGTTTTTCGACTGCGCGAGCACGTCGGCGACCCATTCGTCCGAATGTCCACCCACGTAAAGGAACAGGTCGCAGCTTGCAACCGTCACGATATCGTCCGCAGTCGGCTGGTAATTGTGCAGGTCGGAACCGCTGTCGAGCAGGAGGGTCAGATCGAAGCGGTTCGCCTCGTCGCCCAGAATTTGCATAACCCAGTCGTATTCCGGGAAAATCGTCACGACAACGGAAAATTCGCCGTTTCCGTTGCGCGACGAATCGCAGCCGGTGAACGCACAGGCTGCAAGCAGGAGCAAAACGGCCAGAAAAACGGCCGTTGTTTTTTTTATTGTACGCATATAAGCCTCCGAAATTGATTAAAAAATTCAGGTAGGGGAGGAGGCTTACCTGCTGATCTTCACCTTTTGCTTAACGGGATCATATGCAAAGCATTGAATCTCGCCGCACATGGCGTAGATCGGGAGCAAAACGATTGCCGCAAGCATCCAAGCGAATGTCGAACCGATCAGCGGCAGATGGCGAAGCAGGGGACGGAGCAAAGTGCAAATCAGGCAGTGCGGGTCGGTACAGGTGTGGTTATCCACACCGAGAAACAGCACAAACAGCAGGCAAGCCAGAAGCAGTGCCAATCGTTTGAGTGCCAGATTGCGATCGTGCATCTCGTTTTTCTCCTTTCGCGTATAGTTGTCTACATTATAACGTATCGCACGGAATATGTCAAATGAAGGAATTGTTAAAGTTTCCGTAATTGCGCCCAAGGCAAATTGCACAAAAAGCCAACCGATCGTAGGAGGTCATCCGACCTGTTACCGGTTGGCTTATTTTTTGTCATGCGAGGCTAGGTAAGTCATAGGTAAGCAAAAACGCTCCATGTACGACCACGGAGCGTTTCAGAAAGGGGGTGTAGCAAATGTACACCGAATACGGCTACTCGATAAACGGTATCGAGCATGCCACAATAGATGAAGCATTGGAGGAAGACATTGAAGAATAACCTCTAATGTTTCAGCCCAGTTGACGGTCTGGGTTATCAAAACCGTCACCGCCATATTATCACAAAACTTTTCAAAAATCAAGGAGAAAAATGACATGGAACTTGCAGAGATCATCGTAGAGATCAGAAAAGAAGCTTACAAGCTGAACATGGAAGTTGCTGAATACCTTGAATGGGTCAAAGCAGAAATCGACAAAAAATTACCTTGGGAAGAATAGAAATTACCGGGCAACCCGAAAGGGAAGCCCGGTTTTTTTATGTACGGCAAGCAAACACCTACCATGTTTCCCAATCTTTTTCGGGGAATACTTCACGCGAGAGCGTGTTGAAAGATCGCCACAGCGGCGGACAGATGCAATCGCAACCGTTATTTTTCGAATCATAAAAAACCTCATTTCGAACAGTCGGAAACATAATGCGGGCAAGTTTTACAGGAACATTGTCCGGCAGGGATACGGCAAAGCTCGGGGAGCAAAGTCTTCGGGAAGAACGAAGATGCCGCCAGTAGTATCATGCCGTACTTATGCGTTCTGTCAAAGAGCGACAGAATGATACCGAAGAAAATAACAAACAGGTCAATAACAACGGATGCGATGAGCAGCACAAGGAACATCAGCAAATACTTCATAAAAAACCTCTTTTCAAATGTTGTAGTCACAAAGGGAGGGGCAACGCAGATCAGACACCGAGCAACTGAAAACCGAAAACACGGAAATCGCGAACGCAACAAAATAAAAATTTTGTTGCGTTCGCAGCATTTGGGGATATTCGACACAGGGCATGGGTGCTACTGTGTGCGATCAAGGCGCGTTCTTTGTATGTCTTGCACAAATTCCGTAAATGCGACTTTTCTCGTCTTTTGTTGCGTTGGAAATTTTTTGGAGGTAAATATACGCTTTTTATACTGGTTTTTCCGAGAATGCTATACTTTGCAAGGTGCTAAAGGCGTGATCTGCGGTGTGCGTTATCTTTTTTCTCGTCGCCGTGATTCCTTTGCGCATCCTGATTGAAAAAGTTAAAAAAAGCCCGAGAACGCGAAATCCGTTCTCGGGTTTTCTATATTTGTGATGTGCCTGTCTTTTGATGTATCTGCGCAGTTCCCCTCCGCCAAGCCCGACTATCTGCAAACAGAATTTTTTTGTTGCGTTCGCGGTGGATTTGTGCTATCATATTTGTGTGTTGAGCGCTCCGGAAAACTCACAGAAATGCTTTGATTTTCCTTTCTGCCACTTCTGACGGCAGTATATCCCCATCAAAAGCGTTCAGTCAACAGACAAATGAAGAACCGCAACTGCTCGTGATCGGCGCAAAGGAATTTGGAAAACAGGCTTCCCGGAAATGATCACTCTCTGTGTTACTGACGACAATGAATTTCTTCGGAATCTTCAAGATAAGCGGACAGTCCAGCCGATTGCCAAAGCACCCGTAATCGCATTTTCCGCACGGTTCAATGCTAAAATCCGCAAAAGAATAAACGGCCGAATTTTGATATTCTCTCCCAAAAACCTTGCGATTTTCTGCAATTTCCGTCTTTTCTGGAACTAAATGAAATAACTGTTATCATATCGAAAAAACTCTTTTCAAGGAGACTATTATGCAAAAATACAGCGATTGTCCGCAAATTCTGCGGGAATTTCTGGTCTATCACGAGACCATCAAAGGGCAATCTCCGCGCACGATTTCGGAATATTATCTTGATATGCGGATGTTTTTCCGTTTCATGAAGCTCATGCGTAGCGATATGCCCATCCACACGCGCCTCGACGATATCGACATCCGCGACATTGATCTGGATTTCATCCGAACCATCACCACATCGGACATTTTCGACTTTTTGTCGTATCTGGCCAATGATCGCACGCCCAACCCGGACTCCCCCGCGCCCGACTACGGCATATCGCCTGCCGCCCGTGCGCGAAAACTGTCTGCCCTGAAGTCCTTCTATAAATATCTTACCGTAAGAACCAAACAATTGCAAGAAAATCCTGTGGCAGATCTGGAATATCCGAAACTTCGCAAAAGCCTGCCGAAATACCTGACCATGGAGCAATCCGCGGCACTTTTGAAAGCGGTCAACGGCCCAAACCAAACCAGAGATTATGCTATTTTGATGCTCTTTCTCAACTGCGGCATTCGGCGAAGTGAGCTGGTCGGGCTGAATCTCACCGACGTATATGAGGATCGTATCCGCGTCATCGGCAAAGGCAACAAAGAGCGCTTTGTCTACTTCGGAACGCCCTGCCGCAAGGCAATCGATACCTATCTTATCGAGCGCAACCAAAAAATCCTGACGGACAATCGCGCCCTGTTCGGCTCGCGCGACGGCAATCGCATCAGCGTAACGGCCGTTCATCGGCTGGTCAAGAAAGCCATGCTGCAAGCCGGCATTGACGCAACGCAGTTTTCCGCGCACAAACTGCGCCACACGGCGGCAACCATGATGCTCTCAGGTGGCGTGGACGTGAAAACCGTCCAAGAGGTGCTCGGGCACGAGAATCTGAACACCACGCAGATCTACACGCACATCGAAAATACAGAACTGAAAATCGCCGCGGAGGCAAATCCTTTGTCAAAGCTTGACTTTTCGGAATAAATTGTGTAGAATGAAAGCGCAACCTACGGTTGCTAATTTTTAGAAAAGAGAGAACGCTTATGACGGTCGGAGAACGCATTACTGAGCTAAGAAAAGAACGCAATATGTCGCAAGGGCAACTGGCAACCGCCATGGAAGTGTCCCGTCAGGCCGTCAGCAAATGGGAAAACGGCCAAGCGGTTCCCGACACACAGAAAATGATCAAATTGGCGGAAGTTTTGGGTTGCGAGGTTGAGTACATCGCCACGGGAAAAAAGGGTGTCTCCCCTGCCCCCGCCGTGCCCGAAGTTCAGACGGTTGAGGTCGAAAAAGTTGTCGAAAAAATCGTTGAAGTCGAGAAAATCGTTGAAAAACCCGTCGAAAAGATCGTAGAAGTTGAAAAAATCGTCGAGAAGCCTGTCGAGGTTGAAAAGATCGTCGAGGTTGAGAAGATCGTCGAAAAGCCCGTCGAAGTGGAAAAAATCGTCGAAAAACCCGTCGAGGTCGAAATCGAGCGCATCATCGAAAAGCCGATGGTGCAGCGCATCACGCGCAACAAGCACCTGACCCGTCTGGAAATCGCGATCGTCGGCTCGGCCGGATTGATCATCGGCTTCCTCGCCGGCTGGTTGCTCCTGTAAACCACAGGTTGCGCCCCGAATTGCAAATGGTTCAGGCCGCAGTCCACTGCGGCCTGAATTTTTTTTACGATAGCATGTGTTTACATTGCCGTTTCGATTGCCTCGCAGAGGTTGCGCACGCGATAGGCGGTAAGCTCCTTGGGAATCTCCAGCTTTTCCGAACCGAATTTGGGGATAATTACCTTTTTGAAGCCCAATCTTGCCACTTCCCCAAGCCTCTGGCTCATGTTGGAAACCGCGCGGATCTCCCCCGTCAGCCCCACTTCGCCGATGGCGACCAGATCGTCGGCGATCACCGCATCGCGATATGACGACGCAACCGCCAGCACCACGGGCAGATCGGCCGCAGGCTCGTCAAGCTGCAAACCGCCGATAACGTTGATATACGCGTCGAACAGGCTCATTTTCAGCCCCGCGCGTTTTTCCGCGACGGCAAGCAGCAGCACGGCACGGTTAAAATCAAAGCCGTCCGCCGTCCTGCGCGGCACCTGAAAGGATGTTTTCGTGACCAGCGCCTGCACTTCCGTCAGCACGGGGCGCGTGCCCTCCATCACACAGGCCACGCACGTCCCTGACGCGCCCGCAGGCCGTCCGTCGAGCAGCATTTGCGACGGATTCGGCACCTCGATCAGCCCCGTATCTGCCATTTCAAACACGCCGATCTCGTTGGTGGAACCAAAACGATTCTTCACGGCGCGCAGCAGACGATACGAGGAATTGCGATCGCCCTCAAAATAGAGCACGCAGTCGACCATATGCTCCAGAACCTTGGGGCCTGCGATGTTGCCGTCTTTGTTGATATGTCCGACGACGAAGGTCGTCAGGCCGCGGCTCTTGCTCAGATTCATCAGCGACATCGTGCAATCTTTCACCTGCGACAGGCTGCCGGGCGTGGACTCGTTTTCCTCGCGGTACATCGTCTGAATAGAGTCAACGATCAGCACGTCCGGCTTGATCTCCTCCACGGCCTGCGTAATGTCGGACAGGCGGGTTTCGGCCAGGATAAACAGCTCCTGCGGCATCACATTCAGCCGCTGGGCGCGCATTTTCAGTTGCCGCTCGCTCTCCTCGCCGGAAACGTAGAGCACGCGATGCCCCTCACAAAGCCTGCGGCAAATTTGCAGCAATAGCGTCGATTTTCCGATGCCGGGCGCACCGCCCACGAGCACCAGACTGCCCTCCACCGCGCCGCCGCCGAGCACGCGATCGAGTTCGCCCAAGCCCGTAGAAAAGCGCAGTTCGCCGTCGCTGCCGATTTGGTCGATCGGCATGGGCTTGCGGCCGTCCGCGGCGGGCGAAGTGCTTTGTCTGCCGAGCGGCTCGGGCTTGCGGATATGCTCCTGCATGGTATTAAATGCGCCGCATCCCGGGCAACGCCCCATCCATTTGGGGCTTTCCGTGCCGCATTCGGTGCAAAAAAAGACGGATTTCACTTTTGCCATGACGACACCTCCCTTTTTTCTATATTGTACCAACCATTTTGGGCACTGTCAAGCGCAAACGCCCGCCAGATTCACGGCGATGACACAGCACAGCTTTTTCTGGTACTCCCCTGTCCGCAATGCGGCCTCTTCCTCGGGATTGGAGAGAAACCCGCATTCAATCAGTACGGCCGGACAGCGGACATTTTCCATCAGGTACACGTCGTGCGCCGCTTTCGTGCGGCGGTTGCTGTTCGGATTGACGGTTGCCAAAAATCCGACCTGCAGCCGTTCGGCAAGCACCGACGCGCCGTCGGCCGTATTGTAAAACACCTGCGCGCCGCTGTAGCGGCTCTCGGCAAAGAGATTCTGGTGGATGGACACGAGCACCGCGTTGGGCGTTTCGTTGACGATGCGCACGCGGTTTCGCAGATCCGACACTTTTTTCGCCGCGATCGTCGTGCCCTCGGTATAGACGGAAACGTCGCTCGTGCGGATCATTTTCGTTTCATATCCCAGCAAATGCATCAGCGCGTCCAGCCGCAGTGCGATCTGCAAATTGATACTGCTCTCGGCCACGCCCGTGCACGACACCGCGCCGCCGTCCTCGCCGCCGTGCCCCGCGTCGATGACGAAAACGTGCTGCCGCGTGATCGGCGCATTTTCATGCCACGCCGTCACGGCGCGGCTGGCAAAGGCCGTTGCTGCAATGAGCACGACGGCGGTGAACGTATACAGCGGCCAGAATCGAAGTACGTATTTTTTCATGTGCAACACCTCACCAAAGCATATGCCCGTCCGTCTTGAAAAAGTCGTGCCGACGCAACCACAAGTTGCATCGGCACATTTTCCATTCTTCCGCATAGACTGACACAGAACGACGCAAAGTCGCTCGATTCAAGACAGGAGGAATGCATTTTGAACGGCGAAAAATGGAACAGTCAAATAATGGAGGGCATTCTGCCCGCCGAGGCACCGCTTGCCAACCCCTATGTTCCCTTCCAGCGCGAAAACGCGCCGCGCTATGAGGCGCGCACGGGTATGGTACGCGGGACGATGTACCCGGGGCTTGATCTGCCTTTCATGGGCATGGTCAACCGCACGGAGCTGCCCGTCACACCGCTCTCGGAACTGCAGGTACTTGGTTTTGCCCTGCAAGACCTCGCGCTCTACCTCGACACGCATCCCGACGATGCGCAGGCGCTGGAGGCCTACCGCTCCTATCAGAAGATCTATCACGAGGGCATGATGGCCTACAGCCGCGACGACGCGCCTCTGACCCACGCACTGCCGACGGACGCCAAGCACTACGCATGGCTCAGCGACCCGTGGCCGTGGGAATACGCGAAAAATTAAGGAGGCAAGCATATGTTCAGTTACTGCAAAAAATTGCAATACCCCGTGAAAATCGCCAACGTCAACCCGACGCTGGCCTCGATCATCATCAGCCAGTACGGTGGCCCGGACGGCGAGCTGGGCGCATCGTTGCGCTATCTTTCTCAGCGCTACAGTATGCCCTTTGATGAGCTGAAAGCGCTGCTGACGGACATCGGCACGGAAGAACTGGGACATCTGGAAATGGTGGGCGCGATCGTGCATCAGCTCACGCGCAATCTTAAAGACGCGCAGATCGAAAATTCGGCCTTTGCGCCGTATTTTGTCGATCACAGCGCGGGCGTGTATCCGACGGCGGCGTCGGGCTTCCCGTTCAGCGCGGCAAGCCTTGCCGTCAAGGGCGACCCGATGGCCGACCTGACGGAGGATCTTGCTGCCGAACAAAAGGCGCGCGTGACGTATGACAACATTCTGCGCCTTTCCGACGACCCGGATGTCAACGATGTCATTCGCTTCCTGCGCGAGCGCGAGATCGTCCATTTCCAGCGCTTCGGAGAGGCTTGCCAGCTCCTGCGTGAAAAACTCAACCGCAAAAACGTCTATTACATGAACCCCGCATTGGACATCTGACGTACTGGGCTCCCCTTTTTGGGGAGCCGGTCGAAATCTCCGATTTCGGCCTAACACCTCTCCCACAGGGAGAGGCTTTGCGCAAAAAATCCCCTCATCGGGCGGATGAGGGGATTTTTCACTCGGTATATTCGGTTGCGATGACCTTGATCTCGGCAAAACAGGCGTATCTGTTCGTCTGCGTGTGTTCCACCGTCATGACGAAGGTCGTTTGCTCCTGCGGGTCGACGATGAAATTGTTGATGTCAAAGCCGGCAAATGCCGCAGGGTCAAGCTGCGCCGGGTCGATCGTCACGGTATAGAGATAATAATGCAGCCACAAAAACGAGTACATGGCCGTATTGCTTGCTTGGGACAGGGCAAAATCGCCGCTCGTTTCTCCGTTCGGATAGTACAAAATGCCACTGAGCACCTCGTCCTGGGTGCCATCGGGATTGTTTCGCTTGATGGTCAGCTTATCTTCAAACGGATAATCGCCGCCTGCCGCGATGTAATCATCGTTCAGGCATACGCTGATCTGGAATGAAATTTTCGCTTTCTTTGTGGACTGGTTGGCCACGTCAATGCCGAACGGCGTGTAGTCTTTCAGGAGATACTCCTGCGCCTTCCTATAACTCTCGATTTTTCCGTTCTCGTCCATCGCGCCCCAGAGGTTGTCGGTTTCATCCGGCATATTTCGGATGTACAGGCCGTTGGTCGGGATGGGGAAAATCAGCGAAATGCCGACATCCGTCTTCTTAGAATCGGGTAAGCGGCCTTGCGAATACCACCATGTCGCATAGGTGCTCGAAATGGTCAGCAGCAGGCACACGGCGGCGATCACGGAAACAAATCGAACGAAATACTTCCCTTTCAATGCGCCGCCCCCTCTCCGTTCGCGTCGTCGCCGAGAATGCGCTGCATCCGCAGTTTCTTTTCGGCGGCGATTTTCTTTTCGACCATCGGCGTGGCGAAAATAGCGAAGATCACGAGCAGAATGCAAATCCAACCGGCGGGCGATTGCATGAACAGCACAAAGCTGCCGACAAAGCGCAGCCGTTCGCCCGAATAAACGCCGCGCATCTGGCTGTAAAGCACGGGGAAGCGGTCGCTGATCTGCACCGCGTCGCCCTGAAATTTGAAATAGCGATGATCGGGGTGCTGTTCGTTCGGTTCTTCGATGTCGACGATGCGGTGGACGATGGACGTGCCGTCTTTCGCCTCATACACGACAATGTCGTACAGTTCCAGCTCAAACTCGCCCGGGATCGGGTCGACGAGAATAATGTCGAAGGTATCAAACTGGTTTCCGAGGTCATTGGTGTACAGATAAGTGTTTCGCTCGTCTTTGTAGGACATCGACGCACTTTTTACGACCATCGGCTTGGAAACATTCAAACCCGTCGTTTCCTCGCCGATCCGGATGGCAATGGACACCACAAACACCAGAATCAGCACGATGCACAGCACCATGGAAACCACCGAGTTGATCACGTCCCACGCGGTGCGCTTTTGCTCCTGCGCGGCTTCGCGCAAGATGGCCGCATCCTCCAATCCGCTGCGGACAAGCCTGAGATAGAACCGCACAAGTAGGCGCAGGAAGGTGATAAACAGTGCCGACAGGGCGACCAGAACGACAGCGCACAGGATAAACGTATACAATTCATATCCGGTCATGACACAACCACCTTTCTCTTTTTTATCGGATTGCAGGGCAAAAAACGGCTTTTTTACATACGGAAGCAGGGAAAACGCTGTTTTCCCTGCCCGAATTTCTGGACTTTAGGGGTTTGCTTAGCCGGCGGCGCTGACGGTAACGGTATAAGTTGCGCCTTCCAGAGCGGTCTTGAGGGTATCGTAATCGTTGACGGTGGTGGCGGCAACGGTGCCGTTGAGTTTGAACAGCTGCGCCAGATCATCACCTTCGATGACCCACTTTGCATATGCGCCGGTTTCGTCGGAGCCGATTTCACGGGCGGAGTTGAGTGAGCCGCCCGCGAAAATCGGGCTGTTCTTGTACTGATTCGCCGGTGCGGTGGACACGCAATTCAAAACCAGGCCCTTTACGTCGGCAGAGGCGCTCGTGTAGGTTACGGTGATGCTGCCGGTGAAAACGAGCTTAGCATTGTGACTGCCGTCGTCGTCCACTTCGATCTTCAGATCGTCGCTCTTGGTGACGGTGATCGTGCCGCCGTCGGCGGTCTGGATTTCCTTGTCCGTGATGGCGATGCTGATACCGTTGGCAGTGGCAGGGTCGACACCGGTCGCGCCGGTGGTGTAGTTCCAAGTTGCGTATGTGCCGGCGATGGTAACAATCAGTGCCAGCGCAACAATAATTCCGATTTTTTTCATGGTTATGTACTCCTTATTGGTTCAATTACACGGCGGAAATGGTGACGGTGATGACGATGGATCCGGCATCCAGCGCAGCTTTGAATGCATCGTAAGACGCGGAAGTCGGCAGGGTGATGTCGGCGATCTCCAAGCAGGCTGCGATCTTTTCGGGCGTGATCGTCCACTCGGAAACGGCGGCGTCGGAGTAGATGACATTGGTCGTTTTCGCGGTGACAACCGTCTCCTCGTTGTAGTCGATGGAGCTAACGGTAACGGTAGCCTTCATCTGGATCGCGGTGACGGTGGGCGTGGTGCTTCCGGTTGCATCGTAGGAAACGGTGAAGCCGTCGCCGGCGAGCACCAGACCGGCCTTGTACGAACCGACGTTGTCGATGGTAGCGGTCACGGAACCGGTCGCGCTAAGCGTACCGCCGTTGGCTGTGGTCGTGGACTTCTCGGCCAGATTGACGGAAATGTTCTCGTTCAGTTCCGCAATGTTCTCACCTGCGACGTAGCTCCAAGTTGCATACGCACCGGCAATCGTCAGGCACAGGACCAGAAAGATCAGGAGTGCAAATCTGTTCTTCTTCATGTTGGGTTCTTCCTTTCAGTTTTTTGATTCGACTTTTTCGTCGCGTGCGAGCCGCGACAAAGCGTTTCTTCATGTTTATATCACACTTCTTTCCACATGTCAATATGCGGAGAAAAAATAACTTAAAATATATGAAACTCGCATATATATATATATATATATGATTTTCGAACTTTTTGTTGATTTTCGCAATGCATGAAAAAACAGTTTTTCGGACGGTCTCGCGCAAGCGAAACCGTCCGAAAAACGTTACAAAAAGTATGGAATTGTCCCCGCGTTTTTACGCGGCATTTTGGAATAATTCGCGGAATGATGCGTAGGCAGGTGCTTCGTATTGCGTGGGGTGGTAATCGACCTTGCTGCTGAGCGTGCCGCCGCCCGTGATGTTGCCGAAGATCTTGCCCCATCCGCCGTAATAATTCAGGTACTCTTGGAAATCGTTATAGTGGTTGGCCGTGTAGAACACGTACACCTCGTCCTGCGCAAACACGCCGTCGTGGTCCAGATCCATGCGCGCGTAGACGATGCGCGCCGCGCCGCGGGTGATGCTCGTGCCGTTGTTGTAGAGCGCCGGGGCATATCCGTCCGTGCGCGTGCCCGTCGTGCCGATGTCCATTTCATAGTAGCGCAGGCTGCCGCCGCAGCCGGAAATATTGGGCAGCTCCGGCTCGTACGGGAATCGGAAGGTATTGCCGCTGAACGAACTGTGATTCACGCGCAGGTAAATCCCCCACTGGCTGTTTGCAGGTTTTGCACTCTTGTTGCTGTCGTAATTGGCGGGAATGCTGTTGCCGCCGAAGGCATACATATAGGCCGCGACCTCATCGAGCGTAATGTACGCGCCGCCTTTGTACACGCGTAGCACTTCCCTGCCCGTCTCGTCGACCACGACGTAGGTGGTGCCGCCGTCAAGATAGCGACTGTCGGTGTTGCGGATGTGGATGCCATCCTGCATCGGCTGGTTTTCCGCGACGGTTGGATACTGCCCCGGGACTTCCAGCGACCCCGACATCAGATAGTGCGCCGAGCGGTACTGCGCATCGACATAGCAGCAGGCGGTGGTGTAATTATCATAAAACGCCGCCTTGTCCACGTTCTCATAGGGGTCGGAGTCGTGCCCACTGCAGGTCGGCACATCGGGCGAGACGGTCGGCTCGGGCGCGGTGGTGGCCGTCGGTTCGGGTTTGACGTTCGTCGTCCCCGTGGGTAAGCCGTTCGTCGTGCCGGGGTTGGCGGACGTGCCGTTTTGTGTCGTGCACGCGCCCAGCGCAAGAATGCAAACAAGCGCAAGGAGCGCGATCAGACATTGTTTCTTTCTCATGGTTCTCTCCTACGGTAAATCAGATTTCGATCAAGGTGTATTCGCGGCTGCCGTAGCCGAGTTTCGCGGCGGTTTCGATGGTGTGGACGCCGTTGCGGCTTTCGATGCGCTCGATCAACTGCGCCTTGCCCGGATCGTCGGACGCGTATACGAGGTCAATGCATGCCTGATCGATGGCGATCGGATCGAGCGAGGCAAGAATGCCGATGTCGCCCATGCAGGGGTCTTTGGCAACACTGCAGCAGTCACAATCGACGCTCATGTTTTTCATCACGTTGATATAGGCGAGATTTCCGCCGAAGTAGTTGACGACACTGCCGGCCGCATCGGCCATTGCCTCCAAAAAGCGGTCGTGATCCGCTTTCCAGAAGTTCTCCGGCGCGCCGACACCGTGGATGTACGCCTTGCCGTACGACGAGGCCACGCCGATGGAAAGCTGCTTCAGCGCGCCGCCGTAGCCGCCCATGGGATGCCCTTTGAAGTGCGACAGCACCAGCATGGAATCGTAGGCGCGGATGTTTTTGCCGACGAAATTCTTATGTATCGCCGTGCCGTTCTCAATGGCAAGCTCCAGATCGGGGCCTTCCTCATCGAGCAGGTCGACATCAAAGAAATCCAGCCAGCCGTGATAGCCGAAGAGCTTTCTGTGTTTGGCAGACTCGTTGCGCTCGCCGTCGTACGCGGTGTTGCATTCGACAACCGTGCCGTGCACGTGCGAAACGATCGGCTCCCAGAAATCCGGACGCAGGAAATTCTGATTTCCCTTTTCGCCGGAATGCACCTTCACGGCGACCTTGCCCGGAAGCGTCACGCCGAGGCATTCATACAGGCGCAGGACATTATGCGCGGTAAGTTCTCTTGAAAAATAGACTTTTGCAGACATGAAATTCCCTCCTATTCTTTACTGACTCTTATTTTCGCAGTAAAAACGGATTTTGTCAAGTTCTTTTGCACTTTACGCGCCGAAGAAACGAAAAAAATATCCGGCCGCTGTTTTTGCATTTCTTCCCTTGATTTTCGCGGCAATCACTGCTATACTTTTATCGGAAAAACTATAAATTCGGAGGTTCGATATGGATACCGCATTGTTATATCAAACATGGTTGGAACACGCGACCGACGATCCCGACCTGCAGAGCGAACTTCGTTCCCTGCGCCCGGGCGTGGACGACGCGGAGATTTCCGACCGTTTTTATCGTGATCTGGAATTTGGCACGGGCGGTCTGCGCGGCGTGATCGGCGCGGGCACGAATCGCATGAATGTGTACGTCATTCGCCGCGCGACGCAGGGTCTTTGCAACTACCTCAAATCGACCGATCTGCCGCAGAGCGTCGCCATCGGACACGACAGCCGCATCAAAAGTGCGCTGTTCGCCCGCGAGGCCGCGCGCGTTCTGGCCGCCAACGGTATCACCGCGTGGGTCTATCCCCGCCTTGAGCCGACACCCGCATTGAGCTGGGCCGTGCGTCATCTCGGCTGCGGCGCGGGCATTTGCGTCACCGCCAGCCACAACCCCGCAAAATACAACGGCTACAAGGTCTATGGCGCGGACGGCTGCCAGATCACGCTCGACGTTGCTTCCGCCGTGCTCGCGCAGATCGAAAAGCTCGACATTTTCCGCGACGTTCGCTATTGCAGCGAGTCCGATCTCATCCGCACCATTCCCGAAAGCTGCTTGCAGGCGTATCTCGACGCGGTTCAGGCACAGAGCCTGTGCGGCGGAAAAGTCGGCAATCTCAACGTCGTCTACACGCCCCTCAACGGCGCGGGACTTGAATGCGTCCGCGCGATTTTGCAGCGCATCGGCGTTGAAAACGTCACGCTCGTGCCTGAGCAGGCCGATCCCGACGGCAATTTCCCGACCTGTCCCTACCCGAACCCCGAGATCCGCGAGGCTATGGCCTGCGGTCTGGAGCTTTGCCGCCGTGTGCATCCCGATCTTCTGCTCGGCACCGACCCCGATTGCGACCGCATGGGCGTCGCCGTCCCCGACGGTGACGATTATCGCCTGATCACGGGCAACGAGATGGGCGTGCTCCTGCTCGATTACATCTGCCGTATGCGCCTTGCCAACGGCACGATGCCGAACGACCCCATCGCCGTGACGACCATCGTTTCGACCGATATGGTCGACGCGGTCGCGGCCGAATACGGCGTGGAACTGCGCCGTGTGCTGACGGGCTTCAAATTCATCGGCGAAACCATTGGACAATTGGAGAAAAACGGTCAGGCCGACCGCTATATCCTCGGATTTGAAGAGAGCTACGGCTACCTTTCCAGCAGCCACGTCCGCGACAAGGATGCCGTCAACGCTTCCATGCTCTGCTGTGAGATGGCCGCGTGGTATCGCGAGCAGGGCATGACACTGGCACAGGCCATCGACGCGTTGTACGCCAAGCACGGCTGCTATTTCAACGACCTTGCCAGCTTCACCTATGAGGGCGCGGACGGCCTTGCCAAAATGCACGCCATCATGGACGGCCTGCGCACGCAGCCGCCGAAATCACTCGACGACGAGCCGGTCGAGGCCGTGGTCGACTATCGCGACGATGAAACGGGTCTGCCCCGCTCCGATGTGCTGGAATATCGCAGTAAAAATCTGAAAATTCTGGTGCGTCCGTCCGGCACCGAGCCGAAAATCAAGCTGTATCTGAGCGTTCGCGCCGCCGATCGCGACGAGGCCGTGCAGCGCTGCAGCCGTCTGCGCGCGCAGATCACCGACCGTTACCTGCGCTGAGGACATCATATGGCACAACGATTTTCGCCAAACGGCACGCCCGTGTGCGTGCAAGCCGGCGCGAGCATCATCGTTGAGGACGCGCAAGGCCGCATTTTGATGCAGCGCCGTCAGGACGACGGATTCTGGAGCTATCCGGGCGGCCGCATCGAGATCGACGAAACGGTCGAGCAAGCCGCACGGCGCGAGGTTTTCGAGGAATGCGGCCTGCGCGTCGGCGAAATGACGCTGCTGGGTGTCTTTTCCGGCCCGACGCTGAACCACGTCTATCCCAACGGAAACGAAGTCTGCGGCGTGGATGTCGTGTACGTCAGCCACGATTATACCGGCACGCTGCAAAGCCTTGACGGCGAGGCCGATCGCATGGGCTTCTTCGCGCCCGACGTACTCCCCCGCCCGATCTCCCCCATGAACACGCTCCAGCTCAATGCCTATCTGCGCACGCGCGGCTGTGCCCCAATCTGAGCCTGCCGTCAAAAAAGAAATCGGAGGAAGATATGAACCGAGAAAATGCAAAACGTGCCTATGACAAAGGCTATTACAAAACGCACGCCTGCACGGACGCCTTTGAATGCAGCAACTGCGGCCGCACGGTCGTGCCCGAGGGCGCGTCCAGCGAACACCGCAACCATTGCCCTTACTGTCTGCACAGCCTCCATCTGGACATTGAGCCGGGCGACCGTGAGGCCGATTGCGGCGGGATCATGGAGCCGATTGCCGTATGGGTGCGCAACCGCGGCGAATGGGCGATCATACATCGGTGCAAGCGTTGCGGCGACCTCAGCTCCAATCGCATCGCCGCAGACGACAATCCCGTCAAATTGATGAGCATTGCCATGAAGCCGATCGCCAATCCCCCGTTCCCGATCGAGCGTGTGGCGGAGCTTTCCGATCTGCTCGATCAGGCGAATAAGATCTGACCTTAGCCAACCAAAAACGCCACGGCCGCGCCGTGGCGTTTCCGTTTTCTAAAAGGAAAGGTCGGAGCAAATTTTGCATTTTTATTCTGAATTATGCATAAAAAAACGGCCTCCGGAGAGGCCGTTTTTCTTATTTTCGAGTGTTGCCGTCTGTGCAACGGATCTACTTATTTACGGGCAGCAAGTGCCTCTGTGATTTCCGCGACAACAAACTTCGCCGTCTGATCGTCGACCGCGTAACGCGCGGGCTTTTGCCGGTCGTTTGCGTTTTTCGCGCCATTGGAACGCAGGTCAAACTCCAGCTCGTACGTGGAGCTTTCGAGGTGCTTGAGCGAAATGAAATACAGCAGCGGGCCGCCAACCGCGCCGATTGTAAACAGCACGGCATTGTTGGCCGAGAGAATGCCGAAAATGGTCAGTGCCGTGCCCAGCACGATACCGACGATGGAATACCAGTTGAGATGATCGCGATACTGCCCGTCGACGGATTTCACGTCGCGCAGGGCGATTTCCTGCGACTGTACGCCGTCTTTCCCCGCTTTCGAGAAAACGATCCTGCGGTCGGTGATCGTGAGATTGCGCTCGCTTTTGCCAAGCCCAAAAAATCCCTTGCGGCTCATATCGTGCGAATAAATGATCTTCTCGTCATTTTTCAATGTAATATCCATGGTCGTTCCTCCAGAATGTTTTCTATTTCTTTCGCGAAGAAATGAACGGGGTGCTTTCTGCTATTATAATATACCCGACTATCCATTGTCAAGCATTTTCGGAACATTCCCGCGCACGCTTCGATCAATTTCGCCGCGTGATCATGCGGCGTGTCAGTTCGCGCAAAAAGTCTGCATCGGCAAAGCAATCAAGCGCGGAAAGTGCGCAGGTTGTGTATTTTTCGACCATTTGCGCGCATTTTTCCAGCCCGTAGAGGCGAACGAAGGTATTTTTGTTCGCATCCGTGCCAACGGTCTTGCCCATTTCCTCTTGCGTGCCGATGACGTCGAGCATATCGTCGCGGATCTGAAACGCCAACCCGAAGCCCGCGGCAAATTGGCAAGCCGCTTCAAACTGCTCTTGTGTCGCGCCGCCGGCGATCGCGCCCAAGGCGCACGCGGCGTTGATCAGGCAGCCCGTTTTTCGGTTCTGGATGTCGAGCACCTCCTGCTCGGAGAGCAGCCGTTGCTCGCTGCGAATGTCGAGCACCTGCCCGCCGACCATGCCGAGCGAACCGGCACATTCGGATAAAAGCGCGATCGCCGTGCCCACGTCCTCCGCCTTGGGCGGCAAAAACGAGGCGGCCACGGCAAAGGCATCGGTCAGCAGTGCGTCGCCCGCAAGGCAGGCCATCGCCTCGCCGAAAACCTTGTGATTGGTCGGTTTTCCGCGACGGAAATCGTCATTGTCCATGCAGGGCAGATCGTCGTGAATAAGGCTGTATGTGTGCACCATCTCCACTGCGGCGGCATACGGCGCGGCCTTTTCCCATTCGCCGCAGACCATGCGGCAAAATTCAAACGTCAGAATCGGCCGCAGACGTTTCCCACCCGCGAACAGGCTGTACTCCATGGCGGAAAAAAGTGCCTTTTGCGGCAGGTCATGAAACCGCGCATAATACTGCGCCAGATATTGCTCGACGGCCTCGCGATAGGTCTGCTCAGTTGGCTTCATCGGCAAAATCCTCAAAAACGGGGGTGCCGTCGGGCGCGGTCATGACTTTTTTCACCTGAAGCTGCGCCTCATCGAGCAATTTTCCGCATTGCTCAACCAGCTCCGTTCCCTCGCGGAACAGTTTCAGACTTTCCTCCAGCGCGACCTCTCCGCGCTCCATGGCGCGGACGATCTGCTCCAGACGGGTCATATTTTCTTCAAAGGTCTTGTTTTGTTCATTCATGTGTATTCTCCTTTACCTGCGTGACCTCGGCGACAAGCGTGCCGTCGGCCAGCGTCACCCGAACGCGGTCGGAAACGGAAACGTCCGCAACGCGACGCACGAGCGTTCCGTCGTCTTTTTGTGCCATGGCGTATCCGCGGCCGAGCACCTTCAGTGGGCTGAGCGCATCGAGCTTCGCCGCGGCGGCAATATAGCGTTGATTCTTACGATTCAGTGACAGATTCTGCGCGTTCACAAGCCGCCCGCGCAGCAGTTGCAGGGATTTTCTGCGCTGTTCGATATATCCCTGCGGACTTTGCAGCGCAGGGCTTGCGCACAGGGCGTTGAGCCGCGCGCGTTCACTTTTGATGCGGCGCTGCACGGCCGTGGCCATGGCCGAGGACTTTGCGTCAAGCGTCTGGCGCAGTGCCTGCTGATCCGCAACCGCGAGCTCCGCGGCATTCGACGGCGTTGCCGCCCGCAGATCGGCGACAAAATCGGAAATGGTCACATCCGGCTCGTGTCCCACGGCGGAAATAATCGGAATTTGCGAACGAAAAATGGCCTGCGCAACGATCTCCTCATTGAACGCCCACAGATCTTCGATCGAGCCACCGCCACGCCCGACGATCAGAAGGTCGGCCAGACGGAAGTGATTTGCATAGGCGATGGCTGCGGCGATCTGCCCCGGCGCCTCCACACCCTGCACGCTCACGGGAAACAGCAGCACCTGCGTCAGCGGGTAGCGCTTGCGCAAAATGCGCAGCATATCGTGCACCGCCGCACCGGCGGAGCTTGTCACGATGCCGATCGTAGCGGGATATTTCGGCAGCGGTTTTTTGTGCGCGGGGTCGAAAAGCCCCTGCGCGGCCAGCTTGGTTTTAAGCTGCTCAAAGGCGACATACAGGTCGCCGATCCCATCCGCGACGAGCGACGTGCAATAAAGCTGATACGCCCCGTCGCGCGGAAAAACGGAGATTTTTCCCATTGCAATGATCTGCATCCCGTTTTCGGGACGAAACCGCAGACGCATGGAATTTCCCTTGAACATCACACAGCGCAGTGCGCCGCCCTCGTCTTTCAGCGTGAAATAATGGTGCCCGGAGGGGTAGATCTTGTAGTTGCTGATCTCCCCTTTTACGGCTACACGTCCGAGCAGGCGGTCGGCATCCATCACGGTGCGGATGTACTCGTTGACTTGCGTGACCGACAATACATTCTGTTCCATTTTATCCCTCCGACAATCGATGTGCCAGCACCGCAACGCCCATGGCATTGTCCGTGGAAAACTCGGGCTTGCAGAAAATCGGATGCAAAGGTGCGAGTTTTTCGCGCAGCATGGAATTGGATGCTACGCCGCCGGAGAATACGATCTCCAGATCGGGATAGGCTTTGTGCGCGTTTTGCGTGGCGCGCAGGACGGCGTTGGTCATGCACCGCAGGACAAACCCCGCCGTTTCGGGCGGCGTGTGTGTCGCATGGTACACCTGCACCTGATTTTCCACGCCCGACAGCGAAAAAGCCATATCGGGGCATTTGACGCGGAAAAAGTCGGTCTGCGTTGCCTGTGCGCTCAACGCGTCGATCTGCTTGCCGCACGGGAAGCTCAGCCCGAGCATCACGCCTGCGCGGTCAATCAGTTGTCCGGCGGAAATATCCGTCGTGCCGCCGATGCGCGTGGCCGAAACGTTCTTCCCGTCCGGCTCGACGAGCAAAAGCTCCGTTGTGCCGCCGGACAAATGCCACGCCAAATGCGGCCTGTCCATCAGCTCCAACCGTCCTGCGCTCCACAGCGAGGCGGCAATATGCCCCTGCTGGTGCGACACCTCAAACAGCGGCACCTTCAGCGCCGCGGCGAGCATCCTTGCGTGCGAAACGCCGGCCAGAAAACACGGCATATAGCTCCCTTCGACCGCACGTGGCCGCGTGCTGACCGCCACGGCCGTGATTTCCTGCGGCCGAACATGGCAAAACAGCCTGTCGGAAAGCTCCGGCAGGCTTTTGATGTGGGCAAATACGGCATCGCTCTGGCGCAGGCCGGACTGTCCCTGTCCGACGGGCAACAGGCGGGAGCAATTTACACCGTCGTGCCCGTCGAAACAGGCGATGGACGTGGTGTAATTGCTGGTATCGATCCCGATGACACTCATTGTGCGTCCTCATCGTGCGGCAGGGCGCGAACGAAGGTACCCAGCACGCCGTTGACGAATGCGCCGGTATCGTCGCCGTCGTATTTTTTCGCCAAACGAACCGCCTCCGACACGGCGACGCCCGTCGGAACGTCCTCTACGTACAGAATTTCAAAAATCGCAAGCTGCATCACGGCGCGGGTCAGTCTGGAAATGCGGCTGATGTCCCAGCCGATCGAATGGCGCGCGATGTACGCGTCCAGCTCCTCAATACGGTCGGAAACGCCGGAAACCACCGCTTCGATGTAGCCGCGCTGCTTGCCGCTCGGACGATCTGCATAGATCTGATTTTCTTCGGACAAAAGCGCGTAGTATTCTTTCTGCAGCCGCGTACAGATCATCTGCTGCGGCTCTTCGCCGGTAAACGTCCGGGCATAGATCAAATGAAGTGCCAATTCTCTGGCATCCGCTCTCGTCATAACTTCCCCTTACTTGCGGACAATGCCGCAGATATTGACATTGACTCGGACATCGGTCGCGCCCGTGACGGACTGCACGTCCGCGCAGATGTTCTTCTGGATCTCGGCGGCGACATCCAGAATGCTCGAACCGTAATATACCAGCACATTGCACGTAATGCACACGCGGTTGTCCGCGGAAATGGAAATTTTGATGGTTTTTCCCCGGTTGATTTTCAGAAGCTCCGACAAATCCGTTCCGGATTTCAGGCTCATGCCGGCGAACCCTTCGATATCGCTCAATGCCTGCAGTGCAACGCCGGCCACCACATCCTCGGAGATCAGGATTTTGCCGTACGTATGCTCGCGGGTGATATGCTGCTTGTTTTCGGCCATTGAAAGTACCTCCTGTGTTTTTCGTCGCGTCAAAGGCAACACTATTTTCTTCATTGTACCACAAATCCTGAAAATTACAACTGTTTTTTGCGAAAAACAGAAAGTGGGTAACGGCCTGCGCCGCACCCACTTTTCGTCATTGCACTTCCACCACACGAATGTCATTGAGCGTCAGATCAGACTGGCTGAGCACGACATCGGAGATCACCGCAACGTCCGTCTGCTGCAAACCGCCCTCAGGCGAGGCTACGGCAACGGATATGCCGTTTTCGCTGATGTAGGCCACGCAATCTGTGTATCCCTTTGCGATGATGAGGCTCTCGATCTGCGCCTCGCACAGTGCATCGGAGATGATCTGCTCGAGCTGGGCGTTGTTTTTCGCCACCTGCTCCTGATCGCCGTAAGCCATGGCCTCCTGCAGCATCGACACCGCGCTGTCGCGCGCCTCCTGACGCGACAGGCGCACCGCGGCGAAATAATCGCTCGCCGTGCCCGCGTCGCCACTTCCGCCGAGCGTCCCGCCAACCATCAGCAGATTGTCATCGAGCACCTTGTCGGAGTTGATGGCATCTTCCAAATCCTTCGTGTCCTGCCCGCCGTTGTAGATCCAGTTGAGGTAGATCCCGGAGCAAACCGTCAACAGCACCGCGCCCGCAATCAGGTTTTTCTTCCACTTTTTATTCATAAACAAATGCCTCCCAGTCATTTCATTTTCAATACGGATATTTGATTGGCTCCCAGCCCCGTCGCCTTGGATACCGCCTCCACGACCGCCCATTTTACCTTCGGATTGTCACCTCCCTGACAGACGATGACCGCCCCCCGATATTCCGGCGCGATGACCTGCGACACAAGCGGCATCTGCGCGCGGTCGGCATCGGTGACGATGACCGTTTCCTTGCGGACGGAGGTGGTCGTGTCGGTGGTTGTGGTTTCCTCGTCGCTGTGATAGCGCGTCGTTTCGCCGACGGATACGCTGAGCATGACCTTGACCTTCCCTACCCCGTCGATCTGCCCAAGCACCTGCGCAAGCTGCTCGGATGCATCCGTCTGCTTGCTTTGCGTCACCGCAGGCGTTTGTGTCTGCGGCGTGTCACTTTTCCTGCTCGGCATTATCAGCAGCGCCAGACCGACCAGCGCAATGAGCAGCGGATAGCGATAGGTTCGCACCCATTGCGGCAGCTTTTGCTTCCATTTTCCTATGTCCATTGCTGTTTCTCCTTTGAAATGCCCAATTCCTGTTCGATCATGTGCTGTAACTGTGCCCGCGCATACGGGCTGACCGTTCCGGACAGTTTCACCCCCACGGGAACCGGCACCGCGTCGTCGGATACCTCCACGTCCACCCGAAGCTGTACGTGGAGTGCCTGTGCTTCCTGTAAAATATATGCGGCGGTTTGGTCTTTTATGATTTGCGCCATCTCGTTTGCGGAAATTTTCTCCCCCTGCGAAACGGCTTGCACCGCGTCAAGGCGCAAGCCGTCGACGGAAAACGCGGAAAAATCCACGTGCACCGTTTTCAACGGCCGCAGGAGCGTCAACGTCAGAAGTAGCGAACCGAACAGCTTCATGGCGGCGGACGCTCCCTTCGTGCCCGGGATACGCCCGGCAAGGCCGCACAAAATCGCCGCGACGCTGACAGACAACAGATATGCGCCCACATCCTTCATTATGTCATTCCTTTCAAAAAACATACCACGCCGATCAGCTCCATCAGGCAGATCGAACCGACCATTGCCAGCACCAGTGCCATGCATGCGGCCATGTCCTCCAGCAGCCGCGTGACCCCATCGGGCGCAAATACCCCCGCGACGGCGGCCGTCAGCTTTAAAAGCAGATAGTGCGCGCCGATGCGCAAAAACGGCAGCGCCGTGATCGCAACGATCGCCAGAAGCCCGTACACACCGACCGAATTTTTGATGACCGCCGCGCTGACGAGCACCGTCTCCGACGCATCGGACAAGATCCCGCCCACCACGGGCACCATTGCGGAAATCGTCATCTTCGTCGCCTTGATCGCTACTTGGTCTGCCGTGCCGCCGATGACGCCCGTGACGGCGATATAACCCGTAAACGCGTACAAAATGATGCGCAACAGGCGGCTGACCGCCCAATGGCTCAGGTCTTTGAGGCGTTTGAGTGCCCCGTCCTGCGACAGCGCATTGACGATCGATAAGATCAGGCAAACGTACACCATCGGAACGGCAACGGCGGAAATGAGATTGCTCAGCAGTGTATCGAACAGCGCCGTCGCGCCGTACAATGCCGCCGCCGTGCCGGAGCCGCCCTGCGCAGCCAGCGCGGCCGTCATGGCCGGCAGGAGCAGTTTTGAATATTGGCCGATGTCGCGCACCGTCTGCAATCCCGTTTCGATCATCGAGTCGGCACTGCCCGCGACGAGTATCGCAACGACCGCGACCCCCGCAAATTCCACGAATGCCTTACTCTTCCCCTCAAACCCGCGCAGAACCGACAGCAAAATTGCCGCCGCGACGACCGCCAAGCAAATGCGCAGGCTCTGACCGATCTGCGGCCGCGCCGCGTCGAGCGCTTTTTCGAAGATATAAAGCAGGCCGTTTCCCGCATCCGTCGTATCCTGCGGAAAAATATCCGCCGCGTCGGGCGGAACCTCCGGTATGGCAATGTCCGCGGATACGGGCAAGGTCAACAGCAGCGCAACGATGCCCAAAAACAGCAGTTTTTTCATATGTGCTCTCCCAATTCTTCGATCAACTCCAGCAGTGCCGTGATCATCGGCACGGAAAGCGCGAGAATTACCGCCGTAGCCAATAGCTGTAAGGCTTTTCCCATTGCGCTGTTGCCGCTGTCGTCGCACAGAAGCGCAGCGATTTCCGCCGTAACGGAAATTCCGACGGCTTTGAGCAGTGCCGTAAATTCTTCGCGTTCCAGAGTGCTCAACCGTTGCGCCGTGCGCAGCAGTGTCACGATCGGTGCAAGCGCGCTGACGGCATACGACATGACGATGCAACACACGAGCAGCGACAAAAGCTGCCCGATCCCCTTTTCGCCGTTTCGCAGCATAAGAACGATCACGATCGCGAGCATACACAGCACCGCCGCTTTGAAAAACTGCTCCATACTCAAAAACGGAACAAGGTCTTGACCAGCTCGAACAGCTCCGAGATTTTCTGCGCAACGATCATCAGCACCACCACAAGCCCCGCCAGCGTGGTCATCGTCGCCTGCTCCTCGCGCCCGGAGCGCGTTAAGACCTGATTGAGCACGGAAACGATGATACCCACCGCGGCAATTTTGAAAATCAAATCAATTTCCATAGTCATAGCAACAAAACGGCCAGCGCTACGCCTGCGCAAATAGCCAGCGTCTGATAATTGCGCAGGCGCAACCCACGGTTGCGTCCGAGCTGCTCCAAATCGCGCTTACACCGCTCGATCTGCGTCTCCAACTGCGCCAATTGCCCGGGCAGATCGAAGCAACCCAAGCCTTTGCCCAGCTCAGCGAAATGCCGCTCGATCAGCGGCGGCAGATCGGCACTTGCGCGCAGCGCCGCGGCCATACACGCCGATGCGTCGCCGATCACCTGCCGTTCCAGCTCGTCGGCCAGACGCGCAAACACTGTGCCGACCACGCCACCGCTGACCGCTGACGCATCGCGGCACAGCCTGTTCAGCGGCGGCATTCGCTCTCCCAGCTCCAGCACCATCCATTCCATGCCGTCGCGCAGTGCTTCCAGCGCCCGTTCCAGCCGCCGGAAACGGCGGCACATCATCGTCCCGATGCCGCCGCACCCGCAGATGATCAGCAGTGCGCCCAACAGTTTCATTTCCTCACGATCCTTTCCGTCCGCCATGACTTGTCCGTCCGTAATATCACTGCCGTGTCGAATTGCCGACCGCGCAGAAGCCGCGCATACACGGGTCTTTCCCAAAGCTCCTCCACGCACGATGCGTGCGCCGTTGCCAGCAGTGCAACCCCGCATTTTCCCGCACGGATGAGGCTGTCGCAATCGGCCTGCGCCGTGACCTCATCGACCGCGATACACTGCGGCCCCATCACGCGCAGTAGCGTCTCGATACCCTCTGCCTTCGTACAGCCGGTGATCACGTCCGTATTTTGCCCCGCCGGGAAACGCGCCGCCTCGGGAAAGAGTTCGCCACGCTCGTCCACCACCGCAATATTTTCGCGCCGTGCGCGCGTGCGGATCAGATCGCGCAGCAGCGTCGTTTTCCCACTCCCCGGCGGTCCAAGCAGGAGCATCGACTCCGTGCGCGTGCCGAGCGACCCGCAAATGTTCGAAAAATCCCGACATATTCGGATATTCATGGATGTCAAGCGGCCGATCGAGCGCATTTTCCCGTCGCGCGACACCACCTCGCCGCACAGGCCGATCCGATGCCCACCTGCGATCGTGATATACCCCTGCGCGACGGACGCGACCGTCCACGGCGAATAGCGGCTGGCAAGATTGAAAATATGGCACAAATCCTCTTGCGTCGCGCACACATCCGACACGGTGCGCCCGCCGCCATGCTGCAGGACGATCGGCTGTCCGACACGCAGACGCAGTTCCTGCAAGTGCGCACGATGCTCGTCCGCCTGCGCACGCAAATGCGGCGGCAAAACGGCCAGAAACGGCTCCCATGCACAGTTCATTTGCATCACTCCCGATGCATTGTATGCCTGTCCGGCGCCGCGTATGATAAAAATCGGAGGCAACCCACGGTTGCCTCCTGTTTTTACGCAAAAAGCGTGCATCCCATGCAATCGGGATGCACGCTTTTATCAGATATGGCTTTCCAGCCACGCCTGCATTTCTTTCTTGCCCTCTTCGGTCATCGGGAAGGTCTTTTTGCCCTCGATCTCGCTTTTTTCGTAGCAATACGGGCCGTGCCAATACTCGGCATCGATCGTGCTCTGCGCAAAATCGACCTCCTTGGCCGTCGCCTTCACGACGTTCGGCTGCGCGCGGAAGCGAAACGCGCCGCACGAGCCGGTGAAAATATTATTCATCGCAAACGTATGCAGGGTCGGAATAAAGAGTTTGTCCATCACAGTTGCGCCGTCAGCTCCTCCATCTCGTCGAGCAGACGATCGAACAGGGCCAGCGCCTCGTTGACGGGCTCGGGGCTTGTCATGTCCACGCCCGCGCCTTTGAGCAAGTCGATCGGGCTCTTGGAGCAGCCGCCGCTGAGGAATCCGATGTAGTCTTTCACGGCGCTTTCGCCCTCGGCCAGAATCTTACGCGACAGCGCGATGGCCGCGGAGTAGCCGGTTGCATACTGGAAGACGTAATAGTCGTAATAGAAGTGCGGAATGCGCGACCATTCCACCGCGATGTAATCATCGGCGACGGCATCGGGGCCGTAGTACAGCTCGTTGAGCTTTTTGTACTCGCCGCACAGCAGATCGGCCGTCAGCGTCTTGCCCTCGGCGACCCACTTGCCCATCATCAGCTCAAACTCGGCGAACATCGTCTGGCGGTAGAGCGTGCCCTTGAACTGGTCGAGGAAGTGGTTGATGAGGTAAATGCGCTCTTTTTTGTCGGTCGTTTTGGCCAGAAGATGCTCCATCAGCAGCGCTTCGTTGCACGTCGATGCCACTTCCGCGACAAAAATAACATAGTTGGAATCGACGGGATTTTGTGTCTTGTTGGAGTAGTACGAATGCAGGGCGTGTCCCATTTCGTGCGCGAGGGTGAACTGGCTGTCGAGCGTGCCGGAATAGTTCATCAGCACATACGGGTGCACCCGCGCACCGGCAGAATACGCGCCGCTGCGCTTGCCGACATTGGGATAGACATCGATCCAGCGATTGTCGAATCCCTGCTTCAAAATGGCACGATATTCCTCGCCCATCGGCGCAAGCGCCTCGTAAATGGTCTGCTTCGCCTGATCGAACGGGATGTATTTATCCACGCCGCCGACCAGCGGGGTATACAGGTCGTAATAATGCAGCTCGTCAAGCCCCAGCAGCTTTTTGCGCAGGCGGACGTAGCGGTGCATTTTGTCGAGATTTTGGTGCACGGCCTCGATCAGATTCAGGTACACGGAGGTCGGAACGTCCGTGCCGAACAGCGCGGCTTCGAACGCATTGTCGAATTTGCGCGCCTCGGCCTCGAATTTCAGTTGCTTATTCTGCGCGTTCATCAGCGCGGCAGAGGTATTTTTGAACTGATTATAGACGGTATACAGGCTCTCGTACGCGTTTTTGCGCAGGACGCGGTCGCCGCTTTCCACGCACGGGATATAGGTCGCGTGCGTGATCGGATGCGCCTTGCCCTCGCTGTCGAGCGCATCGGGGAAACGCAGATCGGCATCGTTGAACATATCGAAAACATTGTTCGCCGTGTCGGAAATCTCGCCCGTGGCGGACAGCAGCTTTTCTTCTGCGGCCGACAGCGTGTGCGCGCGGAAGCGGCGCTTGTTGCTAAGGCTGCGGCGGTAACGCTCCAGCTCGGGGCATTGCGCATAAAAGCGATCGAGCGTTTCGTCGGAAATGGACATGATCTCGGGCGTTGCGAAGCTCGTGGCGGTGCGCAGGGCGACCATCACGCTGTGCAGCTTGCCCTGCATGGCCTGATAGGTGGAATTGCGCGTATCCTGATCGGCCTTGCGGGCGGCATAGTTTGCCAGCGCGCCGATTTTGACGCTGCTCATTTCGCTCTCGTACAGATAGTCGTAGAGCGTCTTGCCGCTCTCGCCCAGACGGCCGGCAAAGGCCGCCATACGCGCCTGCACGGCGGGCAGTGTCGCAAGCTCGGCCTCCCACGCCGCGTCGCTCGGGAACAGATCCTCGGTTGCCCAAGTATCCATTACGGGGATTTCACTTCTTTCGCGTACACGATTGATTTCAGACATAAATAACCTCCGATTTATAAATAATAGTCGTTTTTCCGATTCCCGGCAATGCCGGGAACCGGAAAAGGAAACAATTTTATTGGGTCGATGGCACGCTATCTCTATTATAGAACACGAGATTTCCGCTTAGGTATGCCTCTACATCTTCATCCACCAGCACAACAATCCCGTTGTCCAAAATGTAGCTGCCGTTTACGGAAACCTGTGCTACACGCTGGAAAGGCACTTCCGCAACATCAAAGCGCAAATCCAATACATATCCACAAACAAGGCACGGGGCTTTTCCGTTGACGGCATCCGACGACCTTATGCTGTGCACCCCCGTTGCCGTTCCTTTCAAGCCGCAACTGCAACATTCGACGTGGGTACTATGGTCTTTATACGTCCAGCAATCATATCTGTGGGTATGCGGCTCAATGTGTATGGAAATCGTGCCGGAATCGGTTGCGTCGGTATATTCCGTTCTCAAATAAAACGTTCCGGCAGGCATTCTCATCGTGTATGTGTAATTTCCCGCACCGGAAGTCGACCACCCGATTTGAACCAGGTTCATATTGGCAGTATACAGTCCATTGTTCAAAGCCTTTGTGGCATTAACGCGAATCGTATACAGTCCCGTCTGCGTAACGTTCAGCTCGTACATTCCATATTTGTCTACAATAGAACCGCTACCGTTGATTGCTCTGGAAGTGGACAGCGTATCCATAGTCTTCGATAAGTTGTATACGGCATTGGTTCTGGGACGGTAATAGCGCACTTCATCTGCAGTTCCACCATATGTAGATGTATATGGACATATATCTCCCTTATGTACATATATGCCATTCATTCCCCATTTTGATTGAACAATATACCTATTTGCATCGCCGCAAACATCATTAGATATTTCGCCGCTTAGGCCAACAATAATACCCGAATGCACATTCTGGTATTCGCCATTGTCGTCCAAATCAAAATAGCATATGATATCTCCCTCTCTTGGATTGTAAACGCGCGTATAACTTGAATCAGCCACTCCATAATATACGCCGGGGGAATCCAGCCACACAGTATTTAATGAAACATTTTGACTGTACCATGCATACGAATGACAATTATAGCTGGTGGTTGGTTGCGAAATCATTTCAGCCGCGGAGTATGTCAACGCCATTCGCGAATTAATATCTTCTTTAACGCTATCAGGAATGTCATTCAAATATGTGCATGTGTACATGGAGGAACCATACACACCAGCATCCGTTCCATTCGGCGTGAATATCAGATTGTCGGAAAATCTCCAATATAGGGTGAACCACACATACTCGCCATCTAATAATTCATATTGATAATTCCTATAGAAGACATCTGACGATGTTCTTGAATTGCCTAACTATACACGGCTGACAGTTGTCAGTTCGCCAAAAGATGAACTGCACAAGTCATTATAATCTACTTCTATGCAATCTTCAACCATAGCCGTAGCACCTATATCATAAGCGTTTTGTGAAATAAAAAATGCCAAAATGGATATTATTTTACATATTGTTTTTAATATGTTTTTCATAAGGCACCATGTTTCTTCAGCCATGTTTCCATTGCCTGTCGGTCGATCACATTATCCTGTACCGAGGCAAATGTATGGTCTTCATAGTCGACGGTGATCGCGCCGTTTTCATAAAGGCATACCAACAACGCGTTGTTCTCATCGCCGGTAAAGCAAATCTGGAACGGGAATCCGGACAGATCGATGTTCGCCCACACTTGATCGACTCGCTTGCTGTCATCGGTGAGTTCAATCCCGGTAAGGAACGTGTCAAAGAACGTATCGACGTTTTCTTCTCCCTCAAGTGTATGTAATATGGAATCAACCATAGATTTCGTAATACCGGCATAGGTGCAGCCCTCGATATACGATTGATTCAGCACATATTCTATGCCAAGTGCACCGATATAGTCCGTCTCGGTAGTAGATGCATAGATTCGTGCAAATGTCTGTTCATAAAATACTCTATTGTTTTCCGCGACATAAAGATTCCAATTTGTGCCGTCACTTAATTTCACCTCAATGCGGTATGTTGTTTCGGCTCTGATTAGTCTAAATGCCTCAATAGAATACTCATCTGCAACAGCAGAATTCATATCATGCAGTGTGAATCGGAGTTTTTCAAATGCGTCCTTAAATTTTGAGATTTCCTTGGCTTTCTTTAGCGTTCGTATCGGCTCCCCGGCTTCGCCGTAATAAACGTCGATTTCGCTGATATCTTCCAGATTCACAAACGGAAGATCACGCAATGCGATCGCATTCGGGTCAGGTTCGGTCGTCTCGGCCTCCGGCGTGCAGCCGGAAAGTACAAAGCCCGCCAGCATCACCCCCAGCAGCAAAAAAACCAAATTTCTTTGGATGTTTTCATTGATGTATCCTCCTTAATGAAATAATATGGATATTCCTATCCAAATATATCGTAGCATATAAGGTTCCGATTTGCAAGCGTTTTTTGCAAAAAAATCCGCCGCCCTTTCGAGCGGCAGATAGCGTCAGCGCCGTCATTGCGAAGCCGGTGTGCGCACCGGCTTCGCAATCCGTTTCTTGAATGTTCCGTTTTCCCGGAAAAATGGTTGAAACTTCCAGTTTTAAGGGTACGGATTCCCACGTCGGGCTACGCCCGCCTCGGAATGACACAGGCGAATCATGCGTTCTTTGCCAGATCGGCGGCGATCAGGCGTTTCATGGCCTCGATACCGACCTTGATGGCCGAGGACGTGTCCTCCGTCATGGGCATGGCAAGCCCCGCCTTTTCGCGTTCCTGATTCCAGATGACATGGAAGCAGCTACCGCACCGCACGCCCAGCGCCGCGGCCACGACGAACAGCGCGGACGACTCCATTTCGCTCGCCTTCACGCCCAGCCGCTTCCAGCTTTCCCATTTTTGTAGCAGGTCATAGTACACGGGGCTTTTCTCGGGGCTGTGCTGGCCGTAGAACGCGTCTTTGCACTGCACGACGCCCGTGTGTACCCGATAGCCCAGCGCCTCGCCTGCGTCTTTCAGCGCGGCGGTGACGTCGAAATCCGGCACGGCCGGGAACTCGATGGGCGCGTATTCCAGCGACGTGTGCTCATAGCGCACCGAGCCGGTCGCCACGATCACATCCCCGGGCAGAACGTCCATGGCGATGCCGCCGCACGTTCCCACGCGGATGAATGTATCGGCGCCGATGGCGGCCAGTTCTTCCATGGCGATCGACGCGGACGGGCCGCCGATGCCCGTGGAGCAGACCGTAACGGTCTGGCCGAGCAACTTGCCGTTGTAGATGTTGTACTCCCGATTCATACCCACATGAACCGGCTCGTCGAAGTGCTGTGCGATGGCCTCGCACCGACCGGGGTCGCCCGGCAGGAAAACGTACCGACCGACGTCCCCCTCTTTACAGCGAATGTGAAATTGCATTCCGATGTCCTGCATAGTGTCACCAGTTCCTTTCTTTTTTCATTTCCCATTCTAGCACAGGCCTCGCACGAATGCAAGAGAGAGTTCTCTTCGAACGTCATTTTTACCAAAAAATCATTTGTGTGATTGACAACTTATCGTGAAAATGCTATCATATTCTGTGGATTGAAACCAATCCGCATTTTGTCCTGACGGTACTGTCCGCCAGTCGCCTTTTGTCCGACGACCGGGGTATCCTCTGGAATATTTGGAGGTTATAGTATATGGCAAATCAATATCCCCTGAACGCAAAAACTCCCCGTTCCTACACCTACGTCACGCGGAATATTCCCGAAGTGACCGTCGAGCAGCGTGAGCGAGCCCTGCAAGCCACGCACTACAACGAGTTCGCCTTCCCCGCCGGAATGCTGACGGTTGATATGCTCTCCGACTCCGGCACCACCGCCATGACCGATGTGCAGTGGGCAACCATGTTCTTGGGCGACGAAGCCTACGGCCGCAACAAGGGCTATTACGTTCTTCTGGAAGCCTTCCGCGACATTTTCGAGCGTGGCGGCGAAAAGAACTGGAAAAAATCCATCGACCTCATCCGCACCGACTGCACCGACATCGACAAGCTGATGGACGAGCTGTACCTGTGCGAATACGAAGGCGGCCTGTTCAACGGCGGCGCAGCGCAGCTTGAGCGTCCGAACACGTTCATCATCCAGCAAGGCCGCGCGGCGGAATCCGTCCTGTTCGAGATGGTCAAAAAAGTCATGTCCGAGCGTTGCCCGGGCAAGGTCTTCACCATTCCCTCCAACGGCCACTTCGACACCACCGAGGGCAATATCAAGCAGATGGGCTCCATCCCCCGCAACCTGTACAACAAAGAACTGCTCTACGAAGTCCCCGAGGGCGGCGTGTATGAGAAAAATCCCTTCAAGGGCGATATGGATGTGAAAAAGTTGGAAGAATTGATCGAGGCCGTCGGCCCCGAGAATGTCCCGCTGATCTACACCACCATCACCAACAATACCGTCTGCGGTCAGGCCGTGTCCATGCGCTCCATCCGCGAGACGGCGAAAATCGCCGAAAAATACGACATTCCGTTCATGTTCGACGTTGCGCGTTGGGCGGAAAACTGCTACTTCATCAAAGTCAATGAAGCCGGCTACGCCGACAAGTCCATCGCCGAAATCGCGACCGAAATGTTCTCCTATTGCGACGGCTTCACCATGTCCGCCAAGAAAAACGGCCACGCCAACATGGGCGGTATGCTCGCCTTCCGCGACAAGGGTCGTTTCTGGCGTAAATTCTCCGATTTCGACGAGAACGGCAACGTCGTCAACGACATCGGCGTGCGCCTGAAGGTCAAGCAGATCTCCTGCTACGGCAACGACTCCTACGGCGGTATGTCCGGCCGCGACATCATGGCGCTGACGGCGGGTCTGTATGAAGAATGTAATTTCCATTATCAGCAAGCGCGCGTGCAGCAGTGCGAATATCTGGCGCAGGGCTTCTACAAGGCCGGCGTCAAGGGTGTGATCCTGCCCGCGGGCGGCCACGGCGTGTATATCAACATGACCGAGTTCTTCGACGGCAAGCGCGGCCATGAGACCTTCGCCGGTCAGGGCTTCTCCATCGAGCTGATCCGCCGTTACGGCATCCGTACCTCCGAGCTGGGCGACTATTCCATGGAATACGACCTCAAGACCCCCGAGCAACAGGAGGAGCTGTGCAACGTCGTTCGTTTCGCGGTCAACCGCAGCCAGCTCAGTCAGGAGCATCTGGACTATGTGATCGAGGCAGTCAAGCGGCTGTACGAGGATCGCGAGTCCATCCCCAACATGCGCATCGTCAAGGGTCGCACCCTGCCCATGCGCCACTTCCATGCCTTCCTTGAGCCCTACCCCAACGAGGACAAGTAAAGCGCAAAAATCAAAATGCCAAAAGCGGGCGACCCGGTCGCCCGCTTTCGCTCGTTTTCTCCCCACATTTGTCATTGCGAGGCGCGAAGCGCCGTGGCAATCCGTTTCCCGCGCCGCGCGCATGGCGCGTGATGCTCCTAGCGGAGCGTCACGCATCGAGATAAATCCCTAGCGGGATTTTCGATAGGTTGTCAATGCAACTCGATATACCTGCGGCTCGATATGTTTGCTTCGCAAACGAGGGATTTATCGCATATCGAATCGACGCGTAGCGACGATCTATCGAGTTCGAGCAGGGCGAGAAAAAATCGACAGCGGAAACCAGCGCCGAGACTGATGTGGCGTGCCGCGCATGGCGCGGAAATTTTGCACTTTTCACTATGCATTTTGCATTAAAAAACGGCCTCCGGGTAGAGGCCGTTTTTACGTATCACATTTCCTGTCTGCCTTCGAGGGCGCGCGAGAGCGTCACCTCGTCCGCGTACTCAAGCTGGCTCCCCACCGGGACCCCGTAGGCCAATCGCGTGACCTTGACGGCCATCGGCCGAAGCAGCCGCGAAATATACATGGCCGTCGCCTCGCCCTCTACGTCGGGATTGGTCGCCATGATGACCTCGCTGACCTTCCCCGTCCCGACGCGCTGCAGCAGCTCGCGAATGCGGATGTCCTCCTGCGTCACGTGATTGAGCGGCGAAATCACCCCGTGCAACACGTGGTATCTGCCCCGAAATTCCCGACTGCGCTCCATCGCGATCACATCCTTCGGCTCGGCCACGACGCAGATCACGCTCTCGTCGCGCGAATCATCGCTGCAAATCGGGCAGATTTCCTGATCCGTCAGATTCTGGCAGCACGGGCAGGTATGAATCTGCTCTCTGGCCGCAACAATGGCATCGGCAAATTCCCGTGCCTGCTCCTGCGGCAGACTCAGCACGTGAAACGCCAAGCGCTGCGCCGTTTTGCCGCCGATTCCGGGCAGGCGCGCAAACTGGTCGGTCAATTCCTGTAATGCTACCGGAAAGAACTGCATACTTTCCTCCTCAGAACAGACCGCCCAGATTCAGCCCACCCGTGAACTGCGCCATACTGTTCTGCGCGTCGGTTTCCGCGGTGCGCATTGCCTCGTTGACCGCGGCCATGACCATATCCTGCAGCATTTCCACGTCGTCCGGGTCAACCGCCTCGGGATTGATCTGCAATTCGACGATCTGGTGCTTGCCGTTGACACGCGCCGTCACCATGCCGCCGCCCGCGGAGGCGGCATAGGTCTTATTTTCCATTTCCTCCTGCATACGGAGCATATCCTGCTGCATTTTCTGTGCCTGTTTGATCATCGCGGTCTGATTCATGCCGCCGGGCATTCCCCGAAATCCACCTTTTGCCATAACATTCTCCAATCTAATTTTTGTGGGATACCGAACCGCTCACGGCGCGCCGCTGCCATCCGCATCTCCCTTGATTTTGATTACTTCACTGTGCTCCTTGCCGAACGAAAGCAGACGATCCATCTTTTCGTTCCGCTTCGGCGCGGCGGATGCGTCCACCGCCTTGACCGAAATTTCTTTGCCCAGCAGGGCGCTTGCTTTCTCTTGCACGAGGGTGCGAATTTCCGGCTTGTCGATCATGTCGAGAATAAATGCGCCCGCACATTGCAAAATCAGCACATTCTTCTCCAGAACGCCCTGCACGGGCGACTGTGGCGTGGCTGTGAAAAAGCCGAGTGTCGGCTGCTCGCGACGGATGGCCGCAACCAGATCCGGCCAAAAACCGATGGGCAATTCCTCCGTCGGCGGTGTGGGTTCTTCCTCCGGCAGAGGAATGCTCACATCCTGCTCCGAAATCGGCGGCTGTTCTTCCGGATCGGAAGTGTCAACCACAGGTTGCGCCGCGACCGAAATGCGCCCGTTTCGCAGGTCATTTTCCACTTTTGTCAGCCGCGCGTTGATACTCTGCGCGTCCAGCGCCAATTCCGGGCGGCAAAGATTAACGATGCAAAGCTCGGCATCCATTCTCCGCGCGGAGGAACGCGTGAAGCCCGCCATCGTCTGCTGCAGCAGATTCAGGAATCGCACCAGCTCGCCGCCGGAGATTTTCTGTGCCAGCGCGACGGTCTGCTTTTCGTCCGCAACGCCGGAGAGCATGGTCAGCCCCGCCTGCGGCGCGGTCTGCAGCACCAGCAGGTCGCGGCACAGACGTGCCAATTCGTCGAGCATCGCACTCATGTCTTTTCCGTCGGCGTACAGGCGGTTGAACAGCGTCAGCGCATTTTTGGCATCGTGCGCAGCGATGTATTGCATCATCTGTGCACTCGTGCGCTCCCCTGCGATGCCCAGACAGGCATACACGCGCTCGGCATTCAGCTCGCCGACGGTCGCACTGGCGCATTGATCGAGCAGGCTCAGCGCGTCGCGCAGGCCGCCGTCTGCCATACGTGCAAGCACGCGAGCGGCACTTTCGTCGAGGTCAATGTCCTCCTGATAGGCAACATATTGCAGCCGCGCAACGATATCCTCCTGCGTGATGCGGCGGAACGCAAAGCGCTGACAGCGCGACAAGATCGTCGCCGGGACTTTATGCAGTTCCGTCGTCGCCAGAATGAACATCAGGTGCTCGGGCGGCTCCTCGATGATTTTCAGCAGCGCATTGAACGCCGCGATGGAGAGCATATGCACCTCGTCGATGATATACACGCGTTTTTTTACCTGAGAAGGCGTGTACACCGCGTCGTTTCGCAGGTCACGCACATTGTCCACGCCGTTGTTGGACGCGGCGTCGATCTCCAGCACGTCCATGCACGTCCCGCTGTCGATCGCGCGACAGGCCTCGCAGCAGTTGCAGGGGTTTCCGTCCTGCGGATGCAGGCAGTTGACGGCTTTCGCCAGAATTTTGGCACAGCTCGTCTTTCCCGTGCCGCGCGAGCCGGTAAACAGATACGCATGGCTCAGATGTCCGTTCTGAATCTGCGTTTTCAGGGTCTGCGTTACCGCCGGCTGGCCGACCACGTCGTCAAACGTCTGCGACCGATATTTTCGATATAGTGCCTGATAGGCGGACATAAGGCATCCCCTTTCCGAGTTTTATTTTTCGAATTGTGCGCGGAGGCAGTCGATACGCTCCGCCGTGGCAAAGCCGTGCGACGCACCGCTCGTGCCGATTTTCACCGACGCAAAGATCTGCGCCCTGAGCAGCGACAGGAGACGCACCTCGTCACCCAGCGCGGTCATCGCCTTGGCGATGTTGTACGCCACGCCGGACACGTCCGTATCCACGCCGAAAAACGTGTAATCAATCGGATAATACGGGATCGGGAACTGACGGACGCGGGCGGTCGTCTCCATATTGGCAAGCCCCGATATCAGAATACGTGCCATTTTCCCTCCGATAGACGGAAAACCGGCTCATAACAAGATCGCACACCCACATTTGAACGAGCTGCACACCCGGTAAGCCTACGCGCAGCTCAAGAACGGCAACCTCGCGGCACACGGAAAGATCCGCTTAATGCTGCTTGGTTCCCCACCTGACATGGTTCACGGG